>CALMSR010000030.1 GCA_937872465.1 uncultured Paracoccaceae bacterium
AGCGGCCCGAACCGATCCCGTTCTTCGGCGAGCTCGGCTCGGTCAATCCGATGTTTCTGCTGCCCGCGGCGCTCGAGGCGCGCGGCGCCGAGATCGCCAAGGGCTGGGCCGGGTCGCTGACCATGGGGGCGGGGCAGTTCTGCACCAATCCCGGCATCGCCGTGGTGATCGACGGCCCCGAGGCGCGGGCCTTCGCCGAGGCCGCGGCGGCGGCGCTGGAGCCGGTCGGGGCGCAGACCATGCTGACCGACGGCATCGCGGCGGCCTTCCGTGCCGGGCGCGACCGGATCTCGGCCGCCTCGGGCGTGCGCGAGGTGCTGACCTCGACCTGCGACCTGCGCAATGCGACGCCCTATCTTTATGCGACCACGGGGCGCGACTGGCTCGCCGACGCGGTGCTGGGCGAGGAAGTCTTCGGGCCGCTCGGGCTGGTGGTCAGCGCCGCCGATTTCGACGAGATGCAGGCGATCGCGCGCTCGCTGCACGGGCAGCTCACCTGCACGCTGCACATGGATGCGGAGGATGGCGAGGCGGCGCGGGCACTCCTGCCGGTGCTGGAGCGCAAGGCGGGGCGGATCCTCGCGAACGGCTTCCCGACGGGCGTCGAGGTGGCGGATGCGATGGTGCACGGCGGTCCCTATCCGGCCTCGACCAATTTCGGCGCGACCTCGGTGGGCACGCTCTCGATCCGGCGCTTCCTGCGGCCGGTCTGCTACCAGAACATGCCGGAGGCCTTGCTGCCGGCGGATCTGGCCTGACCGGGCGCCGGCCGTGGGCGGGCGGAGCGATGCTGCGCCGGGCGGATGGCTCGGCCTGCTCGACCGCGCGGCGCGCGAGGGCCTGCTGGCGCGGGGCACGCGCCGGCGATACGGCGCCGGCGAGGCGATCTTCCTGCGCGGCGATCCGGGGCGGGCGCTCTACCTGATCGAGGAGGGCCGCGTGGAGGTCAGCGTCACCGCGCTGGGCGGGCGGCGTTCGGTGCTCGCCCATATGGGGCCGGGGGAGGTGCTGGGCGAGATCGCGGTGCTCGACAACCTCGACCGCAGCGCCGATGCCACGGCGGCGGGCGCGGTGACCCTGGTCAGCCTGCCGCGTGCGGAGGTGATGAGCTTCCTCGCCCAGAATCCCGAGGCGATGATGGGGCTGATCGCCGAGCTCTGCGCCAAGGCCCGCAACGCCTCGGAGATGTTCGAGGACCAGACGCAGGTGGCGGCGCGCACGCGGCTGGCGCGCTGCCTGATGCGGATCGCCGACAAATGGGGACGTCCCGAATCCGGCGGGGCAATCCGGATCACCGAGCCGCTGTCGCAATCGGATCTGGGCGAGTTCTCCGGCCTGGCGCGGGAGAACGTCAACCGCCATCTCCGGGCACTCGCCGACGAGGGGCTGGTGCGGCTCGACGGCGGCGTGGTGGTGATCGCCGATCCCGAGGCGCTGGCGGAGGTGGCGGAGCTCTAGGGGCGTTCCAGACCGACGGAGCACCCGGTCCGGGAATGTGCGCGCGCGCGCATCTTGCTATCATCTTGGAATCGTTTGATAAACGCTCTCGCGTTAACCAAAGTTCAATCAAGGTTGATCGCTCGGTCCGGATCGGTTCGCTCGAAAGTCACTCCGGTCTGCGTCGTGTAGGCATTGCTCGTCCGTACCTTACGGGCCGTCGTGCCGCGTTCTCAGCACGCGGCTGTGACGGGCGTCACTGCGCGGGCTCAGGATTCGGTGTCTTCTGCGGGCATGGTGGCAGGGGAGACGGAAATGCCGGAGGATCGGTTCTACGAGGGAGATGGTCCCGGACCCGCGGCCGCGGAACGGTATCGCCAGATGGGCGAGATGCTGTGGCTCCTGCGCCGGTCGCCGAGCCACGCCGGATGGGGTCCCGAGGAGGTCGAGCGCAACCTGCTGCACCCGCTGTCGCTGGGGCAGGCGCGGGTGTTTCACCGCCGCGGCATGCCGGTGGGATTCGCGACCTGGGCCTGGCTCGATGCCGGGGCGGCGGGGCTGGCGCGGGACGGCCGCATCGAGGGGGACGGCTGGCGCAGCGGCCCCGATCTCTGGATCGTCGATCTCGTCGCGCCCTTCGGCGATGTCCGGTCGATCGTGGGGGAATTGCGGAGCCTGCTGCCCGAAGTCGACGTCTCGCTGGCGCTGCAGCGTTTTCCGGATCGATTTCTGAGGCTTGCCGACACGGGTTGAGTGTGTGCGTGAAGGTGATTGTGCCCGGTTCCGTTGTGACGAATGCGGCCCTCGTGGCCGCGTTCGTGCGTTCAGGGGGCCGGCATCGCGTCGCAGACGTCCGGCGCGTCGGACTCGCCGAGATAGCGGGTCCGCCGCGCGGCGTCGAAGCTCCCGCGCGCCAGTTCGCAGGCCCGCGGCACGCTGAGGATGTCCCAGAGCCGCACCGCGCCGTCGTCCCCGGCCGAGGCGAAGCGCGTGCCGTCGGGGTGCCGGGCCAGCCGCCAGATCGTGGCGCCGTGGGCGCCCGGCAGATCCGCGATGCGCCGCCCCGATTGCAGATCCCAGACATGCAGCCCGCCGCGTCGGTCGGCGGCGACGATGGTGACGTTGTCCTCGAGCACGATCGCGTCGGTGACGCCGCCGGCATGGCCTGCGAATTCGGACATCTTTGCGCCGGTGTCGGCCGCCCAGACCGAGACGACCTCGTCGCTCGAGCCGGCGACGAGGTAGCGGCCGTTCGGGCTGAAGGCGACGGTCCAGATCACGTCGTCGTCCACCATGAGCCGCAAGGGCGCGGATTCGGTGGCGGTGTCCCAGACCGCGACCTGTCCGGAGGTGAGGGCCGCGGCGATGCGGCTGCCGTCCGAGGAGACCGCGGCGCGGGTGATCGCGCCGGCGAAGGGGCCGAAGCTGCGCCGCTCCGCGCCGGTGTCGAGATCCCAGAGCCGCAGCGTGGTGTCGCTGGCGCTCAGCAGCCCCTTGCCGTCGGGCAGGAAGGCGAGCGACCAGATCGCGTCGGGGGCGGCGGCGAGATGGGCGACCTCCGCGCCGGAGGCGGTCTCGCGCAGCCGGACCTGTCCGCTGCGGTCGGCGCTGGCGAGCAGCGATCCGTCGGGCGAGAGCGCGACCGCCCAGACCGCGTCCTCGTGGCCGTGGAAGACCCGCGGCGGCGCCGTGCCACCGGCATCCCGGAGCGTGACCGCGCCGCTGTCGTCGCCGGTGGCGACGAGCCCGGTCCCGAGCGCGACGCTCTTGGCGCGCGCGCCCGGAACCCGGTGGGTGAGGGCCAGCGGCGGGGCGCTGTCGAGCCGCCAGAAGCGCACCAGCTGGTCGGCACCGAGGCTCGCCGCGTCCCGGCCGTCGGCGGAAGCGGCGAGGTCGAGCACGGCGCCCTGGTGGCCGGGGGGCGAGGCGCCGGCGGCCCCGCCCGCCGCGACGTCCCAGACCGCGAGGCGGCCGCCGGAGGTTCCCCCGTAGAGCGTGCCGCCACCGGGGGCGAAGGCGAGCGCGGCGACGTGGTCGCCGGGCGCGAAGGCGGTTCCGAGCAGCTCGCCGCCGGGGAAGCTCGCCAGCGCCGAGGTCCCGTCGCTGCTGGCGGTGGCGAAGAGGTCGCCCGCGGGGCTGAAGGCGAGCTGCCAGACGTCGCTGGAATGCGCCTCGGTGATCGGCGGGAAGACCGGGCCGCCGGAGGGATAGTGCCAGGCGAAGATCTCGCCCGACCCGGCGCCGGCCAGGATCGCCTCGCCGTCGGGGCTGAAGGCGACGCTGGTGAAGTCGCCGCTGCGATGGGCCAGCGGGCTCTGCGCCGTCTCGCCGCCCTGCAGGTCCCAGAGCCGGATCGCGCCCTCCTCGCCGACCGAGGCGACCACGTCGCCGCCGGGGTCGATGGCCGCGCCCCAGAGCACGTCCGCCGCCGTGCCGATCGGCATGGGCATTCCCAGCGACCCCTCCGCGACGGGCCAGCGGACCAGCTGGCCGGACGTGCCGACGGCGACCAGCGAGGCCCCGTCGGGGGTGAAGACGAGATCCTCGATGCCGCCGATGCCGGCCTCGACCTGGTCGCCGACGGGCTGGCGGCTGCGGGCGTCGAGCATGGCCACGGTGCCGTCGCGCCGGCCGAGCGCCGCGAAGGCGCCATCCGCGCTCAGCGCCAGCGAATGGGCATCGCCCGCGGCGACGGCGCTGCCCAGGGGGACGGGCGATCCGGCGGCGAGCACCCGGCGCGCGGCGACCAGGGCGGCGCGTGCGTCGAAGGTGGCGGCGGGCGAGGCCGCCTGGCCCATGGATTGCGCCGCGAGTTCGAGCGCCAGCAGCGGATCCTCGGTCACGAGCCCCAGCGAGACCGCGCCGAGCGCGCTGGCGAAGCGCTCGGTGGCGACCGCGGTCGCATCCTGCGCGATGCCTTCGTTCAGCCGGGCGCGGCGGGATTCGGTGAAGGCGACGATGGAGGCGGCGGTGGCGCCGGCGGCGAGCAGGCTGAGGGCGCCGATCGCCACCGCGCGGCGGCGGCGGGCACGGGCCTCGCCCGCGGCCGCGGCGGCCTCGGCCCGGTCTCTCGCCTCCACCGAGGCGTCGAGGAAGTCGCGTTCGAGCGCCCCGGCGGTCTCGGCGTTCTTCTCCAGCCATTCGAGCGCGAAGACCAGGCGGCCGCCGCGGAGCAGGAGGTCGGGGTCGCGCTCGCCGGCGATCCAGTCCTCGGCGAGCTGGACGAGGCGCACGCGCACGCGCAGATCCGCGCGGGATTCGTCGATCCACTCGCGCAGCCGCGGCCAGGAGCGCAGGAGCGCCTCGTGGGCGATCTGCACCCTGCGGTCGTCCACGGTCAGGAGCCGGGCTTCGGTCAGCCGCTCGATCACCCGGTGCAGGGCATCGGCGTCCTGGGCGCGGTCGAGCTCGGCGCGGTCGAGGATGCGGCGCGAATCGGAGGTCCCCTCGCCGGGCGTCACGAGATTGAGCAGGAGCCGCCGGGCGGTGGCGCGCTCGGTGTCGTCGAAGCGCTCGTCGAAGACCCTGTCGGCGGTCTGGCGGATCGCGCCGGCGACGCCGCCGGTGCCGCGGTAGCCTTCGAGCGTCAGCGTCGAGCCCTTGCGGCGCGCCCAGGTCTCGACCAGGGCATGGGAGATCAGCGGCAGCGAGCCCGCCTCGCCGCCGGCGTCGTCGACGATGGCATCGACGAGGTTGCGCTCCAGGTAATAGCCCGCGGCCCGCGCCGGCTCGACGATCGCCCGGCGGAGTTCCGGGGCGCTCATCGGCCCCACGAGGATCTGGTTGTGGGTGATGGCTTCGGCGAGCCAGGGCAGGGCGGCGCAGGCGGCATAGAAATCGGCCCGGATCGCGAGCACGATGCGGAAGACGCTGTCGGAGGGATCGGTGATCGCCGCCAGGGCATCGATGAAGCCCTGCCGCTGGCCGGGGCCGTTGAGGGTGAAGAGCTCCTCGAACTGGTCGACCACGAGCACGCGGCCGGCAGCGCGGCCGCCTTCCGCCGCGACCTGGCGGGCGAGCGTCGGGCGGGCGAGGAAGTCGTCGAGGCCGATGCCCGCGGCGCCCGCTTCCGTGGACCCGCCCCGCAGCCGGAAGAAGAGCTCCGACAGGGCGTCGCGCCCCGGCGTGAAGACGTCGATCTGCCAGTGCTCGCTGCCGGGGATGGCGCCGTCGCGCAGGGAAGCGACGAGGCCGGCGCGGATCAGCGAGGACTTGCCGCTGCCCGAGGGCCCGCCGATGACGAGCACACGCTGGGCGCGCATGCGCTGGAGCAGGTTCTCGACCATGGTCTCGCGCCCGAAGAACTTGCCGCTGTCTTCGGGCTGGAAGGCCCCGAGGCCGAGATAGGGGCAGGCGGCGTCGTTCGCGCCCGCGCCCGAGCGGGCGGCCTCGGTCCCGAGCACCTCCGTCGGCCGGGAGGCGGCGAGCCGGGCCATGGCGTCATGCGCCGCGGCGCGGAACGAGTCGATGGTCTCGATGCGATCCTGCGGCACCGGCGCCAGCGCCTCGCGCATGAGCGGCCGCCAGGCCTCGGGGAGCCGGTCGAGCGCCGCTTCGGTTTCGCCCGGTGGCGGCGGCGGCTCGCCCGCGATCGCGTACCAGAGCACCGCCGCGGCGGCGAAGACATCCGCCGCGGGCGTGACCTGGGCCTCGCGGTCGAGCTGTTCGGGGGCGCGGAAGGCGGGCGTCCCGCCGATCAGCGTCATGGTGTCGCCGCGCTTGGCGAGATCCTTGGCGATGCCGAGATCGGCGATCATGATGCGCTCGGCGCGCGCGTCCGCCGGCCCGGAGCCGAGGTGGCCGCCGGGCCGCGGGGCCGGGTTGCCCATGCTCTGGAAGAGGATGTTGTCGGGCTTGATGTCGCGGTGCACCACGCCCGCGCGGTGGATCGCCGCCAGCCCGTCGGCCATGGCGTCCACGAGCGCCATGGTGCCGTCGAGGTCGAGCCCGCGCATCGGCCCGTCGCGCCCCTGCACGGCAGCCTCCGCGACCTTGCGGGTCAGGGTGCCGAGATCGGCGAAATCCATGACGATATAGGGGCGCCCGTCCGGCAGGCGCCCGACGTCGTGCACGCCGATGACGCTGTGCGACCGGATCCGGCGCAGCAGGCGCGCCTCCTCGATGAAGCGCGCCTGAAAATCCGCGCCGCGGCCGTCCGCGCCGCAATCGAGGATCTTT
This sequence comes from uncultured Paracoccaceae bacterium, assembly GCA_937872465.1. Classification (GTDB taxonomy): domain Bacteria; phylum Pseudomonadota; class Alphaproteobacteria; order Rhodobacterales; family Rhodobacteraceae; genus Amaricoccus. The sequence continues at coordinate 6,616 of CALMSR010000030.1, forward strand.
ATGGCGACCTGGGACTCGAGTTCCTCATCCCAGGCGAGCGTGACCGTCGCGAAGGCGCCGCGAGCGATCTCCCGCCGCACCACATAGCGCCCAACATAGTCGGGAACGGCCATCTGCGCTCATTGCTGGAGGAGCGACGCGGCATCGTAGCAGGCGACCTTCTCCGGGTCGAGAATGTCGTGGTTGCGGTCGGCCGCCGAGACGCAGAGCGTCACCGCCTCGCCGCGCAATTCGGTCGATGCCGCGCCGGTGGTGACATAGCCGGGATAATCGGCGGTCGGGTGCCAGTCGCCCTGTTCGACGCCATAGGTCGGCTCGGCGTTGTTGCTGACCTGGCGGACGGTGAAGTTCTCGCCCCACCAGACATGGATGTGGTTCTTGGACATGTCGGGCAGGAAATTGGCCTCGAAGACCAGGGCGAGTTCGCTGCCATCCGCCGCCGCCGAAGCGATCGCGACCTCGCAGCCGTCCACCGGGCAGGCGTTGGATTCCTGCGCCTCAGCGGGTACGGCGAGGCCGAGGGCGGCGACCGCTGCCGAAAGCAGCGCCGATCTGTGAAGGAAGTCGTGCATGTCAGGAACCCCATTGTCGCGTGCCGGTGCGGCGGATGCCGCGATCCGGACGATTTCCACCTCGGCCGCCGGGCCGAATCTGCTAGGCTCGGCTCATGGCCCTCGTCGGGGCCGTCCGGAGATGCCTGCGCCATGACGACCGCAGCCGTGCTGATCGCGGACATATCGGGCAGCACACCCCTTTACGAGCGCGACGGGAACGAACGCGCCCTGCAGGAGATTGACCAATGCCTCAATCGATTGCAAGCCGTCATTCATCGTGAGGGTGGCGAGTACGTCAGCTCCAAGGGGGACGATGTACTCTGCCTTTTCGACGATCCGGACCGGGCGTTTCTTGCCGCGCGCCGGATGCTGGTCGAGGGGCCGTCGCAAATCCTGTCGATCCATGCGGGCCTCTACTGGGGCGATCTGGTGCGGCTGGGGGGGAATGTCTACGGCAAGCCCGTCTATACGGCGGCGCGGCTCGCGGCGCTCGCCAAGCCCGGGGAGCTTCTGCTCGGCGATACCGTCTTCGCGCGCCTCGGTCCGGTGGAGCGCGGCCGGCTTACGGCGATCGGCGCGATCCATCTCAAGGGCAAGGCGGCGCCCTCGGAGGTCTATTCCTATCTGGCGGCGGATGCGAGCCAGCTGACCGAGGTCGAGGCGGTGCCGGCGCGCGATGCGGGACGCTGGGCGCATTCGGTGCTCCTGCGCTTCGGCGGCGCGGACTGGCGGATCGGCGAGGGCGAGACGCTCTCGGTCGGTCGGGCGCTCGCCTGCGACCTGGTGGTGACCGAGCCCTATGTCTCGCGGCGGCATGCGACGGTGGCAGTGGCGCGCGGCCTCGTGGAATTCACCGACCACAGCTCGACCGGCAGCTATGTGGTGGCCGGCGACGGGCGCGAATACGAGCTTTGCCGCCGGACGATGGTGCTCAGCGGCGAAGGCGCGATCTCGCTCGGCGAGCCGAGCGGCGGCCACGGCGTGGCCACCCTGCATTTCGTCGTGGAGGCCAAGGCCTGAGGCCGGCCGAGGGCGTCTTTCGGCGAATGGCTCGGGGAAACACCGGCATGGGTGCCCGCAGTGCCTGTTCCTCCTTCGGGCGCGGAGCGGCGCCGGGCCGAGCGGCCGGAGCTACAGCCTGCCGATCACCGTCGTTGCGGGAATGCCGCGCCCGTCGCGGTGGGCTCGGCATCGCTGCGGGGCGTGCCGGCGCCTTCCCCGTCCTGCGCAATCGGGCGCTCTCGAGCGATGCGGTGGCCCAGGCCACGGGGCCGCGCGGGGCGCGGGCTTTTCCCAACATGCCCCGGCATGCCCCCGCTGCTCAGGCGACCCGGGCCAGCGCCGCCCTTGCGAGGCCATCGGCGATGATGCGCGGCACCGCCGCATCGGTGCCGACCGGTGGCAGGATGGGGCCGGGGAAGCCCGCCTCGGCGAGGGCTTCGGGGAGATCGACCTCCACATGGCTGTTCCGGGCGGCGAAGAACGGCAGGCAGAGCGCCGGGCCGGCGAGGCGCGCGGCCACTGCCAGGCGCGGCTCCTCGTCGACGAAGCCGACGCGGACCGAGCGGAAGTGCCCGGCCCGGGCGATGGCGGCGGCGACGCGCCGCGTCACGGCCGCCGGGCGCGGGTCCGAGGGCGAGCCATGGGCGGCGAGAAGCAGGGTCGATGCCTCCGGGGCGAGCCCATGTGCCGCGGCGCCCTCGCGCGCGAGGCGCAGCGCGAGGGCCGCGGTTTCCGGGGCGAGCCCGAAGGGCGGCAGGACCGCGGCTTCCGGGCGCCCGGCGGCCCGGAGCCGCTCTGGTATCTGCAGCCGCACGAACCAGCCGTCGGCCATGAAATGCGGATAGACCATCACCGGGCCCGGGCCGAGCCCGGCCAGCGCGGCCTCGAGCGTCCCCGCTCCGGCGAGGGTCGCGCCCCGGATGCGCCAACCGGGCAGGAGCCGCGCCACGGCGCGGGCGAGGTCGGCCATCAACGCCTCGGGCCCCCCGGGATCGGAGGGCTGGCCATGGGCGACGATCAGCGCCGCGGTTTCAGTGGCTGGTGCCGTCGGAGAAGGTGATCTTGTTCCAGACATTGTACTTGCCAGAGGGTTTTCGCATCGGCAGCCGCTTGAGCTCTTCAAGTGTGGCGGCATCGTAGACGATCAAGGCGCCATCGTCCTCCCAGATGCTGACGAGCGCATGCCGGCCCCAGCGGTCGAATTCCACATGGGCGGCGGTGGCGCCGGGGATGGGCCGCAGGGTGCGCAGGATCTCCAGCGTCTCCTTGTCGATGACATGGATCGCGTCGCGGTCGGGGCCGAAGAAGACGTCGGCCCAGACATGGGGCGAGGTCTCGTGGCTGCGCAGGAAGAAGCCCGGGCCGAGCATGTCGATGGTGGCCACCACCTCCCAGGTTTCGAGGTCGATGACCGAGAGCCGCGGCTCGCCCAGATGCGGCGTCGCCATCACCCGGCGGCCCTGGAGCGTCCAGGAAATGCCCGAGCCGAGATGCGGCAGGCCCGTGAGCGGCAGCTCGGCGATCTCGCGGCCGGTGGCGAGGTTGACGACCACGCCGTGCTCGCCGTCGCGGGCGGCGCCGATCAGGTTGCGGTAGTCGGGGGTGAAGAAGAAATCGTCGAGTGGCTGGGCGACCTCGATCCGGCGCCGCGCGAAGAGGCCCTCGGAGGAGGCCAGCGCCTCTTCCATGCCCGTCTCGAAGCTGTGCACGAAGCCCTCGTGCCGGGGTGGCGCCTCGGGGTCGGTCGATATCTCCCAGATCTCGGGCGCGTCCTTCAGCGCGAGGATGAAGCTCGCGCGGGGCGGCGCCTGGTAGACCGCCGAGACGCGGGAGGGATTGCCCTTGCGGTCGGCCACCGCGATCACGCGGGCGACGGAGAGATCTTCCGTCGAGAGGATCGTCACGGTCGCCGGCAGGTAGTTTGCCACCGCGAGCCATTTCCCGTCGTGGGAGATCGCGATGTTGCGGCTGTTGAGCCCGGCGCGGATGCGGCCGACCTCGTGGAGGCTCCAGAGGTCGTATTTCTGCACCCAGCCGTCGCGGGACATCACGAAGACGAAGCGCCCGTCGGGCGAGAATTTCGGGCCGCCATGCACCGCGAAGGGGGTGGGGAAGCGGTCGAGCACCTCGAAGCGGTCGCCGTCGAGCACGCTGATGTGGTGGTCGCCGCTTTCCACCACCACGAAGAGGTTCATCGGATCGGCATCGAAGGCCGGCGCCGCGGCGGGGACATATTCCGGATCGAGGCTGCGGCTGGCGGCGATCTCCTCGGGGCCCCAGGGCGGGACCTCGGCGAGCGGAGTCTCGAGATAGGCGGCGAGGGTCGCGATCTCGTCCGCGCCGAGGCTGCCGGAGAAGGCGGGCATCTGCGTGTTGGCGCGCCCCGCGGCGATGACCTCGGCGAGGACCGGGCCGCGCATGCGCCCCAGCGTCTCGGGGAGGAGCGCCGGGCCGATGCCGCCGAGGCGGCTCGGCCCGTGGCATTCGGCGCAATGGGCGGCGAAAAGCTCCGCCGGCTCCGTGGCGTGGCCCGGGGCCGAAGCCAGGGCCGCGAGGCTAAGCGTAGCGATGAACCGGATCATGGCGCTTGCCGCGGAAGGGGGAGACGTCGAGGCGCTCGCCCGTGCCTTCGACGCCGATCTCGGCGTCGGAAAGGAAGCAGGCCGGATCCTCGGCCCAGGGATTCCCGGTCAGCTGCAGCGCGCGGATGCGGGTATTGCCGCCGCAGACCGCCTTGTAGGCGCAGGCGCCGCAGCGGCCTTCGAGCGGGCGCGGACGCTGCCGCAGGGCCGCGAGCATCGCGTCGTCGCCGGTCCAGAGCGCGGTGAAGGGCCGGTCCTTGACGCTGCCGACCGTATAGCCCGACCAGTAGGTATCGGGATGCACCTTGCCCTGCGGGTCGATGTTGGCGACGCCCAGGCCGGCGGAATTGCCGCCCCAGGCTTCGAGCGCGGCGCGCAGATGGGCGATACGCTCGGGCGGGAAGCGTTCCTCGGCCCAGCGCAGGAACCAGACCGCATCGGCGTCGTTGTTGCCGGTGACGATCTCGAACGGCTCGCCGGCCTCGATCGCCGCCCAGGCGCGCTCGACGAGGAAGGCGATGGCCGTGCGGGACCTTTCGCGCTCGGCGTCCTCGCCGCGGTTCTTGTCGCCGCGGCCGGCATAGACGAGATGCGAGAGGTAGAACTTGTCGATGCCTTCGGCGGCGCAGAGGTCGAGCATTTCGGGCAGCTGCGCGCCGTTGTCGCGGGTCATGGTGAAGCGCAGGCCCACCTTGATGCCGCGCGCCTTGCAGGCCCGCACCCCGGCGAGCGCCTCGGCGAAGGCGCCCTCCTTGCCGCGGAAGCGGTCGTTGACCGTGCCGATGCCGTCGAGGCTGATGCCGACATAGTCGAAGCCGATCTCCGCGATCCGGTCGGCGGTCTCGCCGACGAGCGCGGTGCCGTTGGTGGAGAGCGCGAGATAGCGGCAGGCTTCGCGGGCGCGGGTGGCGATCTCGAAGAAGTCGAAGCGCGAGAGCGGCTCGCCGCCCGAGAGGATCAGCGCGGGGATGCGGAAGCCCGCGAGATCCTCGACCACCGCCATCGCCTGCTCGTGGGTGAGCTCGCCCGGAAAGGCGACGTCGGCCGAGGTGGTGTAGCAGTGCCGGCAGCGGAGATTGCAGCGCCGGGTGAGGTTCCAGATCACGACCGGCTTGACCGGCCCCGGCCGGCGGCGGCGCGGCGCGCTCGGCGCGACAAGTTCGTGCATGTAGTGGGATAGGCGGAACATCAGCTCGCTCCACCGGCCAGGCGCAGGCCGGATTTCTTCAGGATGCGGGTGGAATAGAGCACGTCGCTGCCGCGGCAGGATGCCCCGAGCAGCGCCGCGATCTCGGCGCGGCGCGTCTCTACCTCGGCGCGGTCCGCGCCATGCAGCATGGCGAAGAGATTGTAGGGCCAGTCGGGCAGGGCGCGCGGCCGCAGGTAGCAATGGCTGACGTCCTCGCGCGCGCCGACCATGGCGCCGAGCCGTCCGGCCTCGCCATCCTCTACGTCCCAGACCGTCATGCCGTTCGCGCTCAGCCCGAGCGCGTAATGGTTGGGGGCCGCGCCGATGCGGCGGATCACGCCGCGCGCCAGGAGCCCCGACATCCGCGCGATCACCTCGGCCTCGTCGAGGCCGAGGCGTTCGGCGACCGCAAGGTAGGGCCGCGGCGTGAAGTCGAGCCCGGCCTGGGTGGCCGCGACGATGCGCCTTTCGGTGGGGTCGAGCCTCATGCCGCCACCCGGAAGCCGATGAAGAACTCGAGCAGCTTGGGGAAGCCCAGCACGCCGAGGCCGGTCTCGCGCTCGATCGCGTCGGCGGTCTCCGCGATGCCCGCCGGGGTCTCGGTCGCGAGCACGAACCACATGTTGAGCCGGTGGCTGCGGGCGTAGTTGTGCGCGACCTCGGGATGGGCGTTGACCACCGCCGCGATGCGCTCGAAATCCGCTTCCGGCACGGCCATGGCGCAGAGGCAGAAGGCGCCGCCCATGGCCGCGGCATCGAGGAAGGGCCCGAAGCGGGTGATCGCGCCATGCTCGCGCAGGCGCTTCAGCCGGGCGATCAGCTCCGCCTCCGTCACGCCGAAGCCGGCGGCGACCTCGGCATAGGGCTCGGGCACCAGCGGGAAGCCCTCCTGCAGGCCGGCGATGATGCGGCGGTCGAGCGCGTCGATCTCGGGCGGGGCCTTTCGGGTCATGCGGCCGCTCCTTCGCTGACGGCGACAAGGGCGCCCCGCTGCTTGAAGCATCTCAGGGAGAAGAGCACGGCCGAGGGAACCCCGGCGAGGCCCGCCGCCTCGGTCGCCCGCCCCAGGACCGCCATGGCTTCCGGGCGCGAACGCGCATGGATCATGCAATAGAGCGTGAAGGGCCAGATCGCGCCCGCCGGCCGGCGCTGGTAGCAGAGCGTGACCCCCGGCACGGCGAGGAGGCTGCGGCCGGCCGCTTCGATCGCCGCCTCCTCGACCTGCCAGACGACCATGGCGTTCGAGGTCCAGCCGAGCGCCCGGTGGCGGACGATGACGCCGACGCGGCCGATCACGCCGGCGGCGGAGAGGATCCGGATGCGCTCGAGCAGCTCGGTCTCGGGGCGGCCGAGCGCCGCCGCGACCGCGGCATAGGGACGCGGCAGGATCGGCAGCCCCTCGCAGAGCGCCTGGATGATCGCGCCGTCGCCCGGCGCGATCGCGGCGGTATCGGTGTCGCGGGGCAGGGGCAGAGGGAGCGATGCCCCTTCGAGCCCGAAGCCGAGATCGACGTTGAACGGGCGGACCAGCCGCAGGTCGAGCACCTCGAAGCCGGTCGCCCGGGCGATGCGCGCGAGCGTGGCGTCCACATGGGCCCGGTCGGGGCCGGTGGCGACGAACCAGATGTTGATCGCGTGCTCGCGCAGATAGCAGTGGTTCACGCCGGGCTCGGCGCTGATCGCGCCCGCCACCTCGTCCACGCGATGCGCGGGCGCGGAGACGGCGGCGAGCGTGCTGGCCGCGGCGGTATTGGGGCGGCAGGTGCCGCCGATGCGGCTGATCGCCCCGGTCGCGGCGAGCCGTCCGAGGCGCATGAGCACGTCGCCCTCGCCGAGATCGAGCGCGGCGGCGATGGCGGCGAAGGGCCGCGGCACCAGGGGCAGGTCGCGCTGCCACCTGTCGAGAAGGGCGCAGTCGATCGGATCGAACCGGCATTGCATGGTCATAGTCCGGTCCGGTGGGCGCGGGCGGTGAAGAAGATGCCCGAGGGGCTTTCGGCGGGGATCTCGCCGAGCTTCTGGAAGGTGGTGGTGTCGTAGATCGCGACCCGCCCGGCGTCGCGGACCGAGACCCAGACCTCCTGGCCGCGCGGCGCAAATTCCATGTGCAGGACCGCGGGGCCGAGCTTCAGCGCCGCGACGATCTCGCCCGACGGCGTGTCGATCACCTGGATCGTGTCGTTGTCGGGATGCGCGAAATTCACCCAGACCTGCCGGCCGTCCGGGCGGGCGACGGCGAAGACCGGCTGCCCGTGGACGGCGGTGCGCCCGGTTTCCTCGAGGCTGCGGGAATCCACCCAGAGCAGTTCGTGCCGGCCGACGGCGGGCAGGACGAAATGCTCGCCCGCCAGCGCCCAGCCTTCGAGATGCGGCATCTTGTAGACCGGGAGCGCCTGCTCGCCCCGGCCGTAGCCGTCGAGGATGCGCCGCGCCGCGGGCGGATCGGCCCAGAGGTCGATGGCGGCCAGCCCGTCCTCGCCGAAGAGCCCGGCGATATAGGTCCGGCCGTTGCCGGAGATCAGCGCGTCATAGGGATTGGCACCGGTGCCGGGGATGCGGGTGATCGCCGGCTCGGGGCCGGCGGAGAAATCGGCGATCCATGTCTCGCCGGCCTCCCAGAGCGAGAAGACGAAGCGGCGGCCGGGGGCGTCGACCAGCCCAAGGGTCTTGGAGCCGGTGGGGATGTCGGCCACGGGGGCCAGCGTTTCGGCGTCGAAGACCCGGATGCCGCCCGGGTCGTAGTTCGACACCGCCACGAGGCTGCCGTCGTCGGAGATCGCGCCGCCGATGGAATTGCCCGCCTGCAGGACCCGTCCGGCGATCTCCTGCGCCAGGAGGTCGACCTTGCTCAGCCCGCCGTCGCGGCCGAAGACATAGGCGAAGCGCTCGTCGGAAGAGAAGACGACGGAGGCGTGCGAGAGATCGCCCAGGCCCTCGATCCGGCCGATGGCGGCGCGCTCGGAGCGGTCGACGATCAGGAGCGAGCCGCTGGCGCGCTCGACGACGACGCCGAGATCGCCGGTGCCGCGCAGATCGTCGGCCCGGGCCGGCAGGGCGGCGAGGAGGAGGAGGGCGAGGAGGCGGATCACGGCGCGTCCCCCCTCCTGAGGTACTCCGCGATCCAGGCCGCCTCCGCCTCGCTGAGCAGCGGGCGCCAGGGCGGCATGGCGGTTCCGGGCCGGCCGTCGAGGATGACCGAGACCAGTGCGGTCCGGTCCAGCGCGGTCAGCGCCGCGGGGCGGATGTCGGGGCCGAGTCCGCCGGCGAGCGTCATGCCGTGGCAGGCGCCGCAATCCTGGCGCACCAGATGCTCGAGCTCCGCGGCGCGATCGGGCGGCAGCGCCCCGGCGGCGGCCGGGGCGGCCAGCAGGGCGAGCAGGGGCGCGAGCCTAGGCATTCGCGGCCATGGCGCGGAGCTGCGCGGCGAGGGGCGGCGGGGCGGCGAGCGCGGCGACCCGTCCGACGACGAAGAGCACGGGCGCGGCGAGCCCGGCCTCGCGGGCGTCGCGGGCGATGGCGTCGAGGCGCGAGACCAGCCGCCGTTCGCGCGGGGTCGTGGCCTCGGCCACGGCGAGCACCGGCAGGTCCCCGGGCATGCCGTGGGCCATGAGCCGCGCGGCGATCTCGGCCATGGTGGCGACGCCCATGTAGACCACCAGCGTGGTCCCGGGGTCGGCGAGGCCTGCCCAGTCGAGATCGAGCGGGCCGTCGCCGTGGCAATGGCCGGTGACGTAGCGCAGTCCGGTCGCGAGGCCGCGCTGGGTCAGCGGCGCGCCCACGGCTGCCGCGGCGCCCTGGGCTGCGGTGATGCCGGGCACGACCTCGACCGGGATCCCGGCGGCGCGCAGCGCAAGCGCCTCTTCTCCCCCCCGCCCGAAGACGAAGGGATCGCCGCCCTTCAGCCGGACCACGGCGAGGCCGCGGAGGGCCAGGTCGATCAGGATGGCGTTGATGCGCTCCTGCGGCACGGGATGGTGACGTGGCGTCTTGCCCACCGGCACCAGCAGGGCGTCATCGCGGGCGAGGGCCAAAATCTCGGGCGAAACCAGCCGGTCGTGAACGATCGCCCCGGCCCGCCCGATCGCCTTCATCGCCCGGACGGTCAGCAGATCGGGATCGCCCGGTCCGGCCCCGACGAGAAGCACAGGTTCCAGCTTGGCCAAGCGATCCTCCTGCCCCGACGAGCCCACGGGAGGGTTCCCGCCCCTCCGCCGCCTGTCGGACCTCGTCAGTAGACGTCGGCCCGGGTGTTGAACACGTTGAACTTTCCGGTCGGGGTGATGAGCCGCGGATCCTTGATCACGTGCTTGAGCTCCAGGGTCTTGTCGTCGACCACGACGATGGCCGATTCCTGGTCCTTGCCGTTCCAGACCGAGAACCAGACCTCGTCGCCCGCCTCGTTGAACTCGCCCTGGACGACGCGCGGCTGGCCTTCGGCGATGCCCGCCCATTCGCCGACCGGGAGCGTGGTGTATTCCGGCTCCTCCTGGTCCAGTTCGGAGACCTTGAAGACCGCGACGGAGGCGGAGGTCTCGGCGTCGGGGTTGAGGGTCGCGTCGACATAGAGGTGATCCGAATTGGGATGCGACTTCACGAAGAGCGAGCCGCCGCCGAGCCCGTAGAGCGTCTGCACGACCTTCCAGGCATTGTCCGGATGGCCCTCGGGATCGGTTCCGATCAGCGTCACCGTCTCGTCGCCCAGATGCGAGGTTACCCAGACGGGTCCGTAGGTCGGATGGTTGATGTTCGCGCCACGGCCGGGATGCGGCGTCTGGCCGCCGGTCTCGATGATGGCGGTCAGCGCGCCTTCCTTGGTGTCGATCACCACGATCTTGCCGCGCGCGTTGGCGGCGACGAGGAAATAGCGGTGCGTCGAATCGAGCCCGCCGTCGTGCAGGAAGCGCTCGGCCTCGATCTCGGTGGTCTTGAGGTTGTGGATGTCGGCATAGTCCACAAGCAGGATCTTGCCGGTCTCCTTCACGTTGACGATGAACTCGGGCTTGTAATGCGAGGCGAGGATCGAGGCGACGCGGGGTTCGGGGTGGTACTCCTGCTCGTCGTAGATCATGCCCCGGGTCGAGACGATCTTGAGCGGCTCGAGCGTGTCGCCGTCCATGATCACGTATTGCGGCGGCCAATAGGCGCCGGCGATCGCGTATTTGTCCTCCCAGCCCTCGAACTTGGAGGTTTCGATCGAGCGCGCCTCCGAGCCGATCTTGATCTCCGCGACCGTGGCGGGCTCCTCCATCCAGAGGTCGATCATGTTCACCTTGCCGTCGCGGCCGATGACGAAGAGATAGCGCCCCGAGGCGGAGATGCGGCTGATGTGCACCGCATAGCCGGTGTCGAAGATCTTGTGGATCTCGTAGGTCTCGCCGTCGATCAGCGCCACCTGGCCGGAATCGCGCAAAGTGACCGAGAAAAGGTTGTCGAGGTCGAGGTCGTTCATCGGCTCGGTCGGGCGATCCTCGGGCGGCACGATCAGGTTCCAGCTCGCGCGCATGTCGGCCATACCGAATTCCGGCGGGGCCGGCGGCTCGATCAGCAGGTAGCGCGCCATCAGGTCGACCTGCGCCTCGCTCAGGTCGCCGGAGGTGCCCCAGTTCGGCATGCCCGCGGGCGAGCCGTAGGTGATGAAGTCGATCAGATGCTGGTAGCCGAGCTCGCGCGTGATGTCGGGGGTCAGCGGCTTGCCGGTCGCACCTTTGCGCAGCACGCCGTGGCAGCCGGCGCAGCGCTCGAAATAGATCGTGGCGGCCTCGTTGAATTCCTCCTGGGTGATGACCGGGTCATCGGGCTTCAGGCCGGGGACCTCCACGTCGATCTCGCCGATGGAGGTGGCGCTGAAGACGTATTTCGCAGCGGGCGTGTCGCCGTGTCCCGCAGGCTTCTCCTGCGCAGTCAGGCCCGAAGCGGCGATCGCCATCGGCAGCGCTGCGCTGGCGAAGAGCGCGGCCCTGCGAAAGGTGCGCGACATGGTCATCCCCGTGGTTCTCCGTTTCTTGGCTGAGATCGCCGCACTCTGGGGCCTGGGCCGTCGCGCCGCCTTGACTTTCGTTAAGGCGGCGGGCCGGTCCGCGCGGAAGGGTCGGGGCGACGGTTCTGGAGCGTTCGATGCGGCTTCTGATGCGCCCCCTGCGGTGCCTGATCGCCATCCTGGCCCTCTGCCTGCCGGGCGCGGTCTCGCCCGCCCTCGCCGCCGTCCTCGATTCGCAGGCAGGCGCCGCGATCGCCCCGGCCGCGCCGGATGTCGCGATCGCCGAGCGCCTCTTTCCCGGCCCCGACCCGCTGCGGCTCGAGCGCATCGATGCCTCGCCCCCGGGCTGGACGGTGTTCGGCCCCGAGGGCGTCGTGGGCTACATCGCCTCGACCTGGGAGACCGCGGGATCGCTCGGCTATTCGGGGCGCCCGATCGACGTGCTGGTGGGGGTGACGCCCGATGCGCGCATCGCCGGTGCGGAGCTCATGCGCCACGACGAGCCGGTGCTGACGCTCGGGATCTCGACCGAGGACATCGCCGCCTATGTCGGCGCCTTTGCCGGCGTCGACCTGGACCGCGAGCAGGTGACCGCCTTCGGCACCCGCTCGGACCTGCCCGATGTCATCGCCCGCGCGACGGTCTCCACCGGCGTGGTCCGCGACGCCATCCTGCGCACCGCCCGCACGCTGGCGCTCGGCCGCGGCCTCGCCGGCGGGCGCGGCGCCGGCATCGACCGGGTGAGCTTCGAGCCCCGGACCTGGGGCCAGCTCCGCGCCGAGGGCGCGCTGGCGCAGACCGCCGTGCCCATGGCCGAGGCGCGGGCGGCGCTCGCCGGCGCCAAGGTGCCGCTCCCCGAGGGCGGGGGCGATTTCATCGAGCTCTGGCTGGCGGTGCTCGATCCGCCGACCATCGGCCGCAACCTGCTCGGCCAGGCGCTCTACAGCCGCGTGCTGGCGGCGCTGGGTCCTGGGGATTCGGCGATCTTCCTGGGCTCGCGCGGCCTGCATTCGCATCGCGGGACCGAGAGGCGGCGCTCCGGCGTCTTCGAGCGGATCGAGGTGATCCAGGGCGAGGAGACGATTGCGCTCAGGGAGGGCGATTTCCTGCGCGTCGACCGTCTCGCCCCCGGCGATGCCCCGGCGCTGAAGGAGATGAGCGTCTTTCGCCTCGACGCGGCGCGCTTCGACCCGACGGCGCCCTTCCGCATCGAGGTCACCGCGACCCGCCCGACCGCCGCGGGCGAGGTCGCGTTCCGCATTCCGCTCGACCACACCCTGCCGGCGGAATTCCTGCTGCCGCCCGCGCCGCCGCCGGAGGTCGCGCCGCTCTGGATCTCGGCCTGGCAGGCCAAGCGCCCGCAGGTCGCCGGCCTCGGCGTGATGCTGACGGCGCTGAGCGCGATCCTCTTCTTCCAGGAGAGCTTCGTGCGGCGGCCGAAGCTCTGGCTCTACGGCCGCTATGCCTTTCTCGCGGTCACGCTGGTCTGGCTCGGGTGGATCGCCGGCGGGCAGCTCTCCGTCGTGCAGGTCGTGGCCTTCCTGCATTCGCTCCTGAGCGGGTTCCGCTGGGAGACCTTCCTGATCGAGCCGGTGATCTTCATCCTCTGGGGGTTCGTGGCGCTCGGCCTGCTCTTCTGGGGGCGCGGCGTCTATTGCGGCTGGCTCTGCCCCTTCGGCGCGCTGCAGGAGCTTTCGAACGCGCTGGCGCAGCGGCTCGGCGTGCCGCAGATCGCGGTTCCCTACGTGCTGCACGAGCGCCTGTGGGTGATCAAGTACACGCTCTTCATGGCGATCCTGGCGCTCTCGTTCTACTCGATGCACCAGGCGCTGGTCCTCGCCGAGGCGGAGCCCTTCAAGACCGCGATCTCCATGCGTTTCCTGCGCGCCTGGCCCTTCGTGCTCTTCGCGCTGGCGCTGCTGAGCGCCGGGCTCTTCATCGAGCGGTTCTATTGCCGCTATCTCTGCCCGCTCGGCGCGGCGCTGGCGATCCCGGCGAAGCTGAAGATCTTCGACTGGCTGCGCCGCCGGCCGCAATGCGGCCGGGAATGCCGGCTCTGCGAGACGAAATGCACCGTGGGCGCCATCGACCCGATCGGGCGCATCAATCCCAACGAATGCGTGCTCTGCCTGAAGTGCCAGATGATCTTCCACGATCCGGCGACCTGCACCGTGCTCAAGGCCCGCGCCAACCGCGCCGCCCGCGCGCGGCCGGAGGGCGTCGCGCCATGAGCTTCTCGCGCCGCCGATTCCTGGTCGCCGCCGCCGCCGGGCTCGCCCTCGCCTCGAGGCGGCGGGAGACCTGGCGCTGGCGCGGCTCGGCGCTGGGGGCGGAGGCGGAGATCCGCCTCGCCGGGCCCCGGGAGGACGTCGAGGCGGCGTTGGCGGCGGCGGCGGCCGAGATCGGCCGTCTCGAGCGCATCTTCAGCCTGAACCGGGCGGGTTCGCAGATCTCCGTCCTGAACCGCTCCGGGTATCTGGAGGCGCCGGCGCGCGACCTGGTCGCGGTGCTCGGCGCGTCGGCACATTGGCGGCGGAAGACCGAAGGCGCCTTCGACATCGCGGTGCAGCCGCTCTGGCTCGAGGCGGCGGACGGGCTTGCCGGAGGCAGCGGCCTCGAGCGCGTGCGCCGGGCCCGGATCGAGGTGCTTCCGGGGCGGATCGCGCTCGCGCCGGGCAGCGCGCTGACGCTCAACGGCATCGCCCAGGGCACCATCGCCGACCGGGTGACGGCGCTGCTGCGCGCCCGCGGCTTCGTGGCGCCGCTGATCGATACCGGCGAGATGCGCCTGCCCGGCGCCTCGTGGCGCAGGGTGGTCCTGCCCGCGGCCGGGCTCGCGCTGCGGCTCGCGGAATGCGCCGTGGCCACGAGCGCGCCCGGCGCGCTGCGATTCGGGCCGGGGCGGCATCACCTCTTCGATCCGCGCGACGGGCGCTCGCCGGGGCTCTGGCGAGGCGTCTCGGTGATCGCGCCCGAGGCGGAAACCGCCGATGCGCTCTCGACCGCCTTCGCGGTCTCCGGACCCGAGCGGATCGGCGATCTGGTGCCGCAGGGTGTCGCGGTGATCGCAACGGATTCGCAGGGACGGGTCCGGCGTTTCGGGCGCATGCCCGCCCTGGCGGAGGCATGAAGATCAGGGCCGCCATCGCTGCGGTTCATCCGGCTTGGCGAAGCGTTGGCCTGCGTCGTATGACGGAATCTGGGGGGATTCGAAGGGTTTCCCTCCTCATGACGAAGAAACCGAGAGGAGAGAGACGATGACACTTCGAACGAGCCTGACCCTGGCCGTGCTGATCGCCGGGCTTGCCGTTCCGGCCTTCGCCGACGGCGATCCCGAAAAGGGCGAGAAGGTCTTCAACAAGTGCAAGGCCTGCCACATGGTCGGCCCGGACGCCAAGAATCGCGTGGGCCCCGAGCTCACGGACGTGATCGACCGGCCCATAGCCGCGGTCGAGGGCTTCAAGTATTCCGACGCCTTCATGGAGAAGAACGCCGAAGGCTTCGTCTGGAATACCGAGAACCTGCATGGCTATCTCGCCGATCCCAAGGGCTTCATCCCGGGCAACAAGATGAGCTTCGCGGGCCTGAAGAAGCCTGAAGAGGTCGACGACGTCATCGCCTATCTCCAGACGTTCCAGTAGTCGGGGCGGAGAATGCCGGCCAGGGACGGGTTGCACCCGAGCCCTGGTGCGACCGGCCCGGGCCGGCCTTCGATGCGGAGGAGGCTTCGGTTCCGCGAAGCTCCCCGGCCCGCTCAGCCATCTCAGGTCAATCAGGTTCCCGCGCCGATCCGCCCGGCGGATCAGCGCGGAATCCAGGCGTCGATGGCGGCCCAGGCTTCGGCAGCGGTCTCGACGAAGGTGACGATGCCGGGATCCGCGGGCGCGATGGTGCCGGCCTCGACCAGGGCCGACCAGTCGATGACCCGGTCCCAGAAGGCGCGTCCGAAGAGCAGCACCGGCAGGGGCTGCATGCGGCCGGTCTGGACCAGCGTCAGCACCTCGAAGAGCTCGTCGAGCGTGCCGAAGCCGCCGGGAAAGACCGCGATCGCCCGGGCGCGCATCAGGAAATGCATCTTGCGCACGGCGAAATAGTGGAAGTTGAAGCTGAGCTCCGGGGTGCCGTAGCGGTTGGGCACCTGCTCGTGCGGCAGGACGATGTTGAGGCTCACCGAGATGCCGCCGGCTTCGGCCGCGCCGCGGCTGCCGGCCTCCATGATGCCGGGACCGCCGCCGGTGCAGACCACGTTCTCGCGGTTGCCGGTCGCGAGCGCGCGCAGGGAGGTCAGGCGGGCGAATTCGCGGGCCTGCTCGTACCAGTTCGCGAGCGCCGCCGGCCCGGTCCCGCCCGCGCCGGCCGTCTCGGGCGACGGGATGCGCGCGCTGCCCATGATGACCACGGTCGAGGTGATGCCGCGCTCGGCCAGCGCCATTTCGGTCTTGAGCAATTCGAGCTGCAGGCGCACCGGGCGCAGCTCGTCGCGGGTGAGGAATTCGCCGTCGCTGAAGGCGAGGCGATAGCTCGGCGAGAGGGTCTGGGGCGTGTCGGGGATGTCTTCCCAATGGCGCAGATCCTCGCGCGCGTCGGGAAAGCGGCGCTGCGGTCGCCTCTGATCGGTCATTGCGTGCCTCCGGAGCGCTGGAGTTCGGGTCAGATTGCCAGATCCCGGTTACCGGACTATAGCTTCGCCCCGATCCCTGCCAGAGCCAAAGCCGGAGTTCCGTCCATGCCGCACCCGACCCATGCCGAACTGGCGCTCGCGATCGAGGAGGCCTGGGAGATCCGCGACACGATCTCCCCGGACACCGGCGGTGCGACGCGCGGCGCGATCGAATCCACGCTGGAGGCGCTGGACACCGGCAGCCTGCGCGTCGCCGAGCGCGGCGAGGACGGGGTCTGGAGCGTGAACCAATGGGCCAAGAAGGCCGTGCTCCTGGGTTTCCGGCTGCAGGACATGGGCCAGCAATCCGGCGGCCCGCAGGATGGCGGCTGGTGGGACAAGGTGGATTCGAAGTTCAAGGGCTGGGCCGAGCGCGAGTGGCGCGGCGCCGGCTTCCGCGCGGTGCCGACCTGCGTGGTGCGCCGCTCGGCCTATATCGCGCCGGGCGTGGTGCTGATGCCCTGTTTCGTCAACCTCGGCGCCCATGTGGGCGAGGGCACCATGGTGGACACCTGGGCGACGGTGGGATCCTGCGCGCAGATCGGGCGCAACGTGCATCTCTCGGGCGGGGTCGGGATCGGCGGCGTGCTCGAGCCGATGCAGGCGGGGCCGACGATCATCGAGGACGATTGCTTCATCGGGGCGCGCTCGGAAGTGGTCGAGGGCTGCATCGTCCGCGAGGGATCGGTTCTCGGGATGGGCGTCTTCATCGGCCGCTCGACCAAGATCGTGGATCGCGAGACCGGGCAGGTCAGCTATGGGGAGGTTCCGGCCGGGTCGGTGGTGGTCGCGGGCTCGATGCCGTCGAAGAACGGCATCAATCTCTATTGCGCGGTGATCGTGAAGCGGGTGGACGCGCAGACGCGCGCGAAGACCTCGATCAACGAGCTGCTGCGGGACTGAGCGGCGTGGTTCAGCAGGTCTATACCCTGGTGGTCGAGGTCGGGCGCAGGGCGGGCGACGGGCTGCCGGAGGCGGCGACCGGCGCCGGCCTGATCTGCTACGCCGGCGGTGTGGACGAGGAGGAGGCGGTGCGCGAGACGGTCGCGATCCTGAGGCAGGCCGAGCTGGCGCCGCTCGAGGTCACCGGCCACGGCACGCTGCCCGAGCGCCTCGCCGCGGGCGAGGAGGTGCCGGAGGAGGAACGCGCCCTGATGGCCCGCGCGCTCGCGGAGAACGCGGTGATCGTGGCGGAAATGACGCCGTTCTACGATGCATCCGCCGAAGCCTGACCGGGTCCGTCATCCGGTCGCCGGCAGGGCTCTGCGGCTGAGGGACACCGCGAACCGGCAACGGCGAGGCATTGCCTCGCGCCGGTTCGTCGGCCGGAGCTTGCGAGCGCGGAGGCCGAAGGGGTTGGATTTCAAAGGCGGTGGGTAATCCGTGCGCGCCTGACTGGGCGGGCGCGCTTGTCGCGCCTGCCGGGGGCAGGCAGGCGCGCGCGGATTTGTCTGACGCCAAATCCGCGAAGAGAATGCTACGCCGGCACAGGAGAACGGGTGCCGGTCCAATGCGATCACCGGTAGACCCTATCTTACCGTCGGCCCCTCCGCCGAGCCACGTCTGTCGCCCCTGGACGGCGCGTTTGCGCGCCGGCCCCCGGCGGGGCCGGCGCGGCCCGATCGCCACGGGTCGATCGGGCTGGGGACCCCGGCCTCGGGAGAAGCGAGGCTCGCTGGTATCAGGCCTCGGTTGCCGTATCGGGGTCGAAGTCGCGGATCATTGCCCTGAGTTCCGGCTCCGCGACCCGCTTCGCCGCCTTTCTCGGCGGGAACCACCGCACCTTGCGCTGGTCGTGCTCGGGATATTCCTTGAGCAGGGCGCGAACCTCGAGCGGGAAGACGCGCACGACGCAGGGAATCCAGCGCCCCGGACCGAGATACTTGCGGTAGGAGAAGAGGCCGAGGCTGCGGCTGCCGATCTCGCCCCGGACCCCCGCCTCCTCCCAGGCTTCGCGGGCGGCGGTCTCGGGATCGCTGCGCCGGCGCATCGGCCAGCCCTTCGGGATCACCCAGCGGCCGGTGTCCCGGCTGGTGATCAGGAGGATGCGCAGGCCCTTTCCCGACCGGCGCCAGCAGAGCGCGCCGACCTGAAGGCTCGGGGGGTGACCCCGGCCGCTGCGCGCCGCGGTGGCGCTGCGTTTCTTCGAGCGGTCGGGAGACTTCGCCATGGGCGCGCGCCGGGAGATCCATTGCCGGGGAGATGGAGGAAAGCCTTCTAGCGTTTTCCGTAGTAAAGGCCAACCACATGCTCGGCCTCCGCAAAGAAGAGCCAGCGCAGCACGAGCATCCCCGCCACATGGGCGAGGACCGCGAGCCCGGCGGTGAGGTGGCCCGGCGCCCCGGGGGCGAGCAGGGCGAGGGGCAGGAGGACGGCCGCCGTGAATCCGATCAGGCGCAGCCGGCGGGAATGCCGGCGGCCGACCACATGCACCATCTCGCGCAGCAGGTAGTTCGGACCCGTATGCGGCGGCTCGAGCAGGCGCAGCCGCCCGAGCGCGCCGAGGCCCGTCGCCGTGGCCATGGTGCTGCCGGCGGCGGCGAAGCGGCCGTCGCCGCGGAGCCAGTCGGCCAGCTGGAGGACCCCCAGGGCCGCGAGCAGGACGGTGGCCGGGAAGGTTTCGCCGGCAAGGAGCGCACCGCCCGAGAGGGATGCGAAGAGGAAGATCGCCGGGGTCAGCGGCGAGCGCCAGCGCGGCACCGATTTCATCTGCGCGTAGATCATCGCGGTTGCGAAGACGGTAGCGACGGCCAGGGCCGCCGCGAGCAGGCCGAGGGCGGCGAGCCGCAGGCCGGCGAGGGACCAGAGCGCGGCATAGGCGCCGAAGACGAGCAGGCTCGCCACGGCGAGCAGGGCCTCGCGGCTGAGCCAGGAGCTGCGCCATTGCGAGAAGGCCTTGAGAAAGCGGCGCGGCTGGCCGAGGTGGAAGAGGCTGGCGAGCAGGCCCGCCCCGGCGAGGCCGAGCGCCAGCGCGCAGAATGTCGCGGCGACCCAGCCCTCGCCCTTGCCCGCGCCGAGCCCCAGCATCGCCATGAGCCCGAAGCCGAGGCCGGAGAGCGTGGTGAAGAGGATGATGGAAGGTGCCGGATGCATTCAGATCCTGTCCAGCGCCCGGTCGAGCCAGCCGAGGAAACCGCCTGCCGATTGCGGCAGCGGGTCGAGCAGCGGCGCGAGCAGGTCCACGGGCTCGCGCGGGGGCAGGTACTTGTTGACCGGGCGGGTTCCCTGCTCGGGCATGAGGTCGAAACCGCCGCGCGCGGCGACGAGCTTCGCGGCCGGGCTCTCTGGATCGGCGAGGTCGCCGAAATGGCGGGCGCCGGCGGGGCAGGCGCGGACGCAGGCGGGCTGGCGGTCGATCTCGGGGATGTTCGGGTTCTCGATCCGGTCGACGCAGAGCGTGCATTTCTTCATGACCCCCGCGGCCAGCTCGAGTTCCCGCGCGCCATAGGGGCAGGCCCAGGCGCAGAGGCCGCAGCCGATGCAATCCGCCTCGTTGACCAGCACGATGCCGTCCTCGGCGCGCTTGTAGCTCGCCCCGGTCGGGCAGACGGTGACGCAGGGCGCATCGGCGCAATGCAGGCAGGACCGGGGGAAATGCACCACCCGCGGAACTTCGCCCCCGGTCTCGGGAACGGCCTCGAAGCTGTGGACCCGGTTGAGAAAAGTGCCTGACGGATGGGCCCCGTAGGCATCCTGGTCCGAGAGGGGCGCGCCGTAGTTCGCGGTGTTCCATTCCTTGCAGGAGACGACGCAGGCATGGCAGCCGACGCAGGTGTCGAGGTCGATGACGAGGCCGAGGCTGCGCTCGGTGGATGCGGGAAGCGAGGTCATGGCGTTCCCTGTCGAAGCCCGTGCACAAGGCATGCACCATCCATGCACGCGCCCTGCATACGACGCGTGGGGCCGGAGGGCCAGCCGCCTCCGCCGGGGCGGCGCCGTCGGGGGGGGGCCGCGGCCGCTGCGGCGGAACGGTCGCACGCTGCCTGTTCGGCGAGGCGCTCGCCGCTGCCGCCCATCTCGGACACCAGCATCTCCCGGAGCGTGACGCAGGATCTCCATCTGGAACTCGGCATCACCCGGCGGCGCCGCCTTCGAGAGAGCGATCGGGTCGGCGGTTCGGGCTCGGTCATGGCAGGGACCGCTTGGCTCAGGGGCAATGTCGAACGCCGCCACCTTTGGGAAAGGCCGCCCTCCCTCGCCACATCCCCCCGGACCGACACGGCGAGGCGCCGGTGCCGCATCACAATCGTTCGGGGATCGGGACGGGTCGGCCCTGGACGGCCCAATTGCGCGCCGGCCCCCGGCAGGGCTGGCCCCCCGGCCGAGGCATCCTACATTCTCCGGTGGAACAGCGGCCGGGGCGGGCAGGCTGCCCGAAGGCTGCAGTCGTGGACGGAAGGCAGCGGTGCAACGGACCGGATCGCCGCGCGGCTTGATTCAGGTCATGGGGGGACGCCGGCATTCCGCCTAGGATCGGTCATGCCGAAGCGTGAAGCCACCAGGACCGCGCATCCCGCAACCGATGCGACCGCAAGCGCCGGGCGCTTGGCGATGCCCGTCGAGCACCTGCCGCAGCTCTGCGGGACCATGCCGGCCGTTGCCGTCCCGGCGCCGGCGGCGCACCCGCATGGCGACCTCGACCGCGCCGGCCGGGCGGCGGTGGCGCGCGCGACCGCGGGGGTCTCGCCGCAGGCCGTCATCGATGCCTGGAGCGACTGGGCGACGCATCTCGCGCGTTCCCCGGGGCGCCAGCTCGAACTGGCCGAACTGGCGCAGCGCAGCGCGCTGAGGCTCCTCGGCCATGCCATCGGCGCGGCCGGCGGCGATGCCGCGCCGCCGCCCTTCGAGCCGAAGCCCTATGACCACCGCTTCGTCCATCCGGCCTGGCGGATGCCGCCGTTCAGCCTGTGGCAGCAGGGTTTCCTGGCCGTGCAGGACTGGTGGGACCACGCCACCGACCGCCTGCGCGGCCTGCGGGCGCATGATGCCGACAGGATGCGATTCCAGATGCGCCAGACGCTCGACCTGGTCGCGCCGTCGAATTTCCCCTGGCTGAACCCGGAGATCATCGAGGCGACGCTGGAATCCGGCGGCCGCAACCTGATCGAGGGGGCCGGGCATTTCTCGCAGGATCTGCTGCACACGCTGACGCAGGTCCGCAGGCCCGCGCCGGAGGGCTATCGCATCGGCACGGATCTGGCCTGCACGCCGGGAAAGGTCGTCTATCGCAACCACATCCTCGAGCTCATCCAGTATGAACCCCGGACCGGATCGGTTCATGCGGAGCCGGTGCTGATCGTGCCGGCCTGGATCATGAAATACTACATCCTGGATCTGTCGCCGGAGAATTCCCTGGTCCGCTATCTGGTGGAACAGGGCTTCACCGTCTTCGTGATCTCCTGGTGCAATCCGACCGCGGCCCAGGCCGGGCTTTCGCTCGACGACTACCGCAAGGACGGGGTCATGGCGGCGATCGACGCGATCGGCGCGATCGTTCCGGGCGCGCGGGTCCATGCCAACGGCTATTGCCTCGGCGGCACGATCCTGGCGATCACCGCCGCGACCATGGCCCGCGACGGCGACGCGCGGCTGGCTTCGGCGACGCTGATGGCGGCGCAGGTGGATTTCGTCGAGGCGGGCGAGCTCCTGCTCTTCCTCGACGAGAGCCAGGTCGCCTTCCTCGAGGATCTGATGTGGGCGCAGGGCTATCTCGACCGGCCGCAGATGGCCCGCGCCTTCGCCGCGATCCGGGCCGAGGACCTGATCTTTTCCCGGGCGGTGCAGCGCTATTTCCTCGGCAAGCAGGATCTGCCGACCGACATCGGCGTCTGGAACGCCGACACGACGCGCATGCCCGCGCGCATGCATTCCGAATATCTCAGGGGCCTCTTCCTGGAGAACCGGCTGACGGCGGGGCGGTTCGCGGTCGAGGGGCGGGTGATCGCGCTGAAGGACATCGCGGTCCCGCTCTTTGTGGTCGGCACCGAGCAGGACCACATCGCGCCCTGGCGCTCCGTCTACAAGCTGGCGCTCTTCACCGATTGCGACCTGACCTTCGTGCTGACCAAGGGCGGGCACAACGGCGGCATCCTCAGCGAGCCGGGCCACGAGGCGCGGCACTACCGCATCGGGCACCGGCCGAAGGATGCGCTCTATGTCGGCCCCGATGCCTGGTGCGCGCGGCATGCCCCGCGGGAGGGCTCCTGGTGGCCGGAGCTGAGCGCCTGGCTGGCGCGGAACAGCAGCGGCAGGGTCGATCCGCCGGGCATGGGCGCGCCGGAGCTGGGCTATCCGGCGCTCGCGGACGCGCCGGGCAGCTACGTGCACCAGACCTAGGGCGATGCGCCCCGCATCGTCCGGGATCCGGTCGCATGGACCGGAGGACGACCGACGCGAAGCGGCGATGGCGTGGCGGCCTGTCCCGCGCCGGCCCTGCCGGGGCCGGCGCGCTTCGCACGCCGTCCAGGGCCGACGCGTCCCGATGCTCGACCGGTGGTGACGCTGCACCTCCCTCGCCCTGCGGCGCGCGCCTCCGGGCGACCGGACCGGGCAAGGCGCCACCGGCGCCTCGCCTTCTCGGTCCGGGGGCATGCGGCGCGGGCCGCGCGGGGCGCGCGGCCTTTTCCCTGTCCCGGGAGTCAGCCTCGGGATCGGTCAATCGGAAGGGCCGCTGGTATAAGCCATGTCCCGCTGCGGGACGCCACTCCGGGCCGGCGTGCCGGGAGCACGAGATGGGTCGCCGCGCCGGATGACACTGGCAGGCGCGGGCGCCCAGCCCCGTGCAGTCACCCGGCGGTTGCGTCACGAGGCCTTGAGATAGGCCACCAGGATGTCGCGGGCGGCGGCGAGGTCGGTCTTGTGGATCATCTCGGTCACGGTGTGGATGTAGCGGGTGCCCACCACGATGCCGATGGCCCGCGCCCCGGCGGCGGCCTGCTGGGCGGCGGCGCCGTCCTGGCCGCCGGCGCGCAGCATGGTGCGCTGGAAGGGGATCTTCTTCGCCGTCGCGAGCTTCTCGAAATCCGCCACGAGGCCGCGGTCGGCGATGAAGGAGGAATCGCGCACATGCAGGCCGAAGCCCTTGCCCTGCTCGGTGGTGCGGTCCTGCTCGGGCACGCCCGGCGTGTCGCAGGCGAGCGTGGTGTCGACGCCGATGCCGATGTCGGGGCGGATCGCGAAGGAGGAGGTGCGCGCGCCGCGCAGGCCGACCTCTTCCTGCGAGGTGAAGGCCACATGGATCTCGGCCTCGGTCTTCGCCTTGCCCAGGCCCCGGATCGCCTCGATGCCGAGCCAGCAGGCGACGCGGTTGTCGAGCGCCTTGGAGACGACCTTGTCGCCGATCTCGATGAAGGGCTCGTCCATCACCACCATGTCGCCGACCTTCACCAGCTCGGCGGCCTTCGCGCCCATGCCGATGTCGACGATGAACTCGTGCGGCTCGGGGACCTTCTTGCGGTCCTCCGGCGACGAGATGTGCACACCCGGTCCGGCGGGGTTCATCACCCCCTTGACGTCGCCCTCGCCGGTGCAGACCAGCACCCGGCGCGAGAAGAGGTGGCGCGGGTCGAAGCCGCCCGAGGGCAGCACATGGATGAAGCCCTTCTCGGTGACGTGGCTGACCATGAAGCCGATCTCGTCCATGTGGCAGAGCAGCATGATCTTCGTCGGGTTCCTGCCCTTCTTCGCGTCGCGACGGCAGAGCAGCGAGCCCATCGGGTCGGTTGTGGTCTCGTCGAAAAGGCCGGCGGTCTCCGAGGCGATCAGGTCGCGCACCCGCTCCTCGTGGCCGGGGATGCCGGGGGTCTCGCAAAGGGCCTTGAGCAGGTCGAGGTTCATCGGGGGGCTCCGTCTGTGCTGGTCGGGCGCGCCCATAAAGGACGACGCCGCGACGAAGGCAAGGCCATGCGCCGCTCCGGCGCGGCGGGGCCCGCGATCACGCGGCGCGGCCGCGAATCGCCCAGGCCCGCGCCGCGAGGCGGATCGAGCCGTCGGACTGCCGTGGCAGGGCGGCCTCGAGCCTCTCGCGCAGCCGCTCGCGCGCTGAGGGCGCGAGGCCGGCGCAATAGCCGGGCGCCGGGCCGGCGCCGAGGGTGAAGGGCGTCCAGTAATCCGCGAAGTCGCGGAAGACCGTCGGGACCGCGATCTCGGTTGCCTCGACCGCGGCGAGACCGGCCTCGCGGGCGAGGCCGACCAGCGCCTCCGGCGTGCAGAAGGGGAAGCGCACGTCCTCGGCGAGCATGCGGGCCTCGGGGTCGAGCGCGGCGGCCGCGGTCCAGAAGGCGCGCATGAAGCCGATGCCGCCGCCGGGATAGTCCCAGACGTAGAAGCCGACCCGCCCGTTGGGGCGGGCGACGCGCGCCATCTCGGCCAGGGCGCGCGGCCTGTCCGGCACGAAGTTCAGCACCAGCCCGGAGACGATCACGTCGCGGCTCGCGTTGGCCGCGGCGAGGGCACGGGCGTCGCCGACCGCGAACTCGGCGCGGGCGTCCGCGTGGATCTCGCGGGCGCGGGCGACGAAGCCTTCCGAGGGGTCGATCGCCTGCAGGCTGCGCGGCGCGGCCTGCGCGAGGATCGCGCCGGAAAGCGCGCCGGTGCCGCAGCCGACCTCGAGCCAGTCGAGCCCGGGTTCCGCGTCGAGCCAGTCGAGGAAGCGCGGCGCGATCTGCCGGCTCCATCGCCCCATGTAGGCGTCGTAGCTCTCGCCCGCCGCCCAGGCGTCGTGGCGCGACTGGTCGCTCATCGCAGGGTCCCTCCCGCAGCCGCGATGATCCGCCCGGCCGCGGCGCTTGTCCATCGGGAATGCGGTGCCCCGCCGCTTTCGCCGTGGATGCGTCCGGTCTACTCTCGCGGCGCGAGGATGATACAGGGGAGGCGCCGATGATCGACCACGCGGGGATTTCGGTTTCCGACTTCGCGCAGAGCCATGACTTCTACCGCGCGGCGCTGGAGCCGCTCGGGGTCACCGTCCAGATGGAGGTGACGGCGGAGCAGACGGGCGGACCCGCCTTCACCGGCTTCGGCACCGAGGGCAAGCCGTTCTTCTGGATCGGGACCGGGGTGGCGGTGTCGCGGGGCACCCATGTCGCCTTCGCCGCCGCCTCGCGCAGCGAGGTCGATGCCTTTCACGCCGCCGCCATGGCCGCCGGCGGGCGCGACAACGGCGGGCCGGGGTTGAGGCCGCAGTATCATCCCGATTACTACGGCGCCTTCGTCCATGACCCCGACGGCAACAATATCGAGGCGGTCTGCCATCGTCCGGAGTGACCGGACCGCGCGCCTGCGTGGTGGCGGAGGCGACCGGGGTATCCCTGGTCGGGCCGGAACGGGCCGCCGTCCCTGGGTGACGAGGGAATGGCGGTTGGGACCGGCCGGTGCGACCTTGCCGGAAAGGCTCGGGCGGCGGGACTCGCGCTCCCTGCGGGCCGGCCCGGGGTGGCGTTACACGATGAAACGCGTCTTATACGGTTGTTATTGCACGGGTTTTCGAGAAGTGGGCTGCGCCGGCCCTGCCCGGGGGCCGGCGTGCGAGGCGCGCCGTCCAAGGCCGCCCCGTCCCGATCCCGACCGGCGGAAAGGCCGCTGGAATCGCCCGCCCGTCGGGTTTCAGTCGATCTTCTCGATGTCCGGCAGCGCCCAGGACTTGTCGAAGAAGGCTTCCGTCGGGCCGTAGAAGCGGAAATAGCCGCTCTCGAAGGAGAGCGCGCCGATGCGGGTGTCGAGGGTCACGTCGCCCTCGAAGGGATTGGCGTCCTGGGCGAGCGCCGTGAAGGCCGTCGCGCCGAGCACGGCGCCCGCAACGGCCAGAATTGCCCGATGTCGTCTCATCTTGGGTATCCTTCTCTCCCAGTTCGGGTATCGCTGCGTCAGGGTGAGGATATTGCCTCCGGAGCCGGCGCACATAGCCGCGGGGCGTGTCGTCGAGCAGGTCGGCGAAGGCGAGGAAGAGCGTCCTGCGGGAGGCGAAGGCCGCGGCGGCGATCGCGTCGACCGTCATCGGCTCGGCGAGATGGGCGGCGATGTAGTCGCGTGCCCGCTCGACGATCCGGCCCTGCGGAGCGGGCTCGGCGCCGGTCGTTCGCCAGGGTAATCGCATTTGGAGCCCATTGTTCCCCGGACGACCGTTCCGCCACAAGACGAGGGCAGCGCCCGGCCCGGGCGGAAGCGAAGCGCCCGCCTTGGGGGCGGGGCGGGCGCTGCCCGGCGGTGCCCGCCGGGCGGGGTGGTTGCGCTAGGCGCGCCCGGAAGCCGGCCTGAACTGGTCGTGCTGCCAAGTGCAATTCCCCTGGGTCGTTCGCGCCCGGGGCTGGCGGGCATTGGTCGCTTCTGGCAGTCTACAGGGTCCGGTCCCGGGCTGAAACGCCGTCGCCGCCGGACCATTGCCCGTCGAAGGCGACCGATGCCGGGCCCCGGCCGACCGGGGATGTCTGGGCGGTGGCGTGCGGCGCGCTCCTGGTCTGCGGCGGCGCCTTCTCGAGGCGCACGCGCAGGTCGTACCAGGCGGCCTGGCCGGTGACGGGGTCGGAATTCGACCAGCGCAGCCCGTCGCCCCGCGGCGGCAGCAGCTCGGAGATCAGGTGGTTGAGCAGGAAGCCGCGCGTCGCCTCGGGCGCGTCGGGGGCGAGCGCCCAGGCGCCGGGGCGCTTGCCGATGGCGTTCCAGGTCCAGAGCGTGCGCGGGTTGACCGCGTCCATGCGCGCGACGGGCACGGTGATGCGGCCGTGCGGCGAGGTGACATGCGCCCAGTCGCCTTCCGCGAAGCCGAGCGCGTCCCAGAGCCCGCCGGGGACATAGAGCGGGTTCTGCCCGTGGATCTGGCGCAGCCAGGCGTTCTGGCTGCCCCAGGAATGGTACATGGCCGCCGGGCGCTGGGTGATGGCGTGGAGCGGATACTCGGCCGGATCGACGAGGCTTTCCTCGAAGGGCGGATACCAGATGGGCAGCGGCGCCGTGGCCTGCGCCAGGCGGTCGCGCAGATGCTCGGGCGGCTGGTGCTCGCCGCGGCCGAGGGCGGCGGCGCGGAAGCGGGCGAGCGGTTCGCAATAGAGCTGGAAAGTGTAATGCTGGGCGGTGTCGGTGAGGCCGATTTTCATGGCGAAATCGGCCCAGGCGGTGTTCCAGGGCTTGAAATAGGCGGCCTCCTCGGGGACCGCCTGCGACCAGAAGCCGCCGTTCTCGATGTAGCGGGCGATCTGGTCGGGGTTGGGTTCGCCGCGGCCATGGGCGTTGCCGTCGCCGCGCCAGCCTGCGAGCGGGCCGATGCCGGGGCGGCGCTGGTGGCGGGTCATGTAGTCGGCGTAGTCGCGGTAGAGGGGCGCGCCTTCGGCATCGACCATGCCCGGCAGCTTCAGCCTCGCGCCGAGGTCGAGCAGGACCGACTGGAAGCCGCGCACGCCCTCGTGGCCGGGGCGGGTGGGTTCGACCACCGGCCAGCGGATCGCGTCGGCGACGAGATCGGGCTCGCCGATGGGGCGGTCGAGCAGCGAGATGGCGTCGTGGCGCTCCAGATAGGTGGTGTCGGGCAGCACCAGGTCGGCGAAGGCGACCATCTCGGAGGAATAGGCGTCCGCGACGATGATCTTCGGGATCACGTAATCCCCCGATGCATCGGTGCGCGTCAGCATCTCCATGACGGCGCTGGTGTTCATCGAGGAATTCCAGGCCATGTTGGCCATGTAGAGGAAGAGCACCTCGATCGGGTAGGGATCGCCCGCCACCGCATTGGAGATGACCATGTGCATCATCCCGTGCGCGGCGAGCGGCGCCTCCCAGGAGAAGGCCTTGTCGATGCGGAGCGGCCGGCCTTCGGCGTCGACCGCGAGATCCTCCGGGCCGCGCGGATAGCCGAGCTGGGGGCCGTCGAGCGGCAGGCCGGGGGTGACCCTGTGGTGCGGCTTCGGCTGGGCGGCGACCGGGCGGGGATAGGGCGGCTTGAAGCGGAAGCCGCCGGGGGTCTCCACTGCGCCGAGGATCAGCTGCAGCACATGCAGCGCCCGGCAGGTCTGGAAGCCGTTGGAATGCGCCGAGATGCCGCGCATGGCGTGAACCGCGACGGGCCGGCCCAGCATGGTCTCGTGGTGGGTGCCACGGAAGTCGGTCCAGGGGCGGGGCAGGGTGATCGCCTGTTCGAAGGCGACCTCGGCGAGTTCGGCGGCGATGCGGCGGATCGTGGTGGCGGGGATGCCGCAGCGCTCGGCCACGGCTTCGGGGGCATGGGCCGGGTCGAGCCAGGCCTCGGCCATGAGCTGGAAGACGGGCTTCGCATGGGTCGGTCCGAGATTGACCGTGCCGGAAAGCGCGGGCTTCGCCGACGGCTCGTCCCAGGGCAGGGCGCGGTGGCGGTCGCGGTCCCAGACCAGTTCGCGGCCCTCCGCGTCGCGCAGGAAGAGGCCGTGGGTCGGCGAGCGGGGATCGTCGTCCACCAGATGCGCGGCGTTGGTGTAGCGGATCAGGTAGTCGAGATCGACCTTGCCCGCGGACATCAGCACATGCACGAGGGCGAGGACGAAGAGCCCGTCGGTGCCGGGCGTGATGCCGAGCCATTCGTCGGCGATGGCATTGTAGCCGGTGCGCACCGGGTTGATCGCCACGATCTTCGCGCCGCGCGCCTTGAGCCTGCCGAGGCCGATCTTGATCGGGTTGGAATCGTGGTCCTCGGCGACGCCGAAGAGCAGCAGCAGCTTGGTGCGCTCCCAGTCGGGGGCGCCGAATTCCCAGAACGCGCCGCCCATGGTGTAGATGCCGGCCGCCGCCATGTTGACCGAGCAGAAGCCGCCGTGGGCGGCGTAGTTCGGCGTGCCGAACTGCTGCGCCCACCAGCCGGTGAGCGCCTGGCTCTGGTCGCGGCCGGTGAAGAAGGCGAGCTTCTCGGGTGCGGTCTCGCGGACGGGTGCGAGCCAGGAGGCGGCGAGGGCGAGGGCCTCCTCCCAGGAGATCCCCTCGAATTCGCCCGAGCCGCGTGGTCCCCTGCGACGGAGCGGGCCGCGCAGCCGCGCCGGCGAGAGATGCTGCATGATCCCCGCCGAGCCCTTGGCGCAGAGCACGCCGCCATTGACCGGGTGGTCGCGGTTGCCCTCGATATAGGCGACCTTTCCGTCGCGCAGATGCACGTCGATGCCGCAGCGGCAGGCGCACATGTAGCAGGTGGTCTTGCGGATCTCGTCGGAGACCTTCGGCGCGGTGTCGAGCGGTGTCAGTCCTGCCTCCCCTGCGGGTCGAGCGGGGCCATGCTGCGAGGCAGGGCGGCGGGTGACAAGGGGAAACCGCGTCGGGGCGGGGGAATGAGACTCGGCAAGGTGACCCGGTCCGCATGAATTCCGGGCGCGCCCGGCGTCACCTTCCCGCCCCGGCCGGGCGCTGCCCTCGTCTTCTCTTGGGGCGGTCCAGGAAGAAAGTGCTTCAAATGCGACCGCTATGCCCCTGCGGCGCGCTTCCCTTGAGAAGGCCGCGACGGCTTGCTAGAGCTCCGTCGGGCAGCGTGGGATTTGTCGAAACATGGCACGGGGCGGAGCGGTGCGGGAGGAACGGCCGAAGGCGGCGAACGTGCGGCCGCTGCGCGCGCTGGCGCCCTTCCTGCGGCCCTATCGCGCCATGGTGCTTGCGGCCCTCGCCGCCCTGACCGTCACCGCGGCGTTGTCCCTGACCCTGCCGCTGGCGGTGCGGCGGGTGGTCGACGGGTTCTTCGCGGAATCGCTGCCGCAGATGGACCTCTATTTCACCGCGGCGATCGGGATCGCGGCGCTGCTGGCGCTGGGCACGGCGCTGCGCTTCTATCTGGTCACGCGGCTCGGCGAGCGGGTCGTGGCCGATATAAGGCGCGCGATCTTCGACAGGGTCATCGGCATGAGCCCCGCCTTCTTCGAGCGGATCATGACCGGCGAGGTGCTGTCGCGCCTGACCACGGACACGACGCTGGTGCTGTCGGTCATCGGCTCCTCGGTGTCGGTGGCGCTGCGCAACCTGCTCACGCTCGTCGGCGGGCTGGTTCTGCTGACGATCACCAGCCCGAAGCTGACGGCGCTGGTGCTGATCGGCGTGCCGCTGGTGGTCTTCCCGATCCTCACGCTCGGGCGGCGGCTGCGCCTGCTCAGCCGCGAGAACCAGGACCGGATCGCGGAATCGAGCGCGCAGGCCTCCGAGACCCTGCTCGCCGCTCAGACGGTCCAGGCCAATACCAACGAGACCGCCAGCCGGGCGCGCTTCGGGGATCTGACCGAGCGCGCCTTCGATGCGGCGCGGCGGCGCATCGTCACCCGCTCGATCCTGACCGCGATCGTCATCTTCCTGGTCTTCACCTCCGTGGTCGGCGTGCTCTGGATCGGGGCACGCGACGTGCGCGCCGGCAGCATGACGCCGGGCGAGCTGGTCCAGTTCGTGATCTATGCCGTGCTGGTGGCCGGCTCGGTCGCGGCGCTCTCCGAGATCTGGGGCGAGTTGCAGCGGGCGGCGGGCGCCACCGAGCGCATGGTCGAACTGATCGAGGCGGCCGACAGCATCGCCGACCCAGTGGACCCGCTGCCGGTTCCGGCGAAGGTCCGGGGCGAGATCGGCTTCGAGAACGTCACCTTCCGCTATCCGGCGCGCCCCGAGACCGCGGCGATCCACGCGCTGACGGTGGCGATCCGGCCGGGCGAGACCGTGGCGCTGGTCGGGCCCTCGGGGGCGGGGAAGTCCACCATCTTCCAGCTGCTGATGCGGTTCTTCGACCCCGACGAGGGCCGCATCACCCTCGACGGCATCGACCTGCGCGACGTGCGGCGCAGTGATTTGCGCCGGCAGTTCGCGCTGGTGCCGCAGGAGCCGGTGATCTTCGCGACCACGGCGCGGGAGAACATCCGCTTCGGCCGGCCCTCGGCGAGCGACGCGGAGGTCGAGGCGGCGGCCCGGGCGGCGGCGGCGCAGGAGTTCATCGAGCGGATGCCGCAGGGATACGACACCTATGTGGGCGAGCGCGGGGTGATGCTCTCGGGCGGGCAGAAGCAGCGGCTCGCAATCGCCCGCGCCATCCTGCGCGACGCGCCGGTGCTCCTGCTCGACGAGGCCACGAGCTCGCTCGACGCCGAGAGCGAGCGCGCGGTGCAGCTGGCGGTCGACCGGCTGGCCGAGGGCCGGACGACCCTGATCATCGCCCACCGGCTCGCCACGGTGAAGCGCGCCGACCGGATCGTCGTGTTCCAGGACGGCCGCATCGTCGCGGAGGGCAGCCACGGCGCGCTGGTCGCCGAGGACGGGCTCTATGCGCGGCTGGCGCGGCTCCAGTTCACCGACGGGGCCGCCTGAGCGCCGACCCGGGGCCGGCCGGCGATCGGGCCGGAACAGAATTCGGCCCCGGGCGCGCCGTGCACGCTTGTGATTGCGCCGCCGCTCTTACATTCTCCCTCCGACCCGGGGCCCTGGCGGTCCGCGATGGAAGGGAGAGGCCATGTTCCGGATCGCGACACTGGCAGACAAGCTTGCCGTCGAGGCCGAGGCGCCGGTCGAGAGCCGCTGGGCCGCGCGCACGCTCTATGAGCAATTGTGCGAGACCGCGGGCCGTTTCCCCGACCGGCAGGCGGTGGCCTTCCAGCTCCGGTCCGGCCCGCGCGACAAGGCGGTCACGCTGAGCTGGGCGGAGCTGCGCGGCGAGGTCGTCCAGCTCGCGAACCTGCTGCGAAGCCTCGGGCTGGGTCCGGGGGAGGTGGTGGCCTCGGTGCTGCCGAACGGGCTCGAGGCGCCGGTCACGCTCCTGGCCGGCGCGACGGCGGGAATCGTCAACCCGATCAACCCGCTGCTATCGCCCGAGCATATCGCCGGGATCCTGCGCGAGACCGGCGCGAAGGTGGTGGTGACGCTGGCGCCCTTCCCGCAATCGGACGTGGCGCAGAAGGTCGCGGAGGCGGTGGCGCTGGCCCCTGGCGTCGAGACCGTGCTCCAGGCGGATCTGGCCCGCTACCTGCCGGCGCCGCTCGCCTGGGCCATGCCGGTGCTGCGGCCGAAGGCGGAGGTGCACCACCGGGCGCGCGTGCTGGACCTGCGTTCGGAGATGCAGCGCCACCCGGCGAAGGAGCTCGGCTTCGCCGAGGACACATCCGACCGGATCTGCGCCTATTTCCATACCGGCGGCACGACGGGCCTGCCGAAGATCGCCCAGCACCACGCCCGGGGCATCCTCTACAACGGCTGGTGCGGCAAGGCCTATATGTTCACCGAGGCCGACGTTCTGATGTGCCCGCTGCCGATGTTCCACGTTCTGGCGGCCTATCCGGTCTTCATGTCCTGCCTGACCTCCGGCGCGCAGATCGTCTTTCCCACGCCGCAGGGCTTTCGCGGCGCCGGCGTGCTGAAGAACTTCTGGAAGCTGATCGAGCGCTACCGGGCGAGCTTCGTGATCACCGTGCCGACGGCGGTCTCGGCGCTGATGCAGCGGCCGGTCGACGCGGATGTCTCGACGCTCCGGCTGGCGATCAGCGGCTCGGCGGCCATGCCGGTGGAGCTCTTCCACCGTTTCGAGGAGGCGACCGGCGTGATGATCCTCGAGGGCTACGGCCTGACCGAGGCGACCTGCCTGATCGCGGTCAATCCGCCCTATGGCGAGCGCAAGATCGGCAGCGTCGGCCTGCCCTTCGCCTATACGGACGTGCGGATCCTGCATTGCGACGCCGCGGGCGGGATCGTGAAGGAATGCGGCACCGACGAGGTGGGCGAGATCTGCGCCCGCAACCCCGGGGTCAATGCGGCCGTCTATACCGATGAGGAGAAGAACCGCGGGATCCTCGCCGAAGGCGGGTATCTCAGGACCGGCGACCTGGGGCGGCTCGATGCGGACGGCTATCTCTGGATCACCGGACGGGCCAAGGATCTGATCATCCGCGGCGGGCACAACATCGACCCCGCGGTGATCGAAGAGGCGATGATGAGCCATCCCGAGGTGGCCTTCGCCGGGGCGATCGGCCAGCCGGACATGTATTCCGGCGAGGTGCCGGCGGTCTATGTGGAGCTGGTCGAGGGCAGCAGGGCGAGCGGGGAGGAGCTGCTCGCCCATGCCCGCGCGCGCATCCCCGAGCGCGCCGCGGTGCCCAAGCACGTGGAGGTGCTCGAGGCGCTGCCCAAGACCGCCGTGGGCAAGGTCTTCAAGCCCGACCTGCGCTGCCGGGCGATCGCGCGGGTGCTGAACGCGGCGCTGGCCGAGGCGGGGACGGAGGCGCGCATCGCCGAGGTCGTCGAGGATCGCCGGCGCGGGCTGGTGGCGCGGGTGGAACCGGGCCACGGCGGATCCGCCGACGAGGCGGTCGCCAAGGTGCTGGGCGGCTTCACGGTTCCCTGGGAGTGGCGCGTCGGACGCCAGCCATGATCCGGACCTATGCCGCGGTGGACGGGCATCTGCACCAGGTCGACGCGGGTGCGGATGCCGGCCGGGTGGTCTGGTTCGACCTGCTCTCCCCGGACCGGGAGGAGGAGCTCCGGCTGCAGGGCTCCCTGGGGCTCGAACTGCCCTCGCAGGAGGAGATGGCGGAGATCGAGGATTCGAGCCGGCTCTACATCGAGAACGGCATCGCCTTCATGACGGCCCTGCTTCCCGCACAGGTCGAATCGCGCGATCCGATCCTGGCGCCCGTCACCTTCGTGCTGGGCGCGGGGCCGCTGATCACCCTGCGCTACCACACGCCGCGGGCCTTCGACACCTTCCCGCAGCGCGCGACGCGGGCCGAGACCGCCTGCGCCGACGGCGCGAGCGTCCTGCTCTCGCTGCTCGACGCGGTGGTGGACCGGCTCGCGGATCTGCTGGAAGCCTGCGGGCGCGACGTCGAGCGGCTGGCGCGGGACGTCTTCGACAAGGGCGCGGGCAGTCCGGGCCGGCAGCACGACTACCGCGAGGTCCTCCGGGGCGTCGGGCGGCTCGGCCGGGTGTCGACGATGATCCAGGATTCGCTGGTCACGATCGAGCGGCTGACCACCTTCCTCGGCCCGGTCCTCGATCGCTACGGCATCGCCAAGGCCTGCCGGCCCCGGCTGAAGGCCCTGAGCCGGGATGCGCATTTCCTCACTGAGCATGCCGCGGCCCTGTCGGGCAAGCTCGGCTTCCTGCTCGATGCGACGCTCGGGATGATCTCGATCGAGCAGAATGCGATCATCAAGATCCTGTCGATCGCGGCCGCCGTCTTTCTGCCGCCGACCCTGATCGCCTCGGTCTACGGCATGAATTTCGCGGCGATGCCGGAGCTGAATTCGCCCTGGGGCTATCCGCTGTCGGTCGGGCTGATGGTGGCCTCGGTCCTGCTGACGCTCTGGTTCTTCAAGAGCCGCGGCTGGCTCTAGGCGGTGGCGGGCCGCCGGGGCGGACTCGGGCGATGGGGCGCCGAAGGACCGGCGTCGGGGCGCGTCGCAGGCGGAAACCGATCACGCGCGGGGCAACGTGTGACCGGGCAGTTGTAATCACTTAACCAACAGGGTACAAATCGTTCCGAGAACAGGGCTTATCGAGAGATTGCCCCTAGCATGTGCGTGCGCTGCGGGAATAGTGACAGGTGTCGCTCCGCCGCGTGCGACCCGGAAAGCTGAACAGGGCCGAGACGATGTATCTGCCTGAGAACGACGCCCAGATGTTCGACATCCTCACGGAGCTGCGGGTTTATGCGGCGATGAACTCGCTGCCGCGACTCGCGGAATCGCTCGACGATGCGCTCGTGCTGCTTGCTTCCGACAATCGATGCGGCGCGCGCGAGGCGGTCGCCGCCGCCTTCTGCCAGGACAAGTTCTGAGGGCTGCGGCCCGTTCCGACCGGGGTCGCGCAGCCGCATCCGTCATCCATCGCCGAGGCGCGAGGCGCCGTTGGCCAGCTGGTCGATCCGGCGGCGGTGCTCCTGCATCTCCAGAAGAATCCGGTAGTCGGTCTCGAGTTCCTCCGTGGCGGCGGCATCGGGGTGGATCTCGCGGACCGGCGCCTGCATCGCGCGCGCGGCGCTGGCGAGGTCGGGGAAGGCCCCGGCGGCGGTCGCGGCGACCATGGCGCTCCCGAGCAGCACGACATCGGCATGTTCGGGCAGTTCCAGGATGCAGCCCGTCGCATCGGCGTAGAGCTGCACCAGCATCGGGTTGCGCGCATGGCCGCCGGCCACATGCAGACGCGGGCGCTGGGCCGGCGGCGGCGCCAGGCGGTCGACGACGAGGCGCAGGGCGCATGCGAGGGCGACGGCGGTTCGCCAGTAGAGCCGGCAGAGGCCGTCGAAACCATGGTCGAGGGACAGGCCGCTGACCACGCCGAGCGCCGCGGGATCGGCATGGGGCGAGCGGTTGCCGGCGAAATCGGGCAGCACGTTCAGCCGTCGGGCCAGATACCATCCCTCTTCCGCCCGCATTTCGGCGATGCGGGCGCAGACGCGGGCATGGAAGGCCGCGTCGGGCTCGGCGCCGCCCCAGACCGTGCAGATATGGTCGAGAAGCGCGCCGGAGGCTGACTGGCCGCCCTCGATCAGCCATTTCCCCGGCAGGACCGCATCCCGGTAGGGCCCCCAGAAGCCGGGCACGAATCGCGGTTCCTCGGAAAGCGCCATCACGCAGGTGGAGGTGCCCGCGATCAGCGCGAAGCGGTGGCCGAGGTCCGCGCCATGGGCGCCGATGGCGCCGAGCGCGCCGGCATGGGCGTCGATCATCCCGGCGGCGACCCGGCAGGTTTCGGTCAGGCCGAGCGCTGCCGCCGCTTCGGGGCGGAGCGGGCCGAGGTCGCTGCCCACCGGGACGGAGCGTTGCGGCACGCCGGTCCGGGCCTCGAGATCCGCGAGGCCGATCCGGTCGAGCAGGTCCCGGGGCCAGGGGTCGGGGCATTGCCCGCGATAGGACCATTTGCAGGTGAGCGCGCAATGGGAGCGGGCGGTGGAGCCCGTTGCCTTCCAGGCGAGGAAGTCGACGAGGTCGGACACCCGGGCGGCGCGCGCCCAGTGCTCGGGCAGCCGCCGTTTGAGCCAGAGGAGCTTGGGCAGCTGCATCTCCGGGGACATGGCCCCGCCGCAATGGGCGATGACGGGATGCCCGGTGGCGGTGACTTCGGCGGCCTCCGTGCGGGCGCGCTGGTCGAGCCAGAGGATGGTGTCCCAGCGGTCCTCCGCCCCGGGCGAAACCGCGATCGGCTGCCCTTCGGCGTCGCGCACCACGAGCGAACAGGTCGCGTCGAAGGCGATGGCGGCGACCGCGCCGGGGCCGATGCCCGCCCGGTCGCGCGCGGCGCGGACCGCGGCGCAGACCGCGCGCCAGATCTGCCCGCTGTCCTGGTCGGCATGGTTGGCGCGGGGCCGGCTGAGGGCGATCGCCTGTTCGGCGCGACCGAGCAGGCGGCCGCCGAGGTCGAAGATGCCGGCGCGCGCACTGCCGGTACCGACATCGACGGCGGCGACGAAGGCGGACATGGAACCGGTCTATCCCGCCGCTAGCTCTGGCAGATCGCGCATGTCGTCGATGATCGCGTCCGGTTCGAGGGCCGCGATCCCGGCCCGGTGACAGTCTGACGTCGCATGGCTTCCCCCGGTGAAGGCCACCACCCGCATTCCGGCGGATCGGGCCGCCGTCACGCCGGCCGGGCTGTCCTCGACCACCAGGCAGGCACCGGGAGTGTAGCCGAGACTGGCCGCGGCGTGAAGGAAGAGGTCGGGCGCGGGCTTGCCGCGCGCAACCATGGTCGCGGAGAAGGCGCGGCCCGCGAAGCGCGGCCAGAGCCCGGTCACGGTGAGCGAGAGCTCGATGCGTTCGGGCTGCGAGGACGAGGCGACGCAGAAGGGGCAGGGCAGCGCATCGAGCGCCTCGGCGATGTGGGGGATCGGCCGCAGCTCCGCGCGGAAGGCGGCGTAGAGGCGGTGGCGCATGCCGGCCAGCGCGTCCTCGCCGAGGGTCAGGCCGTAGTCGGCGGCGAGGATTTCGCGGGTCGTGGCGAGGCTTCTGCCGAGGAAGCGCGTGTGGACCTCGTCGGGTTCGAGGCCGAGGCCCGCCGCGGCGAGGGTTTCGATGAGCAGGCGGAGCGCGATCGGCTCGCTGTCGACGAGGACGCCGTCGCAGTCGAAGATGACGAGGGCGGTGGGCGTATGACCCAGCGGTTTCGACATGGGAAGGCAGCCGGTGGCGCAGCGCCGGGTCGACGGCCCGGTCTCGCGGTAGCCGCGCGCGCGGTAGAAGTCGCGGGCGGTGACGGTGCTCTCGAGGCGGATCTCGGTCGCGCCCTCGCCGCGGAGCCAGGCCTCGAGCGCGGCGAGCAGGCCCGTGCCGATGTCGTGGCCGGCGGCATCGGGGGCGACGTAGAGCAGGAGCAGGTCACCCGAGGGACGGGCGGAAGCGGTGCCGGCGAGCCGGCCCGCCTCCTGCGCGACGATCAGGCGCTGGTCCGGGTCGGCGATCCAGCCACCGACGGCCTCGGGGGTCTTGTTGGCGAGCCAGGCGGCGAGGGCTCCCGGCTCGTTGCGGTGGTCGCGCGCGCAGAGGCCGGTGATCGAGGCCCGGATCAGCGCGGCGATCGCCGCCGCCTCCTCCGGGCGCGCGTCCCGGATCTCGGGATTCATCCGAGGTAGCGGCGGAGCGTCGCTTCGGTGCCGTCGGCCCAGAGCGCGCGGAGCCAGCGGGCGAAGGCATCTGTGAAGGCCGGGACCTCGGCGGTGCGGCCGTAGATGTCAGCCATCGAGAGCCAGGCGGCGGGGTCGGATTTCGCGGCCCGGGCCTGTGCCTGGAGGCGGTCCCAGTTCGGGTCGTTCGGCTCGGTGACCTTGCCGGAATCGGTGGTGCCCTCGCAGTAGCGGCACCAGAGCGCGCTCTCGAGCGCGAGTCCCTCGACCGGCAGGCCGCGGGCGAGGCGGTCGGCGATCGAGGGGATGATGAATTTCGGCTGGCGGTTCGATCCGTCGAGGCAGAGCCGGCGGATGGTGTCGCCGATCTTGGGGTTGAGGCAGCGCTCCTCGACCTTGCGGAAATAGCCGTCGAGATCGGTGTTCGGCACCGGCGGGACGATGGGGATGATCTCGTCGCGCTCCAGCTTCTGCAGGAAGGCGCGGACCAGCGGGTTCTCCATGCCTTCGTGGACGAAATGGATGTCCATCAGCCCGGCGGGATAGGCGATGATCGCGTGGCCGCCGTTGAGGATGCGGATCTTCATCATCTCCCAGGGGGTGACGTCCGCCACGAATTCGGCGCCCACGGCCTCGAAGGCCGGGCGGCCGGCGGTGAACCTGTCCTC
Source organism: uncultured Paracoccaceae bacterium (assembly GCA_937872465.1). GTDB lineage: Bacteria > Pseudomonadota > Alphaproteobacteria > Rhodobacterales > Rhodobacteraceae > Amaricoccus. Next base: position 44,763 of record CALMSR010000030.1, read on the forward strand.
GACCACCCATTGGATGAAGTCCTCGCAGAAGACCGGCCAGGCATCCTCGATGCCGAACTCGTCGCGGGTGATCGCGCGCTCGCGGTCCGAGGTGGCGGGGGCGATGCGGTCGACCATGGCGTTGGGGAAGGCGACATTCTCGCGGACCCAGGCGGCGAAGCCCGCGTCCTGCGCCGCGGCGAGGCCGGCCACCGCGTCGCGGCAGACGTTGCCATTGTGCGGGACATTGTCGCAGGACATCACCGTGAAGGGGGCGCGGCCCGCGGCGCGACGGGCCTTGAGGCCGGCGAGGATCAGGCCGAAGACGGTCTTCGGGTCGTCGGGGTTCCGCGCATCGGCGAGGATCGCGGGGTGCTCGGGGTCGAACTTGCCGAGGGCGGGGTTCACGAAATAGCCGCCCTCGGTGACGGTCAGCGAGGCGATGCGGGTCGTGGGATCGGCGAGGCCGGCGACGATCGCCCTGCCGTCCATCGGCGGCAGGAAGTCGGTCATCACCCCGGTCACGCGGGCCTCGGATGTCGCGGCCGATTGCTCCACCACGGTCGAGAGCCAGTCCTGGCCGGCGAGCGCGTCGCGCATCCTTGCGTCATAGGGCGTGACGCCGGCGCCGACGATCGCCCAATCGAGGTCGCGGCCGGCGTTCATCAGCCGGTCGAGGTAGATCTGCAGATGCGCGCGGTGGAAGTTGCCGACGCCGAAATGGACGATGCCGTGGCTGAGATCGTTCCGCGCATAGGAAGGGCGGGCGACGCGCGCCGGCAGGTCGGGCAGGGTCTTCAGCGACAGGGCGGTGGCCATGGCTTCCTCCGGTCAGATGGTGCGCAGCATGCCGCCGTCGACGAAGTAGGTCGCGCCGACCGAATAGCTGGCGCGGTCCGAGCAGAGGAAGACGAAGAAATCGGCGAGTTCCTCGACGCTGCCGAAACGCTTGATCGGCGCGTGCTCGTCGGCGACGGATTGCAGGTATTCCTCGGCCCTGTCGGCGCCGGCCAGCTGGGTGGCGGTCTTCACCCAGTCGGGGGTGCGGATCAGCCCGGGGCTGATCGCGTTGACGCGGATGCCGAGGGGAATGAATTCGTTGGCCATGTTCTTGGAGAGCATGACCAGCGCGGCCTTGGTGACATTGTAGATCGGTTCGTACCAGAGCGGCTGGGTGGCGCAGATCGAGGCGTTGTTCAGGATCGCGCCGCCGCCGCGCGCCTGCATCATCGGCGCGAAGCCGCGGGCGAGGCGGACGGCGGCCATGACATGCAGGTCCCAATAGGCCTGCCATTTCTCGTCCGGGGCTTCGAGGATGGTCTCGTTCGAGCCGGTGCCGGCGTTGTTGACCAGGATGTCGGCGCCGCCGAAGACCTCCCTGGCGGCCGCGACGAGGCTCGCGCATCCCTCCGCGGTGGCGACATCGCAGGCGTGGCCCACGGCCTCGACGCCGAAATCGCGCGAGATGGCGGCGGCGGCTTCGTCCAGGCGCTCGCGGTCCCGCGCGGCGATCAGCACGTTCGCGCCCTCGCGGGCGAAGGCGCGGGCGACACCGAGGCCGATGCCGATGCTGCCGCCGGTGATGACGGCGATCCTGTCCGTCAGCCCCAGATCCATGTCAGGCAAGCTCCTCGTGCATTGCGTCTGCGACGGACCCGCCGCATCGGCCGAAGCGGAGCGTTGGCATCGCGTTCATGCAATCTCAACCTCGGGCGAGACGCCCTTGTCAATTCGGCCACGGCCCGCCGCCGAGGTCCCGGCCGGTACGGCCTCGGGGCCGGCCGGACCATGGCGTCGGGTCACAGCGCGAGCCCGTCCTTTCCGAAGCGGTGGATCTTGGCCGGGTCGGGGGTGAGCCAGACCGTGTCGCCGTGATGCACCGGGATCTCGCCGTCGGCGCGCACGTTCATGGTGCCGAGCTCGTCGGTATGGACATGCACGAAGGTGTCCGAGCCGAGGTGCTCGGCCACGCCGACCTTGCCCTTGTATTCGCCCTCGGTCGTCGAGATCGCGATGTGCTCGGGGCGGAACCCGACCGTCTTGGCGCCGTGCTTTTCCGCCGGCGGGCCCTCGACGAGGTTCATCTTCGGCGATCCGATGAAGCCGGCGACGAAGAGGTTCTTCGGGGTCTTGTAGAGCTCCATCGGCGAGCCGACCTGTTCGATGTTGCCGGCGTTGAGCACCACGATCTTGTCGGCCATGGTCATGGCCTCGACCTGGTCGTGGGTGACGTAGATCATCGTCGTC
>CALMSR010000031.1 GCA_937872465.1 uncultured Paracoccaceae bacterium
CCTCTTTCGGGCCGGACTCTAACCTCAGATGGAGGAGAAAGCGGGGGTCACAGCAGCCCCCTTGTGTCGTGCAACTGGCCTCGCGCCGCCGGCGCCAGGAAAATCCATGCAATAACAACAATATAAGCCGCGTTTCATCGTGAAACGCCCCCCCGCCGGCAGCACCCGTGGCTGCCTCGGTCCCGCCGGGATCAGGTCAGCTTGCGGACCCGCAGCCGCTTCAGCCGGTTGTATTCACGCTCCAGCACCTCGAAGCGGAAGCCGTGGAAGCTGAAGACCTGCCCCTCGGTGGGGATCGCCTGGGCCTCGTGGATGATGAGCCCGGCGATGGTATTGGCCTCGTCGTCGGGCAGGTTCCATTCGCAGGTCCGGTTGAGGTCGCGGATCGTCACCGCCCCCTCCACCACCGCCGAGCCGTCGGACTGGATGTCGATGCCGCTCGGCACCTCGGCGTCGTGCTCGTCGGCGATGTCGCCCACGATCTCCTCGAGGATGTCCTCGAGCGTGATCAGCCCCTGCAGCGCGCCGTATTCGTCGACCACCAGCGCGAAATGCGTGCGCCGGCGCAGGAACTCGCGCATCTGCTCGTCGAGCGAGGTGGTCTCGGGCACGAAATAGGGCTCCATCGCCAGATCCATCACGTCGATGGCCTCGAGGCTGCCGCCGCCCTCGCGCATCAGCCGATGCACCGCATGGGAGAGGTCCTTGGCGTGGATCACGCCCACGATGTTCTCCGGTTCACCCTGGAAGATCGGGATGCGGGTATGCGGCGAGTTGATCGCCTGGGCGAGGATCTCCTCGGGCGGCGCCTCGGCGTCGATCATCTCGATGTCCCGGCGATGCAGCATGACCTCCTCGACCTGGCGCTGGCCGAGGTCGAGCGCGCCCAGCAGCCGGTCGCGGTCGGCCTTCTCCACCGAGCCCTCGGAATGATGCAGCGCGATGGCGCTGGCGATCTCCTCCTGGGCGGCGAGGAAATGCGCCTTGGGATCGGTCTCGACGCCGAAGACGTGCAGGATCAGCCGCACCAGCGCGCGGACCGCGTTCACCACCGGCGAGAGCAGCATCACCACCATGCGGATCAGCCGCGCCACCGCGGTCGCCATGCGCTCGGGATTGGTGATGGCATAGGTCTTGGGCAGGACTTCCGAGAAGATCAGCACCAGCGCCGTCATCACCACCGTCGCCACCGCGACCGCGCCGTCGCCGAGCAGCCAGGTGAAGAGCATGGTCGCGAGCGAGGCCGCGAGGATGTTGACGAGGTTGTTGCCGAGCAGGATCGCGCCGATCAGCCGCTCCTTGTCCTCGGTGAGCCGCAACGCGTCCGCCGCACCCCGCTCCCCCTTCTCGGCGAGGCCGTGCAGCTTGCCCCGGCTCGCCGTGGTGAGCGCCGTCTCGGATCCCGAGAAGAGCGCCGAAAGGACCAGAAGCACGACGATCGCGATGCCGCTTCCCCAGAGCGCCAGAAGCGGCGGGGCTTCGGTGGCAGGGTCCATTTCGGGGCGATCCTTCTCACATTGCGGGAACCCCGTTATGAGATCAGCCCGCGCCGCCTTCAAGAGCTGCATCCCCGACGGCCAGCGGGTGCTTCTCGAGCACCAGATCCCGCAGCCGCGCGTCGAGCACATGGGTGTAGATCT
>CALMSR010000032.1 GCA_937872465.1 uncultured Paracoccaceae bacterium
GCACCATCGCCGCCGAGGGAACCCACGCCGGCGTCGTGGCGGCGTTCCTCGCGGCACTTGCCGCTGAACCGAATCTGTTCGTCGGGAACTGGCTCCCGAAGAGAGGAGCGCTCCAGGTCACGATACCACTCGAGAAGCTCGCCTCTGCCGACGCCGGCGCCGCTAGGATCGCCGCCCTTCTCGAGTCCATCGGCTCGGGTGAACCCCAGATCAACATCGGTGCCCGGATTCTGCGGTCGGGACATTCCATTGACGTCGTTCCGAGCTGGGTCAGCAAGGTGCGGGTTGTCGAGGAAGTTCGCCGCGCACTTTCCGACGAGGCCGCAGTCGTGCTTCGGATTGGTGACAGCGGGGACAATCAGGGTAACGACTTCGAGCTCCTGGAAGGTGCTTTCGGTCTGAGTGTAGACCGGGTATGCCACCGGGATGGCTCTTGCTGGAACCTGTTGCCGCCCGGCATTTCCGGTCCGGAGGGCTTGGCGCGGATCCTTCGTGCGATCCAGCCGTTACGCCCGGGCATCGCACGTGTTGATGTTCCCAGTTTGTTCACGATATGATGCCATTTGTGCGGAATGGAGCCACGGTGACGGCCGACGATTCGAACAAGGCGCTCGACTCCGCACGCGGCGTAGTCGCCGGAACGGGGCTGGCAGCACTCGACCGCATATACGGCACTGGCCGTGACCAGGCCGTGGAAGCCCTTGGTGGTTCCTGCGCGAACGTGCTTGTGTCTCTTGCCATGCTGGGGCACCGCGCGGCGCCCTTATTGGCGTTGGGCGAAGATAGGCCCGGTGACTTACTGCTCGATGAGCTCGGGCGCGCCGGCTGCGAGACGCGCTGGGTCGTTCGCAGTCAGGAGCGCCACTCCCCCGTCATCGTCGAGTACCTCGACTTGGATCGGGCGCGGCATTCGTTCAGCTTTCGCTGTCCCGAGACGTCGGCGGACCTGCCCCGCTGGCGTTCGATAGATGAAGATCAGGTCTCTTCGGCCGACGGGGTCCTGAGGGAAGCATCCGTGTTCTATGCTGATCGACTGTCGCCGGCCATCGTCACTGCCATGGAGGCGGCTAGCGAGGCTGGAGCGCTGGTCTTCTTCGAGCCTGCTATGACCGGCGACGAGGCCCTGCTCGCGCGCGCTCTTCGGACAGTCTCCATCCTCAAGTTGTCCGACGAGACGATGAGCGGAATACCGCCCGAGGCAGCAGCCGCAGTTCGTTCTTCGATGGTCGTCATTCGCACGCACGGGGCTCGGGGCCTCACCGTCGCCTACCGTGGAACCGAGAGTCTCTTCCCTGCAGAGCCAGCGCCCAGACTCGTCGACACGTGCGGTTCGGGCGATATGGTCACGACAGGCCTCCTTGACGTCCTCCTGAGATGCAGAACGTCCGGTGGCGGCTGGTCGGCGAGCGATATTCACGACGGTGTTAGGGCTGGGCAGAGGCTCGCGGCCTTGAACTGTGCGTTCGCGGGCGCGCGCGGCCTGTTTCTCGCGCTCGGGGCCAGCAATGTGCGATCGGGCCTCGACCGAGACTTCGAGGATGACTTCATCACCTTCGCGCTGACGTTCGGTCCTTGCGACGGCTACTGAACTGCTTGGACGGACCGCGAGCCAGGCTCCAAGCTCGCGCTTGCAGTTAGCTGGTTAGTCTGCCCCTCTCTTCCGCACCGCTATTCGGCAGCTTCGACCGCCATCGGCGCAGCAAGAGGCTTGGCGGCGCGCCCTTGCCAGAGCCTCTCCCGTACTTCCATCAGCATGAGACCGAGCATGTTTCGGCCGCCCTTGTGTTCCACCTCGCCCCAAAGCCTATTGACGGCGTTATCAACAGTCGCGGTCTCAATAAGCCGCGCGGCGCCGGTCGACACTAATAGATCAGCCAGATCGGGGTGCTGAGTGAACTTCGCCCAAAGGACGCGCCGCATCCTATCAAATCTTGTCCGGGACCAATCCGGTGCGATGTCCCATTGGTAGAGGCCATGTGCCGCCATCGCCAGAAGCGCCGGTGACGGGGCGGCCATAAGCCATGCCCGGACCTCAGGTTTGCGTGCCTTGCCCGCCTGATAGGCGTGCTCGGACGTCGGATACGCCTGACCCTCGAACTCGATCGCCCTCCGGTAGAGGTTGCTGAAGGCGCCGTAGGGCCGCTCGCTAGAGCGGTAGAACCGAATTTCTCGCATGCGCCTCTCTATCTTGCGTTTGTTGCATATTCTGCATTATCACATATGCACAATCAAGTCGGATCTCCCTTGTCTCATCGGCGCGGACGTCCTCCTAGCGAAACCGAAGGAGCTCGGGCAGCCGTTCAACTCGTGCGGACTGCCATGAAAATTAATGCCTTAACGGAGAGCGCGCTCGCCCAGTTGGTCGGGATCAACCAATCCAGCGTGAGCCGCGCCTTGAATCGCGACCCCCCGACTTGGACTCCCAGCCTTCGCCGAATATTCAGTTATGCAGAAAACCTGCCATCAGAGGCGGTGACAGTTGACAATGAGGTCGCCAGGGAGGCGCTCGCACGAGCGGCAGCGGGCGCATGGGACGGAACGTCGAAAGGACTTCACTCCCTGTTACGCCTGCTCAGCGTCCTTCGCGAATTCCGCGATGTCGCAGTACCGCAACGTTCGCCCGGGCCCAGCGTGAAGGAGTGAATCCGAAACATTGGAGTGGACCCTCATGGCCCTCAATGCCGAGCCGGTTCTCCCGATCGAGCTGGCGTGAAGACCGTTGCGGTTGGGTTCAGGCGTCGCCGTTTGCCTGGGGCAGAGGTTGGCGATCCGCGAGTATTGTGCTGAGCCGAGCGGCCTGCTGCTCCGGGTGTTGCGACTCCACCAATCATCCGGCAAGCTCCGCCCAGGATCTCAAGATCTTGTTGCCGAATGGATTGCTCTTGCCCGATCCCAACCAGAGCCCGGAGCAGATCGCCCGCGACGCCATCGACGCGCGCCTGTCGGCATCCGGCTGGGCCGTTCAGCACAACCGGAAGATTGACCATTCCGCCGGCCCCGGCATCGCGGTCAGGGAATACCCAACCAGCATCGGCCCGGCCGACTACGCCCTCTTCACGGACCGCAAGGCCCTCGGCGTGGTCGAGGCCAAGCCCGACAGTTGGGGCGCCCGGCTTACGACCGTCGAGGCGCAGTCGTCGGGATACGCGGAGGCCCAACTGAAATGGGTGAAGAGCTCGGAGCGCCTTCCATTCGTCTACGAGGCGACAGGCGTCCTCACCCGCTTCACCGATGGCCGCGATCCGAAGCCCCGTTCGCGCGAGGTTTTCACCTTCCACCGCCCCGAAACCCTGCGCGAGTGGCTCGGCCAGCCGAGGTCGTTCCGCGCAGCGCTCCACGACCTGCCGCCGCTGAACACGACGGGCCTGCGTGACTGCCAGATCGCCGCCATCACCAAGCTGGAAGCCTCGCTAATGGAGGACCGCCCGCGCGCGCTCGTCCAGATGGCTACCGGGTCGGGAAAGACCTTCACCGCGATCACGGAGGTCTATCGCCTGTTGAAGTTCGCCGGGGCCCGACGTGTCCTGTTCCTCGTGGACACCCGGAACCTCGGTGAGCAGGCGGAACAGGAATTCATGTCCTACGTCCCGAGCGACGACAGCCGGAAGTTCACGGAGCTCTACACCGTCCAGCGCCTGTCCTCGTCCTACATCTCGCCGCAGGCGCAGGTCTGCATCTCGACGATCCAGCGGATGTATTCGATCCTGAAGGGCGAGGAGCTGGCCGAGGGCGCCGAAGACGTGAACCCGGCCGAGCGCGCCTCGCTCCGCAAGGAGCCCCTGCCGGTTGTCTACAACCCGAAACTGCCACCCGAGTTCTTCGACGTCGTCATCATCGACGAGTGCCACCGGTCGATCTACAACCTCTGGCGGCAGGTGATCGAGTATTTCGACAGCTTCCTGATCGGCCTCACCGCCACGCCCGACAATCGCACCTACGGCTTCTTCCACAAGAACGTCGTCAGCGAATACGCCCACGAGAAGGCCGTCGCCGATGGGGTGAACGTTGGCAACGAGGTCTATCTGATCGAGACCGAGGTCACGATGCGGGGCGCGAAGCTGCGAGCCGAGCAGCTGGTCGAGAAGCGCGAGCGGCAGACCCGCGCGAAGCGGTGGGAGAAGCAGGACGCGGAGGAGGATTACGCCGCCACCCGGCTCGATCGCTCGGTGGTGAACCCCGACCAGATCCGCACCGTGATCCGCGCCTTTCGCGATAAGCTTCCCGAGATCTTTCCTGGCCGTAAGGAGGTGCCGAAGACCCTGATCTTCGCCAAAACCGACAGCCACGCCGACGACATCATCCAGACCGTCCGGCAGGAGTTCGGCGAGGGGAACGAGTTCTGCAAGAAGATCACCTACCAGACCACCGAGGACCCGAAGTCGGTGCTCGCGGACTTCCGCAACGCCTATCACCCCCGCATCGCCGTCACCGTGGACATGATCGCCACCGGCACGGACGTGAAGCCGCTCGAGTGCCTCTTGTTCATGCGCGACGTCAAATCAGCGAGCTACTTCGAGCAGATGAAAGGCCGCGGCACCCGGGTCTTGAAGCCTGACGACCTGCGCAAGGTCACGCCCTCGGCCGCGGCAAAGACCCACTACGTCATCGTCGACGCCGTCGGCGTCACGAAGTCAATCAAGACGCCGAGCCGGCCGCTCGATACGAAGCCCTCAGTTCCGTTCCGCGACCTCGCCATGGCCGTGATGATGGGCGAGCGCGACGACGACACCGTGTCGTCGCTCGCCGCCCGCCTCGCCAGGCTCGACAAGCAGCTCGGCCCCGAGGAACAGAATCGCATCGAGGGCCAGGCAGGGCGGCCGCTGGCGCGCGTCGTGCGCGAACTCTTTGATGCGATCGACGGCGACCGGATCGAGGCCGCCGCCCGCGCCGCCACCGGGCAGGCCGAGCCCGACGCCGCCGCGATGGACGCCGCCCGCGACAAGCTCGTGGCGGAGGCCGCCAATGTCTTCACCGGCCCGCTGATCGAGCTCCTCGACACCATCCGGCGCGACCACGAACAGACGATCGACCACGACAACCTCGACACCCTGCTCGGCGCCGAATGGGCGGGCGACGCCACGGAGAACGCCAAGGCCATCGCAGCGGACTTCGAAGCGTGGCTGACCGCGAACCGCGACGAGATCGAGGCGCTCTCGATTTACTTCACTCAGCCCGCCCGCCGCGCCGCCGTCACCTACGCGATGATCAAGGCGCTGCTCGAGCGCATCAAGGCCGACCGCCCGCGCCTCGCCCCCGCCTTTGTCTGGCGGGCCTACGCGCGCCTTCGCGAAAGCTGGTGGTCCACGCCAGTCATCCTGATG
>CALMSR010000033.1 GCA_937872465.1 uncultured Paracoccaceae bacterium
GTGCCGTCGGTGGAGGTGATGGCGTAGTTGCGGCTGGTCAGCGTGTCGCCGGTGATGGCGTAGCGGCCGGCGTTGCTGGCCTGCGTCGCGTTGGTGGTGAGCGCGCCGCCGAGCACGCTGGCGTCCTGGCCCAACACGAAGCCGGTAAAGGTCGCGGTGAGCGAGGGATTGGCGGCGCCGTAGGTGCGGGACTTGTCGTCGACCACGACGCTGAGCGCGGCTTTGCCCACACTCATAGTGCCGTCGACATAGCTGATCGCGTAATTGTCGCTGCTTTGGCCCGAGGCGGTGATGGCGTAGCTGCCCGCGTCGCTCGCCTGGGTGGCGGCGGTGGCAAGCGTCAGGGTGCCGTCGAGATCGGCGATGCCCTGGCCGAGCACGAAGCCGGAATAGCTCGCGGTGAGCGGCGGATTGGCGGAACCGTAGATGCGGGACTTGTCGTCGGCGGTGATCGTCAGCAGGGCGGGGTCGACGGTGAGCAGGCCGTCGCGGAGGTCGAGCCGGTAGCCTTGGTCGGAGGGCGTGGCGGTGACGTCGGTGGCGTAGCTGCCGACGGGCGCGGTCGCGGCGGCGCCGTCGCTGGCCACGTCCGGTCCGGTCGCGAGCGCGGTGCCGAGGCTGTCGCCGGGGCGCAGGCCGGCGACGGTCAGCCCGGGCGTCACCGCGGTGCCGTAGGTCTTGTCGAGGGTGTCGCCGGTGATGGTCAGGACCGGCCGCTCGCCGTAGATGATGCGGTTGCCGCCATAGGTGACCAGGGAGGGCGGCGTGTCGGCGAAGAGCCGGCCGTAGAGGTCGAAATTGCCCGAGGTGGGCTCCGCTCCCACCAGCCCGTCGAAGCGGTCGATGTAGAGCAGCCAGCGCGCGCCGCCTGTTGTGGTTTCCAGCGCGTCGGTGCCGGCATCGTTGCGGAACTGCCGCCCCGCGGCGACCACGAGCGAATCGCCGGCGCCCGTCGCGCGCAGGCCGGCGCCCGCGCCGATGCCGACGCGCTCCTGCGAGATGAGCGCGATCTGCGCCGCCTCGACCGGCGCGCCGATCTCGACGGTCCCGGTGCCGGAGGTGGAGACGCCGAGCCGGACGGAAGAGGCGTAGGAGGAGGGCGCGCCGCCGGGGGTGCTGGGCTCGAGCACGAAGGTCCGGTTCGCCGCGAGGCCGAAGAGCGGCTCGACCAGGGCGGTGATCGCACCCGAAAGCGCGACATTGCCGCCGTTGTCGCCGCCGGTGCCCGCGCGCACCGGGCCGTCCCAGCTCTGGGTTTCGGCCCGCATCGCCAGATCCGCCCGGTTCAGCGCCGCGACGCGGCCTTCCGAGACGCCGTTGCGCAGCAGGATCGTCCCGGCGTTCATGGTGATCGAGCCGCCCTCGCCGGCGGCGACCTCGGCGAAGGTATTGTCGGCGCTGCCGCCGAAGACCTTGATCCATGGTGCCGTCAGCGTCACGTCGCCGGAGGATCCGGAGCTGCCGAGCCGCACCCAGCGGCCGCTCGCGCTTTCGCCCTGGATCCGGATCCTGTCCCCGGCGGTCACGTTCAGGTCGCCCGAATCGGAGAAGACCTGGATGTTGTCGGCGGACGCGGTGCTGAACCGCCGCAGGACCACCGACCCCTCCGTGGCTTCGAGGTCGAGGTCGCCGCTTCGGGTCGTCACCCGGAGATTGCCCGCGGGGCGCCAGGTGCCGATGATGTCGCCTTTGCGGGCCAGCATGGCGATGCGGCCGGTCCCGGTGGCGCGCACGTCGGCGTCGATGGCGATGGCCTCGCCCGCGGTCAGGATCAGGTTGCCGGTGCCGCTCGACTGGATCGCATTCGTGATGCGGAGGTCCTCGCCGGCGGTGGCGGTGAAATCGCCGTCCTTGGTGCTGACGGAGGCGTCGAAGACCACGTCGCCGTCGGCGAGCAGCGTGAGGTCGCCGCTGCCGGTCCAGTTCAGCGCGCGCCGGAAGACGATGTCGCCGTCGGAATTGCCGGGGTTGCCCGGGGTGGTGCCGTCGGCATCGGTGGTGATGACCACTTTGCCGCCGGCGTTGAGCGCCTGGCGCAGCGAATTGGTGTTCACCGTCCAGATGCCGGGTCCGTCCGGCGGGTTGTTGACGCCGGGCGAGACGGCGGCGCCGCCGTTGTCGATCTCGACGTTGCGCGGATCGAGCAGCCAGGTGCCGCCCGCGCCGGTGGAGACGGCGGCCAGCGGCCCGATGGCGAGCGCGAACTTGCCGGAGGTCTCGACGAGCCCGCCGCCGGCGCCGCCTTCGGCCGCGATGCGCCCGTCGAAGATCGTGGTGCCGTCGGCCCAGGCGATCACCGTGCCGCCCCTGCCGGTTTCCCCGGTGGCGGTGATCACGGCACCTTCGGCGATCGTCACATGGTCGGCGCGGCGCAGCGGGCCCTTGCCGCGCAGGTCGCCGCCGATGCGCACATTGCCGCCGTCATGGCCGCCGCGGGCGCCGATGCGGGCCGCGCCCTCGACCGCGACGGTCTCGCCGGTGACCGTGACCGAGCCGCCGCCGGTTGCGCCCGCGGCCGAGACCGTGCCGCCGATGCGGACCTTGCCCGAGCCGCGGCCGGTCAGCTCGACCCTGCCGCCGCTGCCGCTGCTCGAGCCGGCGCGGATCACGCCGGTGGTGTTGATGACGCTGTCGATCGCGCTCGCGGCATCGCCGGCGGTCAGGAGCACGCGGCCCGCGCCCGCGTCGATCAGGCCGGAATTGACCACCCCGCCCCGGGCGGGATTGCCGTCGACCGCGATCTGGATCGCGCCGTCGCCGTTCAGGTCGATCGTGGTGCGGGTGCCCGAGGCGAGGGCCACCGTGCCGGTGCGGGCGTAGATCGCGCCGGCATTCTCGACATTGCCGCCGACGAGCGCGGCCAGCCCCGTCTCGCCGATCGTCACCTCGCCCTGGTTGACCACCCGGGCGCCCGGGCGCTCGCCGCCGCCGATCGCGAGCCCGCCGCCCTGCTGGAAGCGCGCGGCATCGACGGTCTGCGAGGTCGCCACGAGCCCGCCCAAGTCGAGCTTCGCCCCCTTGGAGAAGAGCACCCCGGCGGTGTTCTGGATGATGACGGTGCCCGGCGCGGTGATCGAGCCCTGGATGACGCTCTTCGACACGGAATTGACGCGGTTGAGCGTGGCCGAGGACTTGCCCGGCTGGTCGAAGACGACCCTGTGCGCGCGGCCGACGTCGAAGCTCTTCCAGTCGATGACGGCGCGCTCCGAGGTCTGGCGGATCGTCGATTGCCGGGTCGTCTGCGAGATGCGCGCGGCGCCCGAGGCCACGGTCCCGCCCTGCGGCGACTGGGCCACGGCCGGGAAGGCGCCAAGGGCGAAGGCCGAGACCCCGAGCAGGATGAGCGCCCGCGTCGGGCGGCCAGGCTTCGTGCGCATCGGAACCCTCGTCACTATCGTTTCGCGGATACTGGTCAAAAGTGATTCAACTTTTCGTAGAACTACCCGAAGTGGTGCAGCGAAATCAAACACAACCTTTCCGATTCCCGGCGATCGTTGCAGTTATGCCCGCCGCCGCTCCGGCAGGGTCGGGGCGCAGAAATCGCTTAACGATCAAGTTTAGGCACTGATCCGGGTCGCGTTAGCCGGGCGGTAAGGGCCGCGGCCTAGCTTTTCCCCGTGCGCCGGCATGGGGGTCCGGCGGCTGGGGTGGGGAAAATCATGGGTGACCGGCATGGTGTCGGCGCGCGGCTGGCCGTGCGTCGCAGGGGGATGATCGTCGCGACGGTCCTCCTGGGCTTCGCCTGCGCGCTGGGCTTCCGGGGCGATGCCTCCGAGCGCGGGGGGCGGGCGCTCGACCATCACCTCACGGTCTTCAACGGCAGGATCGTCGGATCGGCCTTCGTGATCGCCGAGGGGCTCGCGGTCACCAATGCGCATGTGGTGCGCGGGCTTCGTCCCGGCGGGCGCCTCGACCTCGTCGCCTCCGGCCCGGGGCGCGCCAGGGGCGCGGGAATGGTGCTCGCGATCAGCCCGCGCATGGATCTCGCGGTGCTCTCGGTGCCGGGCGGCCTCGCGCCGCCGGTGCCGGGGGAGGATGCGCCCCGGGTCGCGGGGCTCGCGGTGGTCGCGGCCGGGATCGATGCGGGCGGCGGCCGGCGCGGCCTGCCGCGGCTGGAGCTGGCCGGCCGCGTCATCGACCCGGCCAACGATTCCACCGGCTTCGGCCCCGGGCTCGTCGCCCTTCTGCCCGGGGTGCGGCCGGGGTTCTCGGGCGGGCCGATGTTCGACCGCACCGGCCGGCTGGTGGGAATGATCGCGGCGATCCGGCCGGCGCGCTCGGCAGCGGCCGCCATGCCGATGGCCGCCTCCGGCTTCGCCCCGAAGCAGCGGCGCGCGGCCGCCGCCGAAGAGGCGCTCGTGCTGCGCGCGGGCGAGCTCAGGGCCGAGGCGCAGCGCCTGTTGCGGAGCGCCCGCCGCTAGCCGGGAGGTGGCGGAGGGCGGAGGCGGGTCGATTCCGGCCTGACGCCGGGCGCAGTCTGTCCTATAGAGCGGCCGTCCGGACCGGGGGGATGGCATGGCGCTTGCGGGACGCGAAATCGCGGTGATCGGCGCGGGGATCGGCGGCCTCGCCGCCGCCACGGCGCTGGCGCAGCGGCGGGCCAGGGTCACGGTCTTCGAGCGGGCGCCGGCGCTCGGCGAGGTCGGCGCCGGATTGCAGGTCGCCCCCAACGGCGTGGCGGTGCTGGAAGCGCTGGGGATGCGCGATGCCGCCGAGGCCCGGGCCGGCCTCCCCCAGGGCATCGAATTGCGCGACCATCGCTCCGACCGCATCCTCGCCCGCGTGCCGCTGGGCCCGACCAGCGTCGCGCGCTACGGCCGCCCCTACTGGCATTTCCACCGCGCCGATCTGCTGGCGCTGCTGGCGGAGGCCGCGCGCGAGGCCGGCGTCGAGCTGCGCCTCGGCACGGCGATCACCCAGGTGGCCGACACCGCGCAGGGGCTCCGGGTGGTGCCGGAGGCGGGCCCCGAGCATGCCGCGGAGATCGTCGTCGGCGCGGACGGCATCCGCTCGCGCCTGCGCGCCGACTGGCTGGAGGGGCAGCCGCCGCGCTTCACCGGCCATGTGGCCTGGCGCGGGCTGGTCGATGCGGCGCGGCTGGGCGCGCCGGGGCTCGCCGAGGTGGCGCGGGTCACGGTCGGGCCGGGGCGGCATCTCGTCACCTATCCGCTGCGCGGCGGGCGGCAGGTCAATTTCGTGGCCGTCGAGGAGCGCGCCTCCTGGACGGCGGAGGGCTGGATGGAGGCGGACGATCCGGCCAATCTGCGCCGGGCCTTCGCCGATTGGGGCGGGCCGGCGGCGGATCTGCTCGAGGGGGTGGAGGAAACCTTCCTCTGGGGGCTCTTCGATCACCCGCCGCTGCCGCGCTGGGTGACGGGCCGGATCGCGCTCCTGGGCGATGCCTGCCATCCGATGCTGCCCTATCTCGCGCAGGGCGCGACCATGGCGCTGGAGGATGCCTGGGTCTTGGCCGCCGAGCTCGACGTGGCGGAGACGCCGGAGCGCGGGCTTCTCGCCTACGAGGCGCGGCGGGCGCCGCGGGCGGGGCGGGTGCAGCGGGCTTCGGCGCGGAACGGCCGGATCTTCCACCTGCGGCCGGGCATTCGCGATGCCGCGCATCTGGGGCTGCGGGCGGTGAGCGTCACGGCGCCGGGCCTGCTGACGCGGCGATTCGACTGGCTCTTCGGGGCGGATGTGGTGAGCGACCGGGCGACGGGGTGACGTCCCGGGCCGGTGGCCGTTCCGGTTGACCGATGCGGAGATCCGGAGGCCGGGCCCTGGGAGAGGGCCGCGCCCGGCGCGGCCCGCGTCGCATTCACCCGGTCAGAAGCTGTAGGCCGCGCCCAGCAGCAGGTCGAAGCTTTCGAAGCCGGAGTCGAGCGAGAACCCGTCCGCGCCGTCGAGCGATCCGCTGTTGACCGAATACCAGCGCGCCTCGCCCATCACCGTCCAGTCCGGCGTGAGCCGGTAGCCGACGCCGCCGATCAGCTGCCAGGCGAAGAGCCCGCCGCTGTCGAAGGATCCGTCGTCCTCCGACTGCAGGTCGATGTTCGCCCCGCCGATGCCGGCGCCGAAATAGGGCTGGAAGGCGCCGTCCGCCCCCATGCCGTCGAGCCGGTAGATCGCGTTGACCATCACCGCGTTCGACCGCGTGTCGCCGCTGACCTGACCCTTCAGATCCGCCTGCCGGAAGCCGTATTCCAGCTCCAGCCCGATGTTCGGGGTGTAGTTGTATCCGACCGCGACCCCGAGCACGTAGCCGGTGTCGTAGTCGAGCTTGACGTCGACATCGGTGCCGCCGCCGAGGAACTGCAGCTCGTTCTCCTCGCCCGAGGGCCAGGTCGCGCCGCCGAAGCCCTTGAGATAGAAGGAGCCGCCGAACCCCTGCGCCGAGGCCGCGCCCGCGCCGGCCGCCAGCGTCGCGATCGCCGCGGCCGCGAAGAACCTCGATCGTCCCGTCATGATCTCACCTCGATCAGCATTGCACGATCCCGCATCTTCGGCGCGGCCGCCGCCCAGGTGAAGATGTCCCGGCAGCTTCTCCGCGGCTGTTGCGGGCCGGCAACAAGGGCCGGCACCGCAGCCGCGCGGGACGCGCCGGACCAACCTCAGGGCAGGAGCCGGGTCGTGCCGTCGGCGCTCTGGATCACCTGCACCCGCTGGCCCATCGAGAAGACCGGCTCGGCCTGGATGACCGCGATGGTGCGCCCGTCGTCGAGCCGGACCGTCCATTGGGTCGACTGCACCGTGGTCGCCGCCCCGGCCACCCGGTTGCCCGCCGCGGCACCCGCGGTCGCGCCCGCCACCGTCGCGATGTCCTGGCCGAGGCCGCCCCCGACCTCGTTGCCGAGCAGCCCGCCGGCCAGGCCGCCGGCCAGCGTGCCCACGACCTCGGCCGTCTTGTTGCCGCCCTGCACCTGCACCGGCTGGGCGCCGATGATCTCGCCGAAGGACACCGACTGCGCGCCCTGCGCCTGATTGGCGCTGACGAGGTTCCCGGTGTTCTGCGGCGTGCAGCCCAGAAGGCCCAGCGCCACCAGCGCCGCGCCGGAAACCTTCGCGAAATCCGTCATTCTCATCCTGTTTGCCTGCCTTTCGATCCTGTCGCCCGTCCGGACAACCCGGACCGAGATCCTGAAACCCGATTGCGGCGAAAATGTCCACCATCTCATGCCCGCACGTCCGGGTCGGTCAGCTTGCGGTGCTCCTGCAGCGCGAAGCGGTCGGTCATGCCGGCGATGTAATCCGAGACCACCCGCGCCCGCGCGCCGGTCCCGAGCCCGGCGCAGGCGTTCCATTCCGGCGGCATGAGCTCCGGCGCGTCGAGGAACATCTCGAAGAGCTCGCGCACCACCGCGCGCGCCTTGCGCCGCATCCGCTGCACCGTCCAGTGCCGGTACATGCGGTGATAGAGAAACTCGCGGATCACCTTCAGCTCCGCGAAGCTCGCCTCCGAGAAGCGCACCACCGGCACCCCGAGATGACGGATCGCCGCGGCGTCCTTCGGGTCATGCTCGGCGATCCGCGCCCGGCTCGTGGCCAGTACGTCCTCGACCAAGAGCCCGAAGAAGCGCCGCAGCGCCTCGTGCTCGCGCCGCGCCGGCGCCAGCCCCGGCCAGCGCGCGTCCACCTCGGCGATGCAGCGCCCGATCAGCGGCAGCGCGCGCAGATCCTCGAGGCTGAAGAGCCCCGCGCGCAGCCCGTCGGCGAGATCGTGGTTGTTGTAGGCGATGTCGTCGGAGATCGCCGCCACCTGCGCCTCGGCGCTGGCATGCGTCCCGAGCTCGAGGTCGTGCCGCGCGGTATAATCCGCCAGCGCCGCCGGAACCTCGCCCTTCACCGGGCCGTTGTGCTTGGCGATGCCCTCCAGCGTCTCCCAGGTCAGGTTCAGCCCGTCGAACTCGGCGTAATGCGCCTCGAGCCGGGTGACGATGGTCAGCGCCTGGGCGTTGTGATCGAACCCGCCCCAGGGTTCCATCACCGCCTGCAAAGCCTCCTCGCCGGTATGGCCGAAGGGCGGATGGCCGAGGTCGTGGGCGAGCGCCACCGCCTCGGCGAGCTCCTCGTTCAGCCCGAGCGTGCGCGCCAGCGTGCGCGCGACCTGCGCCACCTCGATCGAATGCGTGAGCCGCGTGCGGTAGTAATCGCCCTCGTGCTCCACGAAGACCTGGGTCTTGTGCTTGAGGCGGCGGAAGGCGGAGGAATGGATGATCCGGTCGCGGTCGCGCTGGTAGCAGGACCGGTGCGTGGAATCCTCCTCCGCGAAGAGCCGGCCCCGGCTGATCGCGGGCGAGGTTGCGAAGGCTGCTGGCATCTCCGGGCCGCCGTCCGTCTTGTCTCGCGGTCCTGCCGCGCCTAACTTCCCTCTAACGCATCCCGCCAGGGGTCGAAAGATGGACATAACTCTCCCGCCGCGCGTGACCGACCGCGCCTTCGCCCGGCTCGCCGAGATCGGCGCCGGCGTGCAATGCCTGCGCGTCGCCGTCGAGGGCGGCGGCTGCTCGGGCTTCCAGTACGACATCACGCTCGAGCCCGCGCCCGCCTCCGACGACCTGGTGCTGGAGAAGGACGGGTCGCGGGTGCTGATCGACCCGGTCTCGCTGCCCTTCCTCGCCGATGCCGAGATCGACTTCGCCGACGAGCTGATCGGCGCCCGCTTCGTGGTCAAGAACCCCAACGCCACCTCCTCCTGCGGCTGCGGCACCTCCTTCTCGATCTGACCCGCGGCGGATCGAGCCGCGGCCGTCCTGCGGGGGGCGGGGCGGGTCAGCCGGTGCGAGGCCCTTGCATGGCGCCGGCATGGCTCGCCCAGACCGTTTTCCGGCCCGCCGCCCTTGCGGTGCTTCGGTCCCGCTCCTAGGCTCCGCCCAGGCCAGCGCGGGATCCGGGGATGAAGATCGCCTCCTTCAACATCAATGGAATCAAGGCCCGCCTGCCGGCCCTGCTCGACTGGCTGGCCGAGGCCCGGCCCGACGTCGCCGTGTTGCAGGAGATCAAGTCGCTCGACGAGGCCTTCCCGCGCTCCGAGATCGAGGATGCGGGATACAATGTCGCGACCCATGGGCAGAAGGGTTTCAACGGCGTCGCGATCCTCTCCCGCCTGCCGCTCGAGGACGTCGCCCGCGGCCTGCCCGGGGACGCATCCGACGACCAGGCGCGCTGGATCGAGGCGACCGTCGTGGGCGAGCATGCCGCCCTGCGCATCTGCGGCCTCTACCTGCCCAACGGCAATCCCGCGCCCGGCCCGAAATACGACTACAAGCTCGCCTGGATGGAGCGGCTGGAGAGCCGCGCCGCCGCGCTGCTTGAGGCGGAGGAAGCGGCGGTGATCCTGGGGGATTTCAACGTCATCCCGCAGGCCGAGGACTGCCGCGACCCCAAGGCCTGGGAAGCGGACGCGCTCTTCCTGCCCCCGACCCGCGCCGCCTTCCACCGCCTCGTCAATCTCGGCCTGACGGACGCGCTGCGCGCCACCGACGCGAGCCCCGGCATCTACACCTTCTGGGATTTCCAGGGCGGGGCCTGGCAGAAGAACAACGGCATCCGCATCGACCATGTGCTGCTGACGCCGCAGGCGGCCGACCGCCTGACGGCCTGCGGGATCGACAAGGAGATCCGCAGCCGCGAGAGGCCCTCCGACCACGTTCCGATCTGGGTGGCGCTGGAAGCCTGAGACGCGCCCCTCCGGGCGACCGGATCGCGAGAGGCGCCACCGGCGCCCCGCCGCAATCGGTCCGGAGGAATGCCATGCGCGCCGCGCGGGGTGCGGCCTTCTCCTGAAGCCCGGCCGCGGCGGCGGTCAGGCGATCGTGCGACGGGTCAGCCGCGTGCCGAGCAGAAGTGCTACGACGGCGAGCAGCGCGAGGCCGAGCAAGACCCAGAGATACTGTTCCACATAGGCGACCGCGCCGGTGGCGAGGCCCAGCGCCAGCCCCAGCACCATCAGGCGCCAGCTGACATGGACGCCGCAGAGGAAGGTGCCGAGCGCGAGGATCAGCCCGTTGACGAGCCCGGTGTCGGCATTCGCCAACCGGCCTGAGGCGATGAAGAAATAGACGATCTGGACCGCCGCGAACACCCCGGCCCAGTGCAGGCCGAGACGGACGGCGCTGCGCGAACCGCGGAAATCCGGACCCGAATGCTGCCAGTCGACCGCGAAGGAAGCCAGGGCGAAGATCAGGGTGATCAGGGTCCAGTAGCTCTGTGTGCCGGCCGCCGACACGTCCGAGGCGGCGATGCCGGCGAAGGCGAGCGCGAGCAGCACCAGCGCGGCCAGGGCCTCCAGGAGGGCCTTGCGCGAGATGCGCGGAGACGCGGCTGCCGGTTCCTCGACCATGGCTCCCTCCTTCCCGGGCGATCTTGGACGCGGCCGGCAGGCATTGCAAGGGCAGGGTCCGGGGTCTCTAGGGTGATCGCTGCCCGGCGGTGCCTGGCCTCGGCGGAATCGTTGCACTGGGCACGCCCTGCGAGTTCGCGACGCCAGAGGCGCTCCCCTTGGCCCGGTCTCGCGGCCCGTGCCGGAATCCGTGGGGACGCCGTTGACCTTCGCGGGCGGCGCCCCAACATGAGAGGCGTTTCGCCCGGATCGGGCGCGGACAGCACAGGAGGGCAGAATGCACGGCTTCGATCGCACGAAACTCGCGGTCGCCCTGGCGGCGGGGACGATGCTGGCCGCCGGAGCGGCTTCGGCGCAGGGCTTCATGAGCGGCGGGCAATGGTACGTCAAGGGCTTCGGCGGCGCGACCTGGCCGCAGGACCAGTCGGGCGAGGTGAACAGCGGCGGCAGCTTCCTCGCGGATGGCGACGCCAGCTACGACACCGGCTACGTGCTCGGCGCGGCGGTCGGCTACGACTATACGCCGAACTTCGGGCTGGAGCTGGAATACGCCTATCGCGACGCGGACACGACCACCGAGCTCACCGGCATCGGCGAGAGCGGCGGCACGACCAATTCCAACGCGGTCATGCTGAACGCGCTCTACAAGTTCGACGGGATGGGCGCGGGCGGCGCGGTGCAGCCCTATGTCGGCGGCGGCCTCGGCTGGGCCAACATGGAATCGGACATCGACGACATCGGCTCGTTCAAGCGGGACAATGCCCTCGCCTGGCAGCTGATCGGCGGCGTCGGCTATGCGGTGAACCCGAACTGGTCGGTCGTGGGTGAGGTCCGCTACTTCGCCACCGACAGCGGAACGCTGGACGGCCCGGACAACCTCTCCTGGGAAGCCCAGGTCGAGACCGTCGATCTGCTGCTCGGCGCGGTCTACAAGTTCTAGCCGATCCGGTAGGGCAGCAGGCCGCGCTCGTCGGGATCGACCGTGAGCGGGCGCTCGAGCGGCGGGACGGCGCGCTGGTGGCAGTCGCGCCGCTCGCAGATGCGGCAGGAGACGCCGATGGGCTGGTAGGCGGCGTCGTTACGCATGTCGAGATCGTCGGCATAGACCAGCGCGCCGGCATGGGCGATCTCGCAGCCGAGGCCGATCGCGTAGCGCCGCACCGGCGCGCGGAAGCTGCCGCCGGGCTTGGAGACGTCGCGCGCGAGGCAGAGGTAGCGCGCGCCGTCCGGGGTCTCGGCCAGCTGCCGCAGGAAGCGGCCCGGGGTCTCGAAGGCGCGGTGCACGTTCCACAAGGGGCAGGCGCTGCCGAATCGGGCGAATTGCAGCCGCGTGGCGGAATGGCGCTTGGTGATGGTGCCGGCCTGGTCCACGCGCACGAAGAAGAAGGGCACGCCCTTGGCGCCGGGGCGCTGCAGGGTCGAGAGGCGCTGGGCGACCTGCTCGATGGAGGCCTGGAACTCGAGCGCCAGCGCCTCGATGTCGTGGCGCGCCGAGCCGGCGCGCTCGAGGAAGCGCCCGTAGGGCAGGAGGGCCGCGCCGGCGAAGTAATTGGCGAGCCCGGTCTTGCAGATCGCCCGCGCCGCCTCGGTGCGGAAGCGGGCGAGATCGAGCGTCGCCTCGAGCAGGTCGTCGTGCTCGATCATCGCGACCTGGTGCAGGGCCTGGAAGACCTGGCTCGCCGGGGCGGCCTCGGCGGCGAGGGTGAGCCTGCGCGCCCCGGCGTCGAAGCGGCGCAGCGGGCCGCCGGGCTCGGTCGCGAGCGCGATGCCGTGGCGCTCGGCGAGCCGGGCTTCGAGCGCGGCGCGGCGGTCGCCGGGGGCGAGCTGCGAGGCGAGGCGCTCGGCGGCGCGGTCGATGGCGTCGATGTAATTGTCGCAGTAGTGGAAGAAGTCGCGCACCTCCTCCCAGGGCAGCGGGCTGAGCGCGCCCTCCTCGCGGCCGATGGCCTCGTTGAGCTGGGCGAGCCGGTCCTGGGTCTCGCGATGCGCCCGGTGCAGGGTGAGGAAGGCGCGGGCGAAGTTGGGGGCGTTGGAGGCGACGAGCTGGATGTCGCCCGGCGGCGGCACCATGCCGAAGACCGGATCGGCCAGCGCCTCGCGCATGTCGGCAGCGATGCGCTCGTGGGCGCCGGCGGCGAGCTCGCTCACGTCGACGGCGAATTCCTCGACCAGGGCGAGGATCACCCTCGCCGAGACCGGGCGGTGGTTGTTCTCCATCTGGTTGAGATAGGAGAGCGAGACGCCGAGCCGCGCCGCGTATTCGGCCTGGGTCAGCCGCAGCCGCGCGCGGATCTCGCGCAGCTTGACCCCGGCGTAGAGCTTGGCCTGCTGTGCCATGACTTCGCAATATTGCAATTCGCAGTACGCCTTTGCAATACGCTTTGCAAATCTGCCGATGTCCGCTTGCCGCGATCCGGGCGATCTGGCAATGCCTGCCCCAGGCCGCAGGGGGAAGGGGCGCATGAAGCACATCCTCGAAGAGCTAGAAGACCGCCGCGCCGAGGCGCGGATCGGCGGGGGACAGCGCCGCATCGACGGGCAGCACGCCAAGGGCAAGCTGACGGCGCGCGAACGCCTCGAGGTGCTGCTCGACGAGGGCAGCTTCGAGGAATTCGACATGTTCGTGGCGCATCGCTGCGCCGAGTTCGGCATGGGATCGACCAGCTATCCCGGCGACGGCGTCGTCACCGGCTGGGGCACGATCAACGGAAGGCAGGTCTATGCCTTCAGCCAGGACTTCACGGTCTTCGGCGGCTCGGTCTCCGAGACCCATGGCCAGAAGATCTGCAAGATCATGGACATGGCCATGCGCAACGGCGCGCCGGTGATCGGGCTCAACGATTCCGGCGGCGCGCGCATCCAGGAGGGCGTCGGCTCGCTCGCGGCCTATGGCGAGGTGTTCCAGCGCAACATCCTCGCCTCCGGCGTGGTGCCGCAGATCTCGGTGATCATGGGCCCCTGCGCCGGCGGCGCGGTCTATTCGCCGGCCATGACCGATTTCATCTTCATGGTGCGCGACTCCTCCTACATGTTCGTCACCGGCCCGGACGTGGTGAAGACCGTGACCAACGAGGTGGTCACCGCCGAGGATCTGGGCGGGGCCAAGACCCATACCACCCGGTCCTCGGTCGCCGAC
This sequence comes from uncultured Paracoccaceae bacterium, assembly GCA_937872465.1. Classification (GTDB taxonomy): domain Bacteria; phylum Pseudomonadota; class Alphaproteobacteria; order Rhodobacterales; family Rhodobacteraceae; genus Amaricoccus. The sequence goes on from CALMSR010000033.1 coordinate 13,473, forward strand.
GGCGCCTACGAGAACGACATCGTCGCGCTGATGGAGGTGCGCCGGCTCTTCGACTTCCTGCCGCTGTCGAATCGCGAGGTGCCGCCGGTGCGCCCCTTCTACGATTCGCCCGAGCGCATCGAGGAGAGCCTCGACACGCTGGTGCCCCCCAATGCGAACACGCCCTACGACATGAAGGAGCTGATCCGGAAGGTCGCCGACGAGGGCGATTTCTTCGAGATCCAGCCCGATTTCGCGCGGAACATCCTGACCGGCTTCATCCGGCTGGAGGGCTCGACGATCGGGGTGGTGGCCAACCAGCCGCTGGTGCTGGCGGGCTGCCTCGACATCGATTCGGCGCGCAAGGCGGCGCGTTTCGTGCGCTTCTGCGACGCCTTCTCGATCCCGATCCTGACCTTCGTCGACGTGCCGGGCTTCCTGCCGGGCACGGCGCAGGAATTCGGCGGCATCATCAAGCACGGCGCCAAGCTGCTCTTCGCCTATGGCGAGGCGACGGTGCCCAAGGTCACGGTCATCACCCGCAAGGCCTATGGCGGGGCCTATGACGTGATGAGCTCCAAGCACCTGCGCGGCGACGTGAACTACGCCTGGCCGACGGCGGAGATCGCGGTGATGGGCGCGCGGGGCGCGGTGGAGATCCTCTATCGCTCCGAGCTCGCCCAGCCGGAGAAGATCGCGGCGCGGACCCGGGACTACGAGGCGCGTTTCGCCAATCCCTTCGTGGCGGCGGAGAAGGGCTTCATCGACGAGGTGATCATGCCGCATTCCACCCGGCGGCGGGTGGCCCGGGCCTTCGCCGGCCTGCGCTCGAAGCGGGCGGAGACCCCGTGGAAGAAGCACGACAACATTCCGCTGTGATCGGGCGGGCGGGGGAGAGGGGCATGAAACGGACCCATCCGATCGCCGTCGGCCAGGGCTCGTCCGATGGACAGCGGGCGAGTGGCGCACTATGTCCAGAGATGGCTCAAGACGGGAGCTTTCGCCATGCGCCGCCTCTGGATGTCGCTGCCAAAGCTCATTCGCTTCATGCTGGTCCATATCGCGAACGGCATGGTCATCGGCTGCAGCTTCCTGCTGGTGCTGATCTGGTTCGACGTGGCGGGCCTCGCGGGGCTGCTCGAAAGCGACACCAGCGGGCTCGCGACCTTCCTGCTCTTCTTCCAGACCGCGCTCACCTTCGGGGCGGTCTCGATGGGCGTGGCGGTGATGCATCTCGGCGAGGATTGACCGGGACGCCGCAGCCGGCGGGAGGCGGGGGGTGCTGAAGCATCGCGGCTTCCCCGGCCGGCTGCCCGGAACCGACCTTCAGTTCACCATCCGCCGGGCGGCGCGCGACGGCGCCACGCCGCTGAAGGCGCGCGAGCGCTACGCCGACCGGCGGCCGCTCGACCGCGCCGCCGACCGGGCGTTCCTGGCGGCACTCTGGGCGCAGTTCGGGGCGGAGCCCTTCGAGCGCGGCAACCTCGACGCCGGCCGGCTCGGCTGGCTCTTCGGGCGCGAGATCCTGCCGGCGGACGATCCCTTCGACCCCGCGAGCTACGAGGCGCGGCTGGTGATCGACGAGGCGCGGGCGCGCGCGAGTTTTCCGGAAGCCTTCGAGGATGGGTGACGCCCGCATCCGCCTCGTCGCGCTGCGATCCTGCGCCGGGAGGCGCCAATTGAGAGGAAGCGAGACGATGAAACGCATCAAGGGACTGGCGAGCCTCGCCGCCGTGCTGATGACCGCCGCCTGCGCGAGCGGCTCGGCCCCCGAGGCCTCGCCCGAGAACCGCGCGGCGCTGAACGAGCAGATGCTGCAGCAGGACAGCCTTTCGTCGGGCTTCATCCCGGGCCAGGGCCCGACGATTGGTCCGTGACGGACCCCCGAGCGAGCGAGAGGCGGAGCGGAGGAGCGAGCGAGGAACGATGTTCGAGAAGATCCTGATCGCGAATCGGGGCGAAATCGCCTGCCGGGTCATCAAGACCGCCCGGCGGATGGGCATCGCGACCGTCGCCGTGCATTCGGACGCCGATGCCCATGCCCTGCATGTGCGCATGGCCGACGAGGCGGTGCATATCGGCCCGGCGCCGGCGAGCCAGTCCTATATCGTGATCGAGCGCATCCTGGAGGCGATCCGGGCGACCGGGGCCGAGGCGGTGCATCCGGGCTACGGCTTCCTGTCGGAGCGCGCGGATTTCGCGGCGGCGCTGGCGGCGGAGGGCGTCGCCTTCATCGGCCCGCCGGTGGGCGCCATCGAGGCGATGGGCGACAAGATCACTTCGAAGAAGCTCGCAGCCGAGGCGGGCGTCTCGACGGTGCCGGGCTTCATGGGGCTGATCGACGATGCGGAGCACGCCGCGCGCATCGCCACGGAGATCGGCTATCCGGTGATGATCAAGGCCTCGGCCGGGGGTGGCGGCAAGGGCATGCGCATCGCCTGGGACGAGGCGGAGGCGCGCGAGGGCTTCGAGCGGTCGCGCTCGGAGGCGGCCTCGAGCTTCGGCGACGACCGCATCTTCATCGAGAAGTTCGTCACCCAGCCGCGGCACATCGAGATCCAGGTGCTCGGCGACCAGCACGGCAATTGCATCTACCTGCACGAGCGGGAATGCTCGATCCAGCGGCGCAACCAGAAGGTCATCGAAGAGGCGCCCTCGCCCTTTCTCGATGCCGACACGCGCCGGGCGATGGGCGAGCAGGCGGTCGCGCTGGCGAAGGCGGTCGACTACTGCTCCGCCGGGACGGTGGAATTCATCGTCGACGGCGCGCGCAACTTCTACTTCCTGGAGATGAACACGCGGCTGCAGGTCGAGCATCCCGTGACCGAGCTGATCACCGGCATCGACCTGGTGGAGCAGATGATCCGGGTGGCGGCGGGGGAGAGGCTGGCGATCGGGCAGCAGGACGTGCGCCTCGACGGCTGGGCGATCGAGAGCCGGCTCTATGCCGAGGACCCCTATCGCAACTTCCTGCCCTCGATCGGCCGGCTCACCCGCTACCGCCCGCCGGTGGAGATCCGCGAGGCGGAGCGGGTGGTGCGCAACGACACCGGCGTCTTCGAGGGCGGCGAGATCTCGATGTACTACGACCCGATGATCGCCAAGCTCTGCACCTGGGCGCCGGACCGCGCCGCCGCGATCGCGGCCATGGGCGTGGCGCTCGACGAATTCGAGGTCGAGGGAATCGGCCACAACCTGCCCTTCCTCTCTGCGGTGATGGAGCATCCGCGGTTCCGGTCGGGCGAGATCACCACCGCCTTCATCGCCGAGGAATATCCCGAGGGCTTCGCCGGCGTGGATCTGCCGGAGGCGGTGCTGCGCGATCTCGCGGCGCTGGCCGTGGCGGTGCATCACGCCGGGGAGAAGCGGGCGGCGCGGATCAGCGGCCGGCTCTCGCATCACGAGCGCCATGTGGGCGACACCTGGGTGGTTGGCATGGCGGGGCGGTCCTGGCCCGCGCGGGTGATCGAGGAGGGCAGCGGCCCGGTGATCGAGCTCGAGGACGGCGCGCGCCTCACGATCGCCAGCGACCATGCCGGCGCCTTCTGGGATCCGGTGGTGGCGGTCGCGGTGGGCGGGCGGCCGCGCTCGGTCAAGCTCGACCGCATCCCCGGCGGCTACCGCATGCGCTACCGCGGCGCGGATCTCAAGGTCTCGGTGCGCTCGGCGCGCCACGCGGAACTGGCCGCGAAGATGCCGCAGAAGGCGCCGCCCGACACCTCGAAGCTCCTGCTCTGCCCGATGCCGGGGCTGGTGGTGCGCATCGACGTGGCCGAGGGCGACGAGGTCTTCGACGGCCAGTCGCTCGCCATGATCGAGGCGATGAAGATGGAGAACGTGCTGCGCGCCGAGCGCCGGGCGCGGGTCGCGAAGATCCATGCCAGCCCCGGCGACAGCCTCGCCGTCGATGCCGTCATCCTGGAGTTCGAGTGATGCCGGCCTCAGCGGTTGCGGCGGCTCCGGGGTTCGCCGCTGAAAGGATCGATGCGGACGCTCCTGCGGCGGTTGTCCGCGTTGATGAATTCGACGTCCCAGTAGCCGTCGTCGTCCCATTCGATCTCGGTGAAGACCCGGACCGGTTGGCTCGTTTCGACCCCGGCGACGATCTGGCTGAGCGGCAGCCCGTTGGCGGGCGGCAGGTTCTGCGCGAAGGCCGGTGCCGCGACGAGGAGGAGAGCGATGGCAAGCAGGCGCATGGGGGTTTCCTGTGGGCGCTGGTGACGTCGGGCAATCCGACGGATGCTGGAGGGTGGTGCGTCGCGACGCCAGCCGCTCGTGCTCACTGCCGCCGCGAGCCGGTCTCCTGCCGGCGCGAGGGCATGCGGTCGATGAGATTGATCAGCTCGCGCGCCGTGGTCGGCGCCGGGCGGCGCTGGGCGACGGTGCCGTCGATGTCGATGAGCACGAGGTTGAAGCCGCGCGGCCTGAGCGCGGTGCGCAGCGGCCCCTTGGCGGCGGGATCGGTGTCGGTGAGGATGACCACGTCGCGCTCGGCCAATTCGACGGCGCGCTCGTCGAGCATGCGCATCTGCTGCTGGAAGCGCGGATCGTTCGGGGTGTCGGCGAAGACCACGATCGGCCGGGCCACCCAGAGCAGATCCTCGAGCGCCGGCTGCTCGGACGCCTCCGCAGCGGCGGATTGCGCCGTGGCCGTGGCCGTGGCCTGGACGGGTGCCCCGTCCTGGGCCGCGGCCGGGCCGGCCGCGAGCAGGATGGCGATGGCGATCAGGCGGGCAGGCGGCATGAATTTCTCCCTCGTCCCAAGACATAGGCACACCGTTGCGGGATGCGAGAGAGAATCCGGGCAATTCGGGTCGGGGGCGGGGATTTTGCGCCGCCCCTGCGTGGCGGGATGAGGAGCGGAGCGATGGGCGAGGCGGATCTGGCGCGCTGGCGCGAACTGGCGGAGCGCGAGCTGAAGGGCGCGAAGGTGGAGAGCCTCGACTGGGCGACGCCCGAGGGCATCACCGTGCGGCCGCTCTACACCGGGCAAGATCTGGCGAGCCTCGGCCATCTCGGCAGCCTGCCCGGCCTCGCGCCCTTCACCCGCGGGCCGCGGGCGACGATGTATGCCGGCCGGCCCTGGACGATCCGGCAATACGCCGGCTTCTCGACGGCGGAGGAATCGAACGCCTTCTACCGCAAGGCGCTGGCCGCCGGGCAGCAGGGGGTGAGCGTCGCCTTCGATCTCGCGACCCACCGCGGCTACGACAGCGACCATGCGCGGGTGGAGGGCGATGTCGGCAAGGCGGGCGTGGCGATCGATTCGGTGGAGGACATGAAGATCCTCTTCGACGGCATCCCGCTGGAGAAGGTCTCGGTCTCGATGACCATGAACGGCGCGGTGATCCCCGTGCTGGCCTCCTTCATCGTCGCCGGCGAGGAGCAGGGCGTGGCGCGCGGCGAGCTCTCGGGCACGATCCAGAACGACATCCTCAAGGAGTTCATGGTCCGCAATACCTACGTCTATCCGCCGGACCCCTCCATGCGGATCGTCTCGGACATCATCGCCTATACCGCCGCCGAGATGCCCAAGTTCAACTCGATCTCGATCTCCGGCTACCACATGCAGGAGGCGGGCGCGAACCTGGTGCAGGAGCTCGCCTTCACGCTGGCGGACGGCCGCGAATACGTGCGGGCGGCGATCGCGGCGGGGATGGACGTGGACGCCTTCGCCGGGCGGCTGAGCTTCTTCTTCGCCATCGGCATGAACTTCTTCATGGAGGCGGCGAAGCTCCGGGCGGCGCGGCTGCTCTGGCACCGCATCATGACGGAATTCGGGCCGAAGAAGCCCGCGAGCCTGATGCTGCGCACCCATTGCCAGACCTCGGGCGTCAGCCTGCAGGAGCAGGACCCCTACAACAACGTGGTGCGGACCGCCTACGAGGCCTTGGCGGCGGTGCTCGGCGGCACCCAGTCGCTGCACACCAATTCCTTCGACGAGGCGATCGCGCTGCCCACCGAATTCTCGGCGCGGATCGCGCGCAACACCCAGCTGATCCTGCAGCACGAGACCGGGGTGACGCGCGTGGTCGATCCGCTGGCGGGCTCCTATTACGTGGAGAGCCTGACCGCGGCGCTGGCGGATCAGGCCTGGGCGCTGATCGGCGAGGTCGAGGCGATGGGCGGCATGACCAAGGCGGTGGCGAGCGGCATGCCCAAGCTCCGCATCGAGGAATCGGCGGCGCGGCGGCAGGCGGCCGTTGACCGCGGCGAGGAGGTGATCGTCGGCGTCAACCGCTACCGGCTGGAGCGGGAGGATGCGATCGAGATCCGCGACGTGGACAATGCCCGCGTGCGCGAGGCGCAGGTGGCGCGGCTGGAGCGGATCCGCGCGACGCGGGACCCGGAGGCCTGGGCGCAGGCGATCGAGGGGCTGGAGCGCACGGCGCGCGAGGGCGGCAACCTGCTGGCGGCGGCGGTCGAGGCGGCGCGCGCACGCGCCACCGTGGGGGAGATATCGGACGCGATGGAAAAGGTATTCGGGCGGCACCGGGCCGAGGTGAAGACGCTCGCCGGGGTCTATGGCGCGGCCTACGAGGGCGACGCGGGCTTCGCCGCGATCCAGGCGGACGTGGAGCGATTCGCCGAGGAGGAGGGGCGCCGGCCGCGCATGCTGGTGGTCAAGATGGGCCAGGACGGCCACGACCGCGGCGCCAAGGTCATCGCCACCGCCTTCGCCGACATCGGCTTCGACGTGGACGTCGGCCCGCTCTTCCAGACCCCCGAGGAGGCGGCGCAGGACGCCGTCGACAACGACGTGCATGTGGTGGGCATCTCGAGCCAGGCGGCCGGGCACAAGACCCTGGCGCCGAAGCTCGTCGCCGCGCTCCGGGCGCAGGGGGCCGGGGAGATCCTGGTGATCTGCGGCGGGGTGATCCCCCAGCAGGATTACGGCTTCCTCCGGGAGGCGGGGGTGAGCGCGATCTTCGGGCCCGGAACCAACATTCCCCGGGCGGCGCGGGAGATCCTCGACCTGATCCGCAGCGCGCGCCGCTGACGCCGCACGAGGGGCCTTTCGACGCGCCGCAGAAGCGCGCTAGGAAGGAGGGGAGAAAGCGTCGCCCGGCCGGGACGGCGCTCGCACAGCGAGATGAACGGAGGAAGCTGAGATGAGTGACGGCAGCACTGACAACGTCCGCCAGGCGGCGCTCGACTACCACGAATATCCCAAGCCGGGGAAGCTCGAGATCCGGGCGACCAAGCCGATGGCGAACCAGCGCGACCTCGCCCGTGCCTATTCCCCCGGCGTCGCCGAGGCCTGCCTCGAGATCAAGTCCGATCCCGGCGCGGCGGCGCGCTACACCGCCCGCGGCAACCTGGTGGCGGTGGTCAGCAACGGCACGGCGGTGCTCGGGCTCGGCAATATCGGCGCGCTGGCCTCGAAGCCGGTCATGGAGGGCAAGGCGGTGCTCTTCAAGAAGTTCGCCAATGTGGATTGCTTCGACATCGAGGTGAACGAGAAGGACCCCGAGCGCCTCGCCGAGATCGTCACCTCGCTCGAGCCGACCTTCGGCGCGATCAACCTCGAGGACATCAAGGCGCCCGATTGCTTCGTGGTCGAGCGCCTCTGCCGCGAGCGCATGAAGATCCCGGTGTTCCACGACGACCAGCACGGCACGGCGATCGTGGTCGGCGCGGCGGCGATCAACGCGCTGCGCGTGGCCGAGAAGAACATCGAGGAGGTCAAGATCGTCTCCACCGGCGGCGGCGCCGCCGGCATCGCCTGCCTCAAGATGCTGATCAAGCTCGGCGCGAAGCGCGAGAACATCTGGCTCTGCGACATTCACGGCCTGGTCTACGAGGGCCGCGAAGTCGACATGAACCCGGAGAAGGCGTTCTTCGCCCAGGCCAGCGACAAGCGCACGCTCGGCGATGTGATCGGCGGCGCGGATCTCTTCCTCGGCCTCTCGGGGCCGAACCTGCTGAGCGGCGAGATGGTCAAGGAAATGAGCGAGGATCCGATCATCCTCGCGCTCGCCAACCCCAATCCGGAGATCGACCCCGAGGTGGCGCGCGCCGCCAATCCGCGGGCGATCATCGCCACGGGCCGGTCGGATTACCCCAACCAGGTCAACAACGTGCTCTGCTTCCCGTTCATCTTCCGCGGCGCGCTCGATGTCGGCGCCACGACGATCAACGACGAGATGGAGATCGCCTGCGTCGAGGGGATCGCGGCGCTGGCGCGCGGCTCGTCGAGCGCGGAGGCCGCGGCCGCCTATCGCGGCGAGCGGCTGAGCTTCGGCCGCGAATACCTGATCCCCAAGCCCTTCGACCCGCGGCTGCTCGCCATCGTCGCCTTCGCGGTGGCCAAGGCCGCCATGGACAGCGGCGTCGCCGAGCGCCCGCTGGCCGATCTCGAAGCCTATCGGCAGGAGCTCAACCGGTCGGTCTACCGCTCCGCCTTCATCATGCGCCCGGTCTTCGAGGTGGCCAAGACCAGCGTGCGCCGCATCGTCTTCGCCGAGGGCGAGGACGAGCGGGTGCTGCGGGCCGCGCTGGCCATGGGCGAGGAGGGCGTGGACCGGCCGATCCTGATCGGGCGCCCCGAGGTCATCGAGCGGCGCTGCGAGCGCAACGCCATTCCGCTCAAGATCGACCGCGACTTCGATCTGGTGAACCCCGAGGACGACCCGCGCTACCGGGAGTACTGGGAGACCTATCACGCGCTCCAGGAGCGCCGCGGCATCACGCCGGATCTCGCCCGGGCGATCATGCGCACCAACGCCACCGCGATCGGGGCGGTGATGGTGCATCGCGAGGATGCCGACAGCCTGATCTGCGGCACCTTCGGCCAGTATCTCTGGCACCTCAACTACGTGCGCCAGATTCTCGGCACCTCCGCCCTGCGGCCGGTCGGGGCGCTCTCCCTGATGATCCACGAGGGCGGGGCGCTCTTCGTCGCCGACACCCAGGTCAACCCGGTGCCCACCCCGCAGCAGGTCGCCGACACGGTCGTCGCCACCGCCCGGCACGTGCGCCGCTTCGGACTGGAGCCGAAGATCGCGCTCTGCTCGCATTCCCAGTTCGGCAATCTCGATTCCGATTCCGGCAGGCGGATGCGCGCGGCGCTGGAGATCCTCGACGCCCAGGGACTCGATTTCGCCTATGACGGCGAGATGCAGTCGGATGCGGCGCTCGATGCCGCCGTGCGCGCGCGGATCTTCCCGAACTCGCGGTTCGAGGGCGCGGCCAATGCGCTGGTCTACTCGACCACGGATTCGGCGAGCGCGGTGCGCAACATCATCAAGATGGTCGCGGGCGGCCTGGAGGTGGGGCCGATCCTCATGGGGATGGGCAACAAGGCGCATATCGTGACGCCCTCCATCACCGCGCGCGGGTTGCTCAACATCGCGGCCCTGGCCGGGGCGCCGGTGCAGAGCTACGCCTGAGGAGGACCGAGCGCCCCGGCCCGAAAGGGGGAAGACATGGGATATGCAGAGATCTACCGGGGCTGGAAGGCCGATCCCGAAGGCTTCTGGCGCAAGGCGGCGGAAGCGATCGACTGGATCGAGCCATCGCGCGCGGTGCTCGATTCCAGCCGGGCGCCGCTCTACGGCTGGTTCGCCGACGGGGTCTGCAACACCTGCTTCAACGCGGTGGACCGCCACGTGCTCGCCGGTCACGGCGAGCGCACCGCGATCATCCATGATTCGCCGATCACCGGGACGAAATCCGCGATCAGCTATGGCGAGCTGCGCGAGCGGGTCGCGCGGCTCGCCGGGGCGCTCGCCGCGCGGGGCCTGGGCAAGGGCGACCGCGTCGTCATCTACATGCCCATGGTGCCCGAGGCGCTCGTCGCCATGCTCGCCTGCGCCCGGCTCGGCGCGGTGCATTCGGTGGTCTTCGGCGGCTTCGCGGCGCCCGAGCTCGCCGTGCGCATCGACGATGCCCGGCCCAAGGCGCTGATCGCGGCCTCCTGCGGCCTCGAGCCCGGCCGGGTGGTGCCCTACAAGCCCATGGTCGATGCGGCCATCGACCTGGCGCGATCCAAGCCCGAGTTCTGCGTCATCCTCCAGCGCGACCAGGCGCGGGCGGATCTGGTCGCCGGCCGCGACCACGAATGGGAGGCCTTCCAGGAAGGCGCCGCGCCGGCGGATTGCGTCCCGGTCGGCGGCATGGACCCGCTCTACATCCTCTATACCTCCGGCACGACCGGCGCGCCCAAGGGCGTGGTCCGCCCGAGCGGCGGCCATCTGGTGGCGCTGGCCTGGACGATGAGGAACATCTACGGGGTCGAGGCGGGGGACGTCTTCTGGTCGGCCTCGGACGTGGGCTGGGTCGTGGGCCATTCCTACATCTGCTACGGGCCTTTGATCGCCGGCGCGACCACCATCGTCTTCGAGGGCAAGCCGGTGGGAACGCCCGATGCCGGCACTTTCTGGCGCGTCATCGCCGAGCACGGGGTGAAGAGCTTCTTCACCGCGCCGACCGCCTTCCGCGCGATCAAGCGCGAGGATCCGGAGGCGAAGCTCGTCGGCGACTACGACCTCTCCTCGCTGAAATACCTGTTCCTCGCCGGCGAGCGCGCCGATCCCGACACGATCGAATGGGCGCAGCGCCACCTGAAGGTCCCGGTGATCGACCATTGGTGGCAGACCGAGACCGGATGGGCGATCGCCGCCAATCCGGCGGGGATCGAGCTCCTGCCGGTCAAGCTCGGCTCGCCCACCGTGCCGATGCCGGGCTACGACGTGCAGATCCTCGGCGAGGCGGGCGAGCCGCTGCCCACCGGCCAGCTCGGCGCGGTGGCGATCCGGCTGCCGCTGCCGCCGGGCACGCTCTCGACGCTCTGGAACGCCGAGGCGCGCTTCGTGACATCCTATCTCACCACCTACCCGGGCTATTACGAGACCGGCGACGCCGGGATCATCGACGCGGACGGCTATGTCTCGATCATGGCGCGCACCGACGACGTCATCAACGTGGCCGGGCATCGTCTCTCCACCGGCGCCATGGAGGAGGTGCTCGCGAGCCATCCCGACGTGGCGGAATGCGCGGTGATCGGCGTGGCCGACGAGCTCAAGGGCCAGCTGCCCATGGGCTTCATCTGCCTCAACCGCGGCTGCGAGCGCGACCACGACGCGATCATCCGCGAATGCGTGAAGCTCGTGCGCGAGCGCATCGGGCCGGTGGCGGCCTTCAAGGCGGCGGTGGTGGTGGACCGGCTGCCCAAGACGCGCTCGGGCAAGATCCTGCGCGGGGTCATGGGGCGGATCGCCGACGGCCAGGAATTCAAGGCGCCGGCGACCATCGACGACCCGGCGATCCTCGGCGAGATCAGCGAATCGCTGGCGCAGATCGGCTATCCGCACGCCCATTGATCCGGCCCCTCCAGGGACTGGGCGTTGCATTTTGCAAGGGATCTCGCGGAAAGCGTGGCGTCTTGCAAATCTGGTTGAGTTCGAAGTCTTGAATATTCGATCTGCGAGTATTGACCCGATCCGGCGTCTTTGGCACGAGTCTTGCTTGATCATGGGTGGGTGCAACGGGGCGAGTCCTCGCCGCTGAGATGCGGCGGGGTGAGTCGAGGAGTAACGAGCGTGCCTGTGAAGCCCGTTCTGGCCGCCTGGGCGCGCCGCGCCGCCGCGATGGCGATCCTTGTGATCCTTGCCGCGGCGCGCCCCGCTTCGGCCGATGACGACATCCTCCTCTCGCTCAGCCGCGGACCGGAGAACGTCGAGACGCTCGCCTTCACGCTCGCGGATCTCGCGGCCATGCCGCAGGTCACCATCCGGACCGACAACGAATGGACCGACGGCCCGGTCAGCTACACCGGACCGCTGGTTCGCGACGTGCTCGAGCGCCTCGCGCTCCAGGATGCGGAGACCCTGCGCTTCACCGCGGCCAACGACTATTATGTCGACATCCCCGGCAGCGACTTCCGCCGATACGACGCGATCATCGCGATCGAGGCCGACGGCAAGCCCCTTTCCCGGCGCGACAAGGGGCCGCTCTGGGTCATGTATCCGATCTCGGATCACGACGAGCTGCGTTCCCGGGAGATCTATTCGCGCCTCATCTGGCAGGTCGTCCGCATCGAATCGCTCTGACCGCTGATGCGTCCCACCCCCCGCTACCTCGGTTTGATCGTGCTCCTGGCCATGGCCGGGTTCGCCGCCGTGGGCTTCTTCACGATCCGCCGCGACGTCGAGGGTCTGCGGGTGATCAGCCAGGACAACATCCTCTGGTCGGCGACGCAGATGGAGGTCGAGCTCCTGCGCTTCGAGCTCAGCCTCGCCGAGCTCCGCAGCGACCTGACCGAAGAGGCGCTCGAGGACGTGCGGGAGCGCTTCGACATTCTCTGGAGCCGGGTCTTCCTGATGAACCGCGGCCGCGTGGGCCAGGTGATGCGCGGTTACGACGAGGGTTTCGGGTCGCTCAAGAAGATCGCCACCTATCTCGAGGAGATCGACCCCGTCCTGCAGGCGCTCCACCCCGAGGACATCGTGACGATCGAGCGGATGCAGGTGGAACTGGAGGGTTTCCAGCAGGAGCTCCGGCTCTACACGCTGCGGGTGGTGCGCGCCGACACCGCGGCGAGCGCGCTGGTGCGGGACCGGATCCAGTCCAGCGCGCAGACCACCGCCATCGTCAGCATCGCGGCGGTGCTGCTCAGCGTGCTGTCGCTCTTCCTGATCCTGCGCGAGAACCGGCGCCAGCGCGAGCTGGTCCGGCTGAGCCGCCAGCATGCCGAGGAAGCCGAGCTGTCGAGCCGGGCCAAATCGCGCTTCCTGACGATGATGAGCCACGAATTGCGCAATCCGCTCAACGGCGTGCTCGGGCCGCTGGCGCTGCTCAACCAGACCGAGCTGGGCGGCGTGCAGCAGCGCCTGGTGGGGCAGGCGCAGCAATGCGGCCGCTCCATGCTGCAGATGCTCGCGGGCCTGCTCGATTATTCCGAGATGCAGGACGGGCGGCTCTTCCTGGTGCGCGCGCCGTTCTCGGTGGCGGAATTGTGCAACTCGGTGCGCGAGGCGCTGGCGAGCGACGGTGCGGCCGACCTCGAGGTGAAGGTCCTGCCGGAAACCCCGGACCGGCTGGACGGGGATGTCGACCGCATCTGCCAGATCTTCGTGCATCTGACCGAATTCGTGCTGGAGGCCCGGCCGACGGAGAACGTCTCGCTGAGTTTCGGCCATGACGGCAAGGCGCTGGTCGGCGAGATTGCCCTCGGGGCCGGCGACGCGACGATGGACTGGAAGCTCGACCTGCTGATGGGCCTCAGCGACGTGGCGGCCGACCAGGTCTCGGCCGACGCCCTGCGGCCGCTGATCTCCCGGGGGCTGATCGCCACGGCGCGCGGCATGCTCAGCCTCGAGGACGGGCCCGGCGGGCGGCAGGTGATCCGGGTCTCCCTCCCGGCCGCGCCGGTGAAGAGCGAGCGGATCCGCATCCATCTGGAGACGCGCTCCTCGGCGCTGGCGACGATCTACCAGGCCGCGCTGCGCTCCGAGCGGGTGACCTTCGCCGAGCCCGAGGATACGGAGCCCGTCGACGTGGTGCTGGTCGATACCACGAGCGTGGGCGAAGATCCGCTGATGTCACGTTTGCGCGAGCGCTTTCCCGGCGCGCTCTTCGTATCGCTCGGATTGCCGCAGAAGCCTGATATCTTTGACGATGTCGTTGAAATTCCAAGCGACGTGAACGGCCTGCGCCGGAGCATCTTCAGCCGGGTCGCCTCCTGACCGCTGGATGCATTGCTTTTGCATTTTGCAGCACCTCGTGTATTGTACGCTGAAATCGCCCAGGCCGATTCAACTATTGAGTGTTGTCGGGCGGTGACGCGAGGGGCGTTTCCCGGAGTGCCCGAGGATAGAATGAAACCACTGAACGCAGCGTTCGATTCCGGATTGAGCCCGGCCGCCGCGGCGCCGCTGCCCGAGAGCCGGCTCGAGCTGGCGATGCTCGCCCATGACATGCGCAACGCCCTGCAAGGCATCTTCGGTGGCCTCGGGGCGCTCGAAGCCGCCGATCCTCCGTCCGAAGCGCGGGCGCAGATCCAGCGGATCGCCGCGGCGGCGCGGACGATCGAGGCGCTGTCGGACGTGCTGGCGGGTTCCAGGCGGGCGGCGGAGAGCGCCGTGGCCAGCGACGGCTGCACCGATCTCGGCGGATTTCTCGATGCCTTCGAGAGCCGCTGGGCGCCGGAGGCAAGGGCGAGGGGCTTGGGCTTCGAGCTCATGGCGGAGCGCAGCCTGCCCTCGGCGCTCGCGACCGACGGCCTGGCGCTGGCGCGGGTGCTCGGCAATCTCGTCGGCAATTCCATCGCCCACAGCGATCGCGGCACGGTCTCGGTCGCGGTCCGGCGCGCGCCCGAAGGCGGCATCGCCTTCCGGCTGACCGACGAGGGATCGGGGCTGAATGCCGCCGCGCTGGCCGCGGTCTCGGGCTCCCGCGGCCGCGTCACCGGCCTCGCCAGCTCCGGGCACGGGCTGGGGCTCCGCATCGTGCAGGAGCTCTCGGCGGAAATCGGTGCGCGCATCGCCATCGGCAACCGCGATGCGGGCGGCGTGGAGGCCCTGCTGGAACTGCCGGCGGCGCTCTGCATCGAGACCGCGGTGCTGCCCTCCATGCGCACCGGGGAGAAGCGGCGCGGCCTTCTGGCCGGCCTGAGGATCCTGCTCGCCGAGGACAATCCGACCAACCAGATGGTCGCCACCCAGATGCTCAACATGCTCGATGCCGAGGTCACGCTCAGCGCGGACGGGATCGAGGCGCTGGAACGCTTCGAGGAGACCGCGTTCGATCTCGTGGTGGTCGATATCGAGATGCCGCGCATGACCGGCCTCGACGTGATCCGCGCCATCCGGTCGCGCCGCGACGGCCGCCAGGACACGCCGATCGTCGCGCTGACCGCCTATGCCCTGCGCGAGCATCGCGACCGCATCGCCGGGGCGGGGGCGAACGGGCTGATCTCCAAGCCGATCGCCAGCATCGAGGCCCTTGCCAGGGGGCTCGCCGAGCATGTGCGGCGGGGACCCCAGGCCGCGCCGGCACCGGCGGGGAAGGCGGCGATGGCGGATGGCGAGCCGGTGGTCGATCTGGCGATCTATGACGCGCTCGCCGAGGCGATCGGCGCGGAGATGATGTCGGAGCTGCTGGAGAAGGTGGTGGCCGATCTCGGCAGCGCCCGCGACGATCTGGCGGGCAGCCTCGCCCCGGTCGAGCGCGGCCCGATCCGCTCGGCCTCGCATATCCTCATCTCGGTGGCGGGCGCGATCGGGGCGAACCGGCTCCAGCGCTGCGCCCGCAAGCTCAACACCGCGGCCCATGCCGAGGATCTGACGGGCATCGCCGATCTGGTCCGCATCTGCATGTCGGAGATCGACGCCGCGGTGATCTATGCCGAGGCCCGGCGGACGGAGACCTGAATGCCCGGCCGATTGCTGCTCGTCGAGGATACGCCATCGCTCTCGATGGTCTACCGGCAGGTGCTGGAACGCGCCGGCCATCCGGTGATCTCGGCCTCCACCCTGGCCGAGGCGCGGGCACAGATCGGCGCGGAGCGCATGCGGCTGGTCATGCTGGACCTGCAGCTGCCCGACGGGGACGGCCTCGACCTGCTCGACGAATTGCATCGCGACCGGCCCGAGGTCCGGGTGATCGTCATCACCGCGAACGGCTCGATCAACCGCGCGGTCCAGGCGATGCGCGCCGGCGCCTTCGACTTCCTCGTCAAACCGTTCGACGAGACCCGGCTGCTGAGCGCGGTGCAGAACGCGCTGGCGACCGCGCCCTTCGTGCCGGAGGCGGCGGTGGAGGCGGAGACCGGGCGCGACGGCTTCGAGGGCTTCATCGGGCGCTCCACGGCGATGCGCGAGATCTACCGCATGGTCCGCTCCATCGGCCGCTCCACCGCGACGGTCTTCATCACCGGCGAGAGCGGCACCGGCAAGGACGTCTGCGCCCGGGCGATCCACGCGGTCTCGGCGCGCGCGGCCAGGCCCTTCGTGCCGCTCAACTGCGCCGCGATCCCGCGCGACCTGCTGGAATCGGAGGTCTTCGGCCATCTCAAGGGCGCCTTCACCGGCGCGCTTTCCGACAAGCCCGGTGCCGCGGCGGTCGCCAATGGCGGCACGCTCTTCCTCGACGAGATCTGCGAGATGGATCTCAGCCTCCAGACCAAGCTCCTGCGCTTCCTGCAGACCTCGACGATCCAGCCGGTCGGCTCGGCCCGCGCCACGCCGGTCGACGTGCGCATCGTCTGCGCCACCAATCGCGACCCGGCCGAGGAGGTCCGCGCCGGCAGGTTCCGCGAGGATCTCTACTACCGGCTGCATGTGGTGCCGATCCACATGCCGCCCCTGCGCGGCCGGCCCGAGGACATCATCGAGATCGCCTCCGCCAATCTCGCCGCCTTCGCCGCCGAGGAGGGCAAGACCTTCACCGGCTTCGATCCCGAGGTCTCGCGCATCCTCGCGAGCCGGCCCTGGCCGGGGAACGTGCGCCAGCTCCTCAACGTGCTGCGCAACGTGGTGGTGCTCCACGACGGCCCGCTGGTGACGGCGGGCATGCTGCCGGTCGAGCTGTCGCTGACCGAGGCCCCGTCCGCACCGGTGCCGGCGCCCGCGACGGCGGCCGAGCCGGCGGCCGGCGGCAACGGGGTGCGGAGCGCCGGCAGTCTCGGCGACCGCATCGCGCCGCTGGTGGGAACGCCGCTCGCCGAGGTCGAGCGCCAGCTGATCGAGGCGACGATCGAGCATTGCGGCGGCTCGATCCCGCGCGCCGCCAAGGTGCTCGAGCTTTCCCCCTCGACGATCTACCGCAAGATCGAGAGCTGGTCCGCGGGCCAGCGCCAGGCCGGGGCCTGACCGGGGCCTGACCGGGAGGCCGCGGCCGCCCGCGCTTGCCAAGCCCGGCCCGCTCGCCAATACTCGGCCGGCAAGCTGGATCGGATCCTGAGCCATGAGCCTCTTCGACGCCGCATCGCGGGCCCGGGAGAACGCGCATGCACCCTATTCGGGCTTCAGGGTCGGGGCGGCGATCCGCTGCCGCGACGGCCGGGTCTTCGCCGGCTGCAACGTGGAGAACGTCGCCTATCCCCAGGGCACCTGCGCGGAGGCCGGGGCGATCGCGGCGATGGTGGCGGCGGGCGAAAGGGACATCGCCGAGGTGCTGGTCCTCGCCGACGCCCCGGATCCGGTCCCGCCCTGCGGCGGCTGCCGCCAGAAGCTGGCGGAATTCGCCGGCCCGGAGACGCCGGTGATCCTCGCCGGCCCCGAAGGCGAGCGGGCGCGCATGACCCTCGGCGCCCTGCTGCCGGGCGCCTTCACGCGGCAACATCTGGAGCGGGGCGAGACATGATTGTGGACAGCGAGCAGAGGACCATCGCGCGCCGCGCCCTGGTCTGCCTCGATCTCACCGATCTCGACGAGGGCAGCGACGCCGCGGCGATCGAGAAGCTCTGCGCGCGCGCGCAGACGCCGCATGGCTCGGTGGCGGCGGTCTGCATCTGGCCGCGCTTCGTGGCGCAGGCGAAGGCGGCGCTGGCCCATACCGGCATCCGCGTCGCCACGGTCGTGAACTTCCCCGGCGGCGACGAGAAGCTCGATGCCGTGGAGGCGGCGACGCGGGCGGCGCTCGACGCCGGCGCCGAGGAGATCGACATGGTGGTGCCCTGGCGCGGGCTGCGCGCCGGCGGCGAGGATGCGGTCACCGAGGCGGTGCGCCGGATCAAGGCGGTCTGCGGCCCGGCCCCGCTCAAGGCGATCCTCGAGACCGGCGAATTGCGCGACCCCGCGCTGATCGGCGTGGCCGCCGAGCGCGCGCTCCGGGGCGGGGCGGATTTCCTCAAGACCTCCACCGGCAAGGTCCCGGTCAACGCCACCCCCGAGGCGGCGCGCATCCTGCTCGACGCGATCGCGCGCCACGGCGGCGGCGCCGGCTTCAAGGCCTCCGGCGGCGTGCGCAGCGTCGCCGACGCCGGGGTCTATCTCGGCCTCGCCGACGAGATCATGGGGCCGGGCTGGGCCGGGCCGAGGCATTTCCGCATCGGCGCCTCCGGGCTGCTCGACGCCCTGCTCGCGACGCTCGAGGGGACCGAGGCCGCGGAGGACGACGAGGACTACTGATGCTGCCCCAGGAGATCATCGCAGCCAAACGCGACGGCGGGGAGCTGACCGGGGACCAGATCCGCTTCATGGTCGCGGGCCTGAGCGACGAGACGATCTCCGAGGGCCAGGTCGCGGCCTTCGCCATGGCGGTCCTCTTCCGCGGCATGACGACCGCCGAGCGGGTGGCGCTGACGCTGGCGATGCGCGACTCGGGCCGGGTGCTCGACTGGGACCTGCCCGGCCCGGTGGTCGACAAGCATTCGACCGGCGGGGTGGGGGACAACGTGAGCCTGATGCTCGCCCCGGCGCTCGCTGCCTGCGGCGCCTATGTGCCGATGATCTCCGGGCGGGGACTGGGGCATACCGGCGGCACGCTCGACAAGTTCGACGCGATCCCCGGCTATGCGACCCAGCCCGACACCGCGACCTTCGCCCGCGTCGTCGCCGAGGCCGGCTGTGCGATCATCGGCCAGACGGCGGATATCGCGCCCGCGGACCGGCGGTTCTACGGCATCCGCGACGTGACCGGGACCGTGGAATCGATCGACCTGATCACCGCCTCGATCCTGTCGAAGAAGCTCGCCGCCGGGCTCGACGCGCTGGTGCTCGACGTCAAGACCGGCACGGGCGCCTTCATGGCCCGGCTCGAAGACGCAGAGGCGCTGGCCCGCGCGCTGGTCGAGGTGGCGAAGGGCGCGGGCTGCCCGACCTCGGCGCTCGTCACCGACATGAACGAGCCGCTCGCCAGCGCCGCCGGCAATGCGCTGGAGATGGCCAATGCCGCGCGCTTCCTGCGCATGGAGGCGGTCGACGCGCGGCTCTGGGACGTGACCGTGGCGCTCGGGGGCGCGCTGCTCGTGCAGGCGGGGCTCGCCGCGAACGCGGCGGAAGGGGCCGAGGCGATGGGCGAGGCCTTCCAGTCGGGCCGGGCGGCGGAGCGCTTCGGGCGCATGGTCGCGGCCCTGGGCGGGCCGGCGGATTTCCTGGAGAATTTCGAGACGCATCTGCGCGAGGCCGCCGTTGTCGAGGACGTGCCCGCGGGGGCCGAGGGCTTCGTGACCGCGATCGACACCCGCGCGCTGGGGCTCGCCGTGGTCGAGCTCGGCGGCGGCCGGCGGCGGGCGAGCGACCGCATCGACCATTCGGTCGGGCTCGACCAGCTCGCCGGGCTCGGCCTCGCGGTCGAGGCCGACACGCCGCTCGCGCGCATCCATGCCGCCGATGCCGCGGGCCTCGAGGCAGCGCGGGCGCGCCTGCTCGCCGCCTATGCGATCGGCCCCGAGGCGCCCGAGACCGGCCCGCTGATCCGCGAGCGGATCGCCTGATGCCGCGCGCGCTCCTCATGGTGATGGATTCGGCCGGCTGCGGCGGCGCGCCGGATGCGGCGGAATTCGGCGACGCCGGCGCCAATACCCTCGGCCATATCGTGCAGGCCTGCGCCGAGGGCCGGGCCGAGGAGGGGCGCTCCGGCCCGCTCCAGGTGCCGAACCTCGCGGCGCTGGGTCTCGGCGGCGCGCTGCGGCTCGCCTCCGACATCGCGCTCCCGGGGCTCGATGCTCCGCCCCGCGGCCTCTGGGGGGCGGCGACGGAGGTCTCGCGCGGCAAGGACACGCCCTCGGGCCATTGGGAACTCGCCGGCGTGCCGGTGCCCTGGGAATGGCATTATTTCCCGCGCGAGGATCCGGCCATCCCGCCGGAGGTCACCGAGCCGCTGATCGCGCGCGCCGGCCTCGAGGGCACGCTCTGCAACGTGCATTCCTCGGGCATGCCGGTGCTGCGCGAATACGGCGAGGAGCATATCCGCACCGGCAAGCCGATCCTCTATACCTCCGTCGACAGCGTGCTGCAGATCGCCGCGCACGAGACGCATTTCGGGCTGGAGCGGCTCTACGATACCTGCCGGATCGCCGCGGAGATCGTGCATCCCCTGCGGGTGGGCCGGGTGATCGCCCGGCCCTTCGTCGGCGAGACGGCCGAGACCTTCTTCCGCACGCCGAACCGCCGCGACCTCGCGATCCCGCCGCCCGAGCCGACGCTGCTCGACCGGGTGGTGGCGGCGGGCGGGCGAACCCATGCCATCGGCAAGATCGGCGACATCTTCGCCCATCGCGGCATCACCACGCTCGCCAAGGGCAAGGACGACATGGCGCTGGTGGATGCGACGCTGGCGGCGCTGGAGGCGGCAGACGATGGCGATCTCATCTTCGCCAATTACGTGGATTTCGACACGCTCTACGGCCATGCCCGCGACGTGGCGGGCTATGCAAGGGCGCTGGAGGCCTTCGATGCGCGCCTGCCGGAGGTCTTCGCGCGGCTGCGCCCCGGCGACCTGATGGTCGTCACCGCCGACCACGGCAACGACCCGACCTGGGAGGGCACCGACCACACCCGCGAGCGCGTGCCGGTGCTGGGATGCGGGCCGGGGCTCGCGCCGCGGAGCATCGGGCTCGTCGGCTACGCCGATGTCGGCGAGACGCTCGCGGCGCATCTCGGCATCCCGCCGGGCAGGCACGGGCGGAGCTTCCTGTGACGATGGCCGACCTGTCGCTGCCCGGCGATGCCCGCCGGGCGGGGTGGATGTGCAGGGCGCGTCAGCGGCTCCGGTGGGCGCGGACACCGATCGAGGAGGATTGACACCGGGTTAACGCCGAAACGATAACGCTGAAATATCAACTGTTTGCTGAGATGTGCGCGCGCGCACAACCCTGCCGAGCCGCCTGCGAGGAGGCCCCGATGCCCGAGCACCTGACCATCGTCGAGCACCCGCTGGTGCAGCACAAGCTGACGCTCATGCGCGAGCGCGACACCTCGACCGCGAGCTTCCGGCGGCTCCTGCGCGAGATCAGCCACCTGCTCGCCTACGAGGTCACCCGCGACCTGCCGATGACCACGCGCACCATCGAGACGCCGCTCGAAGAGATGGAGGCGCCGGTGCTGAAGGGCAAGAAGCTCGCGCTAGTCTCGATCCTGCGCGCGGGCAACGGGCTGCTCGACGGCGTGCTGGAGCTGATCCCCTCCGCACGGGTGGGCTTCGTCGGCCTCTACCGCGACGAGGCGACGCTGCAGCCGGTGCAATATTATTCCAAGCTGCCCGCCGATCTGGCCGAGCGGGTGACGATCGCGGTGGACCCGATGCTGGCCACGGGCAATTCCTCGGCCGCGGCGGTCGATCTCATCAAGGCGGCCGGCGCGACCGACGTGCGCTTCCTCTGCCTGCTCGCCGCCCCCGAAGGCGTGGCGCGCATGAAGGACGCCCATCCGGACGTGCGCATCGTGACCGCCGCGCTCGATCGGCGGCTCAACGACCGCGGCTACATCCTGCCCGGCCTCGGCGACGCCGGCGACCGCATGTTCGGCACAAAGTAGGGCTGGCCCATGACCGACCGCGATCCGACGCCCGACGAGATCCTGGCCTTCTGGTTCCCCGACGGCCCCGATCCGGAGCCCGACGCCCATATCGGCCTCTGGGAATGGCGCATGCGCGGCGGCGCCCATGCGGAGGTCGTCGCGCGCTTCTCCGGCGCGACCGAACGCGCCGCCGCGGGCGAGTTCGACGCTTGGGCCGGAACGCCGCGCGGCCGCCTCGCCCTGATCATCCTGCTCGACCAGTTCTCCCGCTCGGTCTGGCAAGGCACGCCGCGCGCCTTCGCCCAGGACCCGAAGGCGCTCGCCCTCTGCCTCGAAGGGCTCGACAACGGCGATTTCGACGCGCTGGAGAACGCTTGGCAAAAGGCCACCTTCAAGCTGCCGCTGGTGCATTGCGAATGCCCCGGCCATCTCGCCAATCTCGACCGCAACCTCGCGCTCGCGGCGCGGATCGCCGAGGAGGCGCCGGAGCGGCTGAGACCGATGTACCGGAACATGGCCCGTCGACAGGCGCCCGCCGTGCGCGCCGTGATCGCCGCCTTCGGACGCCATCCGCACCGCAACGTGATCCTCGGCCGGGCCTCGACCCCGGAGGAGGCCGAATATCTCGCCAGGGGCGCCTTCCCGCACCAGAGCGACATGAGAAAGCTGGCGCGAGACGATCCCTAGGCCTGCCGACCGGCCTGCTCGGCGGCCCGTTTCGCCAGGAATTCGTCCACGCCCTTCTGGAAATCCTTCGTCGCATTGACGCGCGGGAAGGCCACATCCGGAACCGGAACGCCGAGGAAGTCGCAGAGCGGCCCCCAGCCGTCGCCGAGCTTGTGGATCAGCAGCCGTTCCGGCGCCACGCGCGCCTTCACCGCCGCCACATTCGCCTCGTAGACGGCGATGCAATGCTCCCGGTCCGCGGGCCTGCCGCCGAAGACGCGCAGCGACAGCAGCTGGCTGCCCGGCGCGCTCTCCTCGGTCTCGGTATCCGCGAGCACGACGCGCAGGATCGTCTTCGAATAGCTCTCCCACCAGCTTTCCGCAGAGCGCCAGGTCAGCAGGACCTTCGCGTCCGGGAATGCCTCGACCAGCTGCGGCCAGTAATAGGCCGAGGGCCAGTCGAGGCAGGAGCGGTAGCCACCGAGCAGCAGGTCCCAGTCCGGGGTCGCGCCGCAGGCGATGGCGCGCCAATGCGCCCGCGTCTCGGGATTGGCGATCACCTCGCGCTGGTGGTGGCAGGGACCGAAGCCGAGGATGTTCAGCGCCTCGCGCATGGAATCGGTGCCCGTGCGGCCGAATCCGGTCCCGATGACTTTGAGCGTCATGTCTTGCCCTCCCGGCGCCGCGACGGCGCCCGGGGAGGCTAGACGGCGCGCTCGCCCGTGACAACGCCGGCGCGGCCTCTCGCCGACCCCCGCGCCGCCGGATAGCCGCCGGCCGGTTTCCCGCGACGCTTTCGACCGATCCCTTGCCGCGAATGGCTGCTATGCTGCGCGCCATGCGCAGGCCGGGCGAAGGCCGGGCGGGGAGGAGCGAATGACCGAAGCCGAACAGCCGACGCTGCACTATCATCCCTTCGCCTCCTTCTGCCAGAAGGTGCTGATCGCGCTTTACGAGAAGGCAATCCCCTTCCGGCCGAACCTCGTCGACCTGGGAGATCCCGAGGAACGCGCCGCGCTCACCCGCCTCTGGCCGTTCGGGAAATTTCCCGTGCTGGAGGATGCCGGGCGGGTCGTGGCCGAATCGAGCTCGATCATCGAATATCTCGACCTGCGCCATCCCCGGGCGCCACGCATGGTGCCGGAGGAACCGGCTTCGGCGCTCGCCGTGCGCACGGCCGACCGCTTCTACGACACCTACGTGCACCTGCCGATGCAGAAGATCGTCACCGATTGCATCCGGCCGGAGGGGCGGGCCGATCCGCAGGGGGTGGAGGAGGCGCGCGCCACGCTGGCGACCGCCTATGCCATGATCGAGGCGGAGGCGGGCGCGCGGGAATGGGCTGCCGGCGATCGCTTCGGCATGGCCGATTGCGCCGCGGCGCCGGCGCTCTTCTACGCCAATTGGGTGCAGCCGCTCTTGCCGGACCATCCCGCTGCGGCTGCCTATCTGGCGCGGCTGCGGGCGCGGCCTTCCGTCGCCCGCGTGGTCGAGGAGGCGCGACCCTATCGGCATCTCTTCCCGGCGGAGCGCCGGGGCTGAGACCGGGGCGCCGCCGGTCCCGGCCCCGCCCGTGCGGATTGCTCGGTAGCCTGCCGCGCCGCGCTGCGGCGCAGCCTCTGTCCCTGCCGCGGCCGGAGGTCTATATCACGGCTGTGACCCTGAGACAGGATGCCGCATGATCGCCGATCTCGACCGCATTCCCGAGATTGCGCTCGACTGGTCGCGCGCGGGCAAGGGCGCCGCGCTCGCGACCGTGATCGAGACCTGGGGCTCGGCGCCGCGGCAATGCGGCGCGCAGATGGTGATCCGGTCGGACGGCGAGATGATGGGGTCGGTCTCGGGCGGCTGCGTCGAGGGCGCGGTGGTGGCCGAGGCGCTGGAGGCGCTGGAGGCGGGCGCGCCGCGGATCCTCGACTACGGCGTGAGCGACGCCGACGCCTTCGCGGCCGGCCTCGCCTGCGGCGGGCGGATCCGGGTGCTGGTCGAGCCGGTCGGCACCGGCCAGGGCCTGCCGCTCACGCTGCTCGAGCCGCTCGTGGCGGCGCGGGCGGCGCGCCGGCCGGCGGTCTATGCGCTGCGGCCGGAGGATTGGGAGCGGCGGCTCCTGCTCGGCCCCGGCGATCCGCTCTGGCGGGAGGCGGAGGCGGCGCTGGTCGGGGACCGCTCGGGCTTCGCCGGCCCCTGGTTTCTCGGCGTGCACAACCCGCCGCTGCGCATGGCCATCGTCGGCGCGGCGCATATCGCCCAGGCGCTGGCGCCCATGGCGCGGCTCGCCGGCTACGACGTGATCGTGATCGACCCGCGCGAGGCCTTCGCCAGCCCGGCGCGCTTCCCGGGGTTCCGGCTCAGCCACGACTGGCCGGATGCGGCGCTGTCCGCCTACGGGCTGGACGGCCGCACGGCGGTGGTCACGCTGACCCATGACGCCAAGCTCGACGATCCGGCGATCCGGACGGCGCTGCGCTCGGGCGTGTTCTATCTCGGAAGCCTCGGCTCGGCCCGCACCCATGCGAGCCGCGTCGCGCGGCTGACGGCGGCCGGCTTCGACGCAGGGTTGATCGCGCGGATCCACGGGCCGGTCGGGGCCGATATCGGCGCGCGCGCGCCGGCCGAGATCGCGGTCTCGATCCTCGCCCAGGTCACCGAGCGGCTGCGTCGTCCGCAAACCCGGCCGGGCCCGGTGCCGCAGGGAGCAGGGTGACGGCCGGCGGCGCGGTGGCGGGCCGGCCGGTGGTCGCGGCCATCCTGCTCGCCGCGGGCGCCGCGCGCCGGATGCGGGGACGCGACAAGCTGCTCGAGGCGGTCGGGGGCCGGCCGGCGCTGCGCCATGCCGCCGAGGCGGCGCTGGCGAGCCGGGCCGATCGCGTGCTGGTCGTGCTCCCGCCCGATGCGGCGCCGCGGCGGGAGGCGCTGGCCGGGGCCGCGGTCGAGATCGTCGTGGCGGCGGATTGCGGCGAGGGCATGGCCGCCTCGCTCCGCGCCGGGCTGGGAGCGGTCGATCCGGGGACCGATGCGGTGGTGATCCTGCTCGCGGACATGCCCGAGATCGGCAGCGAGGCGATCGACCGGCTGATCGCTGCCTTCGACCCGGCCGCGGGCCGCGAGATCCTCCGCGCGAGTGCCGCGGACGGCCGGCCGGGGCATCCGGTGCTCTTCGGGCGGCGGTTCTTCGGGCCGCTCGCGGCGCTGAAGGGCGACCGCGGCGCGCGCTCGGTCATCGAGGCCGCGCCGGCCGGTTCCGTGCTGCATGTTCCGACCGCGGGGCGGGCGGCGCTCCTCGATCTCGACACGCCCGAGGATTGGGAGGCCTGGCGGGCGGGCCGCGACGGGTCGTAGCGGACGCTCCGGCCGTCACCCCAGCCAGCGCGGGTAGTCCGAGACGAGGAGATGCAGTGGGTCCTCGTCCTCCTCGATCTCGGCGAAGCGGCCGATGGGTTCGGCGAAGATGTTGTCGGTCAGGTCGTTGTTGACCGTGGAGACCTCGCCGATCAGCACGTCGCCGCCCTCGCCCCAGAAGGCGTGCCAGTTGCCGGGCATCAGCGTGACGCTCTCGCCGGGGTGCAGCCGCAGCACCTCGCCCGGGCCCTGGCGGCGGAGCACCCCGTCGGTGGCGACGGCGACCTCGGTGGTCTTGTCGATCGCGCCTTCGGAATCGGAGTGATAGAGCTTGAGCGCCAGTGTCGCGCCGCCGCGGTTGATGATGTCCTCGGCCTTCACGATGTGGCGATGCATGGGCGAGAGCTGGTCCCGGCGCGAGATCATGATCTTCTCGGCATAGACCATGCCGCCGCCGCGCCCGAGGTCGGCCTCCCGGCCGTTGCGCACGGTGAAGAGGAAGAGCCCCATCGAGTCGAAGCGGCCCTGGCCGTAGTCGGTGATGTCCCAGCCGAGCCGGGCGTCGACGATGCCGCCGATCTCCGGCCGGCGCGCCTGCATCTCACCGGGGCTCCAATAGGCGAAGGGCGGCAGGATGAAGCCGAAGGAGCGGATGAAGGCATCCGCCTCGCGGATGATCTCGTTGACGCGCGATCGCTTCATGGCTTCCCCCCCCCGGGACCGGTTTCCGCCGGGCATATCACGGCCGGCGGCGCGGCGCCAAGCGCGGCGGGTCGGGACGGGCAGCAGGCGCCGCACCGGCATCGACCACGGCGCGGGCGCGGGCTATCCTCGCAGGCAACCGGCTTCCCCGTTCGACCGGCAGGAGGGCGCCATGCCGCAGGATTTCACCTGGCTCAATCCGCCGCCCCGCTGGTCGGGCGACGCCGCCGCGCTGGAGCTCGAAACCGGGGCGAACACGGATTTCTGGCGCGAGACCTTCTACTGCTTCACGCGCGATACCGGGCACGCCTGGCTCGCGCCGGTCGAGGGGGATTTCACCGCGAGCGTCCGGTTCCGCGGCGATTACGGGACGCTCTACGACCAGGCCGGCCTGATGCTGCGCCGCGACGCCGCATGCTGGATCAAGGCCGGGATCGAGTTCTCCGACGGGATGCTGAACGCCAGCGTCGTGGTGACCGATGGCCGCTCGGACTGGTCGGTGATCCCGCTGCCCGGGACGGCGCCGGGGACGGAGGTCGCGCTGCGCCTCACCCGGCACGGCGACGCGCTGCGGGTGCAGGTCGCGATCGGCGGCGCGCCCTGGCGGCTGGCGCGGCTGGCGCCGTTTCCGGCGGACCCGGCCGCGCTGGGGCCCATGGCCTGCTCGCCGGAACGCGGCGGCTTCCGGGCGCGGTTCGAGGGGCTGGAGATCGGCCCGGCGATCGCGCGCGACCTGCACGCGAATTGACGCAAATCAAGCCGTGGCGGGGAGCGCCGGGCTAGGATCGGCGCAACATGGATTCGATCCTCGCCAAATACGCCGCCCGCGCCGTGCCGCGCTACACAAGCTATCCGACCGCGCCGCATTTCCGCGCCGGGCTGCAGGAGGCCTCCTATCGCGCCTGGCTCGCGGCGCTCGATCCGGGCACGCCGGTCTCGGCCTATCTGCATGTGCCCTTCTGCCGGCAGATGTGCTGGTATTGCGGCTGCAACATGAAGCTCGCCGCGCGCTACGGGCCGGTGGCCTCCTATGTCGAGACGCTGCTCGCCGAGTTCGACCTTGTCGCCGACGCGCTGCCGGCGCGCATGACGCTCGGGCATCTGCACTGGGGCGGGGGGACGCCGACCGCGCTCGAGCCCGGCGATCTCGCCCGCGCCATGGAGCGGCTGCGCGCGCACTTCGACATCGCCCCCGGCGCGGAGCTCGCGATCGAGAGCGACCCGCGCACCCTGACGCCCGAGATGGCGGCGACGATCGGCCGGCTCGGCTTCACCCGCGCGAGCTTCGGGGTGCAGGAATTCGACCCGAGGGTGCAGGCGGCGATCAACCGCCTGCAGCCGCCGGAGATGGTGGCGCGGACCGTGGCGGATCTGCGCGCGGCCGGGGTGGCGGGGATCAATTTCGACCTGATCTACGGCCTACCGCACCAGAGCGTCGAGACCCTGCTCGCGACCATCGGCATCTGCCGGGAGATGGCGCCGGACCGGATCGCGCTCTTCGGCTATGCGCATGTGCCCTGGATGGCCAGGAACCAGCGCATGATCCCCGAGGCCGCCCTGCCCGACGGACCGGCGCGGGCCGCGCAGGCGGCGGCCGCGGCGGCGGCGCTGACCGCGGCGGGCTACGAGGCGATCGGGCTCGACCATTTCGCGCTTCCCGGCGATGCGATGGCGCGGGCGGCGCGCGAGGGTCTCTTGCGGCGCAATTTCCAGGGCTATACCACCGACCGGGCCGAGACGATGATCGGCTTCGGCGCGACCTCGATCGGGCGCACGCCGGGCGGCTATGTGCAGAACATCGCCGAGACCGGCGCCTGGGCGCGCGCGGTCGCATCCGGTCGGCTGCCGGTCGCGCGGGGGCTCGCGCTCGGGGCCGAGGACCGGCTGCGCGGGCGGGTGATCGAGGCGATCATGTGCGCGGGCGCGGTCGACACCGCGGCCCTCGGGCGGGAATACGGTCGCGAGCCGGGCTGGTGCCGCGACGAGCTCGAAAGCCTCGCCGAATTCGAGGCGGACGGGCTCCTGCTCCGGGACGGCCCGCGGATCACCCTGACGCTCGAGGGCCGGCGGCTCTGCCGCGTCGTGGCCTCGGTCTTCGACGCCTGGCTCGCGGCGTCGGAGGCGCGTCACTCGGTCGCGGTCTGATCCTTCTGATCCTCGGTGAGCCGCGTCACCACCGCCGAGGAAGCCTCCAGCGTGCGATGCACCGGGCATTTTCCGGCGATCTCCACGAGCTTGTCGGCGAGCTCGCTCGGGATCCCGCCCTCGATCGAGATCTCGCGCTCGAACCGGTCGATGCGTCCCTCGCGTCCCTCGCCGCAATCGGCGCAATCCCTGGCGTGGATCTTCGCGTGGTCGACCGAGACGCTTATCCGTCCCAGCGACAGGCCCTTGTGATCGGCGTACATGCGCAGCGTCATCGCGGTGCAGGCGCCCAGCGCGATGGCGAGGAAGTCGTAAGGATTGGGCCCGCTGTCCGCGCCGCCCTCGACCGCCTCCGGCTCGTCGGCGATGAGCGCGTGGCGGCCGACGGCGACCGCCTGCTGGTATTTCGATGCGCCGGTCTCGCGCACCAGCACGCGGTTGCCGGGCTCGACCTGCAAAGGCGCGAGATAGCGCTCGGCCCAGGCCGCGAGCAGGTCGCCGGCATAGGCGGCATCGGCGGGGTCGGTCAGCAGGTGGTCGGCATCGTCGAGCGAAACGAAGCTCTTGGGATGCCTGGCCGCCTTGAAGATCGCCGCGGCATTCGCGATCCCGACCACCGCGTCGCGGGGGGCGTGAAGGATCATCAGCGGCTTCTTCAGCGCGGCGATGCGCTCGCTCAGCCGCGCCCCGGCGAGATCCTCGAGAAACTCCCGGCGAATGGTGAAGCGGCGCCCCGCGAGCGTCACCTCCGCCGCGCCCTCGGCCTCGATGCGGCGCAGGTCCGCGGCGAAACTCTTCGCCACATGCGCCGCGTCCGCCGGGGCACCGATCGTCGCCACGGCGCGCGCCTCCGGGATCTCGCCGGCGGCGGCCAGCACCGCGGCCCCCCCGAGCGAATGGCCGACCAGGAGCTGCGGCGCGTCGCGGGTCGCGCGCAGATGCGCCGCGGCGGCGACCAGATCGGCGACATTCGAGGAGAAACCGGCATTGGCGTGATCGCCCGCGCTGCCGCCGAGACCGGTGAAGTCGAAGCGCAGCACGGCGATGCCGCGCGCCACGAGCGCGCCGGCGATGCGCCGGGCGGCGATGCCGTCTTCGGAGCAGGCGAGGCAATGGGCGAAAAGCGCATGGGCCCGCGGCGGCCCGACCGGCAGGTCGAGCCGCGCCGCGAGCCTGCCGCCGTCATGGCCGGGGAAGTCCAGCCGTTCCGATGAATCTGCCATGCCTGCCCCCGCTCGTCGCTGCCCGGATCATGCCTTCACGACCAGAACGGCCGCGCCGCGCGCAGCCGGTCCCAGCGCGCGAAGAGATCGGGCCGCTGCTGCCCGGCCCGGACGGTCAGCGTGCCCAGCACCCAGCCGACCGCGCGCTGGACATCCCCGTCGTCCCGACCCGGCGCCTCGGGGCCGGTCAGCGCCTCGGCGGCCATGGCGGCGTCGTTGAGATGGCCGAAGCTGTCCTGAAGCGATTTCAGCTCCTTGATATAGGCCGCGACCTTCGCGCCCGGATAGATCGGCGCGAAGGTGTCGGCGGCATAGCGCAGCTTCTTCAGCTCCTTGCGCAGGGCGTGCAGGCCCTCGGTATCGAGCTTGCGGATCCGGCGTCCCCGCCTGCGCACCCGCCGCAGCCGCGCGTCGAGCAGGCCGCCGGCGAGACCGCCCACCGGGGCCGCCAGCCGTTCGGTCTGCGAATAATCGGACGGGGCCAGCCAGCCGCGGCCCTCGATCAGCCGGCCGAGGTCGAAGAGAAACCCCGCCGCCTCGGGCTCGGCCAGCGTCCGGCGCACCGCGCGCCGCACCTCGGCGCCGCGGGCCGCGAGAGAGCCCAGGAGCGCCTCCCGCGCCGCCGCGTCGAGGCCGGTCTCCACCGCCTCCGCGACGATCTCGCCGGTCAGCACGTCGATGTCGCGCAAGGGTCCGACCACCTGCCCGAGCCGCTGCGCCTCGCTCCCGAGCGGCGCCAGCGCCGCCTTGCCCAGGCTGGGGCCGAAGATCGCGAAGGCGGTGCGCAGGCGGCGCAGGCCGACGCGGATCTGGTGCGGCCCCTCCGGGTCGTCGCTCTCGGCGATGATCACCATGTTCTGCGCGATCTGGGCCAGGCAATCGCGGAAGATGTCGCGCGCCACCGATTCGACGGTGGCGGAGGCCGCGTAATCCGGGACCCGGGCATTGCGGGGGCGGAGGGGCGGCTCGGCCTCGCCGCGGGCGAGCCGGTAGCCGCGCGCCGACTTGTTCTCCAGCGAGAAGCGCACCGGGGCGCTGGGAAAGAGCGTGCGGGCGATGCCGTAGAGCTCGCCCACCGCCCCTGCGACCAGTTCGAGCTCGGCCTCGCGGATCGCCGTGACCGCCTCGCCCGCCCGGATCTCGCCCGCATCGATGGCGAGCTCGACCTCGCCGCCCTCGGGCGCGCGCAGCCGCTCGGTGGTCCGCCGCACCCGCGTCTCGAAGATGGGCGAGAGCGCGGCCGCCCCGGCGGCGGCGTCGATCGCGCCATAGACGCCCTCGGGGTCGGGACCGTCGAGCACCAGCCGGCCGCCCGGTGCCGCGCATTCGACCTCGAGATTGGCGAAGAGGCCGTGGGCGCTTTCCCGGCGGCGCTTGACCGTCTGCACCCAGCGGCGACCGACCTGCCGCAGCCGCAGCGCGATGCCCTGGGCGGCGAGCGCATGCTCCGGCGTGTCGTAATAGACCGAGCGCAGGAACTGCGTCCGGCGCGGCGCCAGCCGCAGGAGGGCGAGCGCGGGATGGCGCCGCAGCCGGGCCTCGCCCTCGCTGTCGAGCGTGATCTTGAGCTCGGTCTCGATCATCTGCGCCCCATGGGATCACATTGCCGCGCGATGCGCCAGCATCTTGGTGGAAGTGGGAAATTCGTGCTATTCTCATGGGAAGAATGAGGAAACATGATTTGCCCCACTGGCCGCGCCGCAGGGAGATTATAGCCCGCCGACGGTCCGTGACATTCGAATTCTTCCGCCTTTGCGGACATGCTTCGGCCTCGCGCCGGCACCGGGCCGGAGGAGGACAGAGTAAGTTAACGATTCTGCACGATGATGACACCTGGCTCGACAAGGGCCGTTCGACATGAGGTGACCATGTCCCAGCGCGCAGACGGATCTCGCGGCCGGTGCCGCAGACGGTTTCCGCCCCCCGCGACCCATCGCCGGCCGGAAGGGACGGAACGGCGATGAACCCGGCCACGCTCGCCATCGCCTCCGATTTCGTCAAGGCAGGCATCGACAAGGCCGGCGTGCCGCTCACCGCCTCGCTCGAGGCCTATCTCTCCATCACCTTCGCGCGGTTCATGGGCCGCAGCATCGGTGTCGACCTGCTGACCGTGCGGGTGACGGCCGCGCTCGACGCCGGGGCACCGCGGGACGCCATCCGCGCGCTCGCCGACGAATGCCTGATCGCCTGCGCCTTCTTCGAGGACCGCCTGCGCCGCAACGGCGCGATCCGCCACTATGTCGGGCTCGGCCAGACCACCTACGACGCCGCCGACATGACCGAGCAGGCCTATGGCTTCGTGCATATGCGCGACGTGATCGCCAGCGCGGTGGATCGCGGCGCCGCGGAGGACGGCCGCATCCTGATCGACCGCGCGCGCAGCGGCAGCACCACCGCGCGCAACGAGCTCGCCCAGGGCAACGTGGTCATCGGCCCCTGGGCCGCGCCGCCGAAGGGCGGGCTGCTCTGGAACTGACGCGGCCGCCCGGTGGTCGTCACGGGGGCGGGGCGGGCGCTGCCCGGCGGTGCCTGGCCTCGGCGGGATGGTGGTGCCAGGCGCGCGAAGCTCCGATGGAAGAGGGCACGGTGTCAAATGCCGCCGCCCCGGCGCGCGCATTGTGGCGCGCGCCTCCAGCCGGTAAACCGCCGCTGCCCGCCCCCCTGCAGGGGCGGCGACAGGCCGGGAGCCGTCATGGACTATGCGATCGTCTGCGCGGTGGCGCTCTTTCTCATCGTGGTGACGACCGTGCTGCATTACGAGGCGCTGCGCCTCACCGCCGACCTGATGCCGCGGCTCTCGATCCGCCCCCGCGCCCGCATCCTCGTGGTGATCGCGGCCGCCCTCTTCGCCCATAGCGTCGAGATCGCGCTCTACGGCTGGGCCTATTGGGCGGCGGGCAACCACCTCGGGCTCGGGGCGATCTCCGGCGCGCTCGAGGGCACCCCGGTCGACTACCTCTATTTCTCCGCGGCGACCTTCACGACGCTCGGCGTCGGCGACCTGGTCGTCACCGGCCCCCTGCGCATCGTGGTGGGGCTCGAATCGCTCAACGGCCTGATCCTGATCACCTGGACGGCGTCCTTCACCTATCTCTCGATGGAGCGCTTCTGGCTCGATCACCGCTGAGCGGGATCGGGGAGGCGGGTCCATTCCCCGAAGCCGAGCCGGCTCTCCCAGGGCGCCGCCTGCCCCCGCAGCGCGCGGGCCGCGCGCACGACCCCGAGATGCGTGACCCAGAGCACCGGCGCCGCGTCCGCAGCGGTCTCGGCGAGCGCCGCGCCGACCCGCTCGGCGAGCATGGCGACGCTCTCCCCGCCATGGGGGCGGGCGCCGTGGAAACCTTCGGCCCAGGCGTCGATCTCGCCGCGGGGCAGGTCGTCCCACCGCCGGCCCTCCCAGGCGCCGAAATCCATCTCGGCGATGCGCGCATCGACCTGCAGTTCGAGCTGCCGGGCGTCGGCGATGCGCTCGGCGAGGCGCCGGCAGCGGCTGCGGGGGCTCGACACGATGCCGGCGACCCGCGGCAGGCCAGCGAGAAGGCTTGTCGCCGCCGCCTCGAAATCCGCCGCCAAGGGCAGATCGCTCCGGCCGTAGCAGAGGCCTTCGCCGCCGAGCGGCCGCGTGTGGCGCAGGAGGATCAGAGGCACGCCAGCACGCCGAGATAGAGCCCGAGCTCGCTCGTCTGCTGCACCGCGCCGAGGCAATCGCCGGTATGGCCCGAAAGCCTGCGCTCGAAGCTCCGGCGCATGAGGAGATGGCCGAGCGCGAGCCCGGCGAGCGCGCCCAGGGCCGCGAGCGGCGGCAGCACCGCGAGAAGCGCGAGGATCGCGAGGCCGCCGGTGGCGAGCGCCAGCCCGAGATGCCTGCCGCCGATGCCCGCCGCCATCCCGGCGCCGGCGCCTTCCGGACGCAGGTAGCGGCTCGTCGCCATCGCGGCGACGAGCGAGGCGCGGCTGGCGGCATGGCCCGCCACCAGCACGGCCGGCGCGGCGCCCGCCGGCAGGGCGCCGAGCGCGAGCAGCTTCGCGCCGAGTGTCAGGATCAGGGCCAGCGCGCCATGGGTCCCGATCCGGCTGTCGCGCATGATCGCGAGCGCCCGCTCCGCGGTCCCGCCGCCGCCGAGCCCGTCGAGGGTGTCGGCGAGCCCGTCCTCATGCAGCGCCCCGGTGATCAGGATGCCCGCGGCGATCGCCAGGAGCGCGGCGAGGAGCGGCGGGAAGACCGGCACGGCAGCGGCGAAGACGAGGCCGCAAAGCGAACCGATCAGGAGGCCGACCGCCGGGAACCAGCGCGGCGCGGCCGCCATGCGCGCCGGCGTGAAGAGCCCCATCGGCACCGGCAGCCGCGTGAGGAACTGCGCCGCGACCAGGGCCGTCGCGGCTTCCTCGGCCAGGCGCGCCCTCATGCCGGCCCGCTGACGCCGGCGCTCTCGAAGCTCGCCATGTCGCGCAGCATCGCCGCGGCGGCGCGCAGGAGCGGCCAGGCGAGCAGCGCCCCGGTGCCCTCGCCGAGCCGCATGTCGAGGGCGAGCAGCGACGCGGCGCCGAGATGGTCGAGCAGCGGCCGGTGCCCGGATTCCGCCGAGACATGGGCGAAGACCATCGCCCGCCGCGCCGCAGGGTCGAGCGCCAGCGCCGCCGCCGCCGCCGCCGTGGCGATGAAGCCGTCGACCAGCACGACCCGGCCCGCCGCCGCGGCGCCGAGCATGGCCCCGGCCATCGTCGCGATCTCGAAGCCGCCGTATTCTGCCAGCGCCCGCTCGGGGCCGAGCCGGGCGGGGGTCCGGGCCGCGGCGGCGGCGAGCACCGCGCGCTTGCGCGCAAGGCCGGGATCGTCGAGCCCGGTGCCGCGGCCGACGAGCCCGTCGAGACCGAGG
Source organism: uncultured Paracoccaceae bacterium (assembly GCA_937872465.1). Classification (GTDB taxonomy): domain Bacteria; phylum Pseudomonadota; class Alphaproteobacteria; order Rhodobacterales; family Rhodobacteraceae; genus Amaricoccus. The sequence goes on from CALMSR010000033.1 coordinate 47,808, forward strand.
CCGGTCAGCTTGTGCCCGAGCATTGCGGCGGAGGCGGTATTGCCGATGCCCATCTCGCCGAAGGCCGCCGCCTCGCCCGGCGCCGCCGCGCCGAGCCGCCGGCCGGTCTCGAGCGCCTGGCGCGCCTGGCCCTCGTCCATGGCGGGACCGGCGAGAAAGCTGCGGGTTCCCGCGGCGATGCGATGGGAGAGCAGATGCGGATCCGCGATCGGCTCTCCCGCCACGCCCGCATCCACCACCTGCACGGGGATGCCCTGCGCCGCGGCGAAGACCGTCGCGGCCGCGCCCCCGGCGAGGAAATTCAGCACCATCTGCCGGGTGACCGCCTGCGGATAGGCCGAGACCCCTTCGAGCGCGATGCCGTGATCGGCGGCAAAGATCGTGAGCGTGCAGGTCTCCATGCGCGGGGCCAGCGTGCCCTGGAGCTCGGCGATCTGCGCCGCCAGCGTCTCGATCCGGCCGAGCGCGCCGAGGGGCTTGGTCTTGCCGTCGATGGCGCGCCGGATCGCTGCGGCGAGGTCGGATGGGGCGGGCTGCACTTTCGTCGGGCCTCCTTGTTTGCGCCGGCCCTTATTGCCGCCCCGCCTGCCCGAGGCCAGCCCATTTCACCGCGACGAAGGCCCCGGCGCCCGGGCGATCTGGACCGCCAGGATGCCGAGCATGATGATGGTCACACCCAGCACGTCGCGCGGGCTCACGCGCTCGCCGAGGATCAGCGCGGCGGTGGCCACGCCGAAGAACGGGTTGAGGAAGTGGAAGGCGGCGGCCCGCGTCGCGCCGATCCTTCCGACGAGCACGAACCAGACCATCGTCGCGGCGATGCCCGGCACCAGGGTGGTATAGGCGAAGGCGATCACGAGCGGCGCGGTCCAATGGACCTGCCAGGTCTCGAGCGCCAGCGAGACCGGCAGCAGCGCCGCGGCGCCGACCAGCATCTGCAGGCCGACGACCATCCAGAGATTGCCGCCGACCGAGACGCCGCGCACCAAGAGCGTCGCCACCGCCAGCGCCAGCACGCCGGCGAAGCAGAGCGCGAGCCCGACCGGATCGGCGCCGCCGCCGAGCCGGGCCGCCATGATGATGAGCACGCCGAGCACGCCCGCCGCGAGTCCCGCGAGCGCCAGCGGCGCCAGCCGCTCCCCGAGGAAGAGCCGCCCCAGCCCGGCGACGATCAGGGGCAGCAGGCTCGCCACCACGACCGCGAGGCTCGCCTCGACGCTGCGCAAAGCCTCGAAATTGAGGCCGAGATAGAGCGCGTTCTGGCAGAGGCCGAAGACCGCCACGCCGACCCATTGCCGGCGCGAAAGGCGGATGCGCTGGCCCATCGCCCAGCCGATCGCCAGCGCGATGGCGCCCGAGATCAGGAAGCGGACGCAGAGCGCGAGGAAGGCCGGTGCGTCGGCGACGACGATGCGCGCCGAGGTGAAGGCGGAACTCCAGGCCGCGACGAAGAACAGCCCGAGCGCGACGGCGCGCCAATCCATTCCCACCCCCAGAAAAGCAACAGGCCGCGCAGGGGCGCGACCCGTGTAGCGCGTGGTCCGGAAACCGGCGCGGTGTCAGGCGTTGATCACGTCCTTGAGCTGCTTGGCGATGGTCACCTTCGCCACGCGGTCGGCCGGCTTCATCATCTGCTCGCCGGTCGAGGGATTGCGCACCATGCGCTCGGCGCGGGAGCGGCAGGCGAACTTGCCCAGGCCCGGCAGGGTGACGGCGCCGCCGTTGGCGACCTCGTTGGTGACGATGGTGGTCAGCGCTTCGAGCGCGCGGTTCGCCGTGGCCTTGTCCACGCTCGCGGTCTCGGCAATCGCGGCGACGAGCTGGGTCTTTGTCATGGGCTTTTGCGTCATATGGCGTTTCCTGTCGAGCGGATCAATGAAGCCCGGGCGGCGCGCCCGCCCCGGCATGATGGCACTTATGCCAGCCGATCACCGAAACTCAATCGCGGAATGCGCAGTGACCCCTTGTTTCATGGGGTTCTGGCGCAACCCATGCGCGACTGTTGCAAAAAAGAGTCTCCCCGGAGGCCGGGCGTCACAGGAATGCCGTCTCGTCGAAACTGCGCAGCTTGCGCGAATGCAGTTTCTCCAGCGGCATCTCGCGCAGGGATTCCATCGCCCGGATGCCGATGCGCAGGTGCTGGGCGACCTGGCGCTTGTAGAAATCGGTGGCCATGCCCGGCAGCTTCAGCTCGCCATGCAGCGGCTTGTCGGAGACGCAGAGCAGCGTGCCGTAGGGAACCCGGAAGCGGAAGCCGTTGGCGGCGATGGTGGCGCTCTCCATGTCGAGCGCGATGGCGCGGGCCTGGCTTAGCCGCGCCACCGGCCCGGACTGGTCGCGCAGCTCCCAGTTGCGGTTGTCGATCGTCGCCACCGTGCCGGTGCGCATGATGCGCTTCAGCTCGAAGCCGGTCAGGCCGGTCACCTCGGCCACGGCGTTCTGCAGCGCCACCTGCACCTCCGCCAAGGCCGGGATCGGCACCCAGATCGGCAGGTCGTCGTCGAGAACGTGGTCCTCGCGCATATAGGCATGGGCCAGCACGTAATCGCCCAGCGACTGGGAGTTCCTCAGGCCGGCGCAATGGCCGATCATCACCCAGACATGGGGGCGCAGCACCGAGACATGGTCGGTGATGGTCTTGGCGTTCGACGGCCCGATCCCGATGTTGACCATCGAGATGCCGGCGTGGTTCGGCCGGACCAGGTGATAGGTCGGCATCTGCGGCTGGCGCGCGGCGAGCATGCCGCTGCGCCCCTTGCGGGTGGTCACCAGATTGCCGGGCTCGATCAGCGCCTCGTAGCCGGAATCGGGATCGGCCAGCGCCTCCCGGGCGAATTCCACGAATTCGTCCATGTAGAACTGGTAATTGGTGAAGAGCACGTGGTTCTGGAACCAGGAGGGGCTGGTGGCGGTGTAATGCGCGAGCCGGGCCAGCGAATAATCGATGCGCTGGGCGGTGAAGGGCGCGAGCGGGCGGGCGCCGTCCGCGCCGGGGCTCGGCTTGCCGTTGACGATGTGGTCGTCGGTGGTGTTCAGGTCCGGAACGTCGAAGAGGTCGCGCAGCGGGCGGTGCAGCGTGTCCTCGATGGATCCCTCCACATGGGCGCCCTCCGCCATGGCGAAATGCAGCGGGATGGCGGTGTCGGAGGTGCCGACGCGGACCGGCATGCCGTGGTTCTGGATCAGGAGTCCGAGCTGCTGGGTCAGGTAGCCCTCGAAGAGATCCGGCCGGGTGATCGTGGTCTCGTAGACGCCCGGCTCGGTCACATGCCCGAAGGAGAGGCGGCTGTCGACCTTGGCGAAGCTCGCGGTGGTGACGCCGACCCGCGGGTAGAAGGCGCGAAAGCGCCCCTCGGGCGCCTCCCCGGCCATCACCCGGGCGAAATGCCCGCGCAGGAACCCCACCGCGGCGTCGTAGCGCCGCCGGATCTCCGCCACCGCCTCGGCGGCATCGGTGAAGATGTCGTCGGCCTGCGGCGGCGGCGCGAGGATCGGCAGTTCGGAGAGAGGGTTGCGGTGGTGCATCGCGGCGGCCCTCAGGCAGGCAGGAGGAGCTCGGTCGGCGCGAAGCGCGTCACGTCGATCAGCCCGAGGTCGGAGATCCGCAGCGCCGGGATCACCACCAGGGCGAGCAGCGAATGCTGCATATAGGCATTGTTGAGCCGGCAGCCGCAGGCCGCCATCGCCGCGACGATGCCCTCGGCGGCGGCAGCGACCTCCTCGGCCGGCGCGTCCGACATCAGCCCCGCGATCGGCAGGCGGACCAGCGCGATCTCCTCGCCGTCCTTCCAGACCGTGACCCCGCCCCCGACCTCGCCCAGCCGGTTCGCCGCCAGCGCCATGTCGGGTTTCGAGCTGCCCACCACGATCATGTGATGGCTGTCATGGGCCACCGTCGAGGCCACCGCGCAGGGCGCGTCGTAGCCGAAGCCCGAGACGAAGCCGTTGACCACCGATCCGGTGCGGCGATGGCGCTCGACCAGCGCGATCTGGGCCACGTCCTTCGCCACATCCCCGGTCACCAGTCCGTCCACCACGGCGAGCTCCGCCTCCAGCGCCCGCGTCGGCGCCTGGTTCTCGACCACGCCGATCACCCGGGCGCGGACGCGCGTCGCACCCTCCGGCGCCGGGATGTCGAAATCGGCCGCCACCAGCTTCCGGCCCATCCGGACCGTTTCCCGCGCGCTCGCGGGCCAGGTGAAATCCGGCTCCTCGGCGAGGCAGGCGCCGTTCTCGGCCACCACCTCGCCGCGGGCGATCACCGTCTCGACCGGCAGGGTCGCGAGGTCCGAGGTCAGGATGCAATCGGCCCGCCGCCCCGGCGCGATCGAGCCGATCTCGCGTTCGAGCCCGAAATGCGTCGCGGTGTTGATCGTGGCCATCTGCAGCGCGATCAGCGGATCGAGGCCGCAATCGACGGCATGGCGCACCACCCGGTCCATGTGCCCGTCGTTGACCAGCGTGCCGGAATGGCAATCGTCGGTGCAGAGGATGAAGCTGCGCGGATCGAGCCCCTTCTCGGTGACGGCGGTGATCTGCGCCTTCACGTCGTACCAGGCCGAGCCGAGCCGCAGCATCGCCCGCATCCCCTGGCGCACGCGCATGATGGCATCCGCCTCGCAGGTGCCCTCGTGGTCGTCGGCGGGGCCGCCGGCGGCATAGGCATGGAACCCCGCGAGATCGGGCGAGGCGTAATGCCCGCCGACGGTCTTGCCCGCGTCCTGGGTCGCGGCGATCTCGGCGAGCATCTTGGCGTCCCCGGCGATGACGCCGGGATAGTTCATCATCTCCCCGAGCCCGACGATGTTCGGCCATGCCATCGCCTCGGCCACGTCCCGGGGCGAGATCTCGGCGCCCGGCGTCTCCAGCCCCGGCGCCGACGGCGCGCAGGCGGGCATCTCGACGAAGACGTTGATCGGCTGGACCATCGCCTCGTCATGCATCAGCCGCACGCCCGCGAGCCCGAGCACGTTCGCGACCTCGTGCGGATCGACGAACATGCTGGTGGTGCCGTGGGGGATCACCGCGCGCACGAACTGGCTGACGGTCAGCATGCCGCTCTCCACATGCATGTGGCCGTCGCAGAGCCCGGGGATCAGATAGCGGCCGCCCGCGTCGATCACCCGGGTCCCGGGGCCGATCATCGCCGAGGCATCGGGTCCGCAGGAGGCGAAGCGCCCGGCCCGGATCGCGATGTCGCTGCCTTCCAGCACCTCGCGAGAATGCACGTTCACCCAGGCGCAATTGCGGATGACGAGATCGGCGGGCGCCCGGCGGGCGGCCACGGCGATCAGTTCGGCGGCCACTGCGGGCCAGGGGCGGATGGAGCGGGTCATGCCGCAGATTCCCCCGCGGCCCGCCGGCATGCAAGCCCTATCGCCGCGCGGGCCGGCCAAAACGGCATCGCCGGTTCCGGCCGCGCGCGGCGCCGGTCAGGGGGCCGCGGCGCTCGCCACGGTCTCCGCCGCCGGCCCGCCGGCGGTGACCACGACCAGCGCCGTTGCGTCCTCGCTCCCGAAGCCGCCATAGCGGTGCGGCACGGCGGGGTCGAAATAGAGCGCGTCGCCCTCGGCGAGCAGGACCTCCGTTTCGCCCACCGTGACCGCGACTTGCCCGGCGAGCACGAAGACGAGCTCGGCCCCGTCGTGCCGGTGCGGGTCGGAACTCGGTCCCCGGGCGGGAAAGACCGCCAGATAGGCGTCGATCAGCCTGTCGGCGGCGGGAAAGTTGAGGCTCTCGAAGAAATAGGCCGGCGCCGTCGCGCCGGATCGCTCGGGCAGGCGGAGCCGGTCCTGCCGGCGCACCACGGACAGGGTCCGCCGGGCGCTCGCGTCGGCGAAGAAATGGTCGAGCCCGACGCCGAAGACCATGGCGATGCGCAGCAGCGTCGGCAGCGTCGGAAAGACCTGGCCGCGCTCGATCTTGGAGAGCATTCCCGGCGAGAGGCCCGTATGCTCGCCGAGCTGGACCAGGCCGAGCTTCCGGGCCCGGCGCAGCGCCCGCACCTTCGGCCCGATCCGATACTGCCCCAACTCGTCCGCGAGCGTTTCCGAAACCATGCGCGCTTCCCGCTTTTCCCCTGAGGCAACGAACGCGGCTTGTTTGTATCAGGGTGCAAATCGTTGTCATATCACGAAATTGTGCATGGCATGAACAAAGATATTCACCACATGCGAAACCGTCACCGCTTCTCGTGATGCCACGATCGGCGGATGGACGGAGAAAGCCAGCAAGGGAAGGACCCAAGCATGATCAAGTCCAGCAACCTCCTCGCCGCCGCGATCGCGGCCTTCGGGATCACCGCCGGCGCGGCGCAGGCCCAGCAGGCCGACATCGTCGACACCGCGGTCGGAGCCGGCAGCTTCAACACGCTGGTGGCGGCGGTGCAGGCGGCGGAGCTCGTCGACGCCCTGAAGGGCGAGGGGCCCTTCACGGTCTTCGCGCCGACCGACGAGGCCTTCGCGGCGCTCCCCGCCGGCACGGTCGACGAACTGCTCAAGCCCGAGAACCGCGAGCAGCTCGTCTCGATCCTGACCTATCATGTCGTGCCGGCGAAGGTGATGTCCGGCGACATCGCCGGCAAGACGGCGACGGCCAAGACGCTCTCGGGCGAAGAGCTCGCGATCGACGCGACCAGCGGCGTGACGGTGAACGGCGCCAAGGTCGTGACCGCCGACATCGAGGCCTCGAACGGCGTGATCCACGTCGTCGACGCGGTCATCCTGCCGCCCGCCAACTGATTCCCCCATTCGGGCCGCGCGGTCCATCCGCGCGGCGCCTCCAACGGAGAAGAGCCATGAAGATCCTGAACACCGTCACCCTGATCCTGCTGATCGTCGGCGGGCTGAACTGGGGCCTCTTCGGCCTCTTCGGTTTCGACCTCGTCGCAGCCCTGTTCGGCGCCGGCTCGGCGCTGTCGCGGCTCGTCTATGTACTGGTCGGACTGTCGGCCCTGTGGCAGATCCGCCCGCTGACCGCCGCGCTCGGCGGCGCCGCCACCCCGGCCGCGCATCGCTGAGCCGGAGCGGCGCGATCGGCCCCGCCCGCTTCGGGACCGGCCGAAGCTGGCGTTTCCGAACGAGACCCGCGCCGCAGACGCGGCGCGCGGTCTGCCCGGACCCTCCCCGGGCGCGGCGCCCGGGACGTCAGGGCGGCGGCCGCGCGAAGACCTCCGCGACGATCGCTTCGAGCACGCCGGCATCCGCTTCGGTGAAGGCGTCCGGCTGGTCGCTGTCGATGTCGAGCACGGCGATCAGCGCGCCCGCCGCATCGAGGACCGGCACCACGATCTCGGAGCGCGTGCTCGAGGCGCAGGCGATATGGCCGGGAAAGGCATCGACATCCGGCACGATCTGCGTCCGGCGCTCCCGCGCCGCCGCACCGCAGACGCCGCGTTCGAAGGGGATGACCAGGCAGCCGTGGCCGCCCTGATAGGGACCGATCTTCAGGAGGCCCGGCGCCACCACCCGGTAGAAGCCGACCCAGTCGAAGCGCGCATCGGCGTGGTAGAGCTCGCAGGCGATCGTCGCCATCAGGGCGACCGCATCGGATTCGCCCGCGGTGAGCGCCCGGATCCGGGCGGACAGTTCGGCGCGGTCGATCGGCATGGCGCCCCCCGGTTGCGCCCCTGCGCTACTCCCGGCCGGACGGCGGCGCAAATGAAAACGCCCGGACACACGGTCCGGGCGTTTCCGCTTCGTGAGGCCGGTGGCCTCAGTAGACGTAGGCGCGTTCGCCGTGATCGGCGAGGTCGAGGCCCTCGCGCTCGCTCTCGGGGGTCACCCGCAGCCCGACCAGCATGTCCACGAGCTTGTAGAGCAGGAACGAGACCCCGCCGCACCAGACGATGGTGATCACCACGCCGACGAACTGGATCCAGACCTGACCGGCCATGGAATAGCCATCGACGCCGATGCCGCCGAGCGCGGGGCTCACGAAGATGCCGGTGCCGATCGAGCCGACGATGCCGCCGATCCCGTGGATGCCGAAGACGTCGAGGCTGTCGTCGTAGCCGAGCGCGTTCTTCACGCTGGTCACGAAGTAGAAGCAGACCACCGAGGCGATCACCCCGAGCACGATGGCGCCCATCGGCCCGATCAGGCCCGCCGCCGGCGTCACCGCGACGAGGCCGGCGACCGCGCCCGAGACGACGCCGAGCAGCGAGGGTTTGCCCTTGGCCGCCCATTCGGTGAACATCCAGCCCAGCGTCGCCCCGGCGGTCGCCACGAAGGTGTTGATCACCGCCAGCGTCGTGCCGCCGTTCGCCTCGAGGTTCGAGCCGGCGTTGAAGCCGAACCAGCCGAACCAGAGCAGCGAGCCGCCGATCATGGTCATGGTCAGCGAATGCGGCGTCAGCGCCTCGCGGCCGAAGCCGATGCGCTTGCCGAGCACGAGGCAGCCGACCAGCGCCGCGATCCCGGCGTTGATGTGGACGACCGTGCCGCCGGCGAAATCGAGCGCGCCGAGCTGGAAGAGATAGCCGTCGCCGTACCAGACCATATGCGCGATCGGCAGATAGACGAAGGTGCTCCAGAGCACGCAGAAGAGCAGCACGGCCGAGAACTTCATCCGCTCCGCGAAGCCGCCGACGATGAGCGCCGGGGTGATCGCCGCGAAGGTCATCTGGAAGCAGATGAAGATGTATTCCGGGATCTCCACGCCCTCGGTGAAGGTCGCCACGGTCGAATCCGGCGTGACGCCCGCCAGGAACAGCCGGGAAAAGCCGCCGATGAAGGCGTCGAACGGCCCGCCGCCATTGAGTGCGAGGCTGTAGCCGTAGACGACCCAGAGGATCATCATGGTGCAGGCGATCACGAAGACCTGCATCAGCACCGACAGCATGTTCTTCGAGCGCACCAGCCCGCCGTAGAACAGCGCGAGCCCCGGCAGGGTCATGCCGAGCACGAGGATGGTCGCCGTTATCATCCAGGTGGTGTCGCCCTTGTCGACGGTGGCGGCCACCGCCTCGGCGACCGCCTCGGTCGCGACGCCGCCGACGGTCTCCTGGGCGCGGGCGGGCAGGGCCAGCATCGCGCCCAGCGCGGCGAGCCCGGTGGTTTTCGTGAGGTTCAGCATCTCTGATGGCTTCCTGTCATGTCCCATTTGCTCACAGCGCCTCGTCGCCGGTCTCGCCGGTGCGCACGCGCATCGCCTGCTCGACATCGAGCACGAAGATCTTTCCGTCGCCGATCTTGCCGGTCTTGGCGGTCATGGCGACGGTCTCGACCACATGGGCGGCGACCGCGTCGGGCACGACGATCTCGAGCTTGACCTTGGGGACGAAGTTCACGACGTATTCGGCGCCGCGATAGATCTCGGTATGGCCGGACTGGCGCCCGTAGCCCTTCACTTCGGAGACCATCAGCCCCTGGACCCCGAGATTGGTCAGCGCCTCGCGGACCTCCTCGAGCTTGAAGGGCTTGATGACCGCTACAATCAGTTTCATCGCATCCTCGTGATTGGGCGTCGCCTCGCGGCGACCGCTGCCATGTGTCGAGCAAGATGCGTGCCAACTCAGCCGGAGCGTCTATAATATATTGATATATAACGAAAAACACTCTCCCCGCATCGGCCGATGACGGTTTTCGTCGCCACGTATGCCCATAATTACGGCGCTCAATCAAGAATGCTTAAGAACTGCACAAATGCCTGCCGCTGGGCGCCGCCTCGCCGGCCCCGGCGCAAGGGTCTGGCGCATCCGGGCCGATCCGAATAGAATCGGCCCATAACAAGAACGGGCAGGTGGCCTCGATATGGCCGGAAAAGGCAGGAAACGGGCGAAGGCGAAGCCGAAGCCGCGCCTCGGTCGCATGGAGAGGTTTCTCCGGGGATTGCTGGCGCGCAGCTTCCGCCTGGTCTGGTGGGTCGGATTGCGCGGGGCGATCCTCGCCGCGATCGTGCTCGCGGTGAGCACGGCCTATTACGTCGCGCAGATCCCGGATTACGACGAGCTTCTCGACGGGCGCTCCGGCGGATCGGTCACCCTGCTCGACCGCAACGGCGAGGTCTTCGCCTGGCGGGGCGAGCAGCTCGGCCTGACCACGGCCGGCGCGGTGTCGCCGCATCTGGTCCATGCGGTCGTCGCGACCGAGGACCGGCGGTTCTACCGCCATTTTGGCATCGACCTGCGCGGCACGGCGCGCGCCGCCCTGGTCAATTTCCAGGCAGGCGGCACGGTGCAGGGCGGATCCTCGATCACCCAGCAGGTGGCGAAGCTCCTCTTCTTCGACAGCACCCGGACGCTGGAGCGCAAGATCAAGGAAGTCCCGGCGGCGCTGGCGCTGGAATGGAAGTTCACCAAGGACGAGATCCTCTCGATCTATCTCAACCGCGCCTATCTCGGCGCCGGCGCGGTCGGCTTCGAGGCCGCGGCGCAGCGCTATTTCGGCAAGTCCGCGGCGGAGGTGACGCCCGGCGAGGCGGCGATGCTCGCGGGCCTCCTGCGCGCGCCCTCGCGCTTCGCCCCCACCAACGACCTCGCCCGCGCCCAGAACCGCGCGGCGACGATCGTCGGGCTCATGCGCGACCAGGGCTATCTGACCGAGCAGCAGGCCGCCGTCGCCCTCGCCCAGCCCGCCGCGCTGTCGCGCGCCGCCGCCGCCCGCGCCGGCGGCGCCTTCGCCGATTGGGTCATGTCCTCGGGTCCGGATTTCCTGACCCGCACCACCACCGAGGACGTCGCGGTCCTGACCACCTTCGACCCGCGGGTCCAGCACGCCGCCGAGGCGGGACTCGCCGAGGTCTTCGAGACCAAGGTCAAGGCCGGCTCCAATGCCCAGGCCGCGGTGGTGGTGATGTCGCGCGACGGCGCGGTGCGCGCGATGATCGGCGGGCGCGACCTCGGGGGCGCCGAGGGCCAGTTCAACCGCGCGGTCCAGGCCAAGCGCCAGACCGGCTCGCTCTTCAAGACCTTCGTCTTCGCGGCCGCGCTCCAGGCCGGCGCCGAGCCCACCGACCCGGTGCTCGACGCGCCGCTCACCCTCTACGTGCCGGGCTCCGGCGACTGGTCGCCGCAGAACTACACCCACAGCTACAAGGGCCAGATCGACCTGACCGAGGCGCTGGTGCATTCGGTCAATACCGCCACGGTGCGGGTCTCCGAGGCGACCGGCCGGGCGCGGGTGCGGGCCGTCGCCCGCGACCTCGGGGTGAACGAGCCGCTCGCGGACGGGCCGGCGCTGGCGCTGGGCGTGTCGGAGGCGACCCTGCTCGAGATGACCGGCGCCTATGCCGGCATCCTCAACGGCGGGGCGACGGCGATCCCCTACGGCATGCGCGAGTTGCAGCTCAAGTCCGACGGCTCGCGGCTGATGGCCGGCGACGGCGTCGCGCCGGTCCGCGTGCTCGACGAGAAATCCGCGGGCGAGCTCGTCTGGATGCTGCGCCAGGTCGTGGAGCGCGGCACCGGCGGGCGCGCGCGCCTGCCCGACCGTCCGGTCGCGGGCAAGACCGGCACCACCCAGGCCGCCCGCGACGCCTGGTTCATCGGCTTCACCGGCGATTACGTGACCGGGGTCTGGATGGGCTACGACGACAACACGCCGCTTTCGGGCACCACCGGCGGCGGCCTGCCCGCCGAGATCTGGCGCGAGGTCATGCTGCGCGTCGAGGAGGGACAGCCGGTCCGCCCGCTGCCCGAGCGCGCCCCCGCAGAGCCCTCGGTGCCCCTTCCCGGGCCGGCCGAGGTGGTGAGCAACGTGGGCACCACGGTGCAATCGGTCCTGCAGAACGTGGTGCGCGGCATCTTCGGCCGCAACTGAGCGGTTTCGGGCGAGGATGGAGCCTTCCGCCGGTCGGGGACCGGGACGGGACGACCCTGGCATGGCCAGAGCGATCGCATCTGAGCTGGGACTTTCCACTTCGACCGTCCCACCACAAGATGAGAGCAGCGCCCGAACCGGCGGGCGCGCAGCCAGGTTCGGTTCCTCTGCCCTCACGGCCGGGGACACCGGCCTCGGGTGCAACGGGAGCCTTCGGCGAGGGCCGCTGGCATCAATGATCTGTTTCCCGCGCCGATCTCCGGCCGCCTGCTTTCCGCTGGACGGTGCTGGCGGCGCGGGCCATACCTTCGCGCCGGCTTCCTTCCGGCGGAGCCGCGCAGCGGGCATGAGCACCACCACCCAGGATCTCCCGACCGCCCCCGAGACCCGTACCGCCTATCTGGTGCTCGGGGCACTCAGCCTCTGCCACATGCTCAACGACACCATCCAGTCGCTGCTCCCGGCGCTCTATCCGGTGCTTCAGGCCAATTACGCGCTCAGCTTCACCCAGATCGGCCTGCTGCATTTCGCCTTCCAGGGGACGGCCTCGGTGCTGCAGCCGGCGGTGGGCTTCGCCACCGACCGGCGCCCGCGCTTCCGGCTGCTCGCGCTCGGCATGGGGCTCAGCCTCGCGGGGCTCGTGACCCTCGCCTTCGCCCATGCCTATGGGGTGCTCCTGCTCGCGGCGGTCAGCATCGGCCTCGGCTCGGCGATCTTCCACCCCGACGCCTCGCGCCTCGCGCGCCTCGCTTCGGGCGGCCGCTACGGCACGGCGCAATCCTTCTTCCAGGTGGGCGGCAATGCCGGCAGCGCCATCGGCCCGCTGCTCGCGGCCTTCGTCGTGCTGCCCTTCGGCCAGAGCTCGGTCGCCTGGTTCTCGGTGCTGGCGCTGCTCGGCATGATCGTGCTCTGGAAGGTCGGCAGCTGGGCGCGGGCCCGGCACCGCGAGCGCGTCGCCGCCCGGGTGGCGCCGGCGCGCAATCCGCTGCTGCCGCGGCGGCGGATCCTCGTGATTATCGGCATCCTCGCGCTGCTCGTCTTCTCGAAATACGTCTATGTGGTCAGCCTGACGAGCTTCTACACCTTCTACCTGATCGAGACCTTCGGCGTCTCGGTGCGCGAATCGCAGCTCCTGCTCTTCGTCTTCCTCGGGGCGGTCGCGCTCGGCACCTTCGTCGGCGGCCCTATCGGCGACCGCATCGGGCGCAAGGCGGTGATCTGGGTATCGATCCTCGGCGTGCTGCCCTTCACCCTGGCGCTGCCGCACGCCAACCTGCTCTGGACCGCGATCCTGACCTTCGTCATCGGCGTGGTGATCGCCTCGGCCTTCTCGGCGATCCTCGTCTATGCCCAGCAGCTGGTGCCGAACCGCATCGGGCTGATCTCCGGGCTCTTCTTCGGCTTCGCCTTCGGCATCGCCGGGATCGGCGCGGCGGCGCTCGGCATCCTCGCCGACTGGAAGGGCATCGCCTTCGTCTACCGGCTCTGCGCCTGGCTGCCGCTGATCGGGCTCCTGACCGTCTTCCTGCCGCCCGACAACGCGCTCAAGTCGCGCTGACCATCAGGACCGGGCCCGCAGCTCCGCGGTCAGCCGATCGACGCTGCCGCCCTGGGCGTCGAGCATCGCGCCGATCTCGGCGCGCTCGTTGGCGAGCAGCGAGACCCCCTCGATGATCAGGTTGACCGCCCTGGCCCTGCCGCTGCGGTCGCTGATCTGCCAGTCGACGGCGATGTTCTCCTGGCCCGGCCGCACCACGACCGTCTGCACCAGCACGCCCGCCCTGCCGGCGTCGCGCGCGCCGGCGACGCTGATGCTGGCGTTGCGGTATTCGCCGAACTGCCGGCCGTATTTGCGGGCGAGATAGCTCTGGAAGGCCGCCACATAGGCCTGCCGCTGCCCCGCGGAGGCGCCGCGCCAGGCCGGGCCCAGCGTCGCCGCCGCCACCGCCGGCATGTCGGCGTAGCGCGCGAGAAGCCCCTCGAAATCCCGGTAGAGCTGCGCCTCGCTGCGGCCGGAATTGACCAGCTTGGTCAGGTCGGCCGAGATCGCCATCACCAGGCCCTGGGCCTGGGAGGCGGCATCGGCGGCCGCCGGCCGCGGCAGGAGGCCGAGCAGGGCCGCGGAGCCCAGCCCCGCGAGCAGCGCCCGGCGCCCCGGCCGGGTGATCGGATCAGTAGTCGGCATAGACATCCTCCAGTTGTCCGACATCGGTGCCGCCCTGAAGCCGCGCCCGCATGTTCTGAAGATAGCTGATCCGCTGGGCGGTGTAGCTGTCGGCGGAATTGTAGAGCAGCTCGTCGAGCACCGGGTCGATCTCGTAGCGGTCGTTGACGATGTCGAGCGTGCCGATCCCGAAGAGCGCGTTGGTCGCGGTTGCCGGGGCCACGAGATAGACCGGGTCGAGCAGGATATCGAGCGCCCAGCCGGTCCAGTCGCGCTGGGTGCCCGGCCCGCCGATCGGCAGCTCGAGATAGCCGCCCTCCGGCACGCCCCAGACCTCGAAGGTCTCGTCGAAATTCGTCTCGCGATAGGGCAGGCCCATCTCCGCCGCCGGGTCGAGCAGCCCGCCGAGCCCGAGGCTCGTGTTGATCATGAAACGGGTGACGGTCTCGGCCGTCTGCGGGCCGCGCATCTGCAGCACCGACTGGATCGCCTGGCCGGGCAGCTTCCAGTTGTAGCGCAGGTTCGTCACCCCCTTGCGCATCGGCGCCGGGATCTTTCCGTAGGTCCGGGCGACGGGCTGGAAGATCGCCTTGTCGATCTGCTTGTTGTTCGCGTGGGCGACCCGGTTCGATTCCTCTAGCGGATCGAAATCGAGGCTGCCCGGATCCGGCGCGGCGGTGCAGCCGGCGAGCCAGGCCGGCACCAGGGCTCCGAGAAGAATACACGCGATCCGCATGGGTTGGCGACCTCCGGAGACCTCCATAGCGGCCTTGTGGCGGCGGCGCCACCCGTCTGCTCGGCCCAGCCCCCGGCGGCATTTCGATTTCCCTCGGCCGCGATATTGGCTAGCCTCGGCGCGGCCGCTAGAGCGAAGGAGCCCGCCCCCCGTGACCCAGACCATCGACGCCCGTCTCGCCGAACTCGGCATCGTCCTGCCCGACGCCCCGGCGCCGGCCGCCAATTACGTGCCTTACGTGACGACGGGCGATCTCGTCTTCGTCTCCGGCCAGATCAGCCGCGATGAAGCGGGGCTCATCACCGGCCGGCTCGGCGCGGACGTCGATGTCGCGGCGGGCCGCGCCGCGGCGCGGCATTGCGGGCTGGCGCTCGTCGCCCAGCTGCGCGCCGCTTGCGGCGGCGATCTCGAAAGGGTGCGCCAGGTGGTCAAGCTGACCGGATTCGTCAATGCGACGCCGGAATTCACCGAGCATCCGCAGGTGATCAACGGCATCTCCGACCTCATGGTCGAGATCTTCGGCGACCGGGGCCGCCACGCGCGCGCCGCGGTCGGCTCGGTCTCGCTGCCCCTGGGCGTCGCGGTCGAGGTCGAGGGTGTGTTCCGCATCGCCTGAGCTCCCGCCCGAGTTCCTCGCCCGTCCGCTCGCCCATCGCGGGCTGCACGACCGGGGCAGGGGGGTGATCGAGAACAGCCGCGCCGCGGTGCGGGCGGCGGTGGCGGCCGGCTATGGCATCGAGATCGACGTCCAGCGCGCGGCCTGCGGCGAGGTGATGGTGTTCCACGACGCCGCGCTCCGGCGGCTGACCGGCCGCCGCGGGCGCGTGGCCGAGCGCAGCGCCGCCGAGCTCGGCGCGATCCCGCTGACCGGCGGCGGCGAGACCATCCCGACGCTTTCCGAGATCCTCGCCATCGTCGCCGGGCGCGCGCCGCTCCTGATCGAGTTCAAGGATCCCGACCCTATGCTTGGCCCGACCGGGGGCGCGATGGAGGCGCGCGCCGCGGACCTGCTCGCCGGCTATGTGGGGCCGGTGGCGCTGATGTCCTTCAACCCGCATTCGGTGGCGGCGGCGGCGCGCGCCGCCCCGGACCGGCCGCGCGGTCTGACGACCTGCAATTTCGAGGGGCCGAAATGGCCGCTCTCGGAGACCCGGCGCGGCGAGCTGGCCGGCATCTGCGACTTCGGCCCCACCGGATCGGCCTTCATCTCCCACAACCACCGGGAGCTCGATTCGCCCGCCGTCTCGGCGCTCAAGGCGCGCGGCGTGCCGGTGCTCTGCTGGACCGTGCGCGGGCCCGCCGAGGAAGCCGCCGCGCGGCGGGTCGCCGACAACATCACCTTCGAGGGCTACGCCCCCGACCGGCCCGGTTGACGCGCCGCCGCCCGCGACCATCTCTAGGGGCGGGCAGGAGACCGGCATGGACGGCGGCGACCAGATCGAGATCACGGTGCTCGGGGCGCTCGACGAGATCCCCGCGGCGGAATGGGACGCCTGCGCCGGCGACGGCGCCATCGGCGCGCGCCCGGTCGATCCCTTCACCACCCACCGCTTCCTCGCCGCGCTCGAATCCTCCGGCAGCGTCGGTCCCGGCACCGGCTGGGCCCCGCGCCATCTCGTCGCCCGCCAGGGCGGCGGCGCCATCGCGGTGATGCCGCTCTATGCCAAGGGCCACAGCCAGGGCGAATACATCTTCGACCACAATTGGGCCCATGCCTGGGAGCGCGCCGGCGGGCGCTACTACCCCAAGCTGCAATCGGCGGTTCCCTTCACGCCCGCGACCGGCCGCCGGCTGCTGACCCGGCCGGGCTTCGAGGAGACGGGCCGAAGGGCGCTGATCGAGGGCGCGCTGACGCTCGCCGCGCGCATGGGCGTCTCCGGCCTGCATGTCACCTTCTGCACCGAGGCGGAACGGCGCTGGGGCGAGGCGGCCGGGCTCTTGGGCCGCAGCAGCCAGCAGTTCCACTGGCAGAACCGCGGCTACCGAGATTTCGACGCCTTCCTCGCCGATCTCGCCTCGCGCAAGCGCAAGGCGATCCGCAAGGAACGGGCGCAGGCGCAGGCCTTCGGCGGCGAGATCGTCGCGCTCACCGGCGCGGCGATCGAGCCCGCGCACTGGCAGGCGTTCTGGCGCTTTTACCAGGACACCGGCGCGCGCAAATGGGGCCAGCCCTACCTCACCCGGGCGTTCTTCGACGCGGCACAGGAGAGTCTGCGCGACGACATCCTGCTCATCCTCGCCCGCCGCGACCGCCGCTGGGTCGCGGGCGCGCTCAACTTCATCGGCCGCGATGCGCTCTTCGGCCGGTACTGGGGCTGCACCGAGGACCACCCGTTCCTGCATTTCGAGCTCTGCTACTACCAGGCCATCGAGGCCGCCATCGCCCGCGGCCTCGCCCGGGTCGAGGCCGGCGCCCAGGGCGAGCACAAGCTGGCGCGCGGCTACCTGCCGGTGGCGACCCATTCGCTGCACTGGATCGCCGACGAGGGCTTCGCGCGGGCGGTCGCGCAATACCTGCGCGCCGAGGCGGCGGCGGTGGGCGAGGAGATCGAGGTCCTGACCGCCTATGGCCCGTTCCGCCGCGGGCCGGCGGCGGAACCGGATTGACCCGGCCGGGAGCCGGCCGGAATGTGCATCGAAGCAGTGGAGTGAACCATGACAGGCACGATCGACTTCTACACCAACCCCATGTCGCGCGGACGCATCGCGCATTGGATGCTCGAGGAGGTTGGCGCCCCCTACCGGACGCATTACCTGGGCTTCGGCCCCGAGATGAACCGCGCCGAATATCTCGCGATCAACCCGCTGGGCAAGGTGCCCGCGATCCGGCACGGCCGGCATGTGGTCACCGAATGCGCCGCGATCTGCGCCTATCTCGCCGAGGCCTTCCCGGAGGCGGAACTGACCCCGACGCCCGACGGCCGCGCCGATTTCTACCGCTGGATGTTCTTCGCCGCCGGCCCGCTGGAGGCCGCGCTCGTCAACCGCGCGCTCGGCGTCGAGGTGCCCGAGGAGCGCCGGGGCATGGTGGGCTACGCCAAGCTCGAGCGCATGTTCGACGCGCTCGAGGGCGCGGTCTCCGGGCGCGATTTCATCGCCGGGAGCCGCTTCTCCGCCGCCGACGTCTATGTCGGCTCGCAGATCGGCTGGGGCCTGCAGTTCGGCTCGATCGAGCCGCGCCCGGCCTTCAAGGACTACTGGGCGCGGATCGCCGGCCGCCCGGCCCGCGCCCGCGCCGAGGCCGCCGACAATGCCGCGATGCCCGCCCGCGCCGCCGCCGCGGGCTGAACCCTGATCCGAGGAGGAGGAGCATGACCGAGAGACTGAGCCAGAGCGAGCGCGACGCCGAGCTTCCCGCCCTGGGCGAGGCCGGCTGGGGCGCCGATCCTGCCCGTGATTCGATCCGCAAGATCTGGAAGTTCGCCACCTTCTCGGAAGCCTGGGGCTTCATGTCGCGGGCCGCTCTCGCGGCGGAGAAGATGAACCACCACCCCGAATGGACCAATGTCTACAACGTGGTGGACGTGACGCTCACCACGCACGATTGCGACGGGCTGAGCGCGCTCGACATCAAGCTCGCCCGGCGCATGGACAAGCTCGCCGGCGCCGGCGTCGAGATCCAGCGCGACCATTCCGAACCGGTGGAATGCCTCTGCAAGCTCCACGCCGCCGCGGGGCCGGCGGCGGGATAGGTATTCCGGTCCGGGAGCGACGCGGATCGGGCCGATCTCGCATCGGTCAGGCCCCGTGCCCCAGCGCGCCGCCTCCCCTTCGCGGATTTGGCCCGTGCCAAATCCGCGCGCGCCTGCCTGCCCCCGGCAGGCGCGACAAGCGCGCCCGCCAGGCATGAGCGCGCGGATTACCCAGCGACGGTGGAACCCGGCCCCCCTCGACCTCAGCGCTCGCGCGCTCCGGCCGACGAACCGGCGCGAGGCAATGCCTCGCTTTTGCCGGTTCGGGATTTCCCCGGGCCGACCGCTTACCCGGATCGAGCCGCCGGCCCGGCCGTGCCGGGATCGACCAGCCCGCCCGACATGACCAGCCGCAGCGCGGCATCCGCCGGCATGTCGAGAAGGCGCAGGTCGCCGAGCGGCGCATAGGCGAGAAATCCCGTGGTCGGGTTGGGCGCGGTCGGGACGAAGACCGCGACCAGATCCGGCACCCCGCTCGGATCGCGCATGCGCGCCGCCGCCGGCCGCACCACGAAGCCGATCGCCCAGAGCCCCGGCTCGGGATATTCGATCATGCAGACCTGCCGGAAGGAGGTGTCGTCCCGCTCCAGCACAGTCTGGAGGAACTGCTTGGCGGTGGCATGGATCGAGCGCGCCACCGGGAGCCGCGCCACCTGCCGCTCGCTCCAGCCCACCAGCCCGCGCCCGAGCAGCCCGCGCGCGAAGGCGCCCGCCGCCGTCGTCCCGACCACGAAGGCGAGCACGCCCATGCCCGCCACATGCTCGTAGGGCAGGTGCCCGGGCAGGAGCGGCATCACGCTTGCGTCGATCCGCCCGATCGCCCAGAGCACCAGCGCGATGGTCAGGGCGGCGGGCAGCACCACCACCAGCCCGGTCAGGAAATCGGCGCGCAGCCGCGCGACCGGCCCCGCCTGGCCGCCTTGGGTCATCCTCGTGAAGGTCGCGGGTTCGGCTGGCACGATTCGCGCGTTTCCGGAATTCCGGCGCATGATCCTCCGCCCCCTGTGCGCGCACAAGGGGCGAGACGCGCCGCCCCTGAGCCATGGAATTTAGCGCTCGTTCCCTATTCTCCGAGCTACAGATGAGGGCAGCGCCCGACCCGCCGGGCGGAAAGGTGACGCTGGGCGCGCACGGACCCCGGAAGCCCGCGCTGCCGAATGCAGTACCCCCGCGCGCAGCCTCCCCTGCCGGTCAGATCTGCCCGAGCAGGGTCTCCCCGGCGCTGATCTCGCAGGCGCCGCCCGTCTCGAGATTGAGCCGCGCCACCACCCCGTCCTCCACCAGCATCGCATAGCGCTTCGACCGGCCGAGGATCCCCCGCGCCGGCGTGTCCTCCTTGCGCATCCCGATCGCGTCGGTGAAGACCGCCCCCGCGTCCGACAGCATGCGGATGCCCGAAGCCGCAACCCCGTGCGCCTCGCCCCAGGCATGCATCACGAAGGGGTCGTTGACCGCGAGGCAGGCGATCTCCTCGACGCCCTTCGCCCGGAAGGCATCGGCGGTGCGCTGGAAGCTCGGCAAATGCGCCGCGCTGCAGGTCCGCGTGAAGGCGCCCGGCACCGCGAAGAGCACCACCCGCCGCCCGCCGAAGAGCGCCGCGGCGGGAACCGCCACCGGCTCGCCATCCGCGCCGATCTCGAGAAACTCCGCTTCGGGCAGGCGGTCCCCAGTCGCTATCGTCATCTTCGCTCGTCCAATTCGCTGTTGCGGCACATGTCGCGGCCCATATAGACGAACGGACCTGCGAAGCCAGCCCGGGGGCGCTGATGGACGCGAAATCGGCCCGAATCGTGGTCGTCGGGGCCGGCCAGGCCGGCGCTTCCCTGGTCGCCCGCCTGCGCGCGCTCGGCCATGCGGGGCCGCTGACGCTGGTCGGCGCCGAGCCCGATCCGCCCTATCAGCGGCCGCCGCTCTCGAAGGCCTATCTCAAGGGCGAGATGGAGCGCGAACGGCTCCATCTCCGCCCGACCTCCTTTTACGAGGAAGCGGACATCGACCTGCGGCTCGGCCGAAGCGCCACCTCGATCGACCGCGAAACGCGCGAGGTCGCGCTCGACGACGGAACCCGGCTGCCCTTCGACCTCCTGGCGCTCGCCACCGGCGCCGCGCCCCGCCGTCTCCCTTCGGCCCAGGGCGGGGATCTCGCCGGCGTGCTCGAGATGCGCACGCTGGCCGACGCCGACGCGCTGGCGGCGGCGCTCCCTCGGAGCAGCCGCGCGCTGATCGTGGGCGGCGGCTACATCGGCCTCGAGGCGGCGGCGGTCCTGCGCGAGAAGGGGCTCGCCGTCACCCTGATCGAGGCCGCCCCGCGCATCCTCGGCCGCGTCGCGGCGCCGGAAACGGCGGATTACTTCCGCGACCTCCACCGCGCCCATGGCGTCGAGATCCGCGAGGGCGCGGCGCTCGACCGCCTCGCCGGCAGCGACGGCCGCGTCACCGGCGGCATCCTCGCGGACGGCGACACGATCCCCGCCGATCTGGCGCTGGTCGGCATCGGCATCCGCCCCGAGACCGCGCTGGCCGAAGCCGCGGGGCTGGCGACCGGGGACGGCATCCTGGTCGACGCCGCCTGCCGGACCTCCGACCCCGCGATCTTCGCCGCCGGGGACTGCGCGCGCTTCCCGCATCACGGGCATCCGATCCGGCTCGAAAGCGTGCCCAATGCCATCGACCAGGGCGAGGCGGCGGCCGCGGCCATGCTCGGCGCCGAGGAGGGCTATCTCGCCCGGCCCTGGTTCTGGTCGGACCAGTACGACGTCAAGCTGCAGATCGCCGGGCTCAACACCGGCTGGGACCGCATCCTGACCCGGCCGGGCGGCCGGCCCGGTGCGCAATCGGTCTGGTACTACGGCGCCGGCCGGCTGCTCGCGGTCGACGCGATGAACGACCCGCGCGCCTACATGACCGCCAAGCGCTGGATCGAGGCCGGCGTCTCGCCCGACCCCGACGCGGTGGCCGATCCCGCGCGCGACCTCAAGTCGCTGGCCTGATGCGCATCATCGCGGGCCGGCATCGCGGCCGCCCGCTGGCCGCGCTCGGGGGCGGCGACCCGGCGGCGCAGCTGCGCCCCACCTCGGACCGGGTGCGCGAGAGCCTCTTCAACCTGCTCGCCCACGGCCCCTATGGCACGCCGTCGCCGCCGGAGGGCCGCCGCGTGCTCGACCTCTTCGCCGGCACCGGGGCGCTGGGGCTCGAGGCGCTCTCGCGCGGGGCGGCGCAGGCTACCTTCGTCGAGAACGGCGCCAAGGCGCTCGGCCTCCTGCGCGAGAACATCGCCCGGCTCGGCGCCGGCGAGGCCACCCGCCTCCTCGCCACCGACGCCACGCGGCTCGGGTCCTGCCCGGAGGCGCCCTTCGACCTGGTCTTCCTCGACCCGCCCTACCGGCGCGGGCTCGGCGAGCGGGCGCTCGCCGCCGCCGACCGCGGCGGCTGGCTCGCCCCCGGCGCGCTCCTGGTCTGGGAGGAGGCGGCGGCGGTGCTGCCGCCCCCCGGCTTGACCCTGCTCGACGCCCGCCGCTATGGGGACACGATGATCACCCTGATGCGCGTCTCCGCATGACCGAGGCCCGGCGCCTGCTCGGCCAGGTCTTCGGCTTCCCCGAATTTCGCCCCGGCCAGGCCGAGATCGTCGCATCGGTGGAAGCGGGCCGCGACGTGCTGGCGATCCTGCCCACCGGCGCCGGCAAGTCGCTCTGCTACCAGCTTCCGGCGCTGACCCGGCCCGGGGTCACGGTGGTGATCTCGCCGCTGATCGCGCTGATGCGCGACCAGGTCCGGGCGCTCCGGGCCGCCGGCGTCGAGGCCGGCGCGCTGACCTCCCAGACCGAGGCCGGCGAGGCCGAGGCGATCTTCGCCGCCCTCGATGCCGGGACCCTGAAGCTGCTCTACATGGCCCCCGAGCGGCTCGCCTCCGCCGGGCCGCTGCTCCGGCGCATCGCCGTCGGCCTGCTTGCGGTCGACGAGGCCCATTGCGTCAGCCAGTGGGGCCACGATTTCCGCCCCGACTACCTGCGCATCGGCGAACTGCGTGCGGGCCTCGGCGTGCAGACCGTGGCGCTGACCGCCACCGCCGATGCCGAGACCCGCGAGGAGATCGTGCGGCGGCTCTTCGGCGGGGAAGCGCCGGAGATCTTCCTGCGCGGGTTCGACCGCCCGAACCTCCATCTCGAATTCCGCCCCAAGGACGCGCCGCGCCGCCAGATCCTGGACTTCACCGCCGCCCGCCGCGGCCGCTCCGGCATCGTCTATTGCGCAAGTCGCGCCAAGACGGAAACACTGGCCGCCGCGCTCGGCGAGGCGGGCCATGTGGCGATCGCCTATCACGCCGGGCTCGACGGCGAGGACCGGCGGCTGGCTGAGACCCGCTTCCAGCGCGAGGACGGGCTGATCGTCTGCGCCACCATCGCCTTCGGCATGGGAGTGGACAAGCCCGACATCCGCTACGTCGCCCATACCGACCTGCCGAAATCGATCGAGGCCTATTACCAGGAGATCGGCCGCGCCGGGCGCGACGGCGCGCCGGCCGAGACGCTGACGCTCTACGGTGCGGAGGACATCCGCCTGCGCCGCGCCCAGATCGACGAGAGCTCCGCCCCCGCGGCGCGCAAGGAGGCCGACCACAAGCGCCTGAACGCACTGCTCGGCCTCGCCGAGGCCCGGCGCTGCCGGCGCCAGACCCTGCTCGCCTATTTCGGCGAGACCCTGGACGAGCCTTGCGGCAACTGCGACCTCTGCGCCGAGCGCCCGGAGATCTTCGACGGGACGCAAGCCGCGCGCATGGCCTTCTCGGCCATGCTGCGCACCGGCGAGAGCTTCGGCGCCGAGCATCTGATCGCCATCCTGCGCGGCGAGCGGACCGAACGGGTGCTCGCCCGCGGCCACGACCGGCTGCCGACCTTCGGGGTCGGCAGCGCGCGCTCCAAGCCCGAATGGCAGGCGATCTTCCGCCAGCTCATGGGCCACGACCTGATCCGCCCCGACCCGGCGCGCCACGGCGCGCTGCGCCTGACCGAAGCCGCGCGGCCGGTCCTGCGCGACGAGGCGAAGATCGATCTGCGCGCCGACACCCTGCGCAGGGCCGCCGCGCGTGGTCCCGCACGCCGCGAAGCCGTGGCGCTGGTCGCCGAGGAGGACGAGGGGCTCTTCTCGGCGCTCAAGGCCCGGCGCCGGCAGCTCGCCGACGCCGCCGGCGTGCCGGCCTACGTGATCTTCCCCGACCGCACGCTGATCGAGCTCGCCACGCGCCGGCCCGACAGCCTCGACGCCATGCGCGGCATCACCGGGATCGGCGCGGTCAAGCTCGAGCGCTTCGGGCAGGACTTCCTCGAGGTGATCGCCGGGGAGGCGCCCGAGCCGCTGCACCCCGCCCGCCGCCGCCTCGCGGGCTCGCCGGGCGGCGCGCTCTTCGACCGGCTGCACGCGGCCCAGCTCGCACTCGCCCGCGGGCCCGACGGCCGCGGCAAGCCGCTCTCCTGCGATGCCGCGACGCTCGCGCGCATCGCCCGCAGCCGGCCCGCCGACCTCGCCGCGCTCGCCGAGCTGCCCGGCGTCGGCGCGCTCAAGGCCGAACGCTTCGGCCCGGCCTTCCTCGCGCTCCTGCAGGAGGAGGACGGCGCCTGAGGGCGGCAGCGCCGCCCCGAAGCCGCACGCAGAATAGACAAGCGCCCGCCCCGCCCCGTCACGCCGAAGGCGTGCCTCCGGCACGACGCGGGCGCTCCGCACCCGCCGGGCCGGGCGCTGCCCTCGTCTCGTAGCGGAGCGGCCGAAGAAGAAGGTCTGGGATCCGATACCGTGGCCCCGAGCCCGCTCCCTGCCGCTCCCGCCCCGCATCTCACCGCTCCGCCCGGCCCTTGCCCCGCTGGCCGTTCGCCGGTATTCGGGGGGCCGTCGCAAGGGGGCACGGGGGGGCGGAATGAACGGCAGCGATCCGCAGCTTCTCGTCTCGACGGACTGGCTGGCCGCGCATCTCGACGCGCCCGACGTCCGCGTGCTCGACGCAAGCTGGCACATGCCCGCCGCCGGCCGCGACCCGCGGGCGGAATATGCCGCCGCCCATATCCCCGGCGCGCAGTTCTTCGACGTCGACGAGATCTCCGACACGCGGTCGAGCCTGCCGCATATGGCGCCGCCGATCGAGAAATTCGTCGCCCGGATGCGCGCCATGGGCATCGGCGACGGCCACCGCGTGGTGGTCTACGACACGCTCGGCCTCTTCAGCGCGGCACGGGTCTGGTGGCTCTTCCGGCTCTTCGGCAAGGCGGACGTGGCGGTGCTCGACGGCGGCCTGCCGAAATGGCGCGCCGAGGGCCGGCCGGTGGAGGATACCGCGCCGGTGGCCCGCGACCGCCATTTCACCGCCCGGCGCGACGCGAGCCTGGTGCGCGACGTGACGCAGGTCGCCGCCAGCACCAAGCTCGGCTCGCCCCAGATCGTCGACGCCCGCGCGCCCGAACGCTTCCGCGGCGAGGTGGCCGAGCCGCGCCCCGGCCTGCGCTCGGGCCGGATCCCGGGCTCGCGCAACGTGCCCTTCGGGGCCGCGCTCAATGCCGACGGCACGATGAAATCCCCCGAGGAACTGCGCGCGGTCTTCGCGGCCGCCGGCGTGGACGTGGACAAGCCGGTGATCACCTCCTGCGGCTCCGGCGTGACCGCGGCCATTCTCAATCTCGCGCTCGAGCGCCTCGGCAACCGCAGCCATGCGCTCTACGACGGCTCCTGGGCCGAATGGGGCGCCTATCCCGATCTGAAGGTGGAACGCGGATGAACCACAAGGCCGGCGAACGCGTGGAATACGTGGTGACCTTCCTCGAGATGGACCTGCGCCCCGCCTATCCCCGCCCGCATCTGCCCACCGGGCCCGCCTCGGCGCTGATCGCGGCCGAGGCGCCGCCGAGCTGGTATTTCCTCGACCTCTACCGGGCGGTCGGGCGCGACCACGAATGGACCGACCAACACCGGAAGTCGCCGGCGGAGCTGACGGCCTTCCTGCACGATCCGGCGGTGACCCTCTACACCTTCCTGCGGTCCGGCTGGCCGCACGGCTTCTTCATCCTCGACGGCCGCGAGCCGGGCATCTGCGATCTCGCCTATTTCGGCCTGGTGCCGGAGGCGATCGGGCAGGGGCTCGGGCTCTTCCTGATCGAGACCGCCGTGCACATGGCCTGGGACCGGGAGGGCGTGCGCCGCATGACGGTGAACACCAATTCGCTCGACCATCCGCGCGCGCTGCCGCTCTACCAGCGGGCGGGATTCGAGCCCGTGCGCCGCGAGACCCACAGCCGGGTGCTCACCCGCGACCGCGACACCATCGGCGCATGACCGCGAAAGGACAGCCCATGCTCGAGACCCTCACCGCCCCCGCCCCGGACAAGATCATCGCGCTGATCGGCCTCTTCGCCGCCGACCCGCGCGCGGGCAAGGTCGATCTCGGCATCGGCGTCTACAAGGACGCCGAGGGCCGCACCCCGATCATGCGCGCGGTCAAGGCGGCGGAGCGGCAGCTGGTCGAGGAGCAGCAGACCAAGACCTATCTCGGGGTGACCGGCGACCGCACCTTCGTGGCCGGGATGCGCGACCTGATCTTCGGCGAGGGCGTTGAGGCCGCGCGCATCGGCGGCGCCCAGACCCCCGGCGGCACCGGCGCGGTGCACCAGCTCGGCGAGCTGATCCGGCGCGCGCGGCCCGAGGCGCGGGTGTTCTATTCCGACCCGACCTGGCCGAACCACCCGGCGATCCTCGACCATCTCGGGCTCGCCTCCAGCGCCTACCGCTATTACGACGCGGCGAGCGGCGCGGTGGATTTCGAGGCGATGCAGGCCGATCTCGCCGCTGCCAGGGCCGGCGACGTGGTGATCCTGCACGGCTGCTGCCACAACCCGACCGGCGCCAATCTCGACCTCGAGCATTGGCAGGCGCTGACGCAGGATTTCGCCGCCCGCGGCATCGTGCCGATGATCGACCTCGCCTATCAGGGCTTCGGCGACGGGCTGGAGCCGGATGTGGCGGGGGTGCGGCACATGGCCGCGGCCCTGCCCGAGACGCTGCTCGCGGCGAGCTGCTCGAAGAACTTCGGCCTCTACCGCGACCGGGTCGGCGCCGCCTTCGTGGTCGGCGAGACGGCCGAACGCGCCGAGGTCGCCGAGGGCAATCTCGGCGCGCTCAACCGCCTGAACTTCTCCTTCCCGCCCGATCACGGCGCCAAGGTGGTGGCGATGATCCTCTCCGACGCGGCGCTGACCGCCGATTGGAAGGCGGAGCTCGAATCCATGCGCCAGAACATGCTGACCCTGCGCCAGGCGCTGGCCGACGCGCTGCGCCGCGAGACAAATTCCGACCGCTTCGACTATATCGGCGCGCATCGCGGCATGTTCACCCAGCTCGGCGGCACCCTGGAGAAGGTCAAGGCCCTGCGCGACGAGCACGCCATCTACATGGTGGGCACCGGGCGCATCAACATCGCCGGCCTGCCGCGGGACGGCATGGACGCGCTCGCCCAGGCGATCGCCGCCGTCGGCATCTGATGGCCTCGGTCCCCTATATCACCGAGGCGGACGTCGAAGGCCGGCTGGACTGGGTTGCCATGGCCGAGGCGCTGGCCGAGGGCCACCGCGGCCCGCGCGCGGAGATCGCCGACCAGTTCCTGACCCGCGGATCCGACACGCTGCTCTCCCGCGCCGCCTGGATCGACGGCATGGGGGTGGCGGTCAAGTCGGTGACGGTGATGCCCGACAATCCCGCGCGCGACCTGCCCTCGGTCCAGGGGGCGATGGTGCTCTTCGAGGACGCGACCGGCCGCATCGTCGCGGTGATCGATTCCGATCTGGTGACGCGCTGGAAGACCGCCGCGGATTCTCTGCTCGGCGCGCGGCTCCTGGCGCGCAGGGACGCGCGCCGGCTCCTGATCATCGGCGCCGGCGCCGTGGCCGCCTCGCTGATCGAGGCCTATCGCGCCGGCTTTCCCGGCATCGAGGTCACGCTCTGGAGCCGCACCGCCGCCTCGGCGCGGGCGCTCGCCGAGGCGACCGGCGCCGCGAGCAGCGAGGATCTGCCCGCCGCGGTGGCCGCGGCCGACATCGTGGCCACCGCGACCATGAGCACCCGGCCGGTCCTGATGGGCGAATGGCTGCGGCCCGGCCAGCATCTCGACCTGATCGGCGCCTATCGCGCCGACATGCGCGAGGCCGACGACCGCGCGCTGACCCGGTCGCGCATCTTCGTCGACAGTTTCGAGACGACGCTCGCACATATCGGCGAGCTGAAGGACCCGCTCGCGCGCGGCGTCATCACCCGCGAGGACGTGCTGGGCGACCTCTACGACCTGGTGGCGGGCGCCGCGGGCCGCCGCTCGGCCGAGGAGATCACCCTCTTCAAGAACGGCGGCGGCGCCCATCTCGACCTGATGACCGGCCGCGAGATCCTGAAGGTCTGGCAGGGCGGCTGAGCCCCGCGACCCCGCCATCGGCTTCCGTCGCTTGCCCGATCGACCGGTGTCGATCGGGCCGCGCCGGCCCTCCCCGGGGCCGGCGCGCTTTGCGCACCGTCCAGGGCCGACGCGTCCCGATCCTCAACCGACGGTGAAACCCGACGTCCCTCGCCCTGCGGCTTGCGCCTCCGGGCGACCGGACCGGACGACGCGCCACCGGCGCCTCGCCCTTTCGCTCCGGGGGTAAGTGGCGCGGGCCGCGCGGAGCGCGGCCTTCTTCCGAGGACCGGCCGCGGCATCTCCCGAGCGGTTCCTGGATGATTGCCTCGGACCGGCACTCGTCCCCCGTATCGGCGTCGCCTTTTCTTCGCGAATTTGGCGTCAGACAAATCCGTGCGCGCCTGCCTGCCCCCCGGCAGGCGCGCACGGATTACCCGGTGGTGGTGAAATCCAACCCCCTCGGCCGCCGCGCTCGCGCGCGTCCCTCCGACGAACCGGCGCGAGGCAGTGCCTCGCTCTTGCCGGTTCGGAATCGCCCCCGGACGGCCAATCGGACGAAACCGCCGTCAGCCCCGGCGCGGCATGATCGCCCCGGGATGGCCGATCACCTCCGAGGCCAGGCGATGGCCGGCGAGCAGGCGCTCGGGCGGCGGCGCGCCCGCGAGCAGCGCCGCGAGATAGCCGCCGTTGAAGCTATCGCCGGCGGCGGTGGTGTCGACGACCCGCGCCGCGGGCGGAAATCCCGGCAGCGCGCCCTCCCAGCCGATCGCGAGCGGCCCCTCGGCGCCGCGCTTCAGCGCGCCCTGCCGCAGCCCGGCCGAAGCCAGCCGCGCCAGCACCGCCTCCGTGCCGGACTCGCCCCAGAGCGCGAATTCGTCGTCGAGCGAGGGCAGGCCGATATCGGTCACCGCCCAGAAGGCGGCGATCTCCCGCTGCGCCGTGGCGCGGTCCGGCCAGAGCCGCGGCCGGTAGTTCGAATCGAAGGCGACCAGCCCGCCGGCCTTTCGGAACGGCCCGATGAACTCGAGCAATGCGGCGCGGGCCCGGGCGGAGAGCACCGCCAGGGTGATGCCCGACAGATAGACCAGCCCGCATCCCGCGAGCCGCGCCGGCGTCACCTCGGCCGGCGGCTCGAAGAGCGTCCGCGCGGCGGAGCTCTCGCGCCAATAGGTGAAGCTGCGCTCGCCCGCGGCATCGGTCGAGATCGCATAGAGCCCCGGCACGCGATCCGCCCGCCGCTCGATCAGCCCGGTGTCGAGCCCCTCCTCGGCGAAGAAGGCGAGCATCCGCTCCGAAAGCGCATCCCGCCCCAGCGCCGTGACATAGGCGACCTCAAGCGCCGGCGCGCCGCGCTTGAGATAGATGGCGGTGTTCAGCGTGTCGCCGGCGAAGCCCACCCGCGCCGCCGCACCGTCCTTCGGCAGGGTCAGCTCGACCATGCATTCGCCGATGCAGGCGACGCGGGTCATGCGCCCCTGCCCGCGAGAAAGGCCTGGGCGTCCTCGGCCGTCTCGAAGAGATGCGGCGCCCGGCTCCGGCGCAAGGTGCGGCCGAGCTTCATCCGGGTGAAGGCCGAGCCGGAATAGCGCGTGACCGCGCCGTAGTACCGCCGTTCGAGATCCTCCACCATGCGCGCATAATCCGCCTCGACCTCCTCGTCCACGCGGAAGCCGTCGTAGTTGACGATCACGTCGACCGGCCGGCTCTGCCCCGCCACCAGCTCCTCGACGCGCGCCCGGATGCGCGCGACATCCTCCCGGTTGCGGACGCGCAGCTTCTCGAAATTGATGTAGAGGCGATTCGCGTCGTTGTCCCGCTGAATCCGGTCGGCGAAATCGAGATGCAGCAGGTCGCGCGCGAGCTCCATCGCCGCCTCGCGGAAGATGCGGCCGTCCATCTCCACCACCTCGCGCATCAGGGGGCGGAAATCCATCTGCCCGAGCACGTCGCGCTCCAGGTCGATGCCGGGCGCGATCTCGGTCAGCTCGATCCCCTCGGGCGTCAGCGCGAAGACGCAGCGCTCGGTGACATAGAGCACCGGCCGGCCTTCGGCCGCGGCGCGGCGGCCCGAGAAGGTCACCTGCGCCACCGCCTCGCGCATCTTGCGCGCCCGGCCCTCGCGCAGGATCCGCAGCCTGCCGTCCTCCACGGCGATCTCGAGCCCGCCCGCGGTCAGGGTGCCGGCGAAGACCACGGCGCGGGCGTTCTGGCTGATATTGATGAAGCCCCCGGCGCCGGCGAGCTTCGGGCCGAAGCGCGAGACATTGACGTTTCCCGCCGCATCGGCCTCGGCCATGCCGAGACAGGCCATGTCGAGCCCGCCGCCGTCGTAGAAGTCGAACTGCGCATTCTGGGCGATGATCGCGTCGGTGTTGATCGCCGCGCCGAAATCGAGCCCCGAGGCCGGCTGGCCGCCGATGACCCCGGGCTCGGCGGTCATGGTCAGATGCGCGAGCAGCCCCTCCTCGCTCGCCACCGCCGAGACGCCCTCCGGCATGCCGATCCCGAGATTGACCACGCCGTTGATCGGCAGCTCGAAGGCGACGCGGCGCGCGACGATCTTGCGGGCGTCGAGCGGCAGCGGCGGCAGCGCGCCCGAGGGCGCGCGGATCGCCCCGGCGAAGGCCGGGGAATAGCCGGTGGCGAAGGTCTGCATGTGCAGCGCGGGCGGCGCCACCACCACCGCATCGACCAGGGGCGCCGGCAGGACGACCGCGCGCGGGTTCAGGCTGTGGCTCTCGGCGATCTGCTCGACCTGCACGATCACCAGCCCACCGGAATTGCGCGCCGCCATGGCCTGCGCCAGGTTGTCGAGGATCAGCGCCTCGCGCTCCATGGTGACGTTGCCCGCCTCGTCGGCGGTGGTGCCGCGCAGGAGCGCCACGTCGATCGGGAAGGCCTTGTAGAAGAGATATTCCCTGCCCCCGACCTCCATCACCTCGATGAGATGCTCGGTCGAGATCGCATTGATGCGCCCGCCCTCGAGCCGCGGATCGACGAAGGTGCCGAGGCCCACCCGCGTCAGCGTGCCCGGCTTGCCCGCCGCGATGTCACGGTAGAGATGGCTGATCACCCCCTGCGGCAGGTTCCAGCCCTCGATCTTGCCGGCGAGCGCCAGCGCCGCCACCTTCGGGATCAGCCCCCAATGCCCGCCCACGACCCGCTTCAGCAGCCCCTCGTGCCCGAGATGGTTGAGCCCGCGCTCCTTCGAATCGCCCTGGCCCGCCGCGAAGAGCAGCCCGAGGTTCCGCGGCCCGCGCCCGTCGAGGAAACGCGCCTCGAGCGCCGTCAGCAGCGCCTCGGGAACGCCGGTCCCGATGAAGCCCGAGGTGGTGATCATGTCGCCGTCGTGGATGAGCGCCACGGCCTCCTCGGCCGTCAGGACCTTGCGCCGCATGCTCCTCTCCCGCCCGACCCGCAGGGCGGCAGGATAGCCCCTTTCCCGGCCGCGGCGCCAGCGTTCCGGCGGCGAGCCAGGCGAACGGCATGGGAAGCCCATTTTCCCTTTTTCGACCGCCCGGCTGTAAGACGAGGGCAGCGCCCGGCCCGGGCGAAAGCGAAGCGCCCGCGTCGTGCCAAAGGCACGCCTTCGGCGTGACGGGGCGGGGCGGGCGCTGCCCGGCGGTGCCCGCCGGGCGGGACGGCGGCCCTAGGCGCGCCAGGAACTCGGCCTGACGGGGTCGCGTCGCCAGATGCCACTTTCCCGCGGCGCGACCCCGCCGCGCCCTCACGCCCCGCCCGGGATCGCCCCGTCACGGGCCGCGAAGCCGGGCGACCTGCATGACCCAGAGCGTCGAGGCGATGCTCGCGGCCGAGCAGAGGAACATCAGCCAGACCAGGGGCGCCGCCCCGGTGCCGGGGCCGAGCAGCGCACCGGCCAGCACCGAGAGCGCGGCGCCGCCGCCGATCATCAGCGCGCCGCCGAGCCCCGAGGCGCTGCCCGCCAGATGCGGCCGCACCGAGACGATGCCGGCATTGGCGCTCGGCAGCAGGAGCCCGTTGCCGAGCCCGATGAAGAGCACGCTCCCGAAGAAGCTGACCGGGGTGAGCACGCCCGCCCCCAGGAGGCCGAGCTCCACCGCCATGCCCGCGGTCGCCACCCCCGCGCCGAGCAGCATCATGCGGTTGACCCCGACCGATGCCGCATAGCGCCCCGAGAGGAAGTTCCCGAGCATGTAGCCGAAGGCGACGAAGCCGAAATAGAAGCCGAGCCGCGCCGGGGCCATGCGGAGCACCTCGCTCGCCACCCAGGGCCCGCCGCCGAGAAAGGCGAAGAAGGTCCCCGAGGCCAGTGCCGCGGTCAGCGAATAGCCCCAGAAGCGCCGCGAGCGCAGGAGCTCGGGATAGGCGCGGAACTGCGCCCCGAAGCTCGGGGAGGGGGTGAGGTTGGTCTCGCCGAGATCGGCCCACATCAGCGCCGTCACCCCCGCGCCCGCCACCAGCGTGAAGAGGAACACCGATTGCCAGCCGAAATGCTCGTCGAGGAAGCCGCCGATCATCGGCCCGACCATCGGCGCGAGCGACATGCCCATGGTGACATAGCCGATCAGGCTCGCCGCCCGGTCCGGGCCGACGAGATCGCGCACGATCGCCCGGCTCAGCACCAGCGCCGAGGCCACCGCCGCCTGGGCGAGGCGGAAGCCGAGGAAGACCGCGAAATTCGGCGCGACCATGGAGCCGAGGGTGGCGACGAGGAAGATCGCGAAACTGACGAGCAGCACCGGCCTTCGCCCGTAGCGGTCCGAGAGCGGCCCGATCAGGAGCTGCAGCACCGCGGTCAGCGCCAGATAGGCCGAGACCGTCAGGGCGACCACCGGATAGGCGGCCGCGTAATGCCGCGCGAGGCTCGGCAGCGACGGCAGCACCATGTTCATGTTCAGCGCCGCGATGGAGGTCATCGCGACGAGGGTCAGGACATGGGGCGGCGTGCGGCGGTCGAGCAGGACTGCCCCGCCCCCGGGCGAATCTTTCGGCATGGGATCAGGACTCGGGCTCCGGGCCGGAATGCCCGGACCCCCTCTCTAGCCCGCCGGCGGCGGCTTGACCATCCGGGGCCGGCGCGCGCCCGCGCGGCCTCAGCGGTCGGGCACCTCCGCGCCCGCCTCGCGCAGGCCGAGCACGTCGATCATGTTGTACTGCCCCGGCTCCTGGTGATGGCCCCAGAGGGCGGCGCGCACCGCGCCGCGGGCGAAGAGCATGCGGTCGGTGGCGACATGGCGCAGGCCGATGCGCTCGCCGGGGCCGGCGAAGATCACCTCGTGCTCGCCGATCACGTCGCCGCCGCGCAGGCTGGCGAAGCCGATCGCCCCCTCGCCCCGCGGCCCGGTGGCGCCGTCGCGCCCGCTCTCGCGCATATCGGCGAGATTGACCCGCCGCCCCGCCGCCACCGCGTCGCCCAGCATCAGCGCGGTGCCCGAGGGCGCGTCGACCTTGTGGCGATGATGCATCTCGACGATCTCCACGTCGTAATCCGGGCCCAGCGCCGTGGCGACGCGCCGCGCCAGCACGGTCAGCAGGTTGACGCCCACGCTCATGTTGCCGGCCCGCACGATCACCGCATGCCGCGCCGCGGCGGCGAGCCGCTCGATGTCGGCGCGCTCGAGCCCGGTGGTGCCGATCACATGGGTGAGCCGCGCCTGGGCGGCCAGCACCGAATGGGCCATGGTCGCGGCCGGCGTGGTGAAATCGAGCACCGCCTGGCTGACCGCGAAGACCTCGAGCGCATCGTCCGAGACGCGGATCCCCGTCTCGCCGGTCCCGAGGCAGGCGCCGAGATCCCGGCCGATCCAGGCATGGCCCGGGCGCACGGTGACGCCCGTCAGCCGGGCGCGCGGCTCCTCCTCCACGGCCTGGATCAGCATCCGGCCCATGCGTCCGGATGCGCCGACCACCGCAATTCCGACCCTCTCGTCCATGGCTCTTTCCGTCCCGCCCTTGACTTCGCCCGACCGCGATAGGATGTGACCGCCATGGCAAAGACAAGAGCCCATGCCGGAGCTGCGGCCGGCCAGCGCCAGCTGCGCGTGGCCGAAGTGATCCGTCGGTCGCTTTCCGCGATCCTCGCCCGCGGCGAGGTGCACGATCCCGATCTCGCCCATGTCTCGGTCACGGTCGCGGAAGTCAAGGTCTCGCCGGACCTGCGGCACGCCACGGCCTTCGTCCTGCCGCTCGGGGGCGTGAACACCGAAGGCGTGGTCCGGGCGCTCACCCGCAACCGCGCCGAGATCCGGCGGCTCGTCACCGCGCAGATCGACCTGAAATATTCCCCGGAGCTGAGCTTCGAGCCCGATCTCAGCTTCGACCGCATGGACCGCACGCGCGCGCTGCTCGGCTCGCCGGCGGTCCGGCGCGACCTCGACCGGGACTGAGCCCCGGGGGCAGCAGGCAGATGGCGCGACGGCAACGCGGAACCCCCGTCCACGGCTGGCTGGTGCTCGACAAGCCCGAGGGCCCGAGCTCGGCCCAGGCGGTGGCGCGGGCGCGCCGCGCGCTCGACGCGCGCAAGGCCGGCCATGCCGGCACGCTCGACCCCGCCGCCACCGGGCTGCTCGCCATCGCCTTCGGCGAGGCGACCAAGACCGTGGCCCATGTCACCGAAGCCGAGAAGCGCTACCGCTTCACCGTGCGCTGGGGGGCCGAGACCGCCACCGACGACGCCGAGGGCGCGGTGACCGCGCGCAGCGCGTCCCGGCCCTCCGAGGCCACGATCCGCGCCGCCCTGCCGGGCTTCACCGGCGACATCCTCCAGGTCCCGCCCCAGGTCTCGGCGGTCAAGGTCGAGGGCCGGCGCGCCTATGCGCTCGCCCGGTCCGGGGAGGCGCCCGAGCTCGCCGCCCGGCCGCTCCATGTCGCGCGGCTCGAGCTCGTCGCGCTGCCCGATGCCGGGCAGGCGGTCTTCGAGATGGATTGCGGCAAGGGCGGCTACGTGCGCGCCATCGCGCGCGACCTCGGCCGCGCGCTGGGATGCCTCGGCCATGTCGCCGGACTGCGCCGGCTGCGCGCCGGGCCCTTCACGCTCGAGGGCGCGCTGGGCTGGGCGGCGCTCGAGCCCGAGAATGCGGCGGCGCTCCGGGCGGCGCTCCTCCCCGTCGAGGCGGGGCTCGGGGCCATGGCCGAGCTCGCCTGCTCCGCGGAGGCCGCGTCCCGCCTGCGCCACGGCAATCCGGCCGAGGTCACGCCCTGCGGCCCGCTCGCCTTCGGCGCCGAGGCCTGGGTCTCGCATGCCGGCCAGCCCGTCGCGATCGGCCATTACCGCGGCGGCCAGCTGCACCCCTCGCGGGTCTTCGTGCTCGACTGACCGGCGGGAAGGTCCGCGCGTAGTGTTTTGGGCAACGCCACCCCGCCGGCCTCAACTCGCGGCACACCCAGCACCACCATCCCGCCCGGCGGGCACCGCTGGGCAGCGCCCGCCCCGCCCCGTCACGCCGAAGGCGTGCCTCTGGCACGACGCGGGCGCTTCGCACCCGCCCGGGCCGGGCGCTGCCCTCGTCTCGTGGCGGGGCGGTCGAGGAAGAGAGAATGCACGCCAGTTTCAACGGCCTTGACCCTTCCCGGGGCAGGCGCGCCCAGCGCCACCACCCCGCCCGGCGGCCACCGCCGGGCAGTATCCGTGTTTGGTCAAGGCCTGGTTGGCTGCCAGAGTCTGTCTTCG
>CALMSR010000034.1 GCA_937872465.1 uncultured Paracoccaceae bacterium
CGGTGGCGGAAAGCGGGCGCGCCCCCCGGGGTTCGGGGGGGGGCGGGGGAAATGACGGGGGGGGGGTAGGGGGGCGGGGCCCCCGCCGATCTCGATCGGGTCGCCCGGCTCGGCGGCCTGGGCGCTGCCGCAGAAGCTCTCGCCGAGGCGCAGCCCCATGATGTCGAGGGTCTGCCTCGTGGCGAGCACGGCGCCGTGGCCGGCGCGGGCGTGGTCGGCATGGGCATGGGTGATGAGCGCGCGCGGCACCGGGCGGACCGGGTCGATGAAGAAATCGCCGGGCGGGCAGTGGAGACCCTCGGGACGGGGAACGAGCAGGTCCGATCCGCGCATGGCTCCTCATCTAGGGCGGGCCGGCTGCCTTGGCCAGCAGGCCCGACGGGCGCCCGCAGGCCTCGCTGCGACGGCCGTCCCCATGGGGACACTTCGTAAGTATAGGAAATATATAGGAAAAAGTGTTAACGTGCAATTGGCGTCCCCGTCATGGCAAGTTTTCTGCCCGGTGCGAAGCGATCATCCGGGGAGCCTGGGGGAGGACCAAGCCAGGTCGAGCGTGGTGCGACATTCGGGTGGATCGATCGGTCCCGGGTCTTCCCGACCCAGCCGCGGCAGGTCCTTGCGGGTTCGGTGCCGGTGCCCTTCGTCGCGAGGCATCTGGCGGCGTGACCGGCGGGCGCTTCGCTTCCGCCCGGGTCGGGCGCGGCCCCCGCGGCTTTCCAGCCCGCTCCCGACATGCAATCGTGGCGGCAGTCAGGACCCAGAGACCGGAGACCAAGATGACCACAGGCCTTCGCCCGCTGCAGGCCCGGGATCCCGGGGAGGCGCATCGTGCCGCGACGCAGCTCGAGCTCTTCTTCGATCTCGTGATCGTGGTGGCGATCGCATCGGTGACCGAGACGCTCCACCATGGCATCTCCGAGGGGCACGGGCCGGAGATGCTGGTCAATTTCATCGCGATGTTCGTGGCGATCTGGTGGGTGTGGATGAACTTCACCTGGTTCGCCTCCGCCTTCGACAATGGCGACGCGCTTTTTGTCCTGCTGGTGATGGTGCTGATGAGCGGCGCGGCGGTCTTCGCCGGCGGCGTCTCCTCCATCACCGAATCGATGAACTTCAGCTTCGCCCTGCTCGGCTGGATCATCATGCGGGCGGGGATGGTCGCTCTGTGGCTGCGGGCGGCCTGGTCGAATCCCGGCTACCGGCGGACCTCGCTGCGCTACGCGGCCGGGGTCGCCTTCGCCCAGGCGCTCTGGACCATCTTCTATTTCCTGGTGCCGCCGAGCCATGCGGCCTTCTATGCGGTCTTCGCCGGCATCTTCGTGGTGGAGCTGCTCGTCCCGGTCTTCGCCGAACGGGCGCGGGTGACGCCCTGGCATCGCCATCACATGATCGAGCGCTACGGGCTCCTGAACATCATCGTCCTGGGCGAGATCGTCGTCTCGATTGCGCTCATGTTCGGCAAGCTCTACGAGGGCCATTTCGATGCGAGCCTCGTCGCGGTGGCCGTCTCCGGGCTGGTGATCGTCTTTGCGCTCTGGTGGCTCTATTTCCTCGAGAGCGAGCAGCATCTCGAGACCTCGGATCTCGGCCGCGCCATCACCTGGGGCTACGGCCATGTGATCGTCTTCGGCGCCGGGGCGCTGGTCGCGGCCGGGCTCGGCGCGGAAATGGACGTGGTCACCCATCATTCGGAGATCGACGCGACCGCCGCGTCGCGCTGGGCGAGCCTGCCGGTGGCGCTCTATCTCTTCGGGCTCTGGTTCATCCGCGACCGGTTCCGCGACGGCCTGTTGCGCCAGCACGTGCTTCTCGCCGTCGCCGTCGTCATCGTGGTGATGGCCTTGCTGGCGCTGCCGGTGTGGATGACCGCGATGGTCCTGGTCGCCACCGCCATCGCGCGG
The DNA here is from genome assembly GCA_937872465.1 of uncultured Paracoccaceae bacterium. Taxonomy (GTDB): domain Bacteria; phylum Pseudomonadota; class Alphaproteobacteria; order Rhodobacterales; family Rhodobacteraceae; genus Amaricoccus. Next base: position 1,902 of record CALMSR010000034.1, read on the forward strand.
ACGATCGGGACCGGGCGGGCCGCGGCCGCCGCCGGAATGGCGAGCTGATCCCGGGCGGCGCAGGGCGATGGTCGGCGCGCCCTGGCCGGCGCGCCCTGGCCGGCGCCTCGCATCCGGCCGGGCGCCTGCCCAGCGAGCCGGATACCCGGACCGGGCCGAATCGGCGCTCGAAAATGCCTTGCCATGGCGGGCCGGATGACGCCGGCGCGCGAAGGCCGGCCGTCAGGGCTCCGGGGGGGACGCGCCGGGTCTCCCGCGACGGGCCTGCACGCCGTCCTCGGTGACGATGACGTCGAGCGGGATGTCGTGGGGTTGCGGATAGATGGTGGCGAGCCTTGCGGATTGCAGCCCGATCCCGATGCTGAAGGGCCGCGGCGCGAGGGCGGCCAGAGTGCGGTCGAAATAGCCGCCGCCATAGCCGAGGCGGTAGCAGCCTTCGTCCCAGCCCATGACCGGGGCGAAGGTGATGCCCGGGGTCAGGGCCTCGGCCTCGCCGGGCGGGACGGGGATGTTCCAGTCGCCGCGCACCATGCGGGTCTCGGGGGTCCAGCGGCGGAAGACCAGCGGCGCGGCCTTCACCTCGACGATCGGAAGCGCGACGGTCACCCCCGAGGCGCAGAGCTCGGCCATCAGCGGGCGCAGGTCGGGCTCGCCCTTGATCGGCCAGAAGGCGGAGAGGACCGGGGGCCTCGCGCCGTCGAAGCACTCCGCGAGCAGCCGGCGCAGATGTCCCGCCAGCGCCTCGCCCACGCGCCGGCGCGCCTCGACCGAGAGCGCCTGGCGCTCGGTCCGCAGGCGCGTGCGCTCGGCGCGGCGCCAGCGCGCGACGTCGCGGGCCTGTTCGGGATCCACGGCGAGCGGGTCGAAGTAATCGGGCGCGACCTCGCCCGCGAGGCAGGGCGAGGAGGCGTATCGGCCGGGCATGTCCTTCTCGTTTCCGGTCATGTCATGCTTCCTTCGCGGAGCGCTGTCTGCGCGAGCAGCCCGGCGGCCTCATCGGCCATGCGGCTCAGCCTTTCGCCGGCCGGGACAATGTCCAGGATGCGCCCGGCGCCCCTGCCGGCGTAGAGCGCCATCGCCTCCAGGTCGCCCTCGGTCGTGCGCAGGGGCGAATCCGTGCTGAAGCGCAGGCGGGGCTGGTCGCCGTCCCGGGCGATCGCCTCCCTCGGGAGGCGCTCGGGATCATGGCCGAGCAGCCGGTCGCCGAGTGCCGCCGTGACGCTGTTGCGCAGCACGCGCACCGCCGCGCCGCGGGGCCAGGTCAGCACGAAGACATCGGTCAGCACGGTATCCGATCCCGCCGCCGCGACGATGCGGCGCTTGTGATAGGCATGCGCGAAGGATTCGTCGGTCGCAAGGAAGGCGGTGCCCGCGCGGGGCGCAGGGCGTTGCGCGGCCATGGATCAGTCGCCCCCCATGAGATCGAGCGCCTTCAGCGAATGGGCATAGGCCGCCCCCGCGCGCATTTCGGCGGCGACCCAGATCGCCTCCATGATCTGTTCGTCCGTGGCATCGGCCCGGCGCGCGGCCTTCACATGGCCCTCGATGCACCAGGGGCATTGCGTGGCATGGGCCACCGCCACGGCGATCAGCTGCTTGGTCAGGGGGTCGAGGGCGCCTTCGGAGAAGACGGCCTTGGAGAAGGCGCGGAACGCATCCTCGGTCGCGGGCGCGAGCGCGCGGCGGCGCTCCATCATCTCGCGGGTGGGCTTGGGCAGGCGCAGGTCAGCCATCGGACCGGACGCCGTGCTCGAATAGCGGGAAGAGCACGTCGTTCTCCAGCCGCATGTGCTCGGTCAGGTCGTCGATGAATTCCCCGAGGCCGGAATAGAGCGTCGTCCAGGTGCTGCAGGCGCCTTGCGGCAGGTGCAGGTCCCGGGTCAGGCGGCGGATCTCGGCGACCTCGCGCGCATGGTCGTCGTGGTCGGCCCGCATCAACGCGATCGGATGCTCGATCCCGGGCCCGCCGCCGCCGCGGATCGCGGGGAAGAGGATCAGCTCCTCCTTCTTCATGTGCACTTCCATCGCGCCGATCATCCGGCCGAGCAGATCCGAGAGGCCCTCGGGGACATGCCGGTCGTCCACATGCAGATCCTCGATCATCTCCGCCATCTTGAGCAATGTCGGCAGCTGCTGGCGATGGCGTGCGTGATAGCGGGTCTCGATGTAGCGGGTGAGCGCCGCGGCATCGTCGATCGGGACGTCGCTGGTCATGGGGCCATCCTTTCTGGCGGAGGCGCGTTCCGGCCTCGCGTCCCGTGCCGTCGTCGCGGGTCTCGTGATTTCGTCCTTGCGGATCAGCCTATGCCGGTTAATAAGTACTGTAAATACCGATTCAGGACGGGGCAGGGCGGCCATGCGCCTCACATCCTTCACCGATTACGGGCTGCGCATGCTGATGCGCATGGCGAGCGATCCGGGGCGGGCCTATTCCAGCACCGAACTGGCGGAGGAGTTCTGCCTGTCGCGCAACCATCTCGCCAAGATCATGCAGCGCCTCGCCCGCGAGGGGCTGATCGAGACGCGCAGGGGCGGCGGCGGCGGCGCGGTGCTCGCCAGGCCGGCCAGCGAGATCCGCCTCGGCGCCATCGTCCGGCTCCTGGAGGAGGGGCAGGCGCTGGTCGAATGCTTCAACGCCGACGGCGGCGATTGCACCATCGACGGGCAATGCCGGCTGAAGGCGCGCCTTCGCTCCGCCGAGGCGGCGTTCCTGGCCGATCTCGATCGCTCGACGCTGGCCGACATCGCGCTGAAACCCGCCCGGGCGGCCTGAACCTGCGAGGCAAGAAACAGAGATGATCGCGACGCTGACACTCCGGGAAAGGCGCATCGGCCTCGGCCTTTCGATCCTGCTGGCCGTGATCGGCCTCGGCATGGCGGCGCTGGCGCGGCAGGGACCGATGGCCATTCACGGCGCGATGGCGCTCGTCCTGGGGCTCGGGCTCGTCTTCCTGATCGGCGGCGCGCTCTACGACCATCCCGAGCAGGGACGCGAGCGGCTCGCCCGCTACTACGATGCGCCGACGCGCTTGGGCATCATCATGGCGCTGTTCTGGGGGGTGATCGGCATGGGCGTCGGCGTCTGGGTCGCCGCGCTCATGTACTGGCCCGAGGCGACGCCGCTCTGGCCGGCGACGAGCTTCGGCCGCCTGCGGCCCGTGCATACCTCCGGCGTGATCTTCGGCTTCGGGGGCAACGCGCTGATCGCGACCTCCTTCTACGTGCTCCAGCGCACCTCGCGGGCGCGGCTGGCCGATTCCGTCAGCCCCTGGTTCGTGCTGATCGGCTACAACCTCTTCTGCCTCTGGGCCGCGAGCGGGTACCTGATGGGCTCCACCCAGTCGAAGGAATACGCCGAGCCGGAATGGTATGCCGACATCTGGCTCGTGGTGGTCTGGCTGACCTATTTCGCGCTCTACATCCGCACGCTGGCGCGCCGGGCCGAGCCGCATATCTACGTGGCCAACTGGTATTACATGGCCTTCATCCTGGTGGTGGCGATGCTGCACATCGTCAACAACCTCGCGCTGCCGGTCAGCTGGACCGAGGCCGAAAGCTTCCCGGTCTGGTCCGGCGTGCAGGACGCCATGATCCAGTGGTGGTACGGGCACAATGCCGTGGCCTTCCTGCTGACCGCCGGCTTCCTCGGGATGCTCTACTACTTCCTGCCGGTGCGGGCGCAGCGGCCGATCTGGTCCTATCGCCTGTCGATCCTGAGCTTCTGGGGCATCGTCTTCTTCTACATGTGGGCCGGCTCGCACCACCTGCATTACACCGCGCTGCCCTATTGGGTGCAGACGCTGGGCATGACCTTCTCGGTCATGCTGCTGGTGCCGTCCTGGGCCTCGGCCGGCAATGCGCTCGCCACCCTGAACGGCGCCTGGCACAAGGTGCGCGACGACGCGACGCTGCGCTTCATGTTCGTGGCGGCGGTCTTCTACGGCCTGTCCACCTTCGAGGGCTCGTTCATGGCCATCCGCCCGGTCAATTCGCTCAGCCATTACACCGACTGGACGGTGGGCCATGTCCATTCCGGCACGCTCGGCTGGGTGGCGATGATCGTCTTCGGCGCGATCTACACCCTGGTGCCGAAGCTCTCGGGACGTGACGGCATGGCCTGGCCGCAGGCGGTGGAATGGCATTTCTGGCTCGCCGTCGCCGGCACGCTCGTCTACGTGGTCTCGCTCTGGAACGCCGGCATCACGCAAGGGCTGATGTGGCGCGCCTATGACGAAAACGGCTCGCTTTCCTACAGCTTCATCGAATCGGTCGAGGCGATGCGGCCCTATTACGCCGCCCGCACCCTCGGCGGTGCGCTGTTCCTCGCCGGCCTCGTCATCTGCGTGCTGAACTGCCGGGCGACGATGCGCGCCGCGGGCAGCCGGGCCGACAGCGCCGACCGGCCGCTCGCGGCCCATCCGGCGGAGTGAGATCATGCTGAAGCTGCACTACAACCTCGAAAAGATCTCCATGGGGCTGGTCGGGGCGATCATTGTCGTGGCCTCGGTGGGCGGAATCGTCGAGATCGCGCCGCTCTTCACCATCGAGGAGACGGTGGAGATCCCCGACGACCTGCGCCCCTACACGCCGCTCGAACTCGCCGGGCGCGAGATCTACATGCGCGAGGGCTGCTATGCCTGCCACAGCCAGATGATCCGCAGCCTCGCCGACGAGATCGACCGCTACGGCCCCTATTCGCTGGCCGCCGAGAGCGCCTACGACCACCCGATGCTCTGGGGCTCGAAGCGCACGGGGCCCGATCTCGCCCGCCTGGGCGGCAAGTATTCCGACGACTGGCATGTGGCGCATCTGATGGATCCGCGCGAGGTCATCCCGGTCTCGATCATGCCGGCCTATCCCTGGCTGACCCGCTCCCTCGACAGGCGGCTGCTCGCGCCGGGCCTCGCCACCCTGGCAAGGCTTGGCGTGCCCTATGACGACGCGATGATCGAGAATGCGGAGGCCGATGCGCTGGCCCAGAGCCAGCCGGATTCGGACGGTGCGGCGGCGGTGCAGGAGCGGTACGGCGAGGACGTGGCGGTTCGCGCCTTCGACGGCGATCCCGCCCGGCTGACGGAAATGGATGCGGTCGTCGCCTATCTGCAGTCGCTCGGCACGCTGACCGACGCCGCCCATGCGCGGCTGGCGGAGGGCACGCGATGAGCCACGAGACGCTGGTGCTGGCCGCGAAGGTCTTCGGGCCGATCTGGATGGGCGGCTTCCTCCTGATCGTGCTGATCCGCAGCTACAACCCGCGGCGCCGGGCCGAGCAGGAGAGGATCGCGCGGTCGATCCTGTCCTCCGAGACCGCGGAGGAGCGGCGATGACGACCGATCCCAAAGCCCTGCCTGGCGCCGATCCGCATACCGGCAACCGCGAAATCGACCCGGTGACGGGCTACGACACCACCGGCCACGAATGGGGCGGGATCAAGGAGCTGAACACGCCCTTTCCCCGGATCGCGCTGATCGCGCTGGGGCTGACCTTTGCCTATGCGGTCGTGGCCTGGATCCTGCTGCCGGCCTGGCCGCTCGGGCGCGACTATACGCGCGGGCTGCTCGACCTGGATCAGGGCGAGGTCGCCGTGGCCGGCTACCGCGAGCTCTCCGGCATGCGCGAGGGCTGGCTCTCGCGCTTCGATGCCCCCGATTTCGCGGCGCTGGAGCAGGACGCCGATCTCATGGCGGCGGCGATGCCGGCCGCGCACCGGCTCTTCCGGGACAATTGCGCCGTCTGCCACGGCATGACCGGGGGCGGCGGGCCGGGATTTCCCGTGCTCAGCGACGGCTACTGGCTCTGGGGTGGTGCGCCCGCGGACATCGCCGAGACCCTGTCGGTGGGCATCAACAGCGAGCATCCCGACACCCGCTACGGCGAGATGCCGGCCTTCGACTGGCTCGAGCGGGCGGATCGCACGGCCCTGGCGGAATATGTCGCGGGGCTGCCCGGGGGAGGCGCCGATCCCGAGAGCCCGGCCGGCCTGCTCTTCGAGGAGAACTGCGCCGCATGCCATGGCGAGGGCGGCGAGGGCGGGCTCCTGAACGGCGCGCCCTCCCTGACCGACGATTCGGTGATCTACGGGCAGGATGCGGCCACGGTGGAGCAGACTCTCCGGCACGGGCGCATGGGCGTCATGCCGCAATGGTCCGATCGCCTGAGCGCGGCCGAGATCAACCTCCTGGCGCTCCATGTCGCGCGGCTCTCCTCCGGGGCCGAGGAGGCCGCACCGTGAGCGCCGCCGTCCAGAAGCGGCTCGCCCTGATCGGCGCTTTCGCCGCGCTGACGCTTGTCCTTGCCGCGAATGCGCATCTTCTCGCGGTCGCCTTCCGCTCGCAGCCGGCCTGCGTCGCCGCCGAAGGAACCGCCATGCCCGCAAGACGCGCCTGCTAGGAGCCCTGGCTCATGCTCGAACCGCTTCCGACCCTTCGCCAGCCCCAGCGCCCCGCCACGACCTTGGCGCGTGGCCTGCCGGCGGATGCCGCGCTCGACTGGCTCGCCGCCGGCTGGCGCGACCTGCGCGCCGCGCCGAGGCCGAGCCTCGTCTACGGCGCCTTCCTGGTGCTGGTCTCCTATGCGGTGCTCGGGGGGCTCTGGGCGACGGGGCTTCTGCATCTGGCGCTGCCGGCGATCTCGGGCTTCCTGATCGTCGGCCCGTTCCTGGCGATCGGCCTCTACGAGCAGAGCCGTCGCCGCGAGAAGGGCGAAAGCGCGACGCTGGGGCAGATGGTGCTGGCGCGCCCGGCCTCCGGGGCGCAGCTGGCCTATGCCGGCCTCCTGCTCGGCCTCCTCGTCCTCTTCTGGCTCCGCGCCGCGGATCTGCTCTATGCGCTCTTCTTCGGGATGGCGCCCTATCCGGGCGGGGGCGACGCGCTCGTCAACGTGCTGACCACGGGCAGCGGCTGGGCATTGCTGGGCGTCGGCACCGTGGTGGGCGGGCTCTTCGCCGCCTTCGCCTTCGCGCTCAGCCTGTTCTCGGTGCCGATGCTGATGGTCGAGCGGCGCGACGCCCTCACGGCGATGGGCCTCAGCTTCGCGATGACCACCCACAACCTCGCGCCCTGCCTCGCATGGGGGGCGATCATCGCCGCCGGCATGGGCCTCGCCGCGGCCACGGGGCTTCTGGCGCTGGTGGTGGTGTTCCCGGTCCTCGGGCACGGGACCTGGCACGCCTGGCGCGCGATCGGCGGGGCGACGCCATGACGGCGCTCTACGTGCTCGTTCCGGTCTCGATCGGCATGGGGCTCGTCGGCCTCGCGGCCTTCTTCTGGGCCATGCGCCATGACCAGTTCGAAGACCTCCAGGGCAATGCCTGCCGCGTGCTCGCAACGCCCGAGGCCCGATTCAAGGAAGGAACGCCCGATGACCGACTGGCTGCCCACGCTGAAGACGGCGACACCGCAGGAGGGCTATGATCTGGCGGTCAAGTTGGCGCGCGTCGCCGTCAAGCTGACCCAGCCGGATGCCGGGGTCCGCGACAGGCTGCGGCCGTTCTATGCCGAGAACGCCGACGGCCTCATCGCCTCGAGCCAGGTGGTCGCGACGCATTTCGCCACTGTGGCCGCGGCCAACGGCTATTGGAGGGATGCCCATGGGCGGGATTGAGCGGGACGGCGAGGGCTTCGTGGTTCCGGCCGGGACGCTCGCGGAGGCCTTCGGCGTGAGCGAGGAGGAGATCCGGGAGAAGATGCGCGCCGAGAAGATCACCTCGCGATCCGAGATCGGCGTGGGCGAGGACGAGGGTCTATGGAGGCTGACCTTCATCTACGGGGATCGCGCCTGCAGGTTCATCGTCGACGGGACCGGCCGGATCCTCAAGCGTGTCGGCTTCCCGACCCGCACGAGAACCGCGGGCCCGATCCGGAAGGAAGGCCTGCCTCGCGGCTGATCGCATCTGCGCCGATCCCGCCCGCGCCGATGTGATCGCCCTACCGCCGCGGGACGATCGCGCCGCCGCCGGGCCGCGCGACCCTGCCCCGATCCCCGGCCCCGGCGCCCATCGTCCCGTGGCCGCCGCGGCGGCGTATCGGTCGGCGGGAAGGGGCATTTCCGGCGGCGCGTCGGCAGGCATCGGATGGGCGCTTCGGCACATCGCGACGCTGCCTTGCCGCGCCCGATCAGGAGGAGCGATCTTCCCGGCGTTGCCTGCGAGCCGGGGTGCGTTGCGGTCCCAGGACCGGGGCACCGCGCGGCGGAAGGAGGCCGCCACGCCACCCCGCAGACCCTGCGTGCAGGTGTCCGTCCATGGGCCCGCCCACCGATCGGTTGAGCGGGCCCATTCCGAGGGCCGGTCGGGGCCTCAGCTCTGAACGTCCAGGACGACCAGGCGCGCTCCGGCGACGTTCGCGTTCGTGGTCAGCGCTATCCGCGAGCCGTCATCCGACAGGGCCGCCCCGAAGAACTGCGAATCGACGCTGTCGTGGGGAAGCTCGATGATGCCGTCGTCGCTGACGCCGGCGTCGAGCTGGCCGGACGCGTCGAGCACGAAGGCTGCCGGGACGCCGCCGTAGCGGCCGACCTGTACCGTGCGGTCGCCGGGCAGCGCCAGGGCCATTCGGCCGCGGTCCTCGGCGGTCGGCTGGCCGGCTCCCTCGCTCTGGATCGCCTGCAGGCCGTTGTTGCCCCAGGACGTGTCGAGCCCGCCGGCCGCGACGCGGAATGTCACCACGTCCTGCGCTTCCGTCGTCTGGAATCCGAGGGTCGACGGTGCACCCTCGACGGTGGCCGCGCCGTAGCCGGTGGTGACGTAGCTGCCGTCGGACAGGGGAACCGCGGCGTAGCACTCGGCGAAGCCTCCATCGGCCACGAACGGATTGAAGATCGCGACGCCGGGTCTCGGCGTCAGGCCGACCGCCTCGCCGGAAGACGCCGGCTCGATGAATCCGCCGAAACCTTCGTCAAGCGTGCCGTCCGGATTGAGGCGGATCAGGATGACGTGGTTGCGCAGCGTGTCGCCGAGGTTGGTGTAGCCGGCGCTCAGGATCGCACCGTCCGGCTCGACGGTCGCGCGACGGCCGCCGTCGGAGAACTCCTGTGCCGATTGGTACGTGAACGGCATCCCGCCGTTGAAGTCGGGGTCGTTCGAGCCGTCGGAGGCGAGCAGGCGGGCCACGTAGCGGTCGTTGTCGGTGCGGCCGGTCTCCGGCCCGGCGGCACCGTAGCCGTTGACCACCAGCTTTTCGACGTCGCCCGACGCGTCGACGTCGAGGTCCCAGGCGGAATCCTGGGGCGGCGCCTCGACGCCCGGGAAGCTGCCGTTGTCAGCGTTCGCCCAGCCGAAGACGACCTCGACCGCGCCGCTTTCGCCGCCCCAGGCGTCCCCGGTCACCTGCGCCCCGGTCGAGTCGAAGCGCAGGAGATAGACCGATTCCCCGCCGTCCTCGTCGATCGCGTTCACGGCGGCGACCACGTCACCGCCGGACAGCTCGACGACCGCCATCGACTCCTCGACCCGGCCCGGCGCCAGGTCGAGCTCCACGAACCCGTCCTCCCCGAAGCCGGTGTCGGGCGTGCCGTCGGCGTTGAAGCGGCCGACGATGGAGGTGGTCTCGACCTCGTCGTCGCCGCGGAATCCCGAGACATAGATCTTGCCGTCGGCGGCGAAGGTCACGCCGCGCAGGTCGTTGGCCACCTCGGTGACGGTGTCGGCTACGGGCTGGATGTCCTGTGCCAGGGCCGGAACGGCCAGAGCCAGGGCGGTCGTACTAAGCAGGCAGCGCGTCAGCATTCTGTTCTTCCTCTGGGTTTGCGTTTGCTCCCGGCCCGTGGTCCGGGTCGGGGCTGGGACGCTGGCTTGGCTGATGCCTGGCTTGCGGACGATTCCGGAGTGCATGGGTCGGGCGTCAGAGCCCGGGCACGACCACAAGCACGCCCAGTCGGTTTCCGGCCCGGCGCAGCTCGCGCCCGAGGTCGGTGAGGGCGCGGACCGCCTGCTCGGCCGTCGCCCGCTCGCGGCTGCCGGCAGCGGGGGCGAGGAAGCGCGCATAGGGCGCGTCGAGCGCGAGCAGCGCCGTCTCGGCCCGCGCGAAGGCGGCGTCGATCTCCGCGGCAAGCCCGGCGTCGGCCCCGGCGATCAGGGCGTCGAGCCCGGTCTCGTAATACACGTCTCGCGCCCCCTCGAAGGCGAAGCGGTTGTCGGCGGTGGAGGTGTCGCTGAACGGCGACGGCTGGAAGTTCTCGTTGGCGGGAAAGAGCCCGGCGCCGATCCGGCGCAGCGGGATCTCGTAGCCGACGAGCACCGTCATGCCGTTGAAGGCGCGGCCGAGCGCGTTGCGCTGGTCCATCGCCTCGACCGCCGCGCGGTAGTTGTTGCGGCCGGGCGCCCAGGCCGCGACCAGGAGCCCGAGGTCGTTGACCAGGAGCTGCGCGGCGGCTGAGAGGTAGGCGCCGCGCCGGTCGTTGTCCCCCACCCCGGCGACGAAATCGGAATGCTCTCGGTCGCCGTCCTCGCCCCAGAGCAGGAGCTCGACGACATGGAGGCCCGTCGTGACCTCGCCCGCACCTCCCGCCTGGTTCATCCGCGCCAGTCCGCGGAAGTCCAGCGGAACCGATGGATCGCCGATGATGCCGGCGACGCGATCCGCATCGACCGGCCAGGAGTTCAGCCGCGGGAGCGGCCCCCCCGGCGCATCCACCGGACCGGCGTAGAACTGGAACGCCTCGGTGCGCAGATAGGCGTCCCGCGCCGCGCGCCAGGCCTGACGAGCGGCCTCGAAGGCCTCCGGCGACGGATCGTCCAGCAGCGCGGCAATCGCCTCTCGAAGCGCCTTCGCAGCCTCCTGCGCCGCGACATAGGTCCCGTGCACCAGCTCCCCATAGGCCGTCACCTGCGCCGCGGCGTCGTAGTCGAAGGCGCCCGGAACGGTGCTGCTCAGGCGAAACTCGGTGATGGTGCCGAGCACCTGACCACCGCCCTCGCCCGGGCCGCCCTCGCCGCCCTCGGCCTGCGCTGCGAACAGCCGCTCCGGCCCCCCGAACGCGGCGCCCGACGCCGGGCTGTCGGGGCCGGCGAGGTCCCAGGCGAGCGCCGTCCGGTCCACGCTGGTGCCGCCGACCATGACGGCGGCGCCGAGACCGATCCAGATGCGCGTCTTGCGCTGCATTGCGTTGCTTCCCCCGTCTCCCGCCGGCGGACCCAAGCCGCTTGCGGACGCTCTCGCAGGTGATTATACCAGAGTTAATTAGTCAACTACAATCGAGTTCCAGGCCCTGACCCGCGCCCCCGTGCGCCCCGGGCCGTCGCGCCCCGGAGCAGGCCCCGCCGAATGATCCTGTGCATCGCCGATGTCCTCGACCGCCCCGGGCTCGACGCGCTGCGCGAGAGCCTCGCAGGCGGGGTCTACGTCGACGGCGAGCTCTCGTCCGGCTGGGCCTCGCGGCTGGTGAAGAAGAACGAGCAGCTCGGTGCCGGGCCGGCGGCGCGGAAGGCGCAGGAGCAGGTGGTCGCGGCGCTCTCCTCCAACCCGGTCTTCGCGGCCGCGGTACTGCCACGCCGCTTCGCGCCGCCGCTCTTCGCCCGCTATACGCCGGGCATGGAGTTCGGAACCCATATGGACAACGCCGTCATGGGCGCGGAGAGGATGCGCTCGGACGTCTCGGTGACGCTCTTCCTGACGGAGCCGGAGGAGTACGACGGCGGGGAGCTGGTGATGGAGAGCGCCGCGGGCGAGGCGGCCTACAAGCTGCCGGCGGGCTCCGCGGTCGCCTATCCCTCGACCATGCTGCACCGGGTCGCCCCGGTCACCCGCGGCACCCGCGAGGTGGCGGTGACCTGGGCGCAGAGCCTGGTTCGCGGCGCCGAGCAGCGGGAGATCCTGTTCGACCTGGAGCGGGTCGGCCGTGCGCTCTTCGAGCGCGACGGCAAGAGCCCGGAGTTCGATCTGCTGAACAAGTCCGCGGCCAATCTGCGCCGCATGTGGGTGGAGTCATGAGGGGGGTAGGAATGCCGTTGCTGCGCCAATCCGTCGTCGGGTTCGTGCTGGCGGTCTGGGCCTTCGGTCCCGCCAGCGCGCAGGGAGACGAGGGAATCGTCGTCTACACGTCGCAGCACGCGGCGCTGACCCAGGCCTGGGCCGCCGCCTTCACCGAGGAGACCGGCATCCCCGTGACCATCCGCAAGGGCACCGACACGGTGATGGCCAACCAGATCATCCAGGAGGGCGAAAACTCGCCCGCCGACGTGTTCCTGACCGAGAATTCTCCGGCGATGGTGCTGGTCGAGCGGGCCGGGCTCTTCGCGCCGGTCGCCGCTTCGACGCTCGAGCGGGTGCCGGAGGAGTTCCGCCCCGCAAGCGGCATGTGGACCGGCATCGCCGCCCGCACCACGGTCTTCGCCTACAATACCGAGCTCCTCGACGAGGCGGACCTGCCCGGCTCGATGCTCGACCTCGCCGGGCACGATTGGGAGGGGCGCTGGGGCGCCGCCCCGGCCGGCGCCGACTTCCAGGCGATCGTCTCGGCGCTCCTGCAGCTGCGCGGGTCGGAGGAGACCGCGGACTGGCTCGCCGGGCTGAAGCGCAACGCCCTGGCCTACCGCGGCAATTTCGAGGCGATGCGCGGTGCCAATGTCGGTGAGGTCGAGGGCGCTTTGATCTACCACTACTACTACTTCGGCGATCGGGACGGCACCGGCGAGAGCTCCGACAAGCTCGCGCTGCATCATTTCGGCGACGAGGACCCGGGCGCCTTCGTCTCGGTCTCGGGCGCTGGCGTGCTCGCCTCGAGCAGCCATCCCGACGCGGCGCAGGCCTTTCTGGCCTTCGTCACCGGACCGGGCGGCCAGGCGATCCTGCGCGACGGCGACTCCTTCGAATACGCCATCGCCAGCGGCGTCGAGGCGCACCCGGCGTTGCCACCGCTCGACGGGCTCGACTATCCCAAGGTCGATCCATCGCTCCTCAACGCCTCCGAGGTCGTTGCGCTGATGACGGCATCGGGCGTGTTCTAGCGGCCGCACGCGGCGACCCCAGCCAGAGGGACCATGCTCCTCCAGCGAGACACCGCACCCTTTTCCCCGGCCGGAAGCCCCGATGCGACCTTCCCGCGCCGTCGCCACCGCCGCTTTCCGGCGCACCCGGCGTTGCTGGCCGCAGCGCTGGCGGCCGCGGCCGTCGCGCTGATCCCGGCGGGCTTCGTGCTGGTGGTGCTGGTGCAGACCGGCTGGGAGATCGCGAGCGCGCTGATCTTCCGCCCGCGGGTCGCCGAGCTCCTGCGCAACACCTTCCTGCTCGAAGCGCTCGCGGTGCCTCTCGCGATCGCGCTCGCAGTCACGCTCGCCTGGCTGACCGAGCGCACCGACCTGCCGCTGGCGCGGCTCTGGAGCTGGCTCGCGGTGGTGCCGCTGGCGATCCCGGCCTTCGTGCATTCCTACGCCTGGGACGGGCTCTTCCCGACCCTGCGCGGGCTCGCCCCCGCGGTGGCGATCTCGGTGCTGGCGTATTTCCCCTTCGTCTACCTGCCGGTGGTGGCGCAGCTCCGCCGCCTCGATCCGGCCATAGAGGATGTCGCCGCCTCGCTCGGCAACCCGCCGGTCCGCGTCTTCCTGCGCGCGGTGCTGCCGCAGCTTCGCCTCGCCATCGCCGGCGGTGCGCTGCTTGTCGCCCTGCACCTGCTGGCCGAGTACGGCCTATATGTGCTGATCCGCTTCGAAACGCTGACGACGGCGATCGTCGACCAGTTCCAGGCCGTCTACGACGGGCCGGCGGCGAACCTGCTGGGCATTCTCCTGGTGGCTTGCGCCGTCGGTGTCCTCGCCCTCGAATCCCTGCTGCGCGGCGACCGGCGCTACGCGCGCATCGGCCCGGGAGCGGCGCGGGTCGCGCCGCGCATGGCGCTGGGGCGCGCCTGGCCGCTCTGGATGCTGCTTCCCGCCGCGGTCGCGTCGCTCTCGGTGGCGCTGCCGGCGACGACCCTCCTGCGCTGGCTCTGGCGCGGTGGCGCCGACGCCTGGGCCTGGGGCGGCGGCCTCGGCGCGGCCCTCGGCCAGACCGCCTTCTACGCCGCCGTCGGTGCCGCGCTCACCTGCCTCGCCGCGCTGCCCGTCGCCTGGCTGTCGGCACGCGCGCCGGGCCGGCTCCAGCGGCTGATCGAGGCCTGCCACATCTATGTCGGCTCGCTTCCGGGCGTCGTTGTCGCGCTCGCCCTCGTGGCGATCACCGTGCGCGTGGCACTGCCGCTCTACCAGACCGTGGTGACGCTTCTGGCCGCCTACGTCTTGCTCTACCTCGCCCGGGCCATCATCGCGCTGCGCGCCAGCCTCGCGCAGGTCCCGGTCGAACTCGAGCATGCCGCGATCGCCCTCGGCCGCCCGCCGCTCGTTGCTGCAGTCGGCACGACGCTGCGGCTGGCTGCGCCCGGCATTGCCGCGGGCATGGCGCTGGTGGCGATGGGCATCACTACCGAGCTGACCGCCACGCTGATGCTGAGCCCGATCGGCACCCGGACACTCGCCACCGAGTTCTGGGCGCTGACGGGCGAGTTCGACCATGTCGGCGCCGCGCCCTACGCGCTCGCCATGATCCTCTTGTCGCTGCCGCTCTGCGTGATTCTCTACCGGCAGGCGGTCGGGGCGATCGGGCGATGAGCGAGCTGCGCCTGCGGGATGTCGGCAAGCGCTACGGCAATGTGGTGGCGCTGACCGGGATCGACCTCGACGTGGCGCGGGGAACCCGCACCGCCGTCGTCGGCCCGTCCGGGTCCGGCAAGACCACTCTCCTGCGACTCATCGCAGGGTTCGAAACCCCCGACACCGGCCGGATCCTTCTCGGCGGCAGGCTGCTCGCCGACCCGGCCGCCTCGGTCCCGCCGCACAGGCGCAACATCGGCCTCGTCATGCAGGACGGCGCGCTCTTCCCGCATCTCAGCGTGCTCGACAACATCCGCTTCGGCATGGACCGCGCCGCGGGCGACGGTGGCCTGCGCGCGGCGGAGCTCCTCGACCTGGTCGAGCTCGATCGCTCGACGGCCTACCGCTACCCGCACGAGTTGTCCGGCGGCCAGCAGCAACGCGTCGCCCTCGCCCGCGCCCTGGTGCGCCGGCCGAAGCTCATGCTCCTGGACGAGCCGTTCTCGGCCCTCGATTCCGGCCTCCGCGAGCAGATGCGCAAGGCCACCGCCGGCATTCTGGCGGCGGCGGACATCACCACCATCCTCGTCACCCACGATCAGGCCGAGGCCATGGGCTTCGCCGACCAGATCGTCGTGCTCCGCGGCGGCCGACTGCGGCAGGCTGGCCCGCCACGCGAGGTCTATCTCGCTCCGGCGGATCGAGAGACGGCACGGTTCCTGGGCGAGGCGATCATCGTCGATGCCTTCATCACCGGGGATGTCGCCGAATGCAGCCTCGGTCACCTGCGGGTCGACGGCGGGTCCGCGGGCCCGGGGACGATCATGTTGCGGCCCGAGCAGATCGTGCTGCGTCCGGTGGAAGCCGACAGCGTCAATGGGACGGCGGTGCTCGGCCAGGTTCTCGGCGCCGAGTACGCCGGATCGAGCGCGATCGTGACGCTCAAGATCGTCCCGCGCGGCGGCGCCGGCGACGCCACCCTGCACCTCAGGGTTCGCGGCCCCGAGCCGCCGACGGTCGGATCCCTGGTAAGCATCAGCATCCTTGGCGCTGCGCACCAATTCCCGGAGGGTCGGCCGGACGGCTCGTGAGGTCCCGACCGGTCGGAGGCATCTGTTCTCCGGCCTTTCGCGGAATGCAGGCGTTTGCAGCACGACGGCATCGGGTCAAGAACAGGTCAACCGGTGTATCGGCTTCATCCCCGTGTTGCGCCGCCGGTTGGCGGTTCGTTGCGGGCAAATGCGTCCGAACGTGGATTTCGGTTCGGGAGCGTGCCTTGATGGCGCCTTGAAATGGAAAGAGAGGCATGCCCCCGTCGGTGGGGCGTAGATTCACAAGCCAAGCGCGCCACCGGCTGTGTCCGGGATCGCCATGGGACAGAGACACAGCCACCTCCGCCTCGAGGAGAGATGCCGTCTGCGCGGCACGATGGAGATGGGCCTGAGCATCCGCGCGATCGCGCGGCGCATGGGTCGTCACCGGAGCACGATCCGGAAGGAGAAGGTGCCGGCAGGCTCGGGCATGGCGCATCTGTCGCGGCAGTGATGGCGTACGGAGCGCGAGCAGAATTGTCCCACTTCTTCCCGCACCGGGGAGCGGTGGGACAAAACGGCCACCAAAGCCCCTGAGATCATTGACAGCGCGGGAAGGGATGGTGCCCGGGGGCGGATACAAAAAACGTTGTTTTCAAAGGGTTTTTAAGGGTTTGTGTCCCCTGACTACCCCTAAATCCGCAAGCCGAAATGCTTCTATCATGGATTTAATGATGTTTTCAAAGTCACATTATACTTTCGTCGCGCGAGTGTCGCGCTCAGCCGCTTCGTCCAGCGATGCGCCAATCATTACGCCAGCAAGGAACCCTCGCCGCCATGCCTTGTGGGTGTCGGCGTCCGTCGACTCGGTTGCGGTCGCTGGAGCAGCCATATGGCGAGGCTCCGGCTCGCTCTCTCTTGGTTCAGGGTCCGCCGCAGCAAGCGGAGCAGCAGAGAACTCTCTTGTTAGCCGGAGTTGCCCATTAACTAGCGTGAGCGGAGTTTCTGACATCTTTGAGGGTCCATACCTCGCCGACATGATCCGTGCGAGAGAGTCCTTGATCACCGGGAGAAGGACCTCACCATCTGGGAGGAGCATTCGAACAACAACAATCCTTGTCCGACGAATCTCTGCCTTGAGGGCTCCAAGCTTCATTCTTCCCTCCGCCACGACTCAACAGAGACTCACATACTGGGACCAGACCGGCCCTGTCGGCCGCAATCTGGCCTGAGAGAGGGCGAAACTGATCTGACTGAGGACGCCGCCAACCTTCACTGGTATGGCAAGTCCAGGCACTCAGCGTTTGCCTGGCAGGCTAAGGGACAACCTCCATCGCCGTCCGCTCGATTAGCTGGCACGCTCCATCGAAGTATCCCCTCACTGTGTGGAGGCCGACATTTGCATACTCCCCGTGGGCAACGCGATCTCGCACAGCTGAACACCCGCAAGAACCCGTCGGCTGTCGACGCCGGCGGTGATCCCGACG
>CALMSR010000035.1 GCA_937872465.1 uncultured Paracoccaceae bacterium
CTCCGCCACTCACCGTCGCGAAAGCGTTCTCCCGATCCGACTGCGGCCGGATTTTCTCGTTGTTTTCGAGGGTTATGCGGGAGGGGCTGTTAACCGGCCCTGCTGCCGGGACGCCCCGAAGTAGTCTCTCCGGGCCGATATTCTCCGGACCTGTTGACTGCGCAGTTTTGGTGAAAAGCTTTCAAGCATCTGTTCTATAAGCGATTTTGGCCTGTGTCTGCGCGGACTCCGATCCCGGTTCCATCCGGCGAAATGCCCCCGGCGTCGAACTCCCCGATGTGAAAGTGGCAGTACCGTGGGTCGTTGACCTCATCGCTGCGTTGTGACCATTCTGACCACAAATCAGGGAGGGGCCCATGAAGGCCGTGTCTGCCCGTGAGGCCAAGCATCACTTCGGCCAGTTGATCGACGAGGCGCGGGCCGAGCCGGTGGTCGTCGAGAAGCATGGGCGTCCGGTGGTCGTCGTCCTTGCGGTCGAAGAGTACCAGCGGCTGACCGGCCGGACCGTGGAACCCTCTGGCAAGAAACGAGAGGACGAGCGGTAGCGCATGCCGATACTGAACTGGCTGACACGGGACGAGGACATCCGCACGGCGCAGCACGTGCCCTATCGCCTGCTGGAGGAAGTCCCGGATCAGTCGGCGGGCGACGGTGGCGCGGGCAACATGCTGATCCAGGGCGACAACCTGGAAGCGCTGAAGGCCCTGCTGCCCTTCTATGCCGGTCGGGTGAAATGCATCTACATCGACCCACCCTACAACACGCGCTCCGCCTTCGAGCACTACGACGACAACCTCGAGCACACGCAATGGCTGGCCATGATGTGGCCCCGGCTGGAACTGCTCCGCGATCTTCTGGCCGAGGATGGCTCGATCTGGGTGTCCATCGACGACAACGAGGGGCACTACCTAAAGGTCATCATGGATGAGGTGTTCGGGCGACGAAATTTTATCGCCAACACTCTCTGGCAGAAGGTCTTTTCGCCGAAGAACACTGCGCGCCATTTTTCAGATGATCACGACCATATCCTCGTTTTTGCCAGGAATGCCGATAAGTGGGTGCCAAACCCCATGCCGCGTTCCGACCGCATGAACAAAGGCTACAAGAACCCGGACAATGATCCACGCGGCCCTTGGACTTCCGGCGACGTTTCCGCGCGAAATTTCTACGGTGCCGGAAGATATGCGATTACCTGTCCCAGCGGCCGGGTGATCGCAGGTCCTCCGAATGGCATGTATTGGCGCGTGTCGGAGGAGCGGTTCTGGGAGATGGACCGCGACGGCAGGATCTGGTGGGGCAAGGACGGCAACAACACTCCGCGCATAAAGCGCTTCCTTGCGGAGGTGAAGCAGGGAGTCGTACCCCAGACTTTGTGGATGAACAGTGAGGTTGGAAACACCCAAGAGGCCAAGAAGGAAGTCGTAGCTCTGTTCGGTGAAGTAAATTTCATGACTCCGAAACCCGAGCGCTTAATTCAACGCATCATTAACATTGCAACCGATCCGAACGACCTTGTGCTCGATTCCTTCCTCGGGTCCGGCACAACCGCCGCCGTCGCTCATAAGATGGGCCGCCGATACATCGGCATCGAAATGGGCGAGCATGCCCACACCCACTGCGCGCCGCGCCTGCAGAAGGTCATCGACGGTGAACAAGGCGGCATTTCGGAGAGCGCGGGTTGGAAGGGCGGCGGCGGTTTCCGCTTCTACCGGCTCGGCCCTCCCGTCTTCGACGAGGAAGGCCACATCCGGCAGGACATCCGCTTCCCGGTGCTGGCGGCGCATGTCTGGTTTTCCGAGACCGACCGACCGTGGGATGGCAGTGGCGACAGCCCGCTGCTCGGCATCCATGACGGCCGCGCCCATGCGCTGCTCTACAACGGCATCCTTGGCGACAAGAGGCCGGGCGGCGGCAACGTGCTGACCCGCGCGACCCTCGCCCTGATCCGTGAGGATATCGCCAAACTGGCACCGGACTTCGATGGCCCGCTGACCGTCTATGGCGAGCAATCCCGGCTGACGCCCGCGACGCTCGACCGTGAGCGCATCACCTTCAAGCAGACGCCCTACGACGTCAAAGCGCGGGCCTGAGGGGGCATCTGATGAAACTGAAGCAATACCAGACCGATACTCTCTCCGTTCTCCGCCGCTTCTTCGAAGAGGCGCGCGTGGCGGGCCCGAAGGGCGCGTACGAGGCGATCACCAGGGAGCCGGACCAGGCCAAACGGCTCGGCCGGTACGGCGGCAGCTACACGCCGCTCGCGGAGTTGCCGGCCGTTCCCTATGTCTGCTTGCGCCTGCCCACCGGGGGCGGCAAGACGATCCTCGGGGCCCACTCCATCGGCATCGCGCGCGACGCCTGGGTGGAAAAGGACTATCCGATGGTCCTGTGGCTGGTGCCGTCGAACACGATCCGGCTTCAGACGGCCGAGGCGCTCAAGAACGCACGCCACCCGTATCGGCAGGCGCTGGACGAGGCCTTCGACGGCCGGGTGCGCGTGTTCGACATCGCGGACTTCACGCATATCCGCCCGCACGACATCCGCGACCATTGCTGCATCGTCGTTGGCACGATCCAGACCCTACGCGTGTCGAACACCGAGGGCCGGAAGGTCTATTCCCACAACGAGAACATGGAGCCGCACTTCACGGCGCTGCCCAAGACCCTCCCGGGTCTGGAAGCGCTGGAAGGCGGCGGCGTGAAGTTCTCCTTCGCCAATCTGATGCATGTCCACCGGCCGTTGATGATCGTGGACGAGGCGCACAACGCGGTCACCGGCCTGACGCGCGAGATGCAGGCACGCGTCAATCCGTCCGCGATCATCGAGTTCACGGCGACGCCGCGGCTCAACTCGAACATCCTGCACAGTGTCACGGCGCAGGAGCTGAAGCTCGAGGAGATGATCAAGCTGCCGATCATGCTGTCCGAGCACGACACCTGGCAGAACGCCGTGAACGGGGCGATCGCGTCACGGGCGTCGCTGGCCGAGGAAGCCGAGAAGGACACGGCATACATCCGACCCATCGTCCTGTTCCAGGCGCAGCCCAAGAACCAGGAGGTGACGGTCGAGGTGCTGAAGAAGCACCTGATGAAGGTCGAGCAGATCCCCGAACACAAGATCGCCGTGGCCACCGGCGATCAGCGCGAACTGGATGGCATCAACCTGTTCGATCCGAAGTGCCCGATCGAGTACGTCATCACCGTCGAGGCGCTGAAGGAGGGCTGGGATTGTTCCTTCGCCTATGCGTTCTGCTCGGTCTCGCGGATTCAGAGCGCGGTGGACGTCGAGCAGCTGCTGGGGCGCGTCCTGCGGATGCCTTATGCCAAGCGCCGGAAGGCTGAGGATCTGAACCGCGCCTATGCGTTCCTGTCGGAGCCGTCGTTCGGCGAGGCGGCGCGGTCGCTGGCCGACAAGCTGGTGGCCATGGGTTTCGAGGAAGATGAGGCGCTCGACAACATCGAACCGGCGCAGACGTCTCTCGATGCCGACACCGGCCTGTTCGGCCCGCGCGACAAGCCGAAGCCGACTTTCAAGCATACGGTGACGGCGACACCTGAGGTGGTTGCAGAACTGAAGAAGCGCGAAGGGGTGAGCGTTCGCGAAACCGATGATGGGAAGGTCGAGATTGCCGTGACGGGGCGTGTTGACGGCGGCCTCGAAAAGGCGATCGTCGATGCTCTCCCCGAGACCGAACGAACGGGGTTCTCGGCGGCCGTCACCAAGTATCGCGTCGAGGTGAAGGACCAGCTATCGCCTGCAGAACAGGGCGAGCCGTTCGAGGTGCCTCGCTTGGTCTCCGAGATCCAGGGCGAGTTCGAGTTCGCTGACGCCGACGTGTTCATGGAATTCCACGACTGGTCGCTGCTCGACCACTCGTCGAAACTGGTTGAAGGCGAGTTCGCGATCCGCGAGACGGCGCGCAGCTTCGAGATCGACCTCGACGGCAACCGCATCACCTACCAGTTCGCGGACGAAGAAGAACAACTGGCGCTCGACGTCGATGTCGAAGGGTGGACACCGGAGGCGCTGGTGCTCTGGCTCGACCGGCAGGTGCGCCAACCGGACATTCATCAGAGCGAACTGCTCCGCTGGCTGCGCGACCTAGTCGGCCACCTGATCACCGCACGCGGAATGCACATTGCGGCGCTGATGCGGTGCAAGTTCATCCTCGCCCGCAAGGTTCGCGAGAAGCTCGCCGCCATCCGTCAGCAGGAACGCGATGGCGTCTACCAGCGGTATCTCTTCGATCCGGAAGCCAAGGTCGAGGTGTCCTTCGACGAAGCTTTCGCGTTCAAGGACGGAATGTATTGGGATCAGCGCCGGTACCGTGGGCGCTGGAAACCTCGCAAGCACTTCCTTGGGCCGGACCATGTGCCTGCCTTCGATGGGGCCGAGAACGGTGAAGAATTCCAGTGCGCGCAAGCCATCGACAGCTTGCCAGGCCTGAAGTTCTGGATCCGCAACGTCGCACGCCACCCCAACTCGTTCTGGTTGCCGACGGCCACAGACAAGTTCTATCCGGATTTCGTGGCTCAATTGCAGGACGGTCGACTGCTCGTCGTAGAGTACAAGGGAGCTCACATCGCCGATGGCCCCGACACCGCCGAAAAGCGGACCATCGGTCAGCTGTGGGAGAGGAAGAGCGGCGGCAAGGGCTTGTTTGTGGTGGTTGAGAAGACCATCGACGGCAGAGACATGCGGGCTCAGATGGTCGAAAAGGTTGGCAGCGATCCGTAGTCTATCCGGTGCACCTGCGGTCAGGGCGTTTGTGCGCACGGCCCAGCGAACGCCGGGCCGTGCAAGTTTGTCTCAGGGCTTGCGCCGATGCTGGGTCGGATCGACGAGACGGTACCGCTGGCCCTTCTGTTCAGGCGGAGGGAGCGGTTCGTTGCGCGTAACCGTGCGCTCGACGCCGGTTCCACCACCTCGGGGGCCGGTGATCTCGTACTGACCAGATTTCGGGGCCTTTTGCCCAGGCTTGAAGAGTTTGTCAGACATGTCCCACCTCCATGGACACGGGCGGGATGTCCGCAAAGCGCTTGCCAGTCGCAATCTCGCTGATCCGTCCCTGGTTCAGATCGAAATCTGCAGCGATCCGGTGCTGGAAGTCTCCCCGGGCGAGCCGGGCCTTGATGATCGACACCTCCTGCGGTGTCAGCTTGGTGACCGTGGACGAGATCGCCTTCGCGCTCGTGGAAGCGGAGCGCGAGAGCACGGCCGCCTACCGCCGCGCGGACGCGCTGAAGCGGCTCTACAAGCTCGCCCGCGAGGCCGGGTGCACCCGGAAGCCTGCCGAGATCGTGTGCAGGCTGGCGCGCTTGTATTCGCCGTAGCCGCCTGTGGCGGAGGGCTGGTTGAACCGGATGTCCTTGCCGCCGCGGGCATAGGCGATCAGCCCCGGCTCGAACTGCTCGA
>CALMSR010000036.1 GCA_937872465.1 uncultured Paracoccaceae bacterium
GAGGTGGGGGAGCTGCCTGCGCGTTCGGGGCCGGGGGTGGTCGGGCTCGGCCGCGGCGGGTCTGCCAGCAGGCGGGCGGCGGCCTTCTACTGGCCGGAGACCAACCGCCTCGAGGTGCTCGGAACCTTCCCCGGCCAGCCGTCGCTGCTCGACCGCGGCCAGGTCGACGGCGTGGCCGGGCGCTATGTCGAGATGCAGGATCGCGGCGAGCTGACCGTGCTCGGCGAAAAGACCGTGCCGGTAGCGCCCTGGCTGGTCGAGGTGATGCGCCACGTCGCGGGTCAGCCCGTCGCGGCGGTGACCGCCGACAGGTACAAGCAGGCCGAGCTCGGCGAGGGCCTGGCGCGCGCCGGCGTGCGGGCGCCGATCGTCTGGCGCGGCCAGGGCTTCCGCGACGGCGGCGAGGATTGCGAGCGGTTCCGCCGCGCGGCCTATGACGGCCAGGTGAAGGCCCGGCCGTCGCTCCTGCTGCGCTCGGCCTTCGCCGACGCGGTGTGCCTCCGGGATCCCGCCAACAACCTGAAACTCGCGAAGGCCCGCTCGACCGGGCGCATCGACGCGGCCGCGGCAACCGTCCTCGCGGTGGCCGAGGGCGCCAGGATGCAGGCGCGGCCGAAGCAGACCTCGCGAATCGCATGGGGCTGAAGATGTCGAAATCCGCACCGCCGCGCCTGCGGCTCATCACCCCGCCGGCCGTGCTGCCGGTCACGCTCGCCGAGGCGAAGGAATACCTTCGCGTCGACGGCGACCACGAGGACACCGGCATTGCGGCGATGATCGCGGCCGCGGTCGACATGCTCGACGGGCGCAACGGGCTTCTCGGCCGCTGCCTGGAACCGGCGACATGGGAGCTGGTGCTCGACCGCTTCCCGGCCGCGGAGATCCGGCTTCCGATCGGGCCGGTGGCCAGCGTGACGAGCCTGTCCTTCACGGATCCCGAGGGCGGCGCGGGCGCGGTCGACACGGGCAACTTCGCGGTGGACGACGCGCCCGGCTTCGAGGGCTGGATCGTGCCGGCCGCGGGCTTCTCCTGGCCGGCGACCATGGCAGCGATCAACGCGGTGCGCGTGCGCTTCGTCGCCGGGACCGGCACGCCCGCGGGCGTGAGGCAGGCGATCCTCGACATGGTGGCAGCGCGCTATGACCGCCGCGGCGAGGGCCGGATGCTGACGCCGGGCGTGGTCGCGGACCTCGCGCCCTTCCGCCGGCCGGTGGTGGCATGAGCCGGCATTCGGCATCGGGCCAGCGTTGGATGGCGCTGCGGGCGCTTGTGCTCTCGCGGGACCGCAACACCTGCCAGGCCTGCGGCAAGCATGGCCGGCTCGAGGTGGATCACGTCAAGCCGGTGCGGACGCACCCGCATCTGCGATGGAACCCGGCGAACCTCCAGGCGCTCTGCATCGCCTGCCACGTCGCCAAGACCAACGCCGAGCTCGGGCGCCCTGAAGTGGCCCCGGCTCGCGACAAGTGGCGCGCAGCCGTCCGCGCCCTCGAAAGGGACGGCAGGAAACCGAGCAGCGAAAGGAATGTCACATGCTCGATAGCGTGAAGATCGCGCGCCGACAGTCGGAAATCCGGCAGGCGCTCGCGGGCCTCGCCGGGAAGGAAAGCCCGACCGAGGACGAGGTGCGGACCATGGACGAGATGGACGCGGAGTACCGGCAGAACGAGACCCGCTATCGCGCGGCGCTCGTGGCCGAGGACGAAGAGCGGCGCGACGCCAAGGGCGAGCTGGAAACCCGCGGCGGCCGTGAGTGGTCCGAGCTCGTCGCCGCCTTCGAGCTGCGCCAGGTGGCGCTGGCGCTGGCCGAAGGCCGGGAGATCGACGGCCGGACGGCCGAGGTGGTGACCGAGCTGCGCAGTCAGGGCGGCTATCGCGGCGTTCCGGTCCCCTGGCTCGCGCTCGAAGCGCGCGCGGGCGAGACGATCGCGGGCGGCACGCCGGATCCCGTGACCACCCGGCCGATCATCGATCGCCTGTTCCCCGACCTGGCCGCCGGCCGGATGGGCGCGCAGATGATCGCGATCGAATCCGGTTCGACCGAGTGGCCGGTGGTCACGAGCTCCGTGGCGGCGGGCTGGGCGGACGGCGAGCTTGCAGACGTTGCCGGGCCGACGACCTTCGCCACGACCGACCGGGCGCTGAAGCCGGAGCAGAACCTCGGCGTACAGATGAAGATCTCGCGCAAGGCGCTGAAGCAGTCCGGCGCGGCGCTCGAAGCCGCGGTGCGGCGCGACATGAATTCGGCGATGGGTGTCGCGCTCGACCGGGCCATCTTCCTCGGGACCGGCGCGAACGGGCAGCCGCTCGGGGTCGTCGCCGGCGCGGCGACCTACGGCATCACCGCGACCGATGCGGGCGCCTCGGCGAGCTGGGCGGCCTTCCGCGCCCGCGTGACCGCCTTCATGGTCGCGAATGCGGCGGGCTCGCCTTCGGCGGTGCGGGCGCTGATCCGGCCGGAGCTCTGGGACTTCCTCGACGGCGCCTATATCGACACCGGAACCGGCGTCACGGAATGGGACCGCCTGACGCGGAGCGTCCCGCCCGGCAACATCGCCATGTCGAGCAACGCGCTCGCCGCGCCGACCGGCTCGCCGCTCGCCTGCTCGGCGTTGCTGAGCACGGCGGCCGGCGGTGTCGCGCCGATCTTCGTGGGCGCCTGGGGCGCGGTCGACGTGATCCGGGACCCGTTCGCCGACGCGGCCTCGGGCGGTCTCCGTATCACGGCGCTGGCGACGGCGGACGTGACGGTGGCGCGGCCGGCGCAGCTCGAGGTGCTGACCGGGCTGGAGCTGGCGTGATGGCGCCCGCGCTTCTCTGGGGCGGCGCGGGCGGCGGCCTGGAGCTGCGCGCGGCCGAAGACGGGAGCGCCCGGCTGTCCGGGCGCTTCCCCTACGAGACCGAAACCGACCTCGGCCCGCGGCGGTGGGAGAAGATCGGCGGCCGGGCCTTCCGGGCGCGCATCGAGGCCGGCGAGGAAATTCACCTGCTGCTAGGCCATGACTTCAATCGGCCACTGGCGAGCACGCGGGCCGGCAGCCTGCGCCTCGAAGATCGCGACGATGCGCTCGTCTTCGAGGCGACGCTGGATCCGGCCGTCGCGGACTCGACCACGGGGCGCGATGCGCTGGCGATGGTTCACGGCCGGCTTGCGACCGGGGTCTCCCCCGGCTTCGTCGTGACCAGCGACGAGGTGCTGAAACTGAATCGCGGGCTGCTCCGGGTGGTGCGCTCGGCCGAGCTGCACGAGCTGAGCGTCGTGACGCGGCCGGCCTACGCGAGCGCCCAGGTGGCGGCGCGCTCCTGGGAGATCACGCGGACGATCCCGCATCGGCCCAGGCGCGGCCGCGGACGGTGGAGGGCGTGATGCTCGGATGGCTGACACGGCGGCAACCTAGGGTGCCCGTGACCGAAACCCGATCGGCCGGAACCGGCTTCACCGCGGCAATCATGGCGGCGCGGGAAAGCTACATCTCCGGGCGATCGGGGCTCGCCGAGCTGACGGCGACGGTGCAGGCCTGCGCCTCGCTCTGGGAGGGCGCCTTCGCGCTCGCGGACGTGACCGGGACCGACCTGCTCGACCGGCGCACCATGGGCCTCCTGGCGCGTGCGCTGGCGTTCCGAGGCGAGGCGGTGCTCCTGATCCGCGACCGGCTGGTGCCCTGCTCGGACTGGGATGTCAGCACCCGGGACGGCACGCCGCGCGCCTACCGCCTGAGCATCCCCGAGGCGGGCGGCGGGCGCTCCGAGACCGTGCTGGCGCCGGAGGTGCTGCATGTCCGGCTGGCGGCCGACCCGGTGGCGCCCTGGTCGGGACAGGCGCCCCTGCGGCGGGCCTCGCTCTCGGCGCAGCTCCTGCACGAAGTGGAGCAGGCGCTTCACGAGACCTTCCGGGATGCGCCGATCGGCAGCATGATCGTTCCGCTGGACGGGGGCGGCGGCGAAGCGCTGGAGTCGGTGCGCGGCAGCCTGCGCGGCCGGCGCGGTGGCGCCCTGGTGATCGAATACCTCAGCCAGGCGATCGCAGGCGGGGCGCCGGTGCCCGGTCGCGGTCCCGACCACCTGACCCCACGGCTGCGCGAGGCGGCCGTGGTGGAGACCCTGGAGGCGGCGCGGGGCGCCATCTGCACCGCCTTCGGCGTGCTGCCGGCGCTCCTGAACGCCACCACCACGGGGCCGCTGGTGCGCGAGGCGCAGCGCCACCTGGCCGGATGGACCCTGCAGCCGATCGCTGCGCTGGTGGCCGAGGAAGCCTGCGCCAAGCTCGGCGCAGAGATCGAGATCGACGTGATGCGGCCCTTGCAGGCCTATGACGCCGGCGGCCGTGCGCGCGCCCTCGCAACGACCGTGCAGGCCCTCGCCCAGGCGAAGGAAGGCGGGCTCGCGCCGGGCGACCTGGCCGGCGCCATGGCGCTGCTGAGCTGGGGGCCGGGCGAGACGGCGCCATGAAGCAGCCAACCGCGGGGCGGCTCGACAGGCGCATCACGATAGAGCGCCCGACCTATGGCACCGACGCCTTCGGCGGGGCGCCGGTGTCCGCCTGGGTGCCGATCGGCACCGTCTGGGCCGAGGTCACGCCGGTCAGCGACGGCGAACGCTGGCGCGCGGCCGAGCTGGCGGCCGTGATCACCACCCGGTTCCGCATCCGCTGGGGGCTGGGCGTCACGGTGGAGGACCGGATCATCTACGGCGGGCGCGAATACGCCATTTCCGGCGTCAAGGAGCTGGGGCGGCAACGGTGGCAGGAGCTGACGGCCAGCGCCCGCGGCGAGGCCCCGTGAGCGAAACGCCGATCAGGACAGGGCAGGATGCCCATGCGGCGCCCTGACGTGGCACACAAGCGCGATCGGGCCAAGCACCTTGGCCGGCTCGTCAACGGCCGTCGCTTCGATCTGGTGTCGCGCATCCGCGCGATAATGGTGCACGGCGAGCCTACCGTATTCGCATACGAGGCGCCGATCCGGCACGGTATCAGGAGCGGCCTGATCCTCTCCGGTGGCTGGACGTGGAAGGCGGCGGACGCCGCGGCGGCGGAAGTCGTGCGAGAGGTGCTGAACCAGCTCGGGGCGAAGCGCCCGACGTGGCAGCAAGGGCAGCCGGGCTGGACGGAAGAGGGCATCGCGCGCCTGCAACGTGACAACTGCGCTCGATGCGGAAAGCCAATTCCGATGGAGCGTCTGCTACAAAGCGGCGGTGGCGGCTGGGTGAAGTACTGCGACTCCACCTGCGCCTTTGCCGCTCAGAGCGCGATGAAATGTGAACGCGAGGGCGAGGAAGGCAAGGCGCGGCACGCGGCCGAGGTTGCGGCGGCCTGGCGGCGCGCGAAGGATGCCATGCCGTTGAAGCCTTGCGAATACTGCGGTGACCTGTTCCACCCGACCCCGGCGAAGAAGGATCGCCCGGAAACCCGGTACTGCACCCCGCGGTGCCGGAACAAGGCGCGGGCCGGAACACCGCAAGCTCGGACCTGGTATCGAGGGCAATTCTGAAGGCTTCAACGTCGCTAGGCCATGTGCTAGGGTGAGGCGGGCCGAGGGGAAGTTGGCGCTTCCACCCCGACCCTGACCACAACCCGCCCAATGGAGGGGCAAGCCGTGGCTACCGCAAATCCTACATTCGCGCGCGCCGTGTCGCCATGCCTCCCCGGGCATTTTCTGAGGGAGTGCCTAGATGACCAAGACTGCCAAGATGAACCGGCGCGAGATACTTGCGGGCGCGGCTGCGGCTGCAACAATACCCCTGGCCGGCCAGTCTGCACCCCATGACCCGGTGCACGAGGCCATTGCTTTGTGGAAAGCGGCGAACGGCGACATCACAAGTGTACTCGGGTTGGAACTGTCGGATCGAGAGATGCAGCCGTTCGAGGACCGGGAATATCAGGCGCGCTTGGCTGTCTGCGAGACCAGGGCGACGAGCTTGAGCGGCCTTTCTGCGCAACTGCTCTTCGCATTCGGTATCTTCGGAGAGGGACGGCCAGGCTTCGACCTGGACGACCCGGACGGTTACGAATTCGGAGAATGGACTGAACACCTGGACGAGAAGCTTTTGCGAAACCTGCTCGCCACATCGCGTGAACTGGCCGCGCGGTAAGCACGTTTGATCGGGCCGCAATCTGGTACCTACGTGGTACCTAGCGGCCCGTTCCCTCTCCCCAACTTCCGATTAAGTCTTTGATTTTGTGGTGCCCGGGGGCGGATTTGAACCACCGACACGCGGATTTTCAGTCCGCTGCTCTACCCCTGAGCTACCCGGGCCCGCGACGGGCGAACCGTCGAACGCCGCCGCTGATTAGGGGAACGGCCCGGCCCTGTCCAGCGGAAATCCTGCGATGGGCGACGTCGACGCGGCAGGCGCCGGGATCGAAAGGGGATCCTCGCCCTCAGCCGCCGTCGCCGGCCGGCTGCGCGTCGCGTTTGAGGATGTCGCGGATCTCGGTGAGGAGCTGTTCCTGGCTCGGCGCGTCGGGCTCCTCGGGCTCCGGCTCTTCGACGGCCGCCATGGCTGCCTCCTTGATCTTGTTGACGCCCTTGACCAGCAGGAAGACCACCCAGGCGACGATGGCGAACTTGATCACCGCATTGATGAAATTGCCGTAGCGGAAGGTCGCGGCATTCTCGCCCTCGCCGAAGCGGATCACCTGGTCGGAGAAGTCGATGCCGCCGACGAAGAACCCGATCAGCGGGTTCACCAGATCGTCGACGAGCGAGGTGACGATCGCGGTGAAGGCCGCGCCCATGATGATGCCGACGGCCATGTCCATGACATTGCCGCGGGCGATGAAGTCGCGGAATTCCTTGAGCATTCGGATCTCCTTCCTCTGCGCCCGCCGGCCGTCAGGTCCGCAGGCTGCCACCTGTCGCGGTCTCGACCGCCGCGACGATGCGGGCCGAGACGGCCTCGATTTCCCTGTCGGTCAGCGTGGCCTCGGTCGGCTGCATCCGGACCGCGATGGCCAGCGACTTCCGGCCCGCGCCGAACTGCGCCTCGGCCCGCGGGCCGGAGAAGACGTCGAAGACCGTGACGCCGTCGATCAGCGCCTTGTCGGCGCTTCGCGCCGCCTTCACCACCTCGCCGGCCTCCACCTCGGCATCGAGCACGAAGGCGAAATCGCGCTCGACCGCCTGGAAGTCCGAGGCGACCAGGGGCGGGCGGGTGGCGGTGCGGGTCTTGGGGAAGGGCAGCGCCTCGAGCTGGATCGCGATGGCCACCGCCGGGCCGCGCAGGTCCAGCGTCGCCAGCACGCGCGGATGCAGCTCGCCGAAGGCTGCGAGCACGGTCTTCGGGCCGAGGGTGATCACCCCCGATCGGCCGGGGTGGAACCAGCCCGGGGCGCCGCGCCGGAGCGTCGTCCTGGCCGGCGCGCCGATCGCCGCGAGCACGGCTTCGGCATCGGCCCGCGCGTCGTGGAGGTCCACCGGCCGGCGGCTGCCGTGGGCATCGCGCGGCGCGGTGGCGCCGATCCGGATCCCGGCGGCGATGCGCGCCTGCTCGCCCGGCTCGCCGCCGGCGAAGGACTGGCCGACCTCGAAGAGCGCGAGATCGGCGAAGCCGCGCGCCTGGTTGCGGGCGGCGGCGCGCAGCAATCCGGGGAGAAGATCGGGCCGGAGGTGGCTCATCTCCGAGCTGATCGGATTCTCGAGCCGCGTCGCCTCCTGCCCGCCGCCGAAGGCCGCGGCCGCCTCGCGGTCGATGAAGCTGTAGGTGACGCATTCGTTGTAGCCGAGCGCTGCGATCCGCCGCCGGGCCTGGGCCTCGCGGCGCTGCATCGGCGTGAGGATCGGGCGCGCCACGCCGGCGGGGCGCCGGAGCGGCCGGCCCTCAAGGCGCGAAAGCGAGGCGATGCGGGCGATCTCCTCGACGAGATCCGCCGGCCCCTGGACGTCCGGGCGCCAGGAGGGCACCGCGACATCGAGCGTAGCTCCCTCGCCCTCCGGCGCGAAGCCCAGGGCCGAGAGAATGCGGATCTGCTCGCCGCGCGGGATCTCCATGCCTACCAGCCGCTCCACATGGGCGGGGTCGAGCGGATAGCTGCGGGCGGTTCGCGGCACCGCGCCGGCGACCATCACCTCGCTGGCGGTGCCGCCGCAGAGATCGAGGATCATCCGGGCGGCGAGCTCGACCCCAAGCGGCGTAAAGGCTGGGTCCACCCCACGCTCGAAGCGGTAGCGCGCGTCTGAATTGATGCGCAGCCGCCGGCCGGTCCGCGCGGTGCGGTGCGGGTCGAACCAGGCGGATTCGATGAAGACGTTCACCGTCTCGGCGGTGCAGCCGGTGCGCAGGCCGCCGATCACGCCGCCGATCGCCTCGGGGCCCTGCTCGTCGCAGACCAGGGTCTCACTGCCGTCGAAGGCATAGGTCTTGCCGTCGAGCGCGGGCAGATGCTCGCCGGGCCGGGCGAGACGCACGGTGATCGCCCCGTGCAGCTTGTCGGCGTCGAAGACATGCAGCGGCCGGCCGCGGTCGTAGGTGACGAAATTGGTGATGTCGACCAGCGCCGAGATCGGCCTGAGCCCGATGGCGCGGAGCCGGTCCTGCAGCCATTGCGGCGAGGGGCCGTTCTTCACGCCGCGGATCAGGCGGCCGGCGAAGAGCGGGCAGGCCTCGCCGGCCACGTCGGGCGCGAGATAGACGCCGATGGGGCAGGGCTCGGCGCCCTCGACGGGCTCGACCGCGGGCGTGCGCAGGCGGCCCATGCCGCGCGCCGCCAGGTCACGGGCGATGCCCGAGACCGCCAGCGCATCGGGTCGGTTCGGGGTGACGGCGATGTCGATCACCGGGTCGAAGGGGACGACGTCGATGTAGCGGGCGCCGACCTCGGCCGAGGGATCGAGCTCGACGATGCCGTCGTGCTCGTCGGAGAGCTCCATCTCGCGTTCGGAGAGCATCATGCCCTGGCTCTCGACGCCGCGGATCCGGCCGACCTTGATCGTGGTGTCGATGCCGGGGATGTAGTCGCCCGGCGCCGCCACCACGACCTTGATGCCGGCGCGCGCGTTCGGGGCGCCGCAGACGATCTGCTTCTCGCCCGCCGCGGTCGCCACGCGGCAGACGCGGAGCTTGTCGGCATCGGGATGCGGGCCCGCTTCGATCACCTCGCCCACGGTGAAGGCGGCCAGCCGCGCGGCCGGGTTGGTCACGCTTTCCACCTCGAGCCCGAGATCGGTGAGGGCGAAGGTGATCGCGTCGAGGGTCGCGTCGGTGTCGAGATGTTCCTTGAGCCAGGCGAGCGTGAATTTCATCCGTTGGTTCCGTCGGCGGAGGTGCGCGGCGGGTTTAGCGGATGCGGGACCGGGGCGAAAGGGGCGGTTCCGGAGGCGATTCCAGCCGCCGGAGCGGGCCGGTTCGAGGCCGTCCCCATGGGGACAGGATTTAGCAGCCTGATATTATTGGATAAAAGTGTTAACGTGCCGAATCCTGCGGTCCGGGCCGGGCCCGGCGTGTCCGGCCGTCGCCACGAGCCGGTCGTCGGCATGCGCGGATTCGTCCGGTGCCGGATCCGCGATGGGCATGCGCCGCCGCGGCGGAGGGGCGCCGGTCCGGAGCGACCTCCCGAAGTCATCCGGAGGGCGGGGGTCAGGCTTCCAGCATCTCCTTGACCTTCTGGGTCAGCTCGGGGAGCGTGAAGGGCTTGGGCAGGAAGCTCGCGTCGGGGATGCCGCTGTCGCCGCCGACGAAGGCGTCCTCGGCGTAACCCGAGACGAAGACCACCTTGGCCTCGGGACGGGTGCGGCGTGCCTCGCGCACCCAGGCGGGGCCGTCGAGGCCGGGCATGATGACGTCCGAGACCATGATGTCGACGTTGAGGCTCTCGTCCTTGAGGATCTCCAGCGCCTCCTCCCCGGAGGCCGCCTCCATCACCGTGTAGCCGCGCAGTTGCAGCGCGCGGGCGGCGAAGCTGCGCACCGCGTCCTCGTCCTCGACCAGGAGCACGAGGCCGCGTCCGCTCAGGTCGCGCGGGCGGCGGATCTCCGGCTCGACGGGCGGCGGGGCGATGGCGGTCTTCTCGTAGGCCGGCAGGTAGATGGTGAAGACCGCGCCCTGTCCCGGCGGGCTGTCGACGAAGATGAAGCCGCCGGTCTGCTTGACGATGCCGTAGGCGGTGGAGAGGCCGAGGCCGGTGCCCTCGCCGACCTGCTTGGTGGTGTAGAAGGGCTCGAAGATCTTCGCGAGCTTGTCCTTCGGGATGCCGGTGCCCGAATCGGCGACCTCGACGACGACGTAGTCGCCGGGCAGCACCACGGCGCGGTCGCGGTGCAGGTCGCGGTCGAGATGCTCGTTGCGCGTGGAGATGCGCACCTCGCCGCCGCGGGGCATGGCGTCGCGGGCGTTGACCACGAGGTTCATGATCACCTGCTCGAACTGGCGCTCGTCGACGCGGACCGGGTTGAGATCCGGCCCGTGCTCGATCCGGAGCGTCACCTTTTCGGTCAGCAGGCGGTTCAGGAGATGCGTGAGCTCGGAGAGCGTGTCCTGAAGGCTTATGATCGTGGGGCGCAGGGTCTGCTTGCGCGAGAAGGCCAGCAGCTGGCGGACGAGGGCGGCGGCGCGGTTGGCGTTCTGGCGGATCTGCATCAGATCACCATGCTCGGTGTCGGCGACGTCGTGGCGCATCAGGAGCAGGTCGCAATGGCCGTTGATGGCGGTCAGGAGGTTGTTGAAGTCATGCGCCACGCCGCCGGCGAGCTGGCCCACGGCCTGCATCTTCTGGGACTGGACGAATTGCGCCTCGAGCGTCTTGAGCTCGGTGGCGTCGGAGAGCACCGCGAGCAGCGAGG
This sequence comes from uncultured Paracoccaceae bacterium, assembly GCA_937872465.1. Classification (GTDB taxonomy): domain Bacteria; phylum Pseudomonadota; class Alphaproteobacteria; order Rhodobacterales; family Rhodobacteraceae; genus Amaricoccus. The sequence continues at coordinate 10,777 of CALMSR010000036.1, forward strand.
GCGCGCCGTCGAGCACGGTGCGGGTGAAGGCGACCTGCAGGAAGATCTCCTGGCCGTCGGCGGTGCCGCGGGCGACCTCCGACCGGCCCAGCGCCCGGCCCTTGCTCGTGTCCGAGAGGCGTTCGCGGATCGAGCGGCCCAGCCCCTCGATCAGGTCGGAGATGTTGACCCCGGGCTCGGCGCGCTCGCCGAGCAGCTGGCGCGCGGCGCGGTTGGCGTAGATCAGCCGGCCGTCGGTCTCGAGCCGCGCCAGCGCCACCGGCAGCTCCTCGAGGAAATGATCCGGCACGAGGCCCGCGATCTCGTCGCCGGCCAGCGGCACGAAGAGCACGTCGCGCTGGGAGTCCTGGCCGGGCAGCACCACGGCGCGCACCGGTTGGCCGCTGCCGGCGAGGATATGGATGCCGTCGGGGCGCAGCGGCGGGTCGACCAGCGCGGATTCCAGCGTTTCGAGCGGCTGCGGCAGGCCCTGCGCCGCGGCGGGGTTGAGCGCGGTCACGCGGCCCCCGGCATCGGCGCGGAGCCAGGGCACGGCGGTATCGGCGGGGGGCGCCCCGGGCCGGGGGGGGGCCCCCCCGGGCGCGGCCCGCCCCCCGAAGAGGGTGCGGAGGCCGCCGCCGCGGGGGCGGGGGCCCCCGGGCGGGGGGGGGGGCCCGGGCCAGGGGGGTGTGGGCGGGGGTGGGGGGGGGGGGGCGGGTCCGCCCGCCGGGCCGGTCCAGCCGCCAGAGCAGGCTGCGCGGCCCGAGCCGGCTGACCGTGACCCGGCCGCCGTTCGGCCCGGCCTCCTCCTCGGCGAAGCCGGTCGCGCGCACCTCGCGGGTCAGGCGGTAGATCGCGGCGCGGGGGTCGGCCAGCCAGCCCTCGAGAAAGCCCGTGGCGGGCGCGGCGGGGTTGCGCGCGAGCACGGCGCCGTCGAGGTCGGTGAGGTAGACCGGCTCGGGGTGGGATGCGAAATAGCCGATGCGCCGGTCGGGCGCCGTGGCGGCGCTCAGGCGCCCCGCCAGCCGCAGCCCGGCGAGATAGAGGCCGAAGACGAGCAGCGCCACGGCGAGCGCCGTGGGCACGGCGACCGAGCCGGACCAGATGCCGGTCAGGGTCGAGGTGAGCAGCCCCGCCCCGGCGAGGAGCAGGAGCGCGCCCGAGCGTGCGTCGCCGACGCCCTCGATGCCCTGCGTGGATCCGCGTTCGCGCAAGTTCCGACTCCCGGGTTGCGGCAAGAACCTAGCCCAATTCCGGAAGTTCAACCACAGGTATTGTTAAGAGCCTCTGAATGCCCCGCGGGGTTGCGCCGGCGCCGCGGGGGCGCGTCCCCGGGCCTTCGGGGCGGCGAAGCGCGCGAGATAGAAGCCGTCGCCGCCGTCGAGCGGGCCGAGGCGCAGCTCGCCCAAGGGGGTCCAGTCGGGATGGGCGGCGGCGAAGGCGGCGGCGCGGGCCTCGTTCTCGTCGGCGAGCAGCGAGCAGGTGGCATAGGCGAGGCTGCCGCCGGGCCGCACATGGCGCGCGGCCTGGGCGAGGATGCGATCCTGGAGCGGCGCGAATTCGGCCAGGTCCTGCGGCGTCAGGCGCCACTTGCCCTCGGGCTTGCGCCGCCAGGCGCCGGTGCCCGAGCAGGGCGCGTCCACGAGCACGAGGTCGCAGACCGGCCCCAGCGCGCTGCGTTCGGCATTGGCGAGCAGCTGCACCTCGGCGCCGGCGCGGCGGGCGCGTTCGGGCAGGTCCTTCATGCGCCGCGGGTTCACGTCCCAGGCCATGAGCCGGCCGCGGCCCTGCATGGCCGCGGCCAGCGCCAGCGTCTTGCCGCCGCCGCCCGCGCAATAGTCGAGCACGGTCATGCCCGGCGCCGCGGCGCAGGCCGCCACGACCGCCTGGCTGGAGAGATCCTGGAGCTCGACCATGCCCTGGCTGTAGGCGCGGCTGGCGCTGACGAGGCGGGGATTGTCGCGCACGCGCAGGGCGTTGGCCACCAGCGGATGCGGCACCGCCTGCACCCCGTCGCGCGCGAGCACCACGAGGGCGGCGTTGAGATTGGTCTTCAGGGTATTGACGCGCAGGTCGACCGGCGCGCGGTCGTGCATGGCCGCGAGCACCGGCTCGAAATCCGCGCCGAGCGAGGCGCGCAGGGAAGCGTCGAGGAAATCGGGATAATCGAGGCGCACCGGATCGGGCGCCCCGGCGGGATCGCGCGCCAGCGCGGCGCGCTCGGCCTCCGTGAGCGGGGGCGGGTCGAAGCCCTCGCCGGTGAAGAGCGCGTCGAGGTCGGCGCCCTCGAGGGCCGCATGGGCGGTCAGGATCGCGCGGCCGGTCTCCGCCCCGCCGAGCCAGCCGAGCGAGCGGCGCCGGCGCAGCCCGTCGAAGACCAGATCGCGCACCGCGGCGCGGTCCTTGGAGCCGGCGAAGCGGCTGGCCCGCGCCCAGCGGGTGAGCGCGCGCTCGGAGGGCTCGCCGGCGAGGATCGCGTCGAGCAGGGCCATGGCGGCGGAAAGGCGGGCACCGGGCGTCATCGGCGGCCATCTGCCCGAAAAGTCGTGCCTCTGGCAAGGCGGGGGCGGGCCGGCCGGAGGGCTGCCTTGCGGCGAAGCTGCCGAAGCGCCGCGTGCCCCGGTTCCGGGAGCCGTCGCCCCGGGTTCGGCCGGTCAGGCGGTGTTCACCGGTGGTTTCGTGCCTGCCAGTGCAACGACCGACCTGTGCCGGAACGAAAATGGCCTGCCGGGGTTCCGGCAGGCCATCGCTCTGTCATGCGGGGGAAGGGCTCAGGCGGCGACGCGGCCGCCGAGCACGCGGTCGACATGGGCCTGGGCCTTGACCTCCTCGATGCCGTTCACGGCGGCCACCTCGCGGGTCAGCCGCTCGAGCGCCGCCTCGTAGAGCTGGCGCTCGGAATAGGACTGCTCGCGCTGGTCGTCGTTGCGGTGCAGGTCGCGCACCACCTCGGCGATGGAGATCAGGTCGCCGGAATTGATCTTCTGCTCGTATTCCTGGGCGCGGCGCGACCACATGGCGCGCTTGACCCGGGCGCGGCCCTTGAGCGTCTCCAGCGCGCGGTCGACGATGTCGGACGAGCTCAGCGGGCGCATGCCGACGGAACTTGCCTTGCCGGTCGGAACCCGCAGGGTCATTTTGTCCTTCTCGAACGAAATGACGAACATCTCCAGCCGAATTCCCGCCACGTCCTGTTCGTCGATCGAAATGATTCGCCCGACGCCATGGGCCGGATAGACGACAAAATCGTTGGGGCGGAACTCCGCCGATTTCTTCAGCTTGCTCATGATGCGCGTCAAATCCTTCTGACCAACCCGGAATTGTTGCCATCCGACGCGCCACAAAGCCCGACCGGCTACTTCCGCAACCGCTCCGACAACCATGATGCATACAGACGACTTTACAGGCCAGTTCTACCCCGGCCTAGTTCTCCGGACCATTCGTTGTTTTGCGAATGTAGCATATGGCGGGCGGAATTGGAAGGGCGGCACAAGAGGTCGTGAGCGCTCGGCGCCCAACCGCCGTCCGCGGGGTCGTGACGCCGCGCCGGGACCGGGCGGCGGCGGCGGTCAGCCGCCCTCGCCGGGGCTCTCGGAGAAGTACTTCTCCATCTTGCCGGTCTCGCCGTCGCGCTCCTCGGCCTCGGGCAGGGGGTCGCGCTTGATGGCGAGCACCGGCCAGGCTTCGGAGTACTTCCGGTTGAACTCGACCCATTTCTCCATGTCCGGCTCCGTGTCCGGACGGATGGCGTCGGCCGGGCATTCCGGCTCGCAGACGCCGCAGTCGATGCATTCGTCGGGGTGGATGACGAGCATGTTCTCGCCCTCGTAGAAGCAATCCACCGGGCATACCTCGACGCAATCGGTGTACTTGCACGCGATGCAGTTCTCGGTCACAACGTAGGTCATGGTCGCAGGCCTCGATCGTTCGGGTCCGTCGGCAAAGCCTGTCACACTCCGCTGCCGGTTATTTACCAGCCTCGCGGTCGGGTTCAAGGGCCGGAGAGGCTGCGTCCAGGTCGCGATAGAGACCGCGCGCCTCCGGCGCCGGGCCGCGGCGCGTGCCGAGCGCGCGCACTCGCAGGACGTGTACCCGACCGGCCAGCGCGAAGCTCAGCCCGTCGCCGATCCTGACCGGGGTGGCGGGCTTGACGACCCGCGCGGAATTGAGCCGCACCGCCCCGGATTCCACCAGCGCCGCGGCGCGGGAGCGGGACTTGGCGAATCGGGCTTGCCAGAGCCATTTGTCGAGTCGGATCGACCCGGAGGGCGCCTCCTCGTCGTGATCGGGGGGCGGGGGGCTCACCGGGGCGTCCGTGGCAATTCGTTCGGGCGCGACGGATTCAGGAGGCGGGAGCGTTCCGGGCGATGCGCGGTGCGGCGGTCGCCGGACACGTCACTTCTTGAGCTTGAGCGCCAGCAGTGCGGCGAAGGGGCTGTCGGGATCGACCGGCCGCTCGGGCCGCGGCGGGCGGGACTTCGCGGGTTGGGCCTCGGGCTCGGCGGGTTCCGGCTTGGCGCCCCGGCGCGGCCGGTCGCCGCGGTGGGGGCCGCCCGGCTTGCCCTTGGGCTTCTCCGCTGCGCCGCCGTCCTGCCGGGCGGCGGCACCGGCCCCGGGCCGGCGCTTGCCCTTCTGCGGGCGCTCCGGCCGGCGCCGGGGGGCGCGGGTGAAGAGGTAGAAGGTCTCGGTCTCGAGAGGAGGCTCGACGGCGGTCTCGAGGGGGGCCTCGGCCGCGCCCGTATCTGCGGGCCCGGCGGTGGCCGGGAGATCCTCGGGGCCGGGGGCCGCGGTCTCCGGCGACGGGCCGGGAGGCGCGGAGTCGAGCGGCGGTTCGGGCGCCTCGGCGGCGGGCGGCGGCGCGTCTTCGGGCGGGGTGGCGGTGACGGCCGCCGCGGCATCGGGGGTGGGCAGGTCCGGTGAGGGATCCGCCGGCGCCTGGGCGTCCGGGGCCGGCGCCTCCGCCGTAGCAGTCGCCTGGTCCGGGGCTGCCGCTTCTTCCGGTGCCGTGTCGGTCCGGCGGGCCGGGGCGGCCGGTTTCTGCCTGGGGCGCGTGTCGGCGCGTGCCTCGAAGCCGAGGCCCTGCATCAGCCCGGCGAACTGCTCGAGCGTCAGCCCGGTGATGGAGAGCATGTCGGCGCTGGCCTCGAAGCCGGCGCGGGCGTCGAGCGGGCGGATCATGTCGGCGAGCCGTTCGAGCATGTCGATCCGGATCGCCCGATCGCCCGCGAGGCGGTAGCCGGCGCGGGGGTAATAGCCCGGCGGCGCGTCCGGCACCGCCGGCACGGTCACGAGGCCCGGCGGCGGCGATTCCGGGAAGATCTCGAGCCCCTCGGCCAGCGACCAGAGCACGAGGCGCAGCCGCGTCGGCGCCGGCTTGAGCAGAAGCGGCTGGAAGACGGTGAACTGGCCGAAGCGGACGCCGTGCTTGCGCAGCCCGGCGCGGCTTTCCTGGTCGAGGCCCTTGACCTCGTCGGCGATCGCGCCGCGGGGCACGATGCCGAGCCCCTCCACCAGCCGGAAGGCGACGCCGCGCGCCATGCCCGCCAGCGCCGCATCGTCGCGCAGCGCGATCAGCGGCGCGAAGAGCGCGGCGATCCGGCGGTCGATCCAATGGCCGAGCCGCCGGCGCAGCTTCTCGGCGATGGCGGGGTCGGCGTCCTCGTCGACGAAGGGCTGGATCTGGGGCGAGAGCGGGTCGGGGCCGGCGACGAGCCGGCCCACCGCATGCTCGCCCCACATCAGCCCGCCCTGCTCGGTCACGTCGATCTCGGGGTCGGGGGCGTTGTAGAACCTGTCGGCGCGCAGGCTGAGGACCGGGGCGAGAGCCGCGATGGCGGCGGCACGCAGGGTGCGCGCCTGCTCGGCCTCCGCCGTGGGGTCGAGGCGGAAGCGGAAGCCTTCGAGCCGTCCGACGAACTGGTCGTCGACGGACACCTCGCCGGTCTCGGTGACCTTGGCCAAGAGGCTCTCCTTCTGCTTCAGCCGGCGCATCAGCACCGAGGTGCGCCGGTCCACGAACCGCTGGGTCAGCCGCGCGTGCAGCGCGTCCGACAGGCGGTCTTCTACCGCACGCGTCTCGTCGCGCCAATGGTCCGCGTCGTCCACCCAGCCCTTGCGCTGGGCGACATAGGTCCATGTGCGGATATATGCCAGCCGCCGCGACAGCGCGTCGATGTCGCCGTCGGTGCGGTCGATGCGCCCGATCTGCCCGGCGAGCCAGTCGGTGGGCACGCGGCCGCCGCCATGCAGGAAGCCGAAGAGCCGGGCGCAGAGGCTTACGTGCTCGGAGGCCGAGACCTTGCGGAAATCGGGGATCTGGCAGACGTCCCAGAGGAGCCGGGTATCGGCGGGCAGTGCGAGGCGCGCGCGCAGGTCGCGCGATTCCGAGAGGCTGCGCAGCGTCGCGAGGTCGTCGGCCTCGCGGGCGCGCACCAGTTCGGGGTGGTCGGAGGGTGCCTCGAGGCTGGCGATGAGCGCCTCGGGGCTGTGGAAGTCGAGCCGGTGGTTGCGCCATTGCAGCCGGCGCAGCGGCGCGAACCGGCTGTTCTCGATCGCGTCGATCACCTCCGCGTCGAGCGGCGGCACCTCGCCGGTCACCCCGAAGCTGCCGTCTGTGGTGTAGCGCCCGGCGCGGCCGGCGATCTGCGCGAGCTCGTTGGGGTTGAGGTGGCGGTGGCGGCGGCCGTCGAACTTCACCACGCCGGAGAAGGCCACATGGGCGATGTCGAGGTTGAGCCCCATGCCGATGGCGTCGGTGGCCACGAGATAGTCGACGTCGCCGTTCTGGTAGAGCTCGACCTGGGCATTGCGGGTGCGCGGCGAGAGCGCGCCCATCACCACCGCCGCCCCGCCCTTCTGGCGCCGGATCAGCTCGGCGATGGCATAGACGTCCTCGGTGGAGAAGCCGACGATGGCGCTGCGCGGCGGCATGCGGCTGATCTTGCGGGTGCCGGTCCAGCTCAGCCGCGAGAAGCGCTGGCGGCGCAGGAAGGTCACGCCGGGCACCAGGCTCGCGATGCGGCCGCGCATGGAATCCGAGCCGAGCAGCAGCGTCTCGGTGAGGCCGCGGGCGTTCAGCAGCCGGTCGGTGAAGATATGCCCGCGGTCGGGATCGGCGCAGAGCTGGATTTCGTCGACCGCGAGGAAATCCGCGCCGATGTCGAGCGGCATCGCCTCGACGGTGCAGACCCACCAAGCGGCGCGCGGCGGCACGATGCGCTCCTCGCCGGTGACCAGCGCGACGACCGAGGGGCCCCGGAGCGCGACGATGCGGTCATAGACCTCGCGGGCGAGCAGGCGAAGCGGCAGGCCGATGACGCCGGTGCGATGGCCGAGCATGCGCTCGATGGCGTAATGCGTCTTGCCGGTGTTGGTCGGACCGAGAACGGCCGTCACGCGCGGCCCGCCATCAAGTGCCATCTTCGGATCTCCGGTCGCCTGCGGGCCCCGTCAGATATCGGCGGCGCCCGTCGTCCGTTCCAGACGGAGGATGGTCTCGTTGAGGTTCTCGCGGTTGGGATTGAGCGCCTGCACCGCGCGCAGCGCCCGGAGCGCGAGCTCGGTCTCGCCCATCTGCTCGAACATGAAGGCGAGGCCCGCGAGCGCGCCGAAATGCCGCGGCTCGAGCGCGAGCACCCGTTCGACGTCGGCGATCGAGAGCGCGTATTCGTCGAGCAGGTAGAAGGTCGTCGCCCGCGCGTTCCAGCCCTCGGCGAAATCCGGGGCATGGTCGGTCAGCGCGCTGAAGAGCTCGAGCGCCAGGTCGTAGTCTTCCGACGCCAGTGCCGCATTGCCGCGCTCGAGCAGGAGGTCCATCGCGTCCGATCCCGAATGCGACCAGATCCGCACGATCTCGCCCTCGATGCGCTGCCAGTCGGTGCGGCCGGGCTGGGCGAGCTCGGCGAAGAGAGCGTCGAGCTTCTCGGCCTGTTCCGCCGGCTGTGCGGCGACCGGCGCCGGGGCGGCGAGGCCGAGCGCCCCGGTGGCGCAGAGCATTCTGAGGAGCTTTCCCATTCCGGTCATGATCCCTAGATTAGCGGTCGCTGGGCAGAAATCGAGGGCTGCGCGCCCCAATCCGGAGACCTTTCATGAGCGATATCGTGGCCGCCGCCGTCAAGACCCTCAACGAGAAGCTGGATGGAGAAGGCATCGACGGCTCGGTGAAGTTCGTCATCGAGGACGAGGGCGCGGTGCGCATCGACGAATCCGGGGCGAGTGCCGACGATTCGGAGGCCGATTGCGTGATGACGGCGAATCGCGAGACCTTCGAGGGCATGCTCGGCGGCGAGATCGATCCGACCTCGGCCTTCATGAGCGGGCGGCTGAAGGTCGAGGGCGACATGGGGCTCGCGATGAAGCTGGGCAGCCTGCTGGCATGAGCGAGCCGGCCCCGTTCCATGCCGCCGTCGCCGATGCGCCGGAGGGCGCGCGGGCCTTCTGGCTGACGGCATCGGACGGAGTGCGGCTGCGCGCCGTTTCCTGGGAGGGCGGGACGCGGGGAACCGCGGTGATCTTTCCCGGCCGCACGGAATACGCCGAGAAATACGGGCCCGTGGCCGGGCGCCTGCGCGCGCGGGGGCTGAGCGTGCTGGTGATCGACTGGCGCGGGCAGGGCCTCTCGGACCGGCATGCGTCGCGGCCGACGCTGGGGCATGTGGAGGATTTCCGCGACTATCAGCGCGACGTGGCGGCGCTCATGGCGCTCGAGGCCCGGCTCGACCTGCCGGGGCCGCGCTATCTCTTCGCGCATTCCATGGGCGGCTGCATCGGGCTCAGGACGCTGCTCGAGCGGGCGGAATTCTGCGGCGCGGTCTTCTCGGCGCCGATGTGGCACCTGCAGATGCGGGCCGCGACGCGGGAGCTGACCAGCAAGGTGACGCAATTCGCCAATGTCATGGGGCTGGGCACGCGGCTCACGCCTGGCGCGAACGCGCAGCCGACGACGATGGCGATCGCCTTCGAGGGCAATCCGCTGACCTCGGACCGCGCGACCTTCGACTGGATGCTGGCGCAGATCACCCGCCATCCGGAGCTGGGCCTGGGCGGGCCGAGCATGCAATGGACCTATGCGGCCCTCGAGGAGATGGCGCGGCTCTACGTGGCGCCGCTGCCGAAGGTGCCGGTGCTGACCCTGCTCGGGACCGAGGAGACGGTGGTCTCGACCAGCGTGATCCGCGCCCAGCTCGACAAGATGGAGGCGGGCGAGCTCGTGCTCCTGGAGGAGGCGCGCCACGAGATCTTCATGGAGGTCCCGGCGACGCTGGAGACGGCCTGGCGGCACATCGACGATTTTCTCGCCCGGGTGCCGCTGCGGCGGGGGGCCGAGGCGCGGCTCAGTCGCTGACGCGGGAGAGGAGCTCGAGCGCCGCGGCATGGACGCGCCGGTCGCCGGCCGCCAGCACCCGGCCGCCCTGGTGCGCCGGGCGGCCGCGCCAGTCGGTCACGAGGCCGCCGGCCGCCTCGATCACCGCCTGCGGTCCCTGGATGTCGTAGCTGTGGAGCCCGGCCTCGATCACCAGATCCACATGGCCGAGCGCGACCAGCGCATAGGCGTAGCAGTCGAAGCCGTAGCGCGTGAGCCGCGCCCGGCGGCTCACCGCCATGAAACCCTCGCGCTCGGCTTCGCTGCCGATCTCCGGCCGCGTGGTGTAGAGCACGGCATCGGCGAGGCCCGGGCAGGCGCGCACCCGCATGTCGGAGACGTCGCCGCCGCGACGGTATTCCGCGCGACCGAAGCCGCCCATGAAGCGCTCGCCGGTGAAGGGCTGGTCGACGACCCCGAGCACCGGCCCGGTGCCGTCGTCGAGCCCGATCAGGATGCCCCATGTCGGGGCGCCGCTCAGGAAGGCGCGGGTGCCGTCGATCGGGTCGAGGACCCAGGTGAAGCCGGAGCTGCCGGATTCGCGGCCGTATTCCTCGCCATCCACGCCGTCCCCGGGCCGGCGTTCGGCGATGATCTTCCGCATGGCCGCTTCTGCGGCGCGGTCGGCCTCGGTTACCGGGTCGAATCCGCTCGCGGCCTTGTTGGCCGCGACGAGATCGGGGCTGCGGAAGAGCCGCAGGCAATGCGCGGCGGCGACATCGGCGAGATCGCCGGCAGTCCGCCAGAGCTCCGCCTGCAGTTCGGACCCCACCGCCATCGCTCGACCCCGTCCTTCAGGTATCCTCACCTTCGGGCGGTTTCGGCCATGCGACGGCCTCGGTCAAGACCTGCTTTCAGGCGACGTCGCTGAGGACGCGGGCCAGGTCGAACAGCCGGCGGCGCTGCGCCTCGGGGATCGCGTAGTAGGACCGCACGAGCTCGAGCGCCTCCTTGTCGGCGAGCAGGTCGCCGCGATGGGATTCCGCGCCGGCGATGGCCGCCTCGGCCGCGGATTCCTCGCCGTCGAACCCCTCGAAGAAGAAGCTGATCGAGACGTCGAGCGCCTGGGCGATGTCCCAGAGCCGGGAGGCCGAGATCCGGTTCATGCCGGTCTCGTACTTCTGGATCTGCTGGAACTTGATGCCGACGATGTCGCCGAGCTGCTGCTGGGTCATGCCCACCATCCAACGCCGGTGCCGGACTCGTTTGCCGACATGCACGTCCACGGGATGCTTCATACTCAGTGCTCCGCTATTACTTCATTCTCGCGATACTACCATGCATGATCCGTGCCAAGTCCTCTAGTCCCGGCTGTCGGGCCTTCCCGGCACTCAATCAGGGGTGTTGCCCTGCGGATGGTACGGGATTTTACCACAATCATAGGATGAAATCGAAGGGCCTTGCGAAACCGCAAACGCGACTCGGATACGATTTGCAAACGATTTTGCAGAATGCGAATGTCAACGATCGGTTGATAAACAGTTAATTTCCTTTTCGTCAGGATGCCGCCTGGCGCGATTGCCGCTTGCGTTCGTGCGGGTCGAGGAACCGCTTGCGCAGGCGGATCGAGCGCGGCGTCACCTCGACGAGCTCGTCATCGTCGATATAGGCGATCGCCTGTTCGAGCGTCATGCGGAAGGGCGTGGTCAGCACCACCGCCTCGTCCTTGCCGGCGGCCCGGATATTGGTGAGCTTCTTGCCCTTGAGCGGGTTCACCTCGAGGTCGTTGTCGCGGTTGTGCTCGCCGAGGATCATGCCGGAATAGACCGCCTCGCCCGAGCCGATGAAGAAGCGGCCCCGGTCCTCGAGGTTGAAGATGGCATAGGGGACGGAGACGCCGTCCTCGATCGAGATCAGGACGCCGTTGCGTCGCCCGGGGATCGCACCGCGGTGCGGCGCCCATTCGTGGAAGACCCGGTTGAGCACGCCCGTCCCGCGGGTGTCGGTGAGGAACTCGCCGTGATAGCCGATCAGCCCGCGCGAGGGCACATGCGCGACGATGCGGGTCTTGCCGCCCGCGCCGGTGCGCATCTCGACGAGCTCGCCCTTGCGCTGGCTGAGCTTGTCGACCACCACGCCGGAATATTCCTCGTCGACGTCGATCGTGACCTCCTCGACCGGTTCCAGCCGCTGGCCGCCCTCGTCGCGGAAGAGCACGCGCGGCCGGCTGACCGAGAGCTCGAAGCCCTCGCGGCGCATGTTCTCGATCAGCACGCCCATCTGCAGCTCGCCGCGGCCGGACACCTCGAAGGCCTCGCCGCCGGGGGTGTCGGCGACGCGGATGGCCACATTGGTCTCGGCCTCGCGCATCAGCCGGTCGCGGATCACCCGGCTCTGCACCTTGTCGCCGTCGCGGCCCGCGAGGGGGGAATCGTTGATGCCGAAGGTGACCGAGATGGTCGGCGGGTCGATGGGCTGGGCCGGGATCGCCTCGCTGACCGCGAGATCGGCGAGGGTATCGGCGACGCTCGCCCTGGTCATGCCCGCGAGGCTGACGATGTCGCCGGCCTCGGCCATCTCGATCGCCGCGCGCGCCAGCCCGCGGAAGGCGAGGATCTTGGAGACGCGGAAGCGCTCGATCTCGCGGCCATCGCGGGCGAGCGCCTTCACGGTCTGCCCGGTGCGCACGGTTCCGGCCTCGATGCGCCCGGTCAGCAGCCGGCCGAGAAAGGGATCGGCGGCGAGGGTGGTCGCGAGCATGGCGAAGGGCTCGGCGCGCCGCGCCGCCTGGGCCGGTGCCGGCACGTGGTCGAGGATCATGCGGTAGAGCGCGGAGAGGTCCTTTCGCGGCCCGTCCAGCGCCTCGTCCGCCCAGCCGCTGCGCCCCGAGGCGTAGAGCACGGGAAAGTCGAGCTGGTCGGCGGTCGCGTCCAGCGTCACGAAGAGGTCGAAGACCTCGTTCAGCGCCCGGTCGGGCTCGGCGTCGGGCTTGTCGACCTTGTTGAGCACCACGATGGGCCTGAGGCCCAGGCGCAGCGCCTTGGCGAGCACGAACTTGGTCTGCGGCATCGGGCCTTCGGCGGCGTCGACCAGCAGGAGCACGCCGTCGACCATGCCGAGGATGCGCTCGACCTCGCCGCCGAAATCGGCGTGACCGGGGGTGTCGACGATGTTGATCCGGTGTCCCTGCCAATCGACCGAGGTGGCCTTGGCGAGGATGGTGATGCCGCGCTCGCGCTCGAGATCGTTCGAATCGAGCGCGCGCTCGACGGTGGCCTGGTTGTCGCGGAAGGTTCCGGACTGCTTGAGCAGCGCATCGACCAGCGTCGTCTTGCCATGGTCGACATGCGCGATGATCGCGATATTCCTCAGATCCATTTCGGGCGGTCCTTCGTGCAGGGCACGGCTTCGGGTCCGGCGGCGGGCCGGATTGTCGCGCGGGGCTTAGAGCGGACCGGGGAAAAAGGCAATCGCGGCTCACCCGGCCTCGACGATCTCCTTGAGCCGTTCGAGCCCGCGCTCGTAGTCCGCGCCCACCCAGCGGTCCATCATCAGCCCCATGTAGCGCCCCACCGGGTTCAGCCCCATGTCGGCGCGCAGGCCCCAGGTCACTTCCGTGCCCCCGGTGGCGGCGGCGAGATCGAGCCAGGCCGTGGCGAGCCCCATGTCGCCGAAGTCGAGCGCCGTCGCCACGCGTTCGTTCGGGAGGCTCTCGGTGATCTCCTGGCTGCCGCTGCCGACGCGCGGATCCGCGCTGGTCCATTCCATGCGGTTGCCGACGCCGCTCTCCGGGCCGGTGAAGCTCACGGTCATCTCCGGGTCGACGCCGGACCAGGGCGACCATTGCTGGGCCTGCTGCAGCGAATCGATATGGGGAAAGATCTTCTCGGGCGGGGCGTCGATCAGGATGCTCCGCGTCACGGTCACCTCGCGCGGCAGGAAGAGCGAGACCACCGCGAGGACGATCGCGACGCCGATCAGGACGACGAGCAGGCGTCCGAGAAACCGCAGGAACCGCATGGCCTTCTCCCTCTTCCGGCTCCTATAGTCTTCCACGATTCCGGCGGCGGCACAAACCTCGCCGGACGGATGCGGGGAATTCTCACCGATGCGCGCGATGCAGGTCACCGAACTGGGAGCGCCGCTGGCGTTGCGCGAGGTCCCGCGGCCCGAGCCCGGGCCGGGCGAGGCGCTGGTGCGGGTCCATGCCTGCGGGCTGAACTTCGCCGACACGCTGATGGTGGCCGGGCGCTACCAGGTGCGGCCGCAACCGCCCTTCACCCCGGGCCTCGAGGCCTGCGGCACCGTCGAGGCGCTGGGGCCGGGCGCGTCGGGCCCTGGCCCGGGCACGCGGGTGGCGGTGCATTGCGGCGGCGGCGGGCTGGCGGAGTATCTTTGTGTCGCGGCGGCGCGCTGCGTGCCGGCGCCGGAGGCGATGCCCGATGCGGAGGTCGCGGGCTTTCTCGTCGCCTATGGCACGAGCCATGTGGCGCTCGCCGACCGGGCCCGGCTGCGCCCCGGCGAGACGCTGCTGGTGCTGGGCGCCTCGGGCGGGGTCGGGCTGACGGCAGTGGAGATCGGCGGGCTGATGGGCGCGCGGGTGATCGCCGTGGCGCGCGGCGCGGAGAAGCTCGCCGTCGCCCGCGCGGCGGGCGCCCATCATCTCCTGGATGCCGAGGCCGACCTGCGCGCCGAGGTCAGGGCGCTGGGCGGCGCGGATGTGGTCTTCGATCCGGTCGGCGGCACGGCCTTCGAGGCGGCGCTCGGGGCCTGCCGGCCCGGGGCGCGGCTGCTGCCGCTCGGCTTCGCCAGCGGCACGGTGCCGCAGATCCCGGCCAATATCCTCCTGGTGAAGAACCTCACGGTCTTCGGGCTCTACTGGGGCGGCTATGCCGAGCTGCATCACGCGCGGGTCGCGGACAGCCTCGGGGCGCTCTTCGGCTGGTACGCACAGGGCCGCCTGCATCCGCATGTGGGCCGGGTGCTGCCGCTGGAGGAGGCCGAGGCCGGGCTCGACCTGCTGCGGACGCGCAGGGCGGTGGGCAAGGTCGTCGTCGAGGTGGCGGCTTCCGCACGCGCCGCCTGATCCCGCTGGCCCTCAGGCCGGGGACCCGGTGCGGGGGGCGCGGTAGCCTCGGTCTTCGGGACCGGGGCGGAGGGGCGTCGTTCCAAGGGATGTCGGATCACTCCGCCGCGATGCGCTCCGGGCAGCAATAGGCGTCGCGCATGAGGTCGGCGAGCCGGGCGGCGAGCTGGGCGCGGGGGCCCGATCCGACATACATGTTCACGAGGTAGTCCGGCAGATCCGGCAGGGCGCCGCCGTGGCGGATCACCTCGCAATGCTGCGGGATCGCGCCGCGGAGCTGGACCAGAACCGCCAGATCCGCGGCGGCGCTGGCCTCCGAGACCGAGGCCGAGAGCGTGTCGACCGCGATCTCCCAGGGCAGGCCGGCGCGGTCGAGGGCCTCGAGCGCGGGGCGCTTGAACATGCAGCGCGACACCGAGGCGAAGCGCAGCGGCCGCTGGCGCCAGGCCTGCCCGCCCGCCGCGCCGACCCAGACCAGCGGCTCGCGCGCCAGGGTCTCGCCGCCCGGGTCGAGCTGGCCCTCGGTGGCGAGGATCAGGTCCATCTCGCCGCGATCGAGCAGGCTCTTCAGCTCGCTTGTGAAGAGCGAATGCAGCTGGACGCGCACCCGCGGATAGAGACTGGCGAAGCGCTGCAGGACGCGCGGCACATGCGGGTGGATCACGTCGTGCGGCACGCCGAAGCTGATCTCGCCCTCGAAGGCCTGGTTGGTCAGCCGGCCCCAGGCCTCGTCGTTGAGCGCGAGCATGCGCCGGGCGTAGCCGAGCAGCTGGTCGCCCTGCGGCGAGAGCGCGATGGAGCGCGCCGAGCGGTCGAGCAGCGGCTGGCCGATCATCTCTTCGAGCCGCTTGAGCTGCATGGAGACGGCCGATTGCGTGAGGTTCAGCTGGGCGGCGGCCTTGGTCACGCCGCCGGCATCGGCGACGGTCACGAAGGAGCGCAGCGCCGTCATGTCGAGGTTCCGGGCCATGTATCACGATCCTTGATGATATGGGCGACAATCTTTCGTTTCCATAATGCCAGCTTCTGGGACATGAATCAAGGAATGCGATGGGTCTTGAGTGAAGACCCGCAATTCCGTGATGGAGAGAACCATGCTTGCAGAATCTGGATCCCGCATCCCCGTGCAGCACTTCCGGCCCCGGTTCGGCTTCAGGGCGGTGCTCGACTGGCTCGCCGCGCGCGACGCGCGTCACCGGGCGCGGCTCGACCTCGGCCGGCTCGACCCGCATCTCTTGCGCGACATCGGCCTCACGGAGGCGGATTTGGCCGAGGAGCTGCGCCGGACCGGCGGGCTCTGACCCCGCCCTAGCGCCGGGTCAGGCCGATCAGCTCGAGCACCACCGGCCCGATATGGGCGACGATGGCCTCCACCCCTTCGGCATTGGGGTGGAGGCCGTCGCTCTGCATCAGGCGCATGACCTGGAACATGTTGCGGCCCTCGCCCATGCCGGCGAGGAAGGAACTGTAGTAGATCGCGCCGTGCTGCCGGGCGAGGTCGCGGAACATGCCCTTGAACGCCTTGCGGTATTCCTCGCCGTAGTTCGGCGGCGCCGGCAGCCCGGCGAGGATCATCGGCAGGCCGCGCGCCTCGATCGTCGCGAGGATGCCGTCGAGATTGGCGCGCATCTCCCCGGTGTCGAGCCCGCGCAGCATGTCGTTGGCGCCGAGTTCGACGATCACCGCATCGGGATCCTCGCCGAGCGCCCAGTCGATGCGCGCGAGCCCGCCGGCGGTGGTGTCGCCCGAGACGCCGGCGTTGATCACCACCGCGTCGGGGGCGCCGTTGGCCCTGAGCCAGGCCTGCAGCCGCGGCACGAATCCCTGGTCCTCGGGCAGGCCGAATCCCTGCGTCAGCGAATCGCCGAAGGCGAGGATGCGCACTTCCGCCGCGGCGGCCCCGGCGCCGGCGAGCAGGAGGGCGAGCGTGAAGGCAAGCTTGCGGATCGCGGCGCCGGCCCCATATCCCCCGCTATGTTCCGGCAGGGTCAAGGTTGGTCGCATATGTCGTCTCCGGTCATCGCGCTGAAGGATGTGGCCCTCACCCTCGAAGGCAATGCCGGGCCGGTCAAGATCCTGCATGGCATCACCCTCGACGTCGCCCGCGGCGAGACGCTCGGCCTGGTCGGACCCTCGGGCTCGGGCAAATCCTCGCTCCTGATGCTGATGGGCGGACTGGAGACCGCGACTTCGGGGAGTGTCACGGCGCTGGGCCAGGATCTCACGGCGATGGGCGAGGACGCGCTGGCGCGGTTCCGGCGCGCGCATATGGGGGTGGTCTTCCAGTCCTTCCACCTGATCCCGACCATGACCGCGATCGAAAACGTCGCGACGCCGCTCGAGCTCGCCGGCGACCCGCGCGCCTTCGAGCGTGCGGCGGCGGAGCTCGAAGGGGTCGGGCTCGGCGCCCGGCTCGACCATTACCCCGCGCAGCTCTCCGGCGGCGAGCAGCAGCGGGTGGCGCTGGCGCGCGCGGTGGTGGGCGAGCCGGCGATCCTGCTCGCCGACGAGCCGACCGGCAATCTCGACGGCGCGACGGGCGAGGCGATCATCCGGCTGCTCTTCGGCCTGCGCGACCGGCACGGCGCGACGCTGGTGCTCGTCACCCATGCCCCGGAGGTGGCCTCGCGCTGCGACCGGGTGATCCGGCTGCGCGACGGGGCGCTGGAGCGCTACGCCGAGGCGGCGGAGTGAGAATTCCCATCGCGCTGCGCCTCGCCTTGCGCGAATTGCGCGGCGGGCTGGCGGGGTTCCGCATCTTCCTCGCCTGCCTCGCGCTCGGGGTGGCGGCGATCGCCGCGGTCGGCAGCGTGCGCATGGCGATCGAGGAGGGCCTGAGCCGGGAGGCGGCGTCGATCCTCGGCGGCGACGCGCAGATCGAGTTCACCTATCGCTTCGCCGACCGGGCCGAGCGGGACTGGATGGCGGAGAAGGCCACCGAGATCTCCGGCCTCGTCGATTTCCGCTCCATGGCGGCCTTCGACGATGCGGACGGCGAGACCCAGCGCGCGCTGGTGCAGGTCAAGGCGGTCGACGGGGCCTATCCCCTCTACGGGCGGGTCGAACTCGCCGGCGACGGGAGCCTGGCGGAGGCGCTCGCCACCCGCGACGGGCTGCCGGGGCTGGTCGCCCAGCGCATCCTCATCGACCGATTCGGGCTCGAGCCCGGCGACGTGCTGCGCCTCGGCACGCAGGACTTCCGCCTGAGCGACGAGCTGCTGGTCGAGCCGGACGCGGCGGCGAGCGGTTTCGGGCTCGGGCCGCGGGTGATCGTGCTCCTGGAGGATCTCGAGGGCAGCGGGCTTCTGAGCGAAGGCTCGCTTTTCGATTCCTCCTATCGCCTGCGGCTGCCGCCGGAGGCCGATCTCGCGGCGCTGCGCGAGGAGGCGCGCGCGCGTTTCGCCGACACCGGGCTGCAATGGCGCGACCGGCGCAACGGCGCGCCGGGGCTGAGCCGCTTCGTCGACCGGCTCGCGGCCTTCCTGGTGCTGATCGGGCTGGCCGGCCTCGCGGTGGGCGGCGTCGGGGTCTCGGCGGCGGTGCGCGCCCATCTCGAGGGCAAGACCGAGACCATCGCCACGCTCAAGACGCTCGGCGCCACCGGCGGCACGGTCTTTGCGGTCTATCTCGCCCAGATCGGCCTGCTCTCGCTCGCCGGCATCGCGCTGGGGCTCGTGCTCGGCGCGGGCGCGCCGCTTCTCGCCGCGCCGCTGATCGAGGCGCGCCTGCCGGTGCCGGCGGCCTTTGGCCTCTATGCCCGGCCGCTGGCCGAGGCGGCCGCCTATGGCGCGCTGACCGCGCTCATCTTCAGCATCTGGCCGCTGGCCCGCGCCCGGGACATCCGGGCGGCGGAGCTCTTCCGCGACCTGACCGCGGCGCGGCGCGCCTGGCCGGCGCCGCGCTTCGTCGCCGCGACGCTCGCGCTGGCGGGGCTGCTGGTCGGGCTCGCCACCTGGCTTTCAGGCGCGCCGGAACTGGCGCTTGGCACCGCCGGCGGGGTGATCGGGGCGCTCCTGCTGCTGCTTCTGGCAGCGCGCGGGCTGGGCCGCCTCGCGCGCCGTCTCGCCCGGAGCCGCCTCGCCCGCGGCCGGCCGGCTTTGCGCTGGGCGCTGGCAGCGCTGGGCGGGCCTTCCGGCGAGACCGCCTCGGTGGTGCTCTCGCTCGGCCTCGGGCTCTCGGTGCTGGCGGCGGTCGGGCAGATCGATTCCAACCTGCGTGGCCTGATCACCCGCGACCTGCCGGCGCGGGCCCCGTCCTATTTCTTCGTCGACATCCAGAACGACCAGCTCGAGGGCTTCCTGGAGACCGCCCGCGCCGAGCCGGGGGTGACGGCGGTGGAGACCGCGCCGATGCTGCGCGGCATCATCACCCGCATCAACGGCAAGCCCGCGCGCGAGGTCGCCGGCGGGCATTGGACGCTCAACGGCGACCGCGGCGTCACCTATGCCGCCACCCCGCCGCCGGGCACCGTGATCACCGAGGGCGCCTGGTGGCCGGAGGACCACGCCGGCCCGCCGCTCATGAGCTTCGCCGAGGAGGAGGGCCGCGAGCTCGGGCTGAGGCTCGGCGACACGCTGACGGTGAACATCCTCGGTCGCGACCTGACCGCGACGATTCTGAATTTCCGCGAGGTGAAGTTCGAGACCATGGGCATCAATTTCCTGATGACGGTGGATCCGGCGGCGCTGGCCGGGGCGCCGCATACCCATATCGCGACGGTCTATGCCGAGCCGGAGGCCGAGGCGCCGCTCCTGCGCGCGCTCGCCGAGGCCTATCCCAATATCACTGCGGTGCGGGTGCGCGAGGCGATCGAGAAGGTGGCGAGCTCGCTCGAGGGCCTCGGCGCGGCGACGCGCTGGGGCGCATCGGCAACGCTGCTGACCGGGCTCGTGGTGCTCGTCGGCGCGGCGGCGGCGGGGGTGCGGCGGCGGGTCTTCGAATCGGCGGTGCTCAAGACCCTCGGCGCCGGGCGCGGCCGGATCCTGGCGAGCTTCGCGCTGCGCGCTGCGCTGATCGGCACGGCGGCCGGCGCCGTGGCGATCCTCGCCGGCGGCATCGCCGGCTGGGCGGTGATGGTCCTCGTGATGGACGGCAGCTTCCGCTTCGAGCCGCTCTCGGCGCTGGCCATCGTCGCGGGCGGCGCCCTGGCGAGCCTTCTCGCGGGGCTCGCCTTCGCGCTCGGACCGCTTTCCGCGCGCCCCGCCCGCGTGCTGCGCGCCCGCGAATAGCGGCCGGCCTGCGCCTCGCCCCCAATCTTCCGCGCGGACGGCGATGCCGCTGGAGTGGCGGGCGCGAAGAAGAACAGGGAGGGAGACGACCATGGCATCGACAGCGCTTCTGGCAGGCGCCGCGATCGCGCTGGCCGCAGCGCAGGCGGCTTCGGCCGGCGAAGTCTGGCGCGCGGAGGGTTTCGAGGGGCCGGAGACCGTGCTCCACGATGCCGGGCGCGGCGTCCTCTAAGTCTCCAATGTCGCCGGCGACATCACCGCCAAGGACGGCAGGGGCGACAGCTCCCACCTGGCCCTGGACGGCACCATGGCGGATCGCGAATGGGCGGCCGGGCTCGATGCGCCCAAGGGGCTCGCGATCGGCGGTGACACGCTCCATGCGGCCGACATCGACCAGCTCGTCGCCATCGCCATCGGGACGGGCGAGGTCGGCGGCCGGTGGCCGGCGGAGGGCGCGGCATTCCTCAACGACGTCGCGGTGGACGGGCAGGGGCGCGTCTTCGTTTCGGACACGGTCGCCAACCGCATCTATGTGCTCGACGGCGACGCGGTATCGGTCTGGGCGGAAGGCGACGGGCTGTTGCATCCCAACGGCCTTGAGTTCGACGACGGCAGGTTGCTCGTCGCCGCCTGGGGCGATGGTCTTCACGACGACCTGACGACCGACGTGCCCGGGCATCTGCAGGCGGCCGACCCCGCAACGGGCGAGGTCGCTTCGCTGGGATCCGGCGCGCCCGTGGGCAATCTCGACGGCATCGAAGCCGATGGCACCGGCAACTGGCTGGTGACCGACTGGATCGCAGGGGCGCTCTTCCGCATCGACCCCGGGGGCGGGTTCGAGCTGCTCGCCGACCTGCCGCAGGGCAGCGCCAATCTCGCCTTCCTGCCCGGGGAGGGGCTCGCGATCGTTCCGCTGATGTTCGACGGCGCCGTGGTGGCCATGACCCCGGACTGAGCCTTGCCGATCCGGCGCGGCCGAATGCCCGTGCCGGATCAACGTAATCATAAGCAAAACCGTCAAATTTCCGCGCGCCGCCGCGGGGTGACGGTTGAAAAACCGGCGGCACTCACCGATATTTACCGCTGATCCGTGGGACGACCCGCGGGTGAGTCCCGCCAACGGAGGAACCCAATGGCCGAATTCGAGACTGTCCGCCGGACCGGCGCCGGCGTACGCACTGCGCAGGTCGACGAAGGTCTGCGCGCCCACATGAACAAGGTCTATGGCCTGATGGCCATGGCGATGGTGATCACCGGTGCCGCCGCCTGGGCCGTGGCCGGGCTGGCCGTCTCGGACGTGCCGACCCAGTACCAGATCGGCTCCGACACCTTTCTGACGAGCTTCGGCGTCGCGATCTACGCCTCGCCGCTGAAATGGGTGATCATGCTCGCCCCGCTCGCCGTGGTCTTCGGCATGTCGGCGGGCATCAACCGCCTGTCCGAGGCCGGGCTCCAGGGGGTCTTCTGGCTCTTCTCGGCGCTCATGGGCCTGTCGCTCAGCTCGATCTTCCTGGTCTTCACCGGCTATTCCATCGTCCAGGTCTTCCTGGTGACGGCGATCGCCTTCGCCGGCCTCAGCCTCTGGGGATACACCACCAAGAAGGACATCTCCGGCTGGGGCTCCTTCCTGATCATGGGCGTGATCGGCCTGATCGTGGCCATGCTGGTGAACATCTTCCTCGCCTCGCCCGCGGTCACTTTCGCGATCTCGGCGATCGGCGTGCTGATCTTTGCCGGGCTGACGGCCTATGACACCCAGAAGATCAAGACCACCTATCTCGAGATGCGTGGCACCGAGGGCGAAGCCTATCTGGGCAAGGCCGCGATCATGGGCGCGCTGTCGCTCTATCTCGACTTCATCAACATGTTCATGTTCCTGCTGCAGCTCTTCGGCAACCGGAACTGAGCGACGCCCGACCCGATCGGGCGGGGGCATGGGGGCCGGCGGAAACGCCGGCCTTTTTCGTTGCGGCCCCGTTGGAGCGGATGGTCGGGGCGATAGGATTCGAACCTACGACCCTCTGCTCCCAAAGCAGATGCGCTACCAGGCTGCGCTACGCCCCGACGCCGCAGGCTCTAGCGCGCGGGCCGGGTCAAGGGAAGGGGCTAGCTAGTCGCCGCAGGGCCAGGCGGCGGTTTCCGGATCGAGCGCGGGGTGGCGCAGTTCGGCGCCGAGGTCGATGCCGAGCTGGGCCACCGTGCCGCCGCTGACCTCGAGCACGTACTGAATGTCGCTGCCGCCGGGAATCGGCGTCTCGTCGAGCGGCACGGCGTTCTCGTGGATCCGGGTCAGCCGCCCGCTCGCGTCGAAGAAGAGCATGTCGAGCGGGATGAGGGTGTTGCGCATCCAGAAGGCCACCGGGCCCGGCTCGGGATAGACGAAGAGCATGCCGCCGAACCGCGGCAGGCTCTCGCGGAACATCAGCCCGCGGGCGCGGTCCTCCTCGCTGTCCACGACCTCGATCTGGAAGCGCAGGGTCGAATCGGCGTCACGCAGGTCGAGCGCGCCCGGCGCGCATTCCTGGGCCGCGGCCGCGCCGCCCGCGAGTGCAAGGAGGAGTGCCGCCGCCGCGAGCCTGCTAGACACCGGGATCCCCGCTGGCGCGCATCCGCGCCACGTAGTCCCAGCTGCGCACTTCGTAGACCATCGGCCCGCGCGGCCCCGCGGTCACCCGCACCGCCAGCACGTCGCCGGCCACCACTTCCCCGTAGCCGTACTGGCGGAGCGTCTCCATGTGCAGGAAGACGTCCTCCGCCTTGCCGTAGAGGTTCACGAAGCCGAAGCCCTTGACGCGGTCGAACCACTTGACCCGGGCGGGTTCCAGCGGCCCCGCCGCCTCGCCCGGCAGAAGCTCGACCATCGCCGCGACGCCTTCCTGGGTCGGCGGGCCGGGGAGGATGTCGACGACTTCCACGGCCTGGCGTCCGCGCTCGGTGCTCTGCACCTTGAGCACGATCTCGGCGCCCTCGGCGACTGAGGTGAACCCGAACACCCGGAGCACATTGCCGTGCAGAAGGATGTCGCCTTCGCCATCGCTCGTCACCACGAAGCCATACCCCTTCGTGGTATCGAACCATTTCACATGACCACGAACGAGCATTGCTCGATACTTCCTACCCTCGCCGGCGCAGGCGCGCCGCCTACCTTCGACAAATACCTGACTTCGCGGGAAACTGGCATCCCACCCACGGCCCCAAGTTACCGCTTTTGACAGTTAACGCAACTGTGAACGCGACCGAACCGGACATTGCCGCGAATTCACTCGCGAAGGCCGCAGATTCTTCGGGTGCCGGTAGAAGTGACCGCAGCAGTTCCGAGTGAAATTGCCCGGATTGTCCTCAAATCTGCAACCGTAACGGCCGGGCGTCCCGTTCACGACGCGCACGGCGATGATCACGTCTTCGCGCTTGGCTGCCTATTCTGCCGGGCGGGTCAGGTGAACCGACTCAGCAAGCCCAGCGACACGAAGGCGAGGGCGATCCCCGCCATCTCGCGGCTGGTGAGTTCCTCCTTGAAGACGAAGATCCCGAGCCCCGCCAGCAGGAGAATCGTGCCGAGCGCGTACCATACTCCGATCGAGGCCAGCGACATGTGCCGCATCGCATAGAGACAGCCGATCGCCGAGAGCATGTAGAGGCTCGCGCCGGCACCGAATTCCAGCGTCGCCAGCGCACGATCCTTGCCCGATGCCATCTTGAGGAAATAATCGCCCGACACCCCGAGCACGACGGCGGCGGTGATCACGAGGATCGGATTCATGGCGCGACCGTCGGTTCAGAAGACGTTCGAAGGTGCTCCGACAATCGCCGGTCGTGCCGGCCTGAATAAAACAGCATCGTGAATCCCACCCGGAAATCTCATCGAGACAGCAATCGGCAGAATGATACCCGTGGCGGGCAATCGGATAAAGCTGCAAAGAAGATCGGAGAATCTACCCAAGGTTGTTCGTCCGGTCAGGGGTTGAGGCGGGTCACGCTCCAGGGCGCTGCCGGATCGGCGCGGGTCCAGCGGAACCTGTCGTGCAGGCGATTGGCGCCGTCGGCCCAGAACTCGATCTCGACCGGCACGATTCGATAGCCGCCCCAGAAGGGCGGGCGGTCCGGGTCGAGGCCCTTGAGTGCGGCGATCCGTGCCACCGCGGCCATCAGCGTCGCCCGGCCCGCCAGCGGCTCGGATTGCCGCGACGCCCAGGCGCCCAGCCGGCTCGGCAGGCTGCGCGAGCGGTAATAGGCATCGGCCTGCGGCCCGTCCTCGCGGGAAACCGTGCCGCGCGCGCGGATCTGCCGCCGCAGGCTTTTCCAGTGCATCACGAAGGCCGCCTTGCCGGCCTGTTCGATCTCGCGGGCCTTGGCGCTGCCGTAATTGGTGTAGAAGACGAAGGCCGCGGGCTCGATCTCCTTGAGCAGCACCATGCGCGCGTTCGGCAGGCCGTCCGCGTCCACCGTGGCAAGGGCCATGGCATTGGGATCGTTCGGCTCGGCGGCTTCGGCCTCCGCGAGCCAGGCGCGGGCGATCGCGAAGGGATCCTCGCCGGCAAAGATTCCGCTCCGTTCAGCCTCGCGCGCCACATCGTTCTCCCTGCTCCGCCGGTCGCCGAGATTAGGCGTCCCGCGGGCGAGCGCAATGGCGGCGCTTGATCGAGATCATGGCCGCGCGCCCGGCGCCGGCCGAGGCTCGCCGCGTCGGATCGGTTCGGGGGAAAAGCCTGGAAAGCGCATTGCGGGCGGGGATCACCTATTTCGGGCTCGTCTTTGCCGCGGGCTTCGTGCTGGGGACGCTGCGCGTGCTCCTGCTCGCGCCGCTGATCGGCGCGACCGGGGCGGTGGCGGCCGAGCTCCCGGTGATGCTCGCAATATCCTGGATCGCCTGCCGGCGGCTCGTCGCGGCTTTCGCCGTTCCGGACGGCATCGCCGCGCGCGCGGTGATGGGCGGGACCGGCTTTGCACTGCTGATGCTCGCCGAGAGCCTTCTCGGCGCGCTCGCCTTTGGCCGCCCGCTCGCGGCGCACGTCGCCGAGCTCGGCACGGCCCGTGGGGTGCTGGGCCTCTGCGGACAGATCGCCTTCGGGCTGATGCCGCTGGTCGTGCGGGCGCGCGACGGCGCCCGCTGACCGGGCGGTCAGCCGTGGCCGCCGGAGCGGCGGCGGCGCGGGGCCGAGGCGGGGCGGGGGCTCTGGCCGGCGCCGGGCTTGGGGCCGCGCGACGGCGGGCGCCGCTTGGTGCGAGCCGGAGCCTCCACCGCCGCCGGCGCGCTGGGTGCTGCGAAGCCCTCGGGCAGCTCGGACATGCGGATCGTCTGGCGTGTCAGCTTCTCGATGTCGCGCAGGAAGGGCCGTTCGTCGCCGGCCACGAAGGAGAGCGCGACGCCGTCGGCCCCGGCCCGCGCGGTGCGGCCGATCCGGTGCACGTATTGCTCGGGCACGTTGGGGATCTCGTAGTTGATGACATGGCTCACCCCCGGCACGTCGACGCCGCGCGCCGCGATGTCGGTGGCGACCAGCACGCGGCAATGGCCCGAGCGGAAGGCCGCCAGCGCGCGTTCGCGCTGGGGCTGGCTCTTGTTGCCGTGGATCGCGGCGGCCTCGATCCCGGCGGAGCCGAGCTGCCTGACCACCCGGTCGGCGCCGTGCTTGGTGCGGGTGAAGACCAGCGCGCGGTCGATCGAGGGCTCGTGCAGGGTCAGGGCCAGCAGCGCCGGCTTCTGGGACTGGTCGACGAAGACCGCCGTCTGCTCGATGCGATCGACCGTCGTGGCGGCGGGTGTCACCGCCACCCTGGCCGGATCGGTGAGATAGCTGCCCGCCAGCTCCGCGATCGCCGCGGGCATGGTGGCGGAGAAGAACAGCGTCTGGCGCCGCCGCGGCAGCAGCGGGACGATGCGTCGCAGGGCGTGGATGAAGCCGAGGTCGAGCATCTGGTCGGCCTCGTCGAGCACCAGCACCTCCACATGGTCGAGGGTCATGGCGCGGCGGTCGATCAGGTCGATCAGCCGCCCAGGCGTGGCCACCAGCACGTCGGTGCCGCGTTCCATCTGCCGGATGTGGCGGTTGATCGGCACCCCGCCGAAGACCGTCGCCACGGTCAGTTTCAGGAACTGTCCGTAGGCACGGAAGGACGCGGCG
Source organism: uncultured Paracoccaceae bacterium (assembly GCA_937872465.1). Classification (GTDB taxonomy): domain Bacteria; phylum Pseudomonadota; class Alphaproteobacteria; order Rhodobacterales; family Rhodobacteraceae; genus Amaricoccus. Next base: position 36,493 of record CALMSR010000036.1, read on the forward strand.
ATCTGGCCGGCGAGCTCGCGTGTCGGGGCCAGCACCAGCACGCGGGTGGATTTGCGCGGCGGATGCCCGGGCTTCCTGGCCAGCCGGTCGAGGATCGGGGCGGCGAAGGCCGCGGTCTTGCCGGTGCCGGTCTGGGCGATGCCCAGGAGGTCGCGGCCGGCCAGCGCATGCGGGATCGCCTGGATCTGGATCGGCGTGGGCTCGGTATAGCCCCTGGCCGCCAGCGCCTCGACGATGGGCGCGGCGAGCGCGAGGTCGGAGAATTTCGTCATTGTCTGCCTTCGGTATGCGGGAACGCGCGGCATACCTCGCCGGTCAGGGCGATGCCGCGGGCGCGGATGGTACGGCCCGCGTGAATTCAGGACGCAAGATATGGCATGCGTGTCGGGAGGCTCGCAGATCCGGCACCCGCCGGTTCGCTTCACGCCGATCCTGCCCGGCCGCCCCGGAGGGTGGCGCATGGGCCGCATATGCGGCGTTCGGGCCGGGAAGTCAAGCGCCATGCTGCACTGCGGAATCGGCGGACGGGCGCGGGGCGGCGGGGCGGGTCGGGGCGCGCGCGCCATGAACCGGATCCGCGGGATCGCGCCCGTCCGCCTCGCCGGCGGGCTTGTGCGGCGCTTGATGGGGGCCGGCCTTTCCCCTACACCCATGACGGAAGTCGAAGACCCGGGGGCAGGACGATGGCTGGACTGATGAGCGGCAGGCGCGGCCTGATCATGGGGGTCGCCAACGACAAGTCCATCGCCTGGGGGATCGCCCAGGCGCTGCACGAGCAGGGCGCCGAGATCGCCTTCACCTATCAGGGCGAGGCGCTGGGCAAGCGCGTCACGCCGCTCGCCGCCTCGGTCGGATCGCAGATCGTGCTCCCCTGCGACGTCAGCGACGAGGCCTCGCTCGACGCCACCTTCGCGGCCCTCGGCGAGAGATGGGACCGCCTCGACTTCCTGCTCCACGCCATCGGCTTCTCCGACAAGGCGGAGCTGCGCGGCTCCTATACCGAGAACACCACGGCGGCGAACTTCACGCAGACCATGCTGGTCTCGGTCTATTCCTTCACCGCCGCGGTCGCCCGCGCCGCGCCGCTCATGTCCGGGGGCGGCTCCTGCCTGACGCTCACCTATTACGGCGCCGAGAAGGTCATGCCGCATTACAACGTCATGGGCGTGGCCAAGGCGGCGCTGGAGGCCTCGGTCAAGTACATGGCCATGGATCTCGGGCCCCGCGGCATCCGCGTCAACGCGCTCTCCGCCGGGCCGATGAAGACCCTCGCCGCCTCGGGCATCGGCGATTTCCGCTACATCCTGAAGTGGAACGAGCTGAATTCGCCACTCCGGCGCAACGTGACCCCTTCCGACGTGGGCAAGTCCGGTCTCTACCTGCTCTCCGACCTCTCCTCCGGGGTGACCGGCGAGACCTTGCATGTGGACGCCGGCTATCACGTGGTCGGCATGAAGGCCGAGGATGCGCCGGACATCGACGTGGTCTCGGGACGCAAGGAGGCGTGATGTCCGAGCAGCTGCCGCACGAGAAGGGCTTCCATGTCAGCTGGGACCAGATCCACCGCGACGCCCGCGCGCTCGCCTGGCGGCTGGACAAGCAGGGCCCCGACGACGGCGCCTGGCGCGCGGTCGTCGCCATCACCCGCGGCGGCATGGCCCCGGCGATGATCGTCGCGCGCGAGCTCGACATCCGCTGCGTCGACACGATCTCGATCAAGTCCTACGACTGGCAGGAGCAGGCCGAAGCGGAGGTGCTCAAGGCGCCTTCGGCGGAGGTCATGGGCGCGGACGGCACCGGCGTGCTGATCGTCGACGATCTGGTGGATACCGGAAAGACGCTGGAGCTGGTGCGCGGGCTCTATCCGAAGGCGCATTTCGCCACCGTCTACGCCAAGCCCCAGGGAAGGGCGATGGTCGACACCTACATCACCGAGGTGAGCCAGGACACCTGGATCTTCTTTCCCTGGGACATGGCGCTGCAATACGTGCGCCCCTATCGCGGGGAGTGAGGGCGGCGGCTCATCGCTTCGTGATGCGCCGGCGGATGCGCGGCGGGGCGAAAGGCGCTATTGCGGCAGCATGAACCGACGCGCGCTCCTCGCCTGTCTCGCCGCGCTGCCGCTCGCCGCGGCCCTGCCCGCGCACGCCGCGGGCGTCAACGTCTCGGCGATCAACGGCTACCTGCTCGGCCTGCGCTCGGCGCAGGGGCGGTTCCGCCAGACCAACCCGAACGGCTCGACCCAGACCGGCCGGTTCTACCTCGCCAAGCCGGGCCGGATCCGCTTCGAATACGACACGCCCAAGGGCGCCATGGTGATCGCCGACGGCGAATGGGTCGGGGTCTTCGACCCGAAGTCGAACCGCAACCCGACGCGCTATCCGCTGTCGAAGACGCCGCTCTCGCTCCTGCTGCGCGACCGCATCAGCCTCGCCGAGCCCGGCTTGGTGCTGGGCGCGACCCGCGACGCGAACGGGACAGACATCACCGTGGTCGACCCGCGCGCGCCGGGCGAGGGCCGCATGGTGATGCGCTTCTCCGACGATCCCATCGTGCTGAAGCGGTGGGAGATCACCACCAAGACCGGCCAGCGCACCAGGGTCGCGCTCACCGAGTTCCGACCAGGGGTGGCGATCAACGGCAGCCTCTTCAACATCGAGCTGGCGGCGTCGAAGTACCGCTGAGTGGCGGCGCGTTTCCGGCCCCGGGGCCACGGGTGCCGGCCGGAAGGCGCCGATCGCCGGTTTCCCCGTCGCCGGATCGGTTTACATCCCCGAAGCGGTGCGCCATCTGGACGGGGCTCGGGGTGTGGTTTCAGACGGGTGCGGCCGTTCCGGGCCGCTCCGGCGGCAACCGAGGCCCCGGGCTGTGCCGCCGATGCGATGGGAGACGTCATGACTGGGTTGGAACGCATGGACTTGGCGGGTGCCGAAACGGCCCACCGCCCACGGAGGATCCCGTCCTGGGCTCCGGGGGCATGGCTTCTGGTGCTGGCCGCCTTCCTCTGGGTGCCGGCGGCGAAGGCGCAGCCGGAATTCGCGCCGCAGCTCGGGGACGCCGAGCCGTTCTCCTTCGACCTGCTCAAGGCCCGCGCCGAGGCGCTGGCGGCCGAGCCCTTCGTTCCCTACGCGGTGCAGAAGCCCGAAGCGCTCGACGCCATCGACTACGATGCGCATTGGCGGATCCGCTTCCGGCCGGAGGCGACCGTCACGGTGGGCGATGTCCCCCTCCAGTTTTTCCACCTCGGCCGCTACTTCCGCGAGCCGGTGGTGATGCATGTCGTGGAGGGCGGCGAGGCGCGGGAGATCCTCTACAGCGCCGATTTCTTCGACATTCCCGAGGACAGCCCGGCGCAGGCGATCGAGGACGTCGCCGGCTTCGCCGGCTTCCGGATCATGCGCGAGGATCTCGAGACCGACTGGATCTCCTTTCTCGGCGCGGCCTATTTCCGCACGGACGGCCCCGACACCCAGTACGGGCTCTCGGCGCGGGCCGTCGCGATCGACCCCGGCCTCGCGTCCCCGGAGGAGTTCCCGCGCTTCACCGAGTTCTTCATCGAGGACGGCGGCGAAGGCGATGCGGACGTGACCATCTATGCGCTGATGGACGGACCGAGCGTTGCCGGCGCCTACCGGATCGCGGCGAGCAATGACGACGGACAGGTGCTGGATATCTCCAGCGCGCTCTATTTCCGCAATCCCGTCGGCCGGCTGGGCGTAGCCCCCCTGACCTCGATGTACTGGTATTCGGAGAGCAACCGGGTGCAGGCCTTCGACTGGCGCCCCGAGGTCCATGATTCCGACGGGCTCGCCATCACCACCGGGACCGGCGAGCAAATCTGGCGTCCGCTCAACGATCCCGACCGGGTGGTGACCTCGAGCTTCGCCGACGAGAACCCGCGGGGCTTCGGGCTCCTGCAGCGCGACCGCAGCTTCGAGAACTACCAGGACGACGGCGTCTTCTACGACCGGCGGCCCTCGGTCTGGATCGAGCCCATGGGCGACTGGGGCAGGGGGGCGGTGGAACTGGTCGAGCTGCCGACGGATGACGAGATCCACGACAATATCGTCGCCTATTGGCAGCCCGCGGATCTGCCGGGCGCCGGTGATGCGCTGGCCTTCGACTACCGCGTCCACTGGGGGCGCGGCCTTCCGGTAACGCCGGTCGTCGCGAAGACCACGGCCACGAGGATCGGTGCCGGCGGCGTTCCGGGCCAGCCGCGCCCGGCGGATCAGGTCAGATACGTCATCGATTTCGAGGGCGGCGGGCTGGAGGCGCTGACCGCCTCCGACGGGGTCGAGCCGGTCGTCACGGCGGGCGAGGGGGCCTCGGTCGTGCGCGCCTATGCCCTGCCGATCGTCGGCACCGGCGGCTGGAGAATGACCTTCGACCTCCAGATCGCCCCCGGAACGGAAACCGTCGACCTGCGCGCCTTCCTCCGGCAGGGTGACGAGGCACTCACCGAGACCTGGCTCGGGCAGTTGCACCCGGGACAGCTGGGGCTCGCCGGGCCCCACTGATTCCGGCGACCCGTCGGAGCCGCCCCGCGCGACCCGGGGCCGCTCTCCGGGCCGCGGCAGCGCACCCCGCCGCTTCCATCATGTTCCGGTTGCGAGTCCCAGCCCCATCGCCGGTTGCGCCGACATCAGGTCATCGGAGTGGACGGGCGGCCTGCGCTCGGAACGGCGACCTCCGGCATGGCGCCGATCAGCATCTGGGCGTATTCGGTCTCGGGGGCGTCGAAGATCTGGGCGGTCTCCCCTTCCTCGACGAGTTCGCCGCGGTAGATGAGCGCGACCCGGCTGCAGAGGTAGCGGACGACCGCGAGATCGTGGCTGATGAAGAAATAGGTGAGCCCGAGCCGGTCCTGCAGGTCGCAGAGCAGGTTCAGGACCTGCGCCTGCACCGAGACGTCGAGCGCCGAGGTCGGCTCGTCCAGCAGCAGGAGTTCCGGCCCCGAGGCGAGCGCGCGGGCGATGCAGATGCGCTGCCGCTGGCCGCCGGAGAATTCGTGCGGAAAGCGGCGCAGGTGCTGCGGCCCGAGGCCGACCAGCGACAGAAGCTCCGCCGCCCGCTCGGTACGCTGGCGGCCATTGAGGCCGAGCACGTCCTGGTGCACCACCATCGGCTCGGTGACGATGTCCTGCACCGTCATCCGCGGGTTCAGCGAGGCGTAAGGGTCCTGGAACACGATCTGCACCCGCGCGCGCAGACGCCGGAGTTCGGCGCCCGAGAGCGTCGCGAGGTCGCGCCCCTCGAAGAGGATCCGCCCCGATGTCGGCTGCTCGAGATGCAGGATCGAGCGCGTCAGCGTGGTCTTCCCCGATCCGCTCTCGCCGACGAGCCCGAAGCTCTCGCCCCGATCGACCGAAATCGAGACGCCCTTCAGCGCCTGAACCTCGGCCGACCGGCCGAACATGCCGCGGCGGCCCGGATAGACCTTCGAGACGTTGTCGATGACCAGGATCGGCTCAGGCATGGGCGGCGGCCCTTTCCTCTTCGACGCGGATGCAGGCCGCGGCATGTCCGGCCCCGACGTCCACCGCCGGCGGCAGCGCCCGGGTGCAGGCGGGGATCGCCAGCGGGCAGCGGGGCGCGAAACGGCAGCCGGGCGGCGGGGCGATCAGGTTCGGCACGGTCCCGCCCAGCCCCTGGAGCGCGCCGCGCCGGGTCTCCTTCGTCGGGATCGCCGCCATCAGCGCGCGGGTGTAGGGATGCGCCGGGCGCTCGATCACCTCGGCGACCGGGCCGCTTTCGACGATGTTGCCGGCGTACATGACCGCGACATGCGTGCAGGTCTGCGCCACCACGCCGAGGTTGTGGGTGATGAGGATAACGCCGATGTCATGGTCGGCGACGGTGCCTTTCAGCAGCTTGAGGATCTGCGCCTGAACCGAGACGTCAAGCGCGGTGGTCGGCTCGTCGGCGATCAGCAGATCCGGCCGCCCGATCAGCGCCATCGCGATGAGCACGCGCTGGCGCATGCCGCCGGAGAACTCGTGCGGATAGTTGTCGAGCCGTGCCTCGGGGTTCGGAATCCCGACCCGGTCGAGCATCGCCGCCGCGAGGCGCCGCGCCGCGCGCTTCCGCTCGCGCCGGCCGACGCGGGGCGGGCAATCGAGGATCGTGGGATCGTGGCTCGCGGCGGCGAGGGCGACGTCGACGAGTTGCTCCCCGATCCGGTAGGCCGGGTTGAGGTTGGTGGTCGGGTCCTGGAAGATCATGCCGATCCTCTTGCCGCGGAGCGCTTCGACCGCCGAGATCGGCAGTTTCAGCATGTCGCGCCCCTCGAAGCGGATCTCGCCGCGCAGGTAGCGCGCCGGCGGGCTCGGCAACAGCCGCGAGATCGAGAGGCCGGTCAGCGACTTGCCGCAGCCGGATTCGCCGACGAGGCCCCAGATCTCGCCCCGGCGGACGGTGAGTTCGATGCCGTTCAGGACGTGTGCGTGGCCGTCGAAGCTCGACATGGTCAGGTGCAGGTCGCGGATGGCGAGAAGCGGCGTTTCCATCTCAGCGCCTCGCCTTCGGGTCGAGGAGGTCGCGCAGGCCGTCGCCCAGAAGGTTGAAGCCGAAGACCGCGAGGAACATCGCCATGCCGGGAGCCATCGCCGTCCACCAGTAGTCGGGCATGTAGGACCGCGACAGCGACAGCAGCGTTCCCCATTCCGGCGTCGGCGGCCGCACCCCGATGCCGATGAAGCCGAGGCCCGCCACGGTCAGGATGGCGAAGCCCATGTCGAGCGACATCTTGACGATGATCGGCGAGACGACGTTGGGCAGGATGTGGCGGAAGAGGATGCGCCGCGGCGAGGCGCCGATGGCGCGGGCGGCGGTGACATAGGTCTCCTCGCGCGCCGCCAGCACCTCGCCGCGGACGAGCCGGGCGTAGCCGGGCCACCAGCTGAGCGAGATCGCGATCACCATGTTGACGAAGCCGGGCCCGAGTGCGGCGGCGATCGCCATGGCGAGGATCAGGCTCGGGATGGTCAGGGTGAGGTCGGTCAGCCGCATCAGGGCCTCGTCGGTCCAGCCGCCGGCGAAGCCGGCGACGGCGCCGACGAGGGTGCCGATCACCGTGCCGATCAGCACCACCCCGAAGCCCGCGAGGACCGAGACCGTGGTGCCGGCCATCACCAGCGACAGCACGTCCTGCCCGAGCTCGTTGGTGCCGAAGGGATGGGCCGCCGAAGGAGGCTGGAAACGCGCGGCGGTATCGACCGCACCGGCGACCTGGTCGGGGTAGGGGGCGAGGAGCGTGCCGAAGATCGTGAAGAACAGCACGATCCCCACGATCACCGCGCCGATCACCGAGAGCCGGCTCTGGCGGAATCGGAAGAGCGCGCGGCGCAGCCTGTCGCCGCCGGCGGACACGGGGGCGGGTGCGGGCTCGTGGGCGAGATCCGTCATGAGTAGCGCACCTTCGGGTTAATGACCCCGTAGAGGAGGTCGATGACGAGATTGGCGAAGACGAAGAGGAGGCCGATGACGAGGGCGACGCCGATCACCGGCATCATGTCCTGGGAGACGATGGCCTTGGTGGCGTAGAGGCCGAGCCCCGGCCAGTCGAAGACCGTCTCGACGAGCACGGTGCCGCCCAGGAGCCAGCCGAAATAGAGCCCGATGACCGTGAGCGTCGCCGAGACCGCGTTGCGGGCCACGCATTTGAACAGGATTTTGCGCTTCGGCAGCCCCAGCGCCCGCGCCGTCGTCACGTAGTCCTGCTGCATCACCTCGATGGTCGAGGCCCGCATCATCCGCATGATGGTGGCGAGCGGCGAGAGCGACATCGCCACGGCCGGCATCGCCAGATGCGCGAGGGCGGAGCGGAAGACCTGGGTGTCGCCGGCGAGGAGCGAATCGACGAGCAGGAAGCCGGTCACCCGCGGCGGCGGGATCATGATGATCGGCAGCTGGCCGCCGAGCGGCAGCCACATCAGCCACATGGCGAAGCAGAGCTGCAGAAGCAGCCCGAGAAAGAAGCGCGGCATCGAGATCGCGCCGATCGCGAAGACCTGCGAAACGTAGTCCGGCCACCGGTTGCGCCAGACCGCGGTGAGGAGGCCGAGGGGAATGCCGATCGCGACGGCGAGGAACATCGCGGCGAAGACGAGCTCGAGCGTCGCCGGCAGATAGGCGGCGATGTCGGCCGCGACGGGGCGCCGGGTGAGGAGCGAGGTGCCGAAGTCCCCGTGCAAGAGGCCGCCGACATAGCGCAGGTACTGGGACCAGACCGGCTGATCCAGACCGAACTGCTGCGCGAGCGCTTCGATCTCGGCCTGGGTCGCATTCGGCCCCGCGGCCAGCGCCACCGGGTCGCCGGGCAGCAGCCGCGCGATGGCGAACATGATGATCGTCAGCCCGATGATCACGGGGATGAGCAGAAGAATCCGCCTGACGGTGAAATAGAGCATGGGTCCGCCTCGTCGGAATGGGCCGGAACGGGTCCGGGCGGGAGCCTCCCCCGCCCGGACGGCGGTCAGCCGAGCGACAGCGGCCAGGCCTCGATCGCGTTCGAGGCGACCGGGGTGAAGCTGTAGCCCTGCACCGCGTCGCGCATGCCGAGCTTGCGCCGCTCGAGCACCCCGAAGATGTCGGGCGCGTCCGCGACGACCTTCTCCTGGAACGCGCCGTAGATCGCGATGCGCTTGTCGGTATCGATCTCCGAGCGGCCGGCCTCGACCAGCGCGTCGACCTCGGGGTTGCTGTAGACCGGGTTCTGCCAGCTGCCGTTCCGCGAGGAGTGATAGGCGGCGAAGGCGATGTTGTCCGGGTCGCCGTAGTTCGCGGTCTGATAGACCGGGAAGAGGTCGGGGAAGGTCTCCGGCGACTGGCAGAGCGCGACCATGTCCGGCCAGTTCAGCGGCTGGATGTCGAGGCCGATGTTGAGCTGCTTGAGGCTGTCGAGCATGATCAGCGCCCAGCGTCGCTGCTGCTCGAGCCCGGAGACATGCACCATCTTCAGCGTGAAGCCGCCCTCGGGCTGCGCGCTCTTGGCCAGGTATTCCCTGGCCTTGTCGAGATCGGTCCGAGGAACCTCGAGATCCGGGTTGAACCCGAGGATGCCGATCGGCAGCGGCCCCACCATCAGATCCGCATAGCCGGCGGCGTCGAGGATCGCCTGGTAGTTGGTAGCCCAGGCGATCGCCTTCCGCAGGTTCACGTCGGCACAGGGGCCCTTCTCGGTGTTCATCTTGATCGAGAAGGTCCGGTATTCCGGCTCGATGATCCGCACGACGGACGGCGCGTCCTGCAGTGCGTCCATGTCCTCGCTCGTCAGGTCGACCGCGACATGCGCCTCGCCGCGCTGGAGCATCAGCCGCTGGGTCGCCGTCTCGCGGACGATCTGCCAGATCACGCCGTCGAGGTTGCCGCCGCCGGGCTGCCAGGCGTTCTCGGCCCGGGCGAGATGATAGAGCGTGCCCACCTGGAAGCGCGCGACGTTGAACGGCCCCGATCCGGCGGTATTGGTCATCAGCCAGGTCTTGCCGTCATCGCCCCCCTCGTTCGCCTCGACCGCCGCCTTCTCCACGACGAAGATCCAGGGCAGCACCTGCAGGAAGGGTGCGAAGGGCACCGCGAGGTCGAACTGCACCGTCTGCGGATCGACCGCCGTCACGCCCTCCGGCGTGACGATGTCGCGGATCATCCAGGAATTGCCCTCGGCCAGTGCCAGGGCGCGCTGGAAGGAGAAGACGACGTCGTCGGCCGTGACCGGATTGCCGCTGTGGAAGACCGCCGCGGGGTTCAGCTTGAACGTGTAGCCCTTGCCGTCCTCGCTCACCGTCCAGCTCTCGGCGAGCCCCGGCACCGGCTCCGGCGGATTGCCGGAGACCCGCACCAGCGGATCGTAGACGTTGCGCAGGAAGAACGAGGCGGAATAGCCGGTCGCCGTGTGCGGGTCGAAGTTCGGGATGTCCTGCCCCGAGGCGATGATCAGGATGTTGTTGCCCGACTGGGCGAAGAGCTGTGCGGGCAGCGCCGCGGTGGCGAGGCCGGCGCCGGCCATGGCCAGCAGGCTTCGGCGGGACATCTGCAACGAGGGTGCGGTCAGCATTTTGGGTTCCTCCGAGCTGGATCGTCGTGTCTTGTGGGAGACCGGCGCGCACCCCGGCGCGCCGGCGAAACATCTCATGCCCAGATCGTGCCCGGGCTTGTCGGATCGGTCTCCGAGCTTTCCGGCACCGTCGACCCGCGATAGTATCGCGCCACATGCTCCGGCGTCACGAGGCCGAGGGCCAGGTCGCGCGCCACGGCCGCCTGCTCGCGCTCCTCCGGGTCGCCGAAGCCGGCGCCGCCGGCGAGCACCAGCTCGACGATCTGGTCGGCGCCGTGCAGCGACACCAGCGCCCCGGTGCCGCAGTCCCGCAGGAGCCGCCCGTCGGAGCCATGCACCAGCCCGCGCGCTCCGCCGCCGGCATGGCCGCCGAAGAGCCCCGGGATCGGATTGTCCACGCCCTCGGGATAGACCGAGACCAGCATCGCGAGCCCGTCTTCGTCGCGCTTGCGGAAGCGCACCACCTGCCCGAGCCCGCCCCTGTGCCGGCCCGCACCGCCCGAGTCGGCGAGGAACGACTTCTCGATCACCAGGATCGGCACCCGGCTCTCCATCAGCTCGATGGAGGTGTTCGCCGCCGAGGTGGGCCAGAGCAGCGCCGAATGCCCGTCCTTGCGGTCCGAGCCGCCCTGTCCGCCGCCGCAGAACAGCATGTCGGAGTAGAACTGCCCGTCCCGGTCCTGGCCGTAGATATTCGCCGCCACCGCGAGGCCGGTGAAGGACTGCACCATGCGAGGTGCCGCCTGCGACAGCGCCCCGAAGATGTTGGGCGCCAGATACCAGCCGGTCCGCGTCCTGAGGTTCACCGAGGCCGGATAGGTCGGGTTCAGGATCGACCCCTCGGGCGCCGTCACCGTGAACGGCCGGTAGCAGCCGGCATTGCCGCGCACCGTCGGCGTCAGCATGCATTTCAGCGGATAGGTCGCATGCGCAGCGGTGTAGTTCAGGGTGGCGTTCAGCCCGCCCTGCGGCAGCTGTGGCGGCACCCCGTCGAAGTCGACGGTGATCGCGTCGTCCTCGACCTTCACCAGCACCGGATAGCTGATCTTCTCGCCGAGCGGGTTGTTGGTGATGGTCGAGCGGTACTCGCCGTCCGGGATCGCCCGGATCGCGTCGCGCATCGCCTTCTCGCTGAGCCCCTGCACCACCTCGGCGAGCGCCCCGAGATCCTGCATCCCGTAGTCCCGCATGAACGCGCCGAGCCGCTCCGCCCCGAGCTTGTTCGCCGCCACGAAGGAGAAGATGTCGCCCAGCACCTGTTCGCCGTTCCGGACGTTCCTGCCGATGAGGTCGATCAGCGTCTGATTCGCCACGCCGGCGTCGAAGAGCTTCATCGGCGGGATCTGGATCCCCTCCTCGTAGATCTCGCGGGCATGGAGCGAGTCCTTGGTGCCGCCGATGTCCGAGACATGCCCGACCGTCCCCATCAGCCCGACGATCTTCCCGTCCCGGAACGCCGGCGTCACGATGGCGATGTCGAAGAGGTGCCCGGCGCAGAGCCAGGGATCGTTGGTGATCAGCACGTCGCCCGGCTTCAGCGTATCGGCCGGATAGACCTCGAGCAGCGCCTTGACCGCGCGCGGCAGCGTCAGGTTGAAGACCGGCATCGCCCGCGGGCTGTGCGCCAGCGTCTCGCCGTCCTTGTCGAGCAGCTCGCAGGCGAAGTCCTGCGCCTCGGCGATGACCAGGCTGAAGGCGGTGCGGCAGACCGTCAGCCACATCTCCTCGACCACGTTGACGAGCCGCGACCACATGATCTCGAGCCCGATCGGGTCGCCCTCGATCCGCGCCACCGCCTGGGCCCGGGTCATCTCCGGCGTCACCAAAGCCTCGGCCGCCGCCACGGCACCCGTCCGCACGGCGAGGTTCAGCCCCGCGTCCACCGTCACGCTGTCGGTCGGCCCGACCACGGTGGTCGACTCGCGCTCCTCGATGATCGCGGGACCGGGGATCTCGTCGCCCGGCCGCAAGGCGTAGCGGTCATAGACCGCGGTTTCGTGCGAGCCGTCGTCGAACCAGCAGATCCGGGTCCCCTTGATCTTCCTCGCCACGTCGCCGCCGCCGGCCGCACCGGTCAGCGCCAGCTTCGGCGTCGGCCCCGCGACCCGCACCCGGAAGTTCACCGCCTCGAACCGCGCCCCCGAGAACGGCTCGGCAAACCGTGCGGAATAGGCGCGCACGAAGGCGTCGCGGATCGCCGGCAGATCGGCCTCGCCGATCTCGGTCAGGGGCAGCGGCACCGAGATGTCGTGCATCTGCCCGACCAGCCGCATGTCGGCGCTGCGCTCGACGATGGCCTCGCCGCGCCCGATCCCGGCACGCTCCAGATGCCGCAGACCCTCTTCCTCGAGATTGCGCAGGAGTCCGTTGACCGCCACCGCGTCGAAGCCGGGCGCGAGTTCCACCCGCAACGAGCGCACGTCCTCGAAGGAGAGCGGCGCCACCAGGAACCCGAGCGCCGAGGCCGCACCGGAGGCCGGCGGGACCAGAACCGAGGAGATCCCCATCGCACGCGCCACGTCCACCGCATGCGCCGGTCCGGCACCACCGAAGCCGACCATGGAATATTCGCGCGGATCCTTGCCGCGCTCGACCAGATGCACCCGCGCCGCCGCAGCCATGCTCTCGACCACGACCTTGTGGATGCCGAGCGCCGCCTGCTCCACGGTGAGGCCCAAGGGCTCCGCCACCCGCGCGATCGCCGTCCGCGCCGCCTCGATGTCGAGCTTCATCCTCCCGCCGAGGAAGAAGCCCGGATCATAGTAGCCGAGCACCAGGTTCGCATCCGTCACCGTCGGCTCGACTCCCCCGAGCCCATAGCAGGCCGGCCCCGGATCCGAGCTCGCCGAATGCGGCCCGACCTTCAGCAGCCCCACCTCGTCGATCGCCGCGATCGAGCCGCCGCCGGCGCCGATCTCGATCATCTCGATCACCGGCGCCTTGATCGGCAGGCCGGAGCCCTTGACGAAGCGGTGCACCCGGGCCGCCTCCATCATCGGCGCGATCTCGGCGCGGCCATCCTCGATCATGCAGGCCTTCGCCGTCGTCCCGCCCATGTCGAAGGAGATCACGTCCCTGAGCCCGGCGCCCTCGCCGAAGAGCGCGGTGGCGAGCCCGCCGCCGGCCGGGCCGCTCTCAAGCAGCCGGATCGGGAAGTCACGCGCGGTCTCCAGCGACACGAGCCCGCCCGCGGAATGCATCAGCCGCAGCGGCCCCGTGAATCCCTCGGTCCGCAGCGCATCTTCGAGTTTGGTCAGGTAGCGATGCATCAGCGGTTGCACGAAGGCGTTGCAGCAGGTGGTCACCGCCCGCTGATACTCGCCCATCTCCGCGACCACGTCGCTCGAGATCGAGACCCGCACCTCCGGGAACGCGCCCCGGACGATCTCCGCCGCCCGCCGCTCGTGCGCCGGATTGGCGTAGGCGTGCATGAAGACCACCGCGATCGCCTCGCAGCCCTGGGCCACCAGCGCCTCGGCCGCGCTCCGCACCGCCGCCTCGTCGAGCGGCGTCACCACGGCGCCGTCCGCGGTCATCCGCTCGTCCACCTCGAGCCGCAGGTCCCGGCTCACGATCGGCTCGGGATAGGTCACGTAGAGGTCGTAGATGTCGTAGCGCTGCTCCGTCCCCATCTCGAGGATGTCGCGGAAGCCGCGGGTGGTGATCAGGCCCACCGGCGCGCCCTTGCGCTCGATCACCGCATTGGTGACCAGCGTCGTGCCGTGGACGATCTCGCTGACCGCTGCATGGCCGATTCCACGCAGCGCCAGCAGCTCCTCGAGCCCCTTCAGGGCCGCCTCGGAAGGATCGTGCGGCGTGGTCAGCCGCTTGTGCAGCGTCACGCTCGCGGCCTTGGCGTCGTAGAGCACGAAGTCGGTGAAGGTGCCGCCGATGTCGAAACCGACGCGCCAGCGGGCCGGGGAAGCGGTCATGCGAAGAGTCCTTTCTCTGGAATCCGGGGGGCGACGAACTTCGCGTCGCCGAGATCTCTGGCGATCCGCGTCGCGCCCGAGGCCAGCGCCGCCAGCATCTCGTCGCGGTCGTCCTCGCCGACCACCGCATGGGGATAGACGATGCAGAGGCTCACCGCCTCTTCGGTGGTCGGGTCGCCGACGGCGATGGCGATCGCGTCGACGCCGGGGGTCGATTCCTGGCTCGAATACGCGAAACCGCTTGCGCGGATCGCGTCGAGCCGCGGCAGCAGGCCGTCGAGCTCCGGCCGTCCCGCATAGACCGCCTGCACCTCCGCGTCGCTCATCCGCGCGAGCAGCGTGCGGCCGGTAGCGCTGCCGTGGGCGGTCAATCGCCGGCCGATGTTGCTGACGACCCGCAGGTCGTTGGTGCCGGGAAAATCGGCGACGGCCGTCACCTCGCGCCCCTCCCGCAGCGATACGTAGCCGGTGTGCCCGAAGCGCTCGGTCACCGCGGCCACCACCTCTCCGGCCTGTCCGATCACGCCGAGCGACTTGCGGAAGGCCGACGCCAGATCCAGCATCATCCGTCCCGGCCGGTGGCGCCGGGTGTCGCCGATCGTCTCGAGCATGCCGGCGTCACGCATCGCCTTCAGGAGCCGCGAGGCATTCGCCTTCGGGATTCCGAGTCGCGTCGTCACTTCGGTCACGGTCAGGTCGCTGCAGCCGGAGCCGAACAATCTCAACACGTCCGAAGCGTTCTGCAGCACGGTCATCAGCATTTGTTCCGATTTATGGAACTCATAATTCCATCATTTGCAACCTGATCGCCTATTGCGGCGATTCGATCAAGTAGGAAATGCAACCATCGTTCCGAAAACCGGAATTGTGAGCGCGGTCAGGCCTGCGGCAGATTTCGGCCGAGCCGATGGCGCAGCGCGGATAGTGGCGCAGCATCAACGGACGGACCTCGGTCCGCAGGGTGTGGAGCGACCTTCAGCCTCGGCTTTCGACGATCCGCGCGAAGATGCTCGCCCCGACCGGCAGGATCGTGTCGTCGAACAGGAAGCCGGGATTGTGGAGTGGCACTCCGCTACCATGTCCGAGCGTGAAGAACGCCCCCGGCACCACCCGGAGCAGGTCCGCCATGTCCTCCGACCCCATCGTCGGTTCCGCATCGGCGCTGGCCCGGTCCCCCCCCACGACCTCCGCCGCGGCCCGGATCGCGTCGGCCGCCCGATCCGGATCGTTCTCGAGCACGTCGAAGACCCGCCGCATCTCCAGCCCGATCCCGATCTCATGCGCCCGGGCGAGTCCTTCCGATATCGCCTGCAGCCGCGTCTCGATCAGATCCCTGTCCGCGATGTCGAAGAAGCGGTAGGTCCCGCGCAGCACCGCCTGTCCCGGGATCACGTTGTAGGCGGACCCGGAATGGAACTCCGTCACCGACACCACCGCGGGATGCGTGGGGTCCATGTTCCGCGCCACGATCCGCTGCAGTTCGCCGACCAGCCCCGCGCCGATCGCGATCGGGTCCGCGCTCATATGCGGCATCGCCCCGTGGCTGCCCCGCCCCTCGATCTCGATGTCGAAGAATCCCGCCCCGGCCTGCGCCCGTCCCGGCCGGATCCGCACCCGTCCATGCGCATCGTAGGGAGAATTGTGCAGACCGTAGAGTTCGTCGCACGGGAATCGCTCGAAGAGTCCCTCCGCGAGCATCGCCCGTGCGCCGCCCAGTCCCTCCTCCGCCGGCTGGAAGATGAACACCACCCGCCCCGCGAAATTCCGGGTCTCGGCGAGATACCGCGCCGCTCCGAGCAGCATCGTCACATGCCCGTCATGGCCGCAGCCGTGAAACACGCCTTGGTTCCGCGACCGATAGGGGAGGTTGGTCATCTCCTCCATCGGCAGCGCGTCCATGTCGGCACGCAGGCCCACCGTCCGCCCGGGCCGGTTCCCGTCGAGAACGCCGACGACGCCGGTCCGTCCGACGCCGGTCGTGACGTCGATCCCCCAGCCCGCCAGCAGCTCCGCGACCCGCGCAGAGGTCCGGTGTTCCTCGAAACCGATCTCCGGATGCGCGTGCAGATCGCGACGGATCGCGGTGAGATCGTCGCAGAATCCCGAGATGCGCTCGATGGGGGGCAAGATCGCTCCGGCAGGGAAGGCAAAGGTCGACGTTGGGTGTGCAGGCACGGCGAGAGGCGAACGGTAGCGTCAACGCCCCCAAGCCGGCAAGGTCCCGCTTCAGTCCAAGCGGGCGCCGACGCGTCGCTCTTCGCCACGAGGTCGCCTGCGCAAGGCAACGATACCAGGAAAACCCGGATTCGGCTTGTCGATCTCATCCGTCGAATGGAGCTTCGCCCGGTTTTGCTGGGGGAAGGTCATGTAGGCGAGCACGTCGTCCTCGGCGTCGTCCATGCGGGCGGCGAGCTTCGGGACGCTGGGGCGGAGCTGGTCGGCGACGCGGCGCCACCGCTGCTTCGCGCTCTCCGGATCACCTGGCTCTTCGACACGCCGCACATGCCGCGCGCCTTGACGAGGTCGTCGACCGAGCGTGTCGAGACCCCATGGATGTAGGCCTCCTGGATGAAGGCGGTCAGGGCCTTCTTGGCCATGCGCCGCAGCTCGAGGAAGCCGGGAAAGCAGCAGGCCCTCCGGATCTTGGGGATGCGCAGCTCGACAATGCCGGCCCGCGGCTCCCAGACCCGGTCGCGATACCCGTTGCGCTGGACGAGCCGCTCGGCACTCTTCTCCCATGGGGCGCACCCGTGAGGCCGCCGACTTCCAGCTCCATCAGCCGCTCCGCGGCGAAGCCGATCATCTCGCGCAGCAGGTCCGCGTCGGGGGTCTTCTCCACAAGGCTCTGCAACGTCATCATCTCGTCGGTCATCGTGAGGTCTCCAGTCAGGTTGGCTTCCACAAACCCGACCATCGCCGAAGATCGCGCGATGACCACTGCGTCGCCGGCCGCCTGCCAGCGCGTCAATCCGCGCAGGCAGCCGCCGACGCTACCGTCCAGCTACACCGCGACCGGGGACACGACCTCGCGCGACCGGTCAGAGCCTTTGCAGCACGACTATCTCGGAGCCCACGAGTCCGTCGCAGGCGTGGTAGGCGGCCAGTTCCGCGCGCAGATCGTCGAGCAGACGGCTGCCTTCGAGGCGTGATTCCATCGCCGCGACGCGCGCCTCGAGCGGGCGGTAGTAGGTGTCCATCGCCTCCCGCCCCATGTCGAAATGCCCGAGCACATGGTAGCCGGCGCGCCTGGCCTGCTCGAGCCGGACGGGAACGCGGGTCATGGCCGGGTATTCCGTCGCCCAGAAGGCCCGCAGCGCCTCCGAGGGTTCATCGGTCCGCCACATCATCTCGGAGAACACCAGCGCGCCGCCGGGGCGCAACAGCCCCCGCCAGTCGCGCATCGCGCGCTCGACGCCGATGATGTAGGCGCTGCCCTCGGCCCAGATCACGTCCCAGGGGTCATCCGGCACGGGCAATTGCGCCATGTCCAGGTTGCGGATCTCGACCCGGTCGCCGAAGCCCTTCGCCGCCACCCGGTCGCGAAGTCGGTCCAGCGCCCCTTCGGCCGTGTCAGTCGCCAGGATCCGCGCCGTGGTCGCCTCGGCCAGCGTCATCGTCGCCATGCCGGGGCCGCAGCCGATCTCGAGGAGCGTCTCTGGCGCGAAGGGCACCATGGCCAGCGCGCGTCGCGTCGCGGCCTCGCTCGCCGGTCCCCAGCAGTCGAGCTCGGAGAACACCTCCATCAAGCCCGTCATGTAATCGTCATGTGCGTTCATGTCCTTCGACAGCCACGCGACCCGCGCGGCCTCCCCGCTGGAATATCCTTGTGTGCAGCCGCTCCCGGTCGGCATCGGAATACACGCGATAGCCGTTCGCCTGCCGCGCGGCCCTCAGCAGCCCGAGCTTCTCGTAGTAGAGCAGCGTCGCGCGTGACCGCCCCACGCTCTCCGGCAGTTCTGAAATCCGCATCATCCGCTGCCTTGTCCGTCTACGCCGATTCTCGACCGTCGAGGCCGTCCTAAGGTGTGAAGCTATAGACAGGTCAAGCCGAATTGTGGTGCTACCCGATGCCCGCTGGTCTCGCGACGATCGCAATGAGACGTTGGGCGTGCCGGAGTGGCCCGATCTCCGACACGCCCCGAATTGAACGCAGCCTCGGGCGCGGCGGCGCGGCCGGCGAAAACGCGAGCCGGCCGGGTGGGCTCCGAGCGGGTTCGCCGCCACCCTTGCGGCCGCGCCCGATCCGGCCCACCTTCCGGCGTCTCCCGCGGTCCCCGTGCTTGATCTGGGTCCGGGTCACCATCGTCAGCCGCGAACGGCTACTCGGTGTCGGCGGCCTCGGCCGGCGCGGTCTCGGTCATGGTCTGGAACTCGCCGAGAAACTCGGGATGGTTCTGCGCCAGATAGCGCACGATCCGCGCGTTCCCGAGCAGCTTGCCGACATAGCCCTTGATCACGGTCAGATGCAGATGGTCCTGGCCGTAGGTGTCCCGGATCGAGGCAATGCCCTCCTGCAGGCGGGCCAGCTCCTGTTCCATCCGCGCCATCGCCTCGGGTGTGATGCCTTTGACCTTCTTCGGCTTGGAGGTCTCGACCAGCTGGGCCTGCGGCGTTCCTGCGAGGATCGCGTTCACATAGGCGACGGAATAGTTGTTCGCGTTGACCAGCAGTTCCGCGGCCCCGATCTGACGCATGGTCTTCATCTTGCGCAGCGCGTCGAACACCGCGCCGGTCGCGGGCTTGTCCTTCAGCATCGCCACAGCTTCCTCGCAGATGCCGTCGAGCAACTTGATCTTCTTCTGGATGCTGCGCGTACCGAGGTCGAGCGCGAGCGCGATCTTCTCCTCCGGCACGCCGCGCTCGATCGCCTTGCGGATCATCCTGTGCTCCTGGATCGGCGCCAGGCGGCTGACCTGCCGGTTGTAGGTGAAGGCCTCGTCGTCGGTGGAGACGAGACACTCCACCTCCCTCGCGCCGGCGTCCTTCAGCGCCTCGATCCGCAGGTGCCCATCGAGCAGCAACCAGGTCGCGGACTTGTCGGGGTTCCGGACGACGACGGGTGGCTCGACGACCCCGATCTGGCCGATGGAGGCCACGATCTGCCGATACTTCCGGCTGGATTTCGCGGATTTGCCGAGAGCGCGCAGCGGCAGGATCGCGTCGATGGGGAGGGTGATGCAGTCGTCCTCGAATCCGAGATTGACGCTCTTCGGGGTGTCTCCTGCGTCGCGTTTCATGCCGGCGTTCCCTCAGTGACGGCCCGCGCGAGATCGGCGGGCATCGTCTCGAGTCCCTCGGCCCTGAGCAGTGTCATGAAATGCTCGTCCGCGCACAGCTTGCGGAAGGCCTCGCGCACGAAGATCAGCCGGCTCTGGGTGAGCTCTGCCTTCTTGATCAGGAGTTTCTGGCGCGTGGCCTCCTGCTGATAGGCGCGGACAAGACCCTCGCTGGTCAGCGCGCGTTTCGCAATCCGGCGCCCGAGCGGGTTGGCGTGGATCTGTGGGCCTCGCAGTTCGCGCTGCTGGATCAGGCGGCGCACGAGCGCCAGCTTCCGGCCTCGCAGCTTTTTCTGGGTATAGGCGTCCATGAGCGCCTTCTGCGCGCCCTTCGCGTCCGTCTTGGAGATCTGGATGGCGAGGTTCAGCGGAAGCCCCCCGGTTTCCACGGCCGAGACCAGGCGCTCCTCGCCGTTCTCCAACAGGCCAGCGATCATGTTCACATATTCGGTCGAGACCCCGATTTTCTCCCCAATCTGGCGGTCGTTGTAGCCGCGCTGCCGCAGCGCGCCGATCTCGCGCATCAGGTCGATGGGGTTGTGCTGCCGCCGCGCGCAGTTCTCGACGAGGCTCATCACGAGGCAATCGCTCTCGTCAGCGTCAATCACGATGGCCGGGATCCGGTCCTGCTTCAGTTCGACGAAGGCCTCGAGGCGGCCCTGTCCGCAGACGAGGTCGTATTCCTGCGGGTCGGTCCCGGGGCGCGGCGCCACGGTGATCGGGCGCTTCAGGCCGATGCGCGCGATGTTTTCCACCATCGCCTCGAAGCTGCGCCGGTTGCGGACGCGGGGATTGAGGATCCGGATCCTGTCGGTCGGGATCAGGGTCACCTGCTTCTGGCTGGTCGGCTCCATGTCGTCGGGCATCACGCCACCTCCGCGATCCTGGCCCGCGAGGCGAGCGCGTAGAAGAAATCGAGCGTGTCGAACCGGTAGGCATCGAGCGCGAGCCCGTTCTGCTCGGCAAATTTCAAGCGCCCGAAGGTCATGTCGATGCTGGGCAGCACGTAGTAGTCGCGCGGCGGTTCGTTCATCTCGTCCATGCGCACGGCGATGGTGATGTCGGGAACCAGGCCGGTGTCGAGGCGGATGCGCCAGCGCAGCGACCCGGCCGCCGTCGCCGTGCAGCGGGCCAGCACGATGGACACGGTGAACTCGTCGTTGACACGAACGAGGTCAGTATCCGGGTCCTGCACAGCCCGCCCGCCGTGCTGCGTGACCCCGGCGATGATCTCGGCCACGACCTGCGGATGCGCCTGCCGCAGCGCCCGGTTCACCTCGATGTAGCTGTAGTCGCGGTCGGGCTCGTAGCCGATCAGCCGGTAGGCGCGCAGGAGACTGCCGAAGCGGCTTCGATAGGCGCTGGAGGACGGCAGATCATCCTCCTCGTCGATGATCAGCCCCGACAGCATGCCCTGCCGTTTCAGGATCGCGCGCAGGGCATCGAGCAGT
Source organism: uncultured Paracoccaceae bacterium (assembly GCA_937872465.1). Taxonomy (GTDB): domain Bacteria; phylum Pseudomonadota; class Alphaproteobacteria; order Rhodobacterales; family Rhodobacteraceae; genus Amaricoccus. The sequence continues at coordinate 57,206 of CALMSR010000036.1, forward strand.
TCCTCATCCGAGAAATGGCGGCTGCGCGCATCCACGATCTCCCGGGCGCGCAGGAACAGCGCCTGATCGACGATGGCGGGATAGGCGCCCTCTGCGCGGATCCACATCTCGCGCGGGTTCACCACGCGGCGCTGCTTCAGCTTGAACGACACTTTGTTGAAGACGTTGTTCCCGATGTATTTTTCGTTGGTCAGCACCTGATGGACCGTCGCCCGGGTCCACGGTCGGTCGAGATCCGTGCGGTGTCCTTCGGCGTTCAGAACCTCCGCGATCTCGCGTTCGGGGCGCCCCTCGTTGACGAACATCTCGTACATGCGCCGGATGATCCGCTGCTCCTCCGCGGGGCCGGGGACCAGGATCACGCGGTCGGTCTGCAGGCTCTTCTGTTCCCCGCGGGACAGCTCGCCCTTCGGCTTGCCATTCTCGTCGATCAGGACGCGTCGCAGCCCGTATCCGGCTGCACCGCCCTGGCGATAGCCAAGCTCCACGAGGCGGCATTGCCCGGCGAAGACCTTCACCGACAGCTCGCGGCTGTACTCGCCCGCCATCACCCGCTTGACGGTCTTCAGGAGGTTCGAGCCGATGCTGCCGTCGTTCTCGAATTGCTCGCCGCAGTAGTGCACCCGGATCCCGGCACGGGAGCAGATGTGCTCGTGGTAGGCACCTTCGTCGGCATCCTGGAACCGGCCCCAGCGGCTGACATCGTAGACGAGGATCGCCTTGAAATCGGCCTGGCCCGACTGGACCTGGGCCATGAGGTTCTGCAGCGCCTCCCGGCCGTCGAGCCGCAGCCCGGAACGCTCTGAATCTTCGAACACGCGCAGGATCTGCAGGCCGCGGGCGGCGGCATAGCTGCGGATGACGTCCAGCTGGTTCTTGGTCGAATACTTCTGGTGATCGGTCGACATCCGGACATAGGCGACGGCGGGCACGTCGGGTTCCGGTACGCTGGCGCCAGGCTCCCGGCTTCCCTCACGCCATTGCATCTGCCCGGCTCCGGTTCAGTTCGCTGAAATGCGGTCTGGACGGGCCGGACCAATGTGAATGCTGCTGTCGCCACTCGACCATGCGAGCGCCGGAATGTCGTTTCCGGAATGCGGCAATTCCTTTCCGCACCGGACGTCCAGGCGGCGCACCTTCCTCGACGATCCGTGCGCACGCTCGAAAGTCTGCCGTGCCGTATCGCAGTGCATATCCGTGACCTTCAAGTGAATGGTCCGCTCCGACAAGCGGCCAAACGGGTCCGCAGCGGGAACTGATGGTTTCTGCCGTTTTCATGGCTCTCCAAAGATTTAGCGGAGAGAAACATGAAGATGCGCGTGAAAATGGGCACAGTTGTGCCGAAGATGGGCACAGTTGTGCACCTGGACGAGATCCCCGGCGACTATCGCGCGGCCGTGGCCATGGCGTTGCATGCGGAGCTCGGATCGAGCCACCGGGCGATCAAATCAGCCATGCGGTGGACGGGCGCCAGCGAGCGGACCGTGAAATATTGGTTCGCGGGCGAGCGGGGGCCGAGCGGCGAGCACCTCGTGTCGCTCGCGCGTCATTCCGATGCCGTGCTGATCGCGCTGCTCGCGCTGGCGGACCGGCTGATCGTGGAGGATGCCGAGGACCGGGAGAGCCGATAGGGGCGGCGTCCCGCGGTATCCGCATCCTTGGATCGTGTTCGTTTTTGGTTGTCTTGAATACGAACCAAGAAGGGAGCGTGCCATGTCTCGCACCACCACCATGACCGTCCGAGTGAGCGGCGCCTACGAGAACGTCAGCGAATACATCCGCGACCTGATCCGTCGCGACAAGGAACGTGCCGAGCGCGAGGCCTTCGATCGGCTGAAGGCCGACCTGAACCGCGTCTTCGCCGCGCCCGACGACAGCTACAAGCCGCTGACCGCCGCAGAGGTGGTCGCCCGCAACCGGAGTTGAGCCCATGGCGATCCGCGTCCACGAGGCAGCCTCGCTGCGTCTCGACGGGATTTGCCGCTACACCCGCGACCGGCGAGGCGAGGCGCAGGCCGAGACATACATCACCGGCCTGTTTGCCGCGTTCGAAGGGATCGAAACACGCAGTGTTGTGGCGAGGCCCGAGCCGGCCGAGTTCGGGGTGGAGGGGCATTTCTTCCGCTACGAGCGCCATTTCCTGCATTGGTGGCGTTTGTCGAACGGCGACGTCGGTATCGTCACCAACCTCTACGAGCGGATGCATCAGATGGACCGATTCAGGCACGACGTTGGTTAGGTTCCTGCGCAAAGGGAAAAACCTTCGCTCAGCCCGAACAGAAGCAGGTCCGCGTGTGGGGGAGGACGATGAATCCCGGCCCCGTCCCCTCCGCCACTTGTCCTCATGAAAGCGTTCTCCCGATCCGACCGCAGTCGGATTTTTCGTTGTTTTCGAGGGTTATGCGGGTGGGTCTGATGACGTCGATCGGCGACGGGAACGAGATCGAGCTCCGCCGCGACCTGTCGGATCGCGAGCGGGAGCTGCTGGCCCGGAGCGGGCTCGTGAACTGGAACCGCGAGCGGCGGGCAGAGGGCGATGAGCGCTCGCATCCCGCGACAGGCACAAGGAACGATCGCTCGGTCCGTTCGTTGGTGGAGACACCGCAACCAACGGAGGATTTCATGACCGTCGCACGCACAACCGAGATCACGGCGATGTCCCCGAGCAGCTTCGACGACGCGATCCGCGAAGGGCTGGAGCGCGCCAAGAAGACCCTTCACAACCTGAAATCCAGTTGGATCAAGGACCAGGAAGTGCTGCTCGTCGACGGCAAGCCGGACCAGTACAAGGTGACGATGAAGGTGACCTTCGTTCTCGATGGATGAGCGGCTCGCGGTCTCCGGGCGCGACGGCGTGGCCGAGCGCCTGGCTCCCGCTCCGCGCTACGAGTTCCGGACCTTCGGCAGTGACCTCTCCGGCACCTTCGCCCGGTTCCGGTCGCTCGGGGAGGAATGCGGCTCGGACGAGCGGGACGACGTCTATTTCATCGAGCGGCGGCGCGTCGAGGCCGGGCTGAAGCTGCGCGGCGACCTGCTCGACCTGAAGCTCCTCACGCGGACGAATGGCGAGCTCGAGCTTTGGGTGGCGGTCGACGCGGCGGAGCTGCCGATGAGCGGCCAGGAGATCTCCCAGCGCTTCTTGGCGCCGGCCGGGATGGCGCGTTTCGTCGAGGCGCGGTGCATCTACGATCAGGCGGCGCTGCTGACGGCGGCGCCGCGGCCCGATCTGCGGACCGGCGCGGTGCGCAAGCGGAGGCGGCGCTATGCCTTCGACAAGGCGCTGGGCGAATGCACCGAATTGAGGGTGTCCGGTCAGGGGCCGCTGCAGACCTGCGCCGTCGAGGGAACCGACGCGAGCCGCCTCGCGGCGCTGATCGGAGCCCTGGGGCTGGGCTCGGCCGGCAATGTCAGCTATCCGCGGCGCTTGCATGAAGCCGCGTTCGGCGAGGCGGTCTGAGCATGGCGGAAAAGCACACCGAGAGCTATCGCGGCATGCGGGATTTCTCGCGGACGCCGAAGCCCGAGGGCGGGTCGGGCGGCGCGCGCGGCAAGCCGATCTTCGTCGTCCAGCGGCACGACGCCTCGACCGAGCACTACGATTTCCGCATCGAGGTCGACGGTACGATGAAATCCTGGGCGGTGCCGAAGGGGCCGTCCACCGATCCGCGCGACAAGCGGCTGGCGGTGCCGACCGAGGACCATCCGGTCGAGTATGCCGATTTCGAGGGTGTGATCCCGGAGGGGGAATATGGCGCCGGCACGGTGCTGGTCTGGGACCGCGGGTCTTACGAGAACCTGACCAGGGACGAGGATGGCGGAGAGCGCGGCGTGGCCGAGGCGCTGGAGGCCGGGCACGTCGTGCTGCGGCTGCACGGAGAGAAGATCGCGGGTGGCTACGCGCTGCAGCGGATCGGCACCGGCGACGAGACGCGCTGGCTGCTGGTCAAGGTGGACGACGAGGCCGCCGATGCGCGCCGGAACCCGGTCTCCACCGAGCCGGACTCGGTGCTGTCCGGGCGCAGCATCGACGAGATCGGCAAGGACGGATGACGCGCCCGCTCGCCCGCCTGTCCAGGGAGGATCGCGAGCGCGCCAGGCCGGAGGCGTTGCCCGGCTGGCGGGCGCCGGCGCTGGCGACCCTGACCGATGAGGGGTTTTCCGATCCGGGCTGGATTTTCGAGCGCAAGCTCGACGGCGAGCGCGCGGTGGCGGTGGTGGGCGGCGGCCCGGCGCGGATTCTGAGCCGCAACCGCAAGGAGCTCGGCGATACCTACCCGGAGCTGGTCGACGCGCTGCGAGGCCGGGCCCGGTGCAACAGCGTGCTCGACGGCGAGGTCGTGGCCTTCAAGGGTGCCGTCACCAGCTTCGCGCGGCTGCAGGGCCGCATGCAGATCCGCGATCCCGACGAGGCGCGGGCCAGCGGCATCGACGTCTGCTACTACCTCTTCGATCTGCTGCATCTCGCCGGCCGCGACCTGCGCCCGCTGCCACTGCGCCAGCGCAAGGTGCTGCTGAAGGACGCGATCGACTGGGGCGATCCGCTCCGCTTCACCGCCCACCGCAACCGTGACGGCGAGGCGTATTTCCGCGACGCCTGCGAGCGGGGCTGGGAAGGGCTGATCGCCAAGTGCGCCGATGCATCCTATCCGGGCGGGCGCTCGCGGGACTGGCAGCGCCCGCCCGGCCTGAACCGCGAGATCGACCGGCGTGAAGGGCCCGGGCTGGCCGCGGGCCTTGATGAACGGCGTGCGGGCGCCGTCGACGATCCAGACCGGGCGGGTCACGAGACCATCGCCCGGCGGGCCCGCGGCTGCTCGGAGTCACGGGCGAGCGGCGAGAGCTCCTGCGGCGCGAAGTCGTCGACGGCGACGACCTTGGCGACCGCCTCGGCCGCGTCCCGCAGCCGCTCGGCCGCCTCCTCGTTCAGGACGCCGCGCTCCACGGCGTCGTCGATGCCGTCGGCGCGCGCCTCGCGCAGCTTGCGCCGGGCGGGCTCGGTCGCGACGACGGCATCGAAGGCCGCCTCCAGATCGCGGATGCCGCCCTCGGGGCCGCCGCAGTGCACGCCGGCGGTCAGGCGATCGCGAGCCTCCGAGGGCTCGAGCAGCAGCTCGGCGCAGGCGCGGACGCTGTCGTCGTCCGGACCCGGATCGCGCGGGCCGCGGGGCAGGATCGCGACGCGGGCGAGCCAGGCGAGAGGCCGGTTCGGAAGGGCGCGGAGCGTGGCGTCGAGCCGGCGCTCGATCGTGGCAGTGCCCGTCGCCATGCAGCAGGCGACGAGCGGCAGGTCCGCCTCGGGCCGGCCGTCGTCCTCGAAGCGCTTCAGGACCGCGGAGAGCAGATAGAGCTCGGAGAGCACGTCGCCGAGCCGGGCCGAGATCAGCTCGCGCCGCTTGAGCCCGCCGCCGAGGGTCAGCAGCGCGATGTCGGCGACCACCGCGAAGGCGGCGGCATAGCGCGAAAGCCTGAGGTAGTGGCGGCGGAGCACCGGCCCCGACCCCGCCGGCACCGGGCCGAAGCGCGCGCCGCTCCAGGCGCGGAGCCAGGCGGCGAAGAAGGTCCTGAGGCCATGCCCGACATGGCCCCAGAAGGCCCGGTCGAAGGCGTCGAGATCGTCGCGCTCCAGCGCCATCATCTCGTCGAGCAGGTAGGGGTGGCAGCGGATCGCCCCCTGGCCGAAGATGATCAGGTTCTGGGTCAGGATGTTCGCGCCCTCCACCGTGATGCCGACGGGGATGGCGCGGTAGAGGTTGCCGAGGTAGTTGGCCGGCCCGTCGATCACCGTCTTGCCGGCGTGCACGTCCATCGCGTCGTCGACGGCGATGCGCATCCGCCAGGTCGCGTGCGCCTTCACGATGGCGGAGATCACCGCGAGCTTGCGGCCCTCGTCGAGCCCGGCGCAGGTCAGCCGCCGGGCGGCGTCGAGCTGGTAGGCGGTGGCCGCGAGCCGGGCGAGCCGCAGCTGCACCCCCTCGAACTTGCCAATCGGCACGCCGAACTGCTCGCGGACGCGCGCGTAGGCGCCGGTGGTCCGGGCCGAGAGCGCCGCCGCGGCGGCGGAGAGCGAGGGCAGCGAGATGCCGCGCCCTGCGGCGAGCGCGCTCATCAGCATCTTCCAGCCCTGCCCGATGCAGTCGCGGCCGCCGAGCACGGCGTCGAGCGGCAGAAAGACGTCGTGGCCGCGGTTCGGCCCGTTCTGGAACGCCTGCATGCAGGGCAGGTGCCGGCGGCCGATCTCGACGCCCGGCGTGTCAGTCGGCACGAGCGCCACGGTGATGCCGAGCTCCTCCTCTCCTCCGAGCAGCCGGTCGGGATCGCGCATCTTGAAGGCGAGACCGAGCACCGTCGCGACCGGCCCGAGCGTGATGTAGCGCTTGTGCCAGTTGAGCCGCATGCCCAAGGTTCCGTCGTCGCCGCGGCAGACGATCCCCTCGTCGGTCATCGCCGCGGCGTCGGAGCCGGCCTCGGGGCTCGTGAGCCCGAAAGCCGGGATCTCGCGGCCGCCGGCGAGCCGGGGCAGCCAGTGCGCCTTCTGCTCCTCGGTGCCGTATTGCAGCAGCAGCTCACCTGGCCCCAGTGAGTTTGGGACCATGACGGTGACGGCGGCGGTCACGCTCCGCGTCGAGATGCGACGTATCACTTCTGACTGGGCATAGGCCGAGAACCCGAGGCCGCCATGCTCTTCGGGGATGATCATGCCGAAGAAGCGGTGCTCGCCGAGGAACGCCCACACCTCGGGCGGCAGGTCGCGCCACTTCCAGGTGATGCGCCAGTCGTCGAGCATGTCGCAGAGCTCGGCGCAGGGGCCCTCGAGGAACGCCTGCTCGCGCTCGGTCAGCTCGGGCTTGGCCGTCTCGAGCAGCATCTCCCATTTCGGCGAGCCGGTGAAGAGCGCGGCGTCCCACCAGACGTCGCCGGCCTCGAGCGCCGCACGCTCCGTTTCCGAGAGTTGTGGAAGCGCACCGCGGGCCCAGCGGAAGATTCCGCCGCTAAGGTATCTCTTGCGAAGGCCAGTCTCGGTCATTGTGCTCCCTCGACTGGCTGCATTCTCCGGCCATGTTGATCGCACGCCATATTGCTAGTCGAACGCCGGACGGGCCCCGAAGTTCCCGTGAGATCCAATGGGGGCGGGGAATTGGCATCGACAATCTACCCTACTAAGAGGCCAGCAACAGCGATGTGCCTGATTCCGAACCGGTGAAGTCCCAGGCTTGCCGGAAAATCTTGGAGGGGTGCATCCTCGCTGAAACCCGAGTGGACCGCGCCGGTTGCCGGCGGCGCAAGCAAGGTGGCACCCCATGTCGCAGAGAATACCGGCGTCGATGCGTTCCCGCCAATCCTTTTCCGTCCCGATCGCGGGTCGCCTTTCGTCGCCGGACGGGCTGGCCTAGCTGGTGCTGGCGGCCCGGGGCCACAGCGCCACCGGCACCAGGGCGCTCCCGCACCTGATGGCCGGCTCCAAGGAAGCCGCGGAGACCGCCGGCGCCCGAAGATCATCCCCGACGCCCGTTCCAGCGCGGAGCGCGCCCGCCGATCTATCCAGAAAAGCTCGGACTTGGCCATGTCGTCCAGTTCAACCATGCCAATTCTTCCGATCTGGATGCGGTGCCGTGCAGGTTCTGGCGGGCAACAAGTTGACTGGACGCCCCCCCTCATCGTCAGTCTCCGGGCACTCGAATTTACAACGATTCACACCAGCGTTTCGGTGATTGTGCCAGGCTGGCCAAGCTAGCTCTTGGAGAGGGGCTCTTGAATGTCTGATATCAGTGATGACCGACCCAGAGGATTTAGCCTTGATCTGGCGGTACGCGCGCCGGCTGGGTCGGTCGCCGCCGACATGGACCGTCTGGCGCTGACCTGGCTGCACATTGCCGTCGCGGTGGTGGCGGGTCTGGGCTTTGCCTTCGATCTGGTCGAGATCGCGCTCGGCAATGTCCTCTCCGCGGTGTTCAACGCTCCGCCCTATTCTGTCACGCCCGCGCAATTGTCCTGGCTGCTCTCGGCGATGTACATCGGTGCGATCCCCGGCGCGCTGATCGCCGGCTTGATGGCGGACCGCTATGGCCGACGGCGTGTTCTGGTCGCGGTGCTCTTGGTGCTCTGCGTCACCTCGATTGCCGCCGCCGGAAGCCCGGACATCGGGAGCCTGATTCTCTGGCGGATCGTCTCGGGTCTGGCCCTGGGGGCCTATCCGCCGCTGATGATGTCGTTCATCGCGGATGTCATGCCGCCCAAACGTCGCGGCACCGTGACCATGGTCATTGTGGGCATCGCGAGCCTCGGGCCGGTCGCGATGATCTTCGGCGTGCGAGCGCTGGCAGACGTACAGCCGCTCGGCCTGGAGGGCTGGAGATGGGCCTTCATCGCCGGGGCGGTCGGCGCACTGATCGTGGCCGGGCTGTTCCAGCTGATTCCGGAATCGCCGCGATGGCTGGCCGTGCGCGGTCACCACGCGGAGGCGCAGGCCGCCTTGGCCCGATTCGAGCGGTCGGCGATCGCCGTGCCCAACCCGGCCAGTGCCGCACTGGAGGCGGCCGAGGCTGCACCGCCCGACGCCGGGAGCTACCGGCCGCCGGTAGCCCGTTTCGCGATTGTCGGCGCCATCTACTTCGTCACGCCCTGGGCCACGGTGGCCTTCCCGGTACTGATGGGCGCGGTGCTGATCGAGAAGGGCTTGTCGCTCTCCGATAGCCTTTTCTATGTCGGCATCTCGATGTTCGGCCCCGCAATCGGCGCGGTCATGAGCTCGACATTCGTCGATCGGATCAAGCGGCGCACGGCACTCATGTCCTTCGCCACCGGCATGATCATCGCCGCCACGGTCTTCGCGGCAACCATGAACCCGCTTTGGCTGATGGCCGCGGGCGTTTCGTTCCAGCTCTTCACGCTGCTATACGTGCCGACCATGACGATTTATGCGGCCGAGCTCTTCCCGACGCCCTGGCGCGCCCGAACCTCGACCGCGGCCTGGTCGCTGAATCGACTGGCCTCGGCCATCGCCCCGCTTGTGCTCGTACCCCTTTTGAAGTTCTACGGGATCTGGCCGATGTTCGGCCTTATCATCGGAACGCTCGTCGTCGGCATCGTGTTGGTCGCGATGGCGCCCGAGGGCAGGGCCGGGCGCGCCGTCAGCTAGCCAGGCACTCAAGATCCAAGTCGGTCAGCGGCGCCGTTCGGCGCCGTTGCCCGTGCAACGAGGTGGGACCAAGGCAATGGACCCCGTTCGCCCGGTTGTCTCGGCCTCTTCGCTGCCGGAGGGCGGTCTGCCGGTGCGGCTCACGCCGATTTTCGGGCGCTCGGCGGATATCCGGGCAATCGACACCATGCTCGACACCACGCGGCTGGTCACCGTCGTTGGTCCCGGCGGCATCGGCAAGAGCACCGTCGCGCTCGCCGCCGCGGGCCTCCGCTGCTCGCGGACCGCTGTTGGCGCGCGCTTCGTCGACCTCGCCCATTGCCGCTACGACGGCGACGTGGTTCCCTACTTCGCCGGCACACTGAACCTCCCCTGCGCCCGCGAGACCGGGAGCGCCGAGATCGCCGCCGCGTTGGCGAGGAAGTCGCTGGTCCTGGTGCTCGACAACTGCGAGATGGTCATCGACGCCGTCGCGGAGCTCGCCGACCGTATCGCTGGCGCGGCGCCGGGCGTCCGCGTTATCGCCACCAGCCGTGAGCCGTTGCGCGTCCCCGGCGAACGCATCGTCCGCCTGCCAGGGCTCGCGATCCCGCAGGCGGTAGGCCCCGATGCGGCGCCGGCACGGACGGCGCCCGCCCTGGCGCTTCTTGCCGACCGGGCCTGCGCAGTAGATGCCGGGTTCCGGCTTTCCGACGACGACTTGCCCGGGGCAATCCGCCTCTGCCGGCAGCTCGACGGCATCCCGCTGGCGATCGAACTGGCGGCGGCCCGGCTCGACACCATTGGCATTGACGAGATGGTCGAGCGGCTGGATGCCGACCACGGCCTTCTGTCAGGCGGATTGCGGACCGCGATGCCCCGGCACAAGACGCTCGAGGCGACACTCGACTGGAGCTTCGCGATTCTGAGCGAGCTTGAAAGGACCGTGCTGCAGTCGCTCTCGGTCTTCCGCGCGACCTTCTCACTCGAAGCGGCGCTGTCCGTGGCGACCACCGAGGGCGAGCCCACGGCCCCCATCGCACGCTGCGTGGGCGATCTGGTGACGAAGTCGATGATCGTGGTGCAGGCGCAACGCGACGGCCGGCGCTACCGCATGCTGGAGACGACACGGCAATACGCAGGCAGGCGGCTCGAGAAGCAAGGCGACCGGGACGCCGTCCGCCGGCGGCACGCCCAGACCTGCCTGAACCTGTTGGGCGGCGCGCGCGACGAACTTCTGAGACTGCGGCGCGACCTATGGATGGACCGCTACGGAACGCTGGTCGCGGATGTGCAGAGCGCCATCGAATGGGCCTTTTCGCCCGCGGGCGACCGCTATCTCGGGTCGTGGCTGGTGATCGGTGCGGCCCCCCTTGGCGAGCAACTGGTGCTGTCGCGGGACTATTTCGGGCGGCTTGAGGAAGTGGTCGAGGCGGGAAGCGGCACGGCAGGGGACGCCGGGCCCGAGATCAGCAAGCTGGGACTTCCCCTGGCGCATGTCCATATCCAGCTGCAAGGCGACCTGCGCCTCGGCCAGGCGACCGTGAAACGGATGGCCGAAGGCCAGGACCGCAGCCCCGAGGTCGTCGCCGCCGAATTCGGCGCGGCGCTTCTGTCGGGGCAATATCCGGATGCCTTGCGCCTCGCGGGCGAGATCGTCGAGATCGGCCGCCGGATGGACGATGCTTCGGTGCAGATGCTGGCGAGCCGATGCGCCGCGCAGGCGCATTTCTACCTCGGCAATATCGACGACGCCGCGCAACAGGCGCAGCGCGTGCTGGACAGTCCCTTCGAGTACCTGCCGCATTCCATGAACAACCATAGGATCACGATGCGCGTGGTGCTTGGCTCCTGCTCGGCCTTACGGGCGGACTTTCGCCAGGCCTTCGATTTCCTCGAGGAAGCGATCCGGCTGGGCCGCCGCGACAACCCGCTGACGCTGAGCGTCGCGATGACGCTCGGCGCGATCCCGGCGGCGATCTGGGCAGGCGACGAGGCGCGGGCGCGGGACTGGCTCGACGAGGCGCGCAAAGTGGCCGAGCAAAGCGGGGCGGCGTTCTGGTCATTGTCGGTCGAGCAGCTCGCCCGCGGCGTCGCCGCCATCCGCGGCGAGGTCGTCGAGAGGCCCGAAGACGCCCATCTGGAGGATAAGATCGGGCATAGCGTACTCGACATGCTCCCCACCTTCTCGCGGCAGCTCTTCAGCCAGCGCGCCGAGGACCGCGTCCGCAAGGGGCTGGTCGCCTGGAACGCGGCGGAGGTGCAGCGGGTCGCGGTGGTACGTCGCCGGCCGCGGTCCTGCGCCGACGCCCGGGCGCGGCTCATCGACGCCGCGGAGGTCGCCAGACGGCAGGGCAGCCTGCTTTGGCTCGACCGGATCGAACGGACGCTCATAGAGCTTGCCAGCGCGCCAGGGACCGACCTAACACTTTAGCTGGACCACGGTTCATGAACTCGTCCTCGGGTGGAGCAACGGGTGGAGGATTCCGGCAACCGCACACCTGACAGCACGGAAAGCGGGTGGTCGGCCATTTCGCTGGGCCAGTCGGTTGTGTCGTTCGGTCCATTCGAGTTTTCCGGGGCCCGGCACCGACTTCTGATGAACGGCACACCCGTTCGGCTGGGCAGCCGAGCGGCCGCGATACTGTCGGCGCTGGTCAGCCGGCCGGGCGAGCTGGTCAGCAAGGACGCACTTCTGGCAAGCGCCTGGCCCTCGACCCATGTCGAGGAAGGCAATCTGCGGGTGCAGATCGCGGCGCTGCGCCGGACGCTCGGCGACGATAGCGGTCTGCCGAAGTACATCGTCAACGAGCCGGGCCGCGGCTATCGCTTTGTCGCCTCGGTGCTCCAGGTCGCGCCAGGGCCCGCGACCGAAGCTTTGGCGCCTTCAGCGCCCCTTCGTGAGAACCTTCCCGCGCAGAACTCGAACCTATTGGGGCGCGAATACGACATCGTGGCGCTGGCGGCTCTGCTCGACCAGTCGCGGCTGGTGACGGTGGCCGGCGCCGGCGGGATCGGCAAGACGACCGTCGCGCTGGCGCTGGCGCACCAGATCAAGCACCAGTTCCAGGGCGCAGCGTTCTTCGTCGACCTCGCCGCCGTGTCCGAGGCCGCGTTCGTGCCGTTTGCCGTCGCCAGTGCGGCCCGGATTGCGATCGACACCCAGAAGCCTGTGGAGAGCCTCGCCAGTGGGCTGCGGTCAGACGCCGCGCTGCTGATCTTCGACAATTGCGAACACCTGATCGACACGGCCGCCACCGTGGCCGAGGCGCTGCTGACCTCGGCCCTCGGCATCCGCATCATCGCCACCAGCCACGAACCGCTGCGCGCGCAGGGCGAACGGGTCTACCGGCTCATGCCGTTCGATCTGCCGAAGGGGTGTGAGGACCTGAGCCTCGAAGAGGCGGTGCGCCTTCCCGCGATCAAGCTGTTCGCCCAGCAGATGATGGCCGCCGACGATACCTGCATTCTGGGCGACATGGACGTGCCCTTCATCGTCGACATCTGCCGTCGCCTGGACGGTCTGCCTCTGGCCATCGAGATAGCCGCCTCGCGCGCCGGCGCGCTTGGCATCGCCGAGCTGTCCGAGCGGCTGGACGACAGGTTCGGGCTGCTCACGACCGGCCGGCGCACGGCTGCGCCGCGCCACCAGACGCTGCGCAACGTGCTCGACTGGTCCCACGACAACCTGGGCGCGCGCGACCGGGTCGTGCTGCGCCGGCTCGCCGTCTTCGGGCGCCAGTTCTCGCTCGACGCCGCCACGATGGTTGCGAGCGACGAGCGCCTGACCCCGGCGGCGGTGACCGAAGGGGTCTCGAGCCTCGTTCGGAAATCCCTCCTGATGCCCAGCCTCGCCGATGGCCGGTCGACCTTCCGGCTGCTCGACAGCACGCGGATCTACGCCTCGGAGCGGCTCGAGGCGGCGGGCGAAGTCCTGCGGGTGCGGCAGCTTCACGTGCATTATCTTTGCGACGTGCTGCGACATGCCGAGGCCGACTGGCAGTTCACGCCGGTACAGGCCTGGGTCAGGACCTACAGCCGCCACCTCGACGACATCAGGACCGCGCTGTCTTGGTCCTTCGGCCCGAAGGGCGACGACGAAGCCGGCGTGGTCCTGACGAGCCTTGCTCTGCCGCTGGCCAGCCTGCTCGGTCTTCACGACGAGTTCCGCGAACGCTTGGTCGTGGCAAGGGAGCGCGCCGCTGCGCTGGAGTCGCCCCAGTTGGTCGCCGAGTTGCGCCTTCACGTGGCGGCGAACACCCTCGGCTACAACGTCGGACAACCCGTGGATCAGGCCTTGGCGCGGGCGGTCGAACTGGCCGAGCTGACCGGAAAGGACCGGCACCGGGTCGAACCCCTGGTACAGCTCGCGTCCGCACATATCGCACAGGGCCAGTCCGCGCGCGCTGCCGAACTGGGTCAGCGTGCGCTTGACTGCGCGCGCGGTTCGGGAGACCCGCTGGCGGTGCTTTCGGCCAGCCGGGCGATGGCGCAGGCGGCGCATTACGCCGGCGAGCACGCCGAGGCGATGGAACTCGCCCGGGCGGTCATTCGCCACCCGGCGGTGAACATCCCCTACACCTACGGCTTCATGCACAGCGACCGGCACGTCACGATGCGGTGGGTGCTGGTCCGCGCGCTGTGGATGACGGGCCGCGGGGACGAGGCGGTGCGGGTCGCTGACGAGGGGATCGCGATCGCCGAGGTAAGCGGCGCGGTCGGGCTCGCGCAAATTCTCGGCATGGCGGTGATCCCGATGTATCTCTGGCGCGGCGACCACGACGCCGCGCGCGCCTTGACCGACCGGCTGCGCGACCATTCCGAACGCTTCGCCTTCAAGTACTGGGAGGACTGGTGCGCGATTTTCGATGACGCGCTCGCCTGGCTGGCCGAGGAGCGCGCTCCGTCCGCCGTGGCCGGCAGGCTCGAGATGCAGACACTCTCGACCATCGTCGGTCTCGCCGTGCCGCTGCCCGAGATCTCCGGCACGCAGGACTGGTCCGCGCCCGAACTGATCCGGCTGCGCGGCGAACGGCTGCTGACCGCGGGCGAGACCGCGGCCGGCGAGGCCGACATCGCCGCCGCCATCGACCTCGCCCGTCGGCAGGGCGCGCTGGCTTGGGAGTTGCGCGGCACGGCAAGCCTTGCCCGGTACTGGCGGGATGGCCCGCGCCGGGCCGAGGGCGCCGAGCGGCTGGCCGCCGTTCTGGAGCGCCTGACCGCATCGGACGGCGATCGCGACCAGGCCGAGGCCCGCGCGCTTCTCGGCCGCCTGCGCTAGGACCTGGCCTTCAACGCCATCAGTTCGGCAGTGTCGTGGCTGCAGGAGATTCGCACTCCCGCGCTAGGATCGCGCCGGAGCTCGCGCAGGCGGGCAAAGAGTGCTGCAAATCACGTGGTGGACCCGCAACTCAGCCCCTTGCGCCGGAACGCGGGCCGGTGACGAAGGCCCACAGGCCGGAATTGACGCGGTCCTTCTGGGTTTTGCACAACCCGTGGTCGCCCCGCAGGTGGATCGCCAGGAGGCTGTCGCGCAGAATCCGCGCGGCAACCCCGCCGCGCTCTGGGCGCGCAGGTTCGTGGAAAGGCCCAGCCCGGGCTTTTCGTCGGTTCGACCGTCCATCGCCGTGATCTCCGATTGGCGCCCGATCGAACTATCCGCGACCCTACGACCTGCGATGAGTCAATCAGTGTGAATCTGCGTTATGCCCGACCGCCCACCAGCTGTCGCACCGGGAGCATCGCTTTTCATCATTTTACACAGCTTAACTGTCTCGACGCCCCGATGGCCGTCATCCTTTGCGCACCAAGACGGCAAGGAGCCAAGAGATGACCGAAGCTCTCTCACAAGACGAGAGGCCGAGCTTGGGCCGGCGAGTCACGATGCTCGCGGGAAGCCTGGGCCTGGCGGCGATGAGGGTGCCGACCATCGCTGACGCCCGGACCGCCAGGGCACCCGATGAACAGGAGAATCTCAGCATGACCACGTTCACCACCTCGGACGGCACCGGCATCTTCTTCAAGGACTGGGGTCCGCGCGACGCCCAGACCATCGTTTTCCACCACGGCTGGCCGCTCAGCGCCGACGATTGGGACGGGCAGATGATGTTCTTTCTCGACCTTGGCTACCGCGTGATCGCTCACGATCGGCGCGGTCACGGCCGATCGACGCAGACCTGGACCGGCAACGAGATGGACACCTACGCCCGCGACCTGATCGAGCTGGCGGCGGCACTGGACCTGCGCGACGCGATCCACGTCGGCCATTCGACCGGCGGTGGAGAGGTGGCGCGCTACGTTGCCCGGTCCGAGCCCGGCCGCGTCGCCAAGGCGGTGCTGATCGGGGCAGTGCCGCCGGTCATGGTCCGAAGCGACAAGAATCCCGGCGGGTTGCCGATCGAGATCTTCGACGGTTTCCGCGCGGCGCTGGTGGCCAACCGTGCGCAGTTCTACCTCGATGTCCCGTCCGGGCCGTTCTACGGCTACAACCGCCCCGGCGCCGTACCCAGCACCGGCGTCATCGAGAACTGGTGGCGTCAGGGCATGGCCGGCGGCGCAAAGGCACAATACGACTGCATCAAGGCCTTCTCGGAAACCGACTTCACCGAAGACCTGAAGGCAATCGAGGTCCCGACGCTGGTAATGCACGGCGACGACGACCAGATCGTGCCCTACGCCGACTCGGCGCCGCTGTCGGCCGACCTGCTGAAGAACGGCACGTTGAAGACCTACGCCGGCTTTGACCACGGCATGTGCACGACCCGGCCCGAAGTCCTGAACGCCGACCTACTGGCCTTCGTCCGCGCCTAATACCGACGACCCTTCCGCAGCCCTGCCGTCCCGCGGCGGAGGGGATCCATCCGACGGCACAAATCTCAGCACGGAGTAGGCAAGATGAAAGAGGAAGATTTCACGAGTTCCGGAAACATGCGCATCCACATGCGATCCTGGCTGCCCGAGGCCCCGCGCGCCGTCGTCGTGATCTGCCACGGCGTCAACTCGCACTCGGGCCAGCACGCCTGGACCGCGGAACAGTTCTCCGGCCGCGGGATCGCCGCCTATGCCGTCGATCTGCGCGGCCGCGGCCTATCGGACGGCGAACGGTTCTATGTCGAGAACGTGTCCGACTACGTCGACGACCTGCTCGGCCTCGTGCGGATCGCCCGCAGCCGCCACCCCGGGCTGCCGTTGTTCCTGCTCGGCCACAGCGCTGGAGGCGTCGTCTCCTGTACGCTGGCGCTCGACCACCAGGACGAGATCGACGGGCTGATCTGCGAAAGCTTCGCCTTCCAGGTGCCAGCGCCGGGCTTCGCGCTCGCCGCGATCAAGGGCCTTTCGCACATTGCGCCTCGCCTGGGCGTGCTGTCGCTGAAGATGAAGGACTTCACCCGCGACCCGGTGGCGCTGGCGAGGCTCGAGGCCGACCAGCTGACCAAGAACGAGAGCCAGCCCGCGGCCACCGTCGCGGCACTGGTGCGAGCGGACGAGCGGCTGCACGACAACTTCGACAAGATCACCCTGCCCGTCCTGATCCTGCACGGCACGGAGGACAAGGCCACGGTGTGTCATGGAAGCGAGTTCTTCCACGCGCAGGCCGGATCGGAGGACAAGACCCTCAAGATCTACGAGGGCCATTTCCATGACCTCTTGAACGACATCGGGAAAGAGGTGGTGTTCGCCGACATCATGGGCTGGCTCGAGGCCCGCCTGCCAGCCTTCGGCAGCCAGCGCGAGGGACGCCCGACGGAAGCGGTCGCCGGTCCCGCCAGCTGAGTGCGGAGCCGCGAAGGCGCGGGAGCCGGCCGGCCGCACGTTCCGGACTTGCGGCGGGCCGGCATCCCGCGCCACAGGACCGCTGCCGATGCCCGTGGAGGGGGCACCCATGGCCTGCACGCACCGCGATCAGATCCGCCTGCCGATCCCGTCCGAACGCGACAAGGCGGGCGCTGTCTGCCCGGATTGCATGGCGATCGGATCCTGGTGGGTCCACCTGCGGATCTGCCTGACCTGCGGCCACGTCGGCTGCTGCGACGATTCCCCGAATCGCCACGCCCGCGCGCACTGGCACGCCTCCGGCCACCCGGTGGTCTCCTCACTGGAACCGCGCGAGATCTGGGTCTGGTGCTTCGTGGATGACGTATTTCTGCGCGGGGTGGAAAGGGCGCAGGATGGAAACGATCGGATCTGACCTCAGCCAGATGCGGCGCATGCCGATCGTCGCGGCGCTGTGGGCTGCCTGAGCGGCGATCACCCTTCGGCAGGGCCAGAGGGTCGCCGAGTTCGGCCAGCCGCCGGACGAGTTGCCCTACCTGCTTGACGGCGGGATCGTGTTCCTCGACCTCCCCCTCGGGGGATCGCCTGCTGCGGGGCACGCTCGGCCCGGCCCAGTGCTCGGACGAGATGGCCCTCCTGACCGGCGGAACGAACGCGCTGCACGCCCGCGCCGCCTCATGCGTCAGGGCGCCGAGGGTCGATCGCGTGACGCTCCCGCGCCTCACGGCGGACCTGCCGGAGGTCTCCGACATCGCCATAACCGTCTTCGCCGCCCGTCGTCGCCGGCCGATCGAACAGGACGCGGCCGGTCTCCTACGACCGCCGGCCGATTGAGTCGCCGCGGAGGGGATTTCCTCGGGCGATCGGGAGACTTGGATTTCTGCCCAACGACAGCGCGACGGGCCTGAGCGATGCAGGTCGAGGGTCATATGGGCGTGGCGGAGCTTCGTTCGGGATGGCGCCGGAGCAAGGATGCGAGGTTTGCGCGACCCTACCAGGTGACCGGTTGCTGGCGGATGGCGATCCGAATGTCCCGCGCACCAGGTCCAATGCCTGCGCCACGACCTTGACTCACCGCAAGACGCCAGGTGCTTGGAGCGGCGCCTGCCACCAGACTTGTCGCAGCCTCTTTCTTGCATGCCTGCCCCGGGCCCCCTCGAGGCGAAGCTGGCAGGGGCGGGCAGATCGAGCAACCGAGCAGGCTATCGTGCGTAGATGCCCCGTGACCACCGCATGGTGGCGGGTTATTCGGTGGGCTTCAAGTGGATCGGTGGAGAGGTGTTTATGGAAGCGAAGTATCGACGGGAAAATACTGGCGGATGAGGTGGGATTCGAACCCACGGAACCTTTCGGTTCGCTGGTTTTCAAGACCAGTGCCTTAAACCACTCGGCCACTCATCCGCATCGGCATCCGGGGCCGCAGCCCCGGCGCGTCCATGGCCCGGCCGGGAGCGATCCGGCCGCTTGCGCCCGCCTCGACAGCGGGCGCGCGATCAGGCCAGCTGGCGCTCCACGGTCTCGGTCTCGAAGATCTCGATCACGTCGCCCTCGCGGATGTCCTCGTAATGCTCGAAGGCCATGCCGCATTCCTGGCCGGCCTGGACCTCGCGGACCTCGTCCTTGAAGCGCTTGAGCGTCTTCAGCTTGCCCTCGTGGATGACGACGTTGTCGCGCAGGAGCCGCACCCCGGCGGAGCGCCGCGCCACGCCCTCGTTGACCTTGCAGCCGGCGACCTTGCCGACCCCGGAGACCTTGAAGACCTGGAGGATCTCGGCATAGCCGATGAACTTCTCCCGGATCTCCGGCGAGAGCAGCCCCGAGGCCGCCGCCTTCACGTCGTCCACCAGATCGTAGATGATCGAGTAATAGCGGATCTCCACGCCCTTCTGGTTGGCGCTCTCGCGTGCCGGCGCATTGGCCCGGACGTTGAAGCCGATGATCGGCGCGTTCGAGGCCTCGGCGAGGCCGACGTCGCTTTCGGTGATCGCCCCCACGCCGGAATGCAGCACCCGCACGCGCACCTCGTCGGTGCCGAGCTTCTCGAGCGCCTGCACGATCGCCTCGGCCGAGCCCTGCACGTCGGATTTCACCACCACCGGCAATTCGCGCAGATCCTTGTCGGCCTTGGCCTTGGCGAGGAGCTGGTCGAGGGTCGTCGCCGATCCGAGCGTCGCGCGCTTGTCCCGCGACAGCCGCTCGCGGTAGCTGGCGATCTCGCGCGCCTTGCTCTCGTTGTCGACGACGTTGAGCACGTCGCCGGCTTCCGGCGTGCCGTTGAGGCCGAGCACCTCCACGGGAACCGATGGCGCCGCTTCCTCGACCCGTTCGCCCTGGTCGTTGATCAGCGCGCGCACCTTGCCCCATTGCTCGCCGACGACGAAGATGTCGCCGCGCCGGAGCGTGCCCTTCTGCACCAGAACCGTGGCGACCGGCCCGCGGCCCACGTCGAGCTTGGCCTCGATCACCGCGCCTTCGGCGAGCCGGTCGGGATTGGCCTTCAGATCGAGCAGCTCCGCCTGCAGCGCGATATTCTCGAGCAGCGTGTCGAGCCCCTTGCCGGTGACCGCCGAGACCTCGACGTCGAGCACCTCGCCGCCCATGCCCTCGACAACGATCTCGTGGCTGAGAAGCTGGGTGCGCACCTTGTTGGGATCGGCGCCGGGCTTGTCGATCTTGTTGATGGCCACGATCATCGGCACGCCCGCCGCCTTGGCATGGCTGATCGCCTCGATGGTCTGGGGCATGACGCTGTCGTCGGCCGCCACCACCAGCACGACGATGTCGGTCACCTGCGCGCCGCGGGCGCGCATGGAGGTGAAGGCCGCATGGCCCGGCGTGTCGAGGAAGGTGATCTTGGCACCGCCCTCGGTCGCCACCTGATAGGCGCCGATATGCTGGGTGATGCCGCCGGCCTCGCCGGAGACGACGTTGGTCTTGCGGATCGCGTCCAGGAGCGAGGTCTTGCCGTGGTCGACATGACCCATGATGGTCACGACCGGCGGACGCGGCTCGAGGTTGCTCCGGTCCTCCTCGGAAGCCTGGACGATCACGTCCTCCACGTCGGATTCGGAGACCCGCACGACCTTGTGGCCGAATTCCTCCACGATCAGCGCGGCCGTGTCGGCGTCGATCGTCTGGTTCTGCGTGGCCATGATGCCGTTCTGCATCAGGGTCTTGACCACGGCCGCGACGCGCTCCGCCATGCGGTTTGCCAGTTCCTGCACGGTGATCGCATCGGGGACCTGCACGTCCCGCACGATCTTCTCGCGCTCGCCGCCCGCGCCCATCATGCGCCGCTTGTCGCGCTCCTGCCTGCGGCGCGTCGCCGCGAGGCTGCGCTGGCGGCCCTCCTCGTTGGTGGCCCGCGCGATGGTCAGCTTGCCCGACCGGCGCCGGTCGTCCTCGCCCTTCAGGCGGGTGCGCTTGTCCTCGACCGGGGCGCGGTCGCCGGTCTTCTTCTGTGCGACCGGCCGTCCGGCCTCGGCGCGGGCCGCCTGCGCCTGGGCGGCCGCCGGGTCGACCGGGGCCGCGTCCGGGGTCCGGGCCGCGGGCTTGGCCTTGGCGACGGCCGAGCTTTCCGCTGCGGCGGCCTCCTCGGCGGCCGCGGCGGCGCGCTGCTCGGCGATCTCGCGCTCGCGGGCCGCGCGCTCGGCGGCATCCTTCTCGGCGCGCAGCCGGCCGAGCTCGGCCTCGCGCGCCTCCGCCGCCTCGCGCTCCTTGGCCTGGCGCTCGGCCTCCTGGGCCTTGGCGGCCTCGACCGCCTTCAGGCGGCGTTCGAATTCCGCATCCGAGAGGTTCTGCCCCATGGTGTTGCGCGCGCTCTGGCCCGCACCGGGGGCGGCGGCGCCGGGCTTGGGCACGACGACGCGCTTGCGCTTGTGTTCCACGGTGACGGATTTGGACCGGCCATGGCTGAAACTCTGCCGCACGTGGCTGGTCTCGGTGCCGCCGCGCGGTCCGAGCGTCTTGCCCTTGCGATCGCTGTCCTTGGTGTCCATCCGTATCAGCCTTTCCCGCGGGAGCCTTCCCCCGCCGCATCCTTCGCAGCCTCGTTCCCGAACGGCTGCCGGTCCACTCCGACCCTGAAACCCTCGAGCCTCAGGGACTCGTCCCTAACCCGGTCTGCAAGACCGCCCGCCAGCACGGCGGCATGTATCACACGATCCCGACCGAACGCCATGCCCAATTCCTGCCCCGAAAGGCAGGTGACGCAGGTGTTTTCGCCCTCGGGCGGCCGCAGCGCCGCCTTCTCCCGCCGCGAGCCGTCCGCGGCCTGCACCAGAAGCGCCGCATCGCCCGCGACCAGCGCCGCCTTGGTCTTCTCCAGCCCGGCAACCGCCTGGCCGGCCTTGCGCGCCAGCGCGAGGAGGTCGATCAACTGACGCGCGAGCATCGCCTCCACCCGCTCGGCCAGATCGGGCGCGACCCGGACCGCCTGCTTCGCTGCGCGGGCAAAATGGCCCTTCGCCGCCGCCTGCCGCAGCACCCCGGCCTCGGCGCTTACCCAGATCCCGCGGCCGGGCAGCCGCCCCGCGAGATCCGGCACCACGTCGGCGTCCGGGCCGATCACGAAGCGGATCAGCCCGGATTTCGGGCCGCTGCTCCGCGTGACCACGCAGCGCCGCTCGGGCTCGTCCCGCACCCTGGCCTTTCCGCCGCGACTCACCGCCTGTCTCAGGCCTCCGGCTGCGGTTCCGCCGCCGAGTCCGCATCGGCCTCCGCGCCTTCGCCCTCGGACTCCACCTCCAGCGCCGAAGGATCGACCCAGCCGAGCAGCACGCGGGCGCTCATCACCAGGTGCTGGGCCTCGGCGAGCGACACGTCGAATTTCTCGAGCAGCCCGGTGTCCTTCACCCGCTTGCCGTCCACGGTGGTATACCCGCCGGCGAGTTCCCAGTCGGCGCAGCGGGCGAATTCCTCGAGCGACAGGATCCCGTCCTCGGCCAGCGCCTGCACCATCTGCGGCGTCAGGCCCTCGAAGGCGACGAGGGCGTCCTCGACGCCGAGCGCGCGGGCGCGTTCCAGCGCCCTGGCGTTCAGCTCCTCGAGGCTCTCGCGGGCACGCGCCTGCAATTCCTCCGCCGTCGTCTCGTCGAAGCCGTCGATGGCGGCGAGCTCGTCGCGGTCGACATAGGCCACTTCCTCGAGCGTCGTGAAGCCCTCGGCCACGAGCAGCTGCGCCACCATCTCGTCGACGTTGAGGCTCTCCATGAAGAGCTGGGTGCGCTCGGCGAATTCCGCCTGCCGCCGCTCGCTCTCCTGCGCCTCGGTCATGATGTCGATGTCCAAGCCGGTGAGCTGGCTGGCCAGCCGCACGTTCTGGCCGCGCCGGCCGATGGCGAGCGACAGCTGCTCGTCGGGCACCACGACCTCGATGCGCTCGCTCTCGTCGTCGAAGACCACCTTGGAGACCTCGGCCGGCTGCAGCGCGTTCACGAGGAAGGTCGCCGGGTCCTGGTTCCACGGGATGATGTCGATCTTCTCGCCCTGCAACTCGCCCACGACAGCTTGGACGCGCGAGCCGCGCATGCCGACGCAGGCGCCGACCGGGTCGATGGAATTGTCGTAGGAGATCACGCCCATCTTCGCGCGGCTGCCGGGATCGCGGGCCACCGCCTTGATCTCGATGACGCCGTCGTAGATCTCGGGAACCTCCATCTTGAAGAGCTCGGCGAGGAACTCCGGCGCGGTGCGGCTCAGGAAGACCTGCGGGCCGCGGACCTCGTGGCGCACGTCGCGGATAAGGGCGCGCACGCGATCCCCATTCCTGAACGCCTCGCGCTGGATCAGCTGGTCGCGGCGGAGGATCGCCTCGCCGCGGCCGACGTCGACGATGACGTTGCCGTATTCGGTGCGCTTGACGATGCCGTTGATGATCTCGCCGACCCGGTCCTTGAACTCCTCGTACTGGCGCAGGCGTTCGGCCTCGCGCACCTTCTGCATGATGACCTGCTTGGCCGATTGCGCCGCGATCCGGCCGAAGTCCATCGGAGGCAGCGAATCGGTGAGGTAGTCGTCGAGCTCGGCGTCCGGCTTGATGGCGCGGGCGTCCTCGAGCGTCAGTTCGGTGAAGTGGTTCTCCACCTCCTCGACCACATGCCGGTATCGCGTCATGAAGAGCTCGCCCGACTTGCGGTCGATCTTCGCCCGGATGTCGTATTCCGCTCCGTAGCGCGAGCGCGCGGCCTTGCCGAGCGAATCCTCCATCGCCTCGATCACGAGGGACGGATCGATCATCTTCTCCCGGGCGACCGCATCGGCGATCTGCAGCAGCTCGAGCCGGTTGGCTGACGTCACGCTCATTCTGTTTCCTCACCTTCGTCGGAGGTCTCGGTTTCGTCGTCTTCTTCGACATCGTCGAAATCGCCGGGGTCGAACCCCTGCGCCCGGCGCCCGGCGAGGCTTTCGGCAATCAGCGCGTCGGTCAGCACGAGCTTGGCGTCGGCGATCAGCCCGAAATCGAGACCGATCGTCCCTTCCGCGATCGCGAGCAGGACCTCGCCGTCCTCGACGCCCTCCAGCGTGCCGCTGAAGCGCCGGCGCCCGTCGATCAGCTCGGCGGTCTCGATCTTGACCCGGTAGCCCTCGTAGCGCTCGAAATCCTTCGGCCGGGTCAGCGGCCGGTCGATGCCGGGGCTGGAGACCTCGAGCACGTATTCGCCCGCGATCGGATCCTCCACGTCGAGCACCGCCGAGACCGCGCGGCTGATCTTCGCGCAATCCTCGACCTCGATGCCGCCCTCGGGCCGCTCCGCCATGATCTGCAGCGTCGCGCGCTTGCCGCCCATCAGCCGCAGGCGCACCAGCTCGAATCCCAGACCCTCGACGGTCGGGGCGACGATGCCGGCGAGACGCCGGTCGATGGCGGCCTTGGCGACGAGATCGGCCAAACGAGGCTCCCAGGGCACAAAAAAACGGGCGCGCGGCCCGTTGAAACTCTCCGGTGGAAGGCCGACCCGAGGATCGACCTGCCGCTGATGAGCGCGATATAGGCCGACGGAGGCGGGGATGCAAGCGCAATCGGCCGACGTTCCGGTCGCGCTCGCTTGCAATCAATCGCTTGGCGTGTTAATAACTGCGCACCGGTCGTATTGTGACCGGCAGATCAGACCGTTCCATTTTTCGCTTGAACGGTCGTGACCAAGACGGCTCGAACTATCTGGAGCCAGATTCTCCCGACTGGGCCGGCCCTTTTGCCTAGGCCGGGCCATTCAACGAGTCCTCTTTACAGGCCGAGTTTCCGGTCTCTTATCGGAGTACCCATCATGACTTACGTTTCCCGCGACACTCTCAAGCCCGGCCCGGTCGAAGTCTCCGGCTTCGACCGCGAATCCGATGGCGCCGAAGGGCCGACCACGCCGGCGCCCGGTGGGCACGGCCATGGCGGCGGCGCAGCCGGCGACACGATGAACGAACTGCTCGCCCGGTTCCACGCGTTCGAACGCGCCGAGGAAGCGAAGATCCCCGAAGGGATGGACGGACACGAGATCGATTCCGGCACCGGTGTCGAACCCGAGGCGGGCAATCTCGACGAGATCGCCGACGGAAGCGAAGGCAGTCCGGCCACCGCCGGCGAGGCGCGCTATGAATCGGCCGGCGGCGAGCCCGCGCTCGAGGTCCAGGGCTATGCGCCCGAGATCGGCGAATTCGGCGGCGAGAACTACGAGGTCGTCTTCGGCAACGACGACCGGGTGCAGGTCGGCAATACCACGACCTATCCCTGGCGCACGATCTGCAAGCTGGAGATCACCGCGGCCGACGGCGCGCGCTTCGGCTGCAGCGGCGCCATGATCGGCCCGCGCACGGTCCTGACCAACGGGCATTGCGTGTTCATGCACGATCACGGCGGCTGGGTGCGCAACATCCGGGTCATCCCGGGCAAGAACGGCGCCTCCGAGCCCTTCGGCTCGGCGGTCAGCACCTTCTACCACAGCGTCAAGGGCTGGACGGAGAGCCAGAGCTCGAACTACGATTACGCCGTCGTCGTGCTGCCCTCGAACGCCAAGCTCGGGAACACGACCGGTTGGATGGGACTCGCCAATCTCTCCTTCACCAGCCTGCTCGGCCTCCGGGTGAACAATTCCGGCTACCCCGGCGACAAGCCCTCCGGCACGCAATGGTGGAATGCCAACAACGTGCTGGCGGTCACCGGCCGGCGGCTGTTCTACCGGCTCGACACCTTCGGCGGGCAGAGCGGCAGCCCGGTCTGGCGCTTCCGCGACAACCAGCGCCACATCGTCGCCGTGCACAATACCGGCGGTCCGGTGTTCAACGGCTCGGTGCGGCTGGTGAAGCCGGTCTTCGACAACCTGATCGGCTGGAAGAACCAGTACACCTGATCGCCCGCGTCAGCCGCCGAGGTGAAGGCGCCCTTCGTGCACCACGCCGGAGAGCGTCACCGCCTCGGCGGTCCATTTCACGCCTTCGGCCTCGCGGAGGCCCGGCAGGGCCGCGTCGGCCAGCCCGACGAGGTCCATCCGGGCGCCGCCGCATTGCGGCGGCATCGATTCGAGCAGCTCCGAGCAGAGCACCGGGGCCTGCCCGGAAACGAGGAGAACGAACCCCGTCACCGCCGCCCTGCTTCCCGAAGCGAGCGCCGCAGCCGTCGCGACATCCATGGCAGGCCCTCCACTCCCCGGCATTCCGGCGGGAAACCATCTCCGGCGCGATCGGTTCCCGCGCGCCGGCACCGCCGGTCAGGCTAGGGGCCGCCGGGGCGGCCGGCAAGCCCCGCGCCTACCCGGCATAGGGCCGCAGCACGTCTGCGGGCCCGACCTTGCGGAACAGCACGACGCTGCCCACCGAATGCCGGGGATCGTAGACGAAGCCCTGCTCGGCCAGGGTCGTGAAGAGACTGGCCACGCCGGAGAGGCCGGTGACGTGGTCGTGGAGCTCGAGGAAGATCCGGTCGACCTCCGCGAGATCGGCGCCCTGGAAGAGCATGCTCTCCGCGCCCTCCACGTCGCAGACGATCAGGCTGATGCCTTCGGCGCGCAGCAGATCGTTGAGATTCGTGGTCGGGACCTCGAGCGTCCCGACATAGGGGTTGGGTGCCGCCATCAGCGACCCCATCCAGAAGTCCCGACGCAGGTAGAAGGTCATGCTCTCGACCGGCTCGTTGGTCAGCACCGCGTTGAGGCGCCGCACCTTGCGCACCCGGTTCGCGCGGTGCAGGCGCGTCATGTAGTCCATCAGCCGCGGATTGGCCTCCACCGCGAGCACGCTCGCGACCCGGCGTTCGCGCGAGAGCAGCGTCGAGATGAAACCGATCCCCGCGCCGATCTCCAGCACCCGGTCGCCGGGCTGCACGATCCGCGGGATCTGCTGGCCTTCCTCGGTCTCGAAGCGTCCTTCGAGCATCGCGCGTCGAATTGCCGGGGTGATGATGGCGGGATCGTCGGGAATCACGACGCCTGCCACATTCAGATACGCCTTCTGCGTATAGTCAAGAGCGAGAGAATCGTCCATAGGTTGAATTAGGCAAGATTCCGCTCACGAGTCTACGGCGTCATTCTCCCTTTGGTTGACAAGTTGCCATAGTGCCACAGGCGACGCGCGAGTCGGCGGCATCGCCCGGCCGGGCGATTCGCTTTCCGGGATTTCCGAACGGCGCGAGGCCGGCGGTCGCCGCCCTCAGAGCTTTCCGGCGAAGCAGGCCACGCGGTCCGCGAGATCCTCGGCGCCGACATCCGAGCCGAAGAACTCGAGGAACCCGAATTCCGGCGCCATGAGATAGGTGAAGGTCGAATGATCCATCATGTAATATTCCGGATCGTCGCCGGCCTTGCGGAAGTAGACCCGATAGGCGTCGGCGGCCGCCTTCACCTCCTCCGGCGAGCCGGTCAGCCCGAGGAGGTCGGGATGGATCGATGTGGTGAAATCCGCCATCGCCTCCGGCGTGTCGCGCTCCGGGTCGATCGAGACGAAGACCTGCCCGAGATCGACGCCGCGCTCGGCGAGGATATCCGCGGCCACGGCGTTGCGCGACAGATCCGTCGGGCAGAAATCGGGGCAGAACGTATAGCCGAAATAGACCAGCGTCGGCCCGGTGATGACGTCGGCATCGGTCACGCGGGCACCCGAATCGCTGGTCAGCGTGAACGGCCCGCCGATGGTCGCGGCACCGGTCGCCGCCACGGACTGGCGGCAATCGGCGAAACGGTCGCCGCCCTCGGCGCCCATGAACCACGCCCAGCCCGCCGCGAGCCCGAAGATCGCGGCCGCGGCCGCTGCGAAGAGCACGAACATTCGGGTCATCGCACCGGATCCTCCTCCCGCCAATGATCCCATCTGGCATGGCCGGACCCGGGCATCAAGCCGCCCGCCCCGCGCCTGCGCGCCGCGCCCCGGTCGCAGGTGGTGCGCCGCTGCGTCGCGGGGCGCACGGCGCCGCCGCAGAGGGGCAGGGTTAAGACTTCCTTAAGCGCTTGCGCCCTCTCATCGCGGCGCAGCCACCCCGAAGGCGGAACGCGATGGATCTGTCCTCCCTTCTCCCGTCCGAATGGCCGACCGCCCTCGGCCTGCTGCCGCCCCGCGAGACGGTCACGGCGGCCCTCGTCAGCGCCACGGCGACGCTGGCGCTGATCGCGGTCTTTGCCCGGCGCCTGCCGCTCGGCCGCCCTTCCGCACCGGGCGCCGCCGAGGCGCCCTCCGCCGCGGGTGCCTGCGACTTCCTGCTCAACGGCTCGAGCGTGAAGCCGCTCAGCGAGCCGGCCCGCGCGCTCCTCGAGGATCTGGGCCAGTCGCCCTCGCGCATGGCCGCGCTTTCGGCACATCTGTCGCGCGATTGCCCGGAGGTGCAGGCGAAGATCGAGGCGCTGGTGCTCTACGGCACGGGCTTCCGCATCCATTGCACCCGGGCGGACGGCTCGGTCTACGAGGTGGTCGGGCAGGCCCGCGGCGGGTCGGGGCATCTCTCGATGCGCCAGCCGAGCGACGATGCCCGGGCCCTGCAGGAGGCACAGACCGCGCTCCAGCGTGCCGGCGAGGAGGCGCGCTTCCTGCGCGACGTGCTCGACGAGGCACCGGTCCTCGCCTGGAGCCTCGCCCCGGACGGCCAGATCGCCTGGGCCAATGCCGCCTATCGCGAACGCTTCGACCCGGCGGCGGAGGGGCTCCCGGACCATCGCATCGCCAACGGCTTCGGCCATGTGCTCGACGAGGTGCCGCTGACGACCCGCGGCGACGAGAGCCGGCGCCGCGTCTCGGTGCCGGGGCGCGAGGACGGCGAGGCCCGTTGGTACGAGATCTGCCAGAGCCCCGGCCCCGGCGGCACAGCGATCGGCTATGCGCTGGAGGCCGACGACCTGGTGGCCGCCGAGGCGAGCCTGCGCCGCTTCGTCGAGACGCTGACCGAGACCTTCGCGCATCTGCCCATCGGCCTCGCGGTCTTCGACAAGAACCGCCGCCTCGGCCTCTTCAACCCCGCGCTCACCGATCTGGTGAAGATCGACGCGGTCTGGCTCGCCGGCCGACCTTCCCTGCGCGACTTCCTCGAACGCCTGCGCGAGACCCGGCAGATGCCGGAACAGAAGGACTTCGCCGCCTGGCGGCGCAAGCTCGGCGAACTGGAGGAGGGCGCGCGCGACGGCACCTACGAGGAGAACTGGGTGCTGCCCTCGGGCAAGGTCTTCCGCGTCACCGGGCGGCCGCATCCGCAGGGAGCGCTCGCCTTTCTCTTCGAGGACATCTCGACCTCGATCATGCTGGAGCGCAAGTATCGCTCGGAACTCGAGCTCAGCCAGGCGACCCTCGACCGGCTGACCGAGGCGGTGGCGGTCTTCGACGCCTCCGGCAGCCTGGTCTTCGTCAATTCCGCCTTCGAGCAGCTTTGGGGCCTCGAGCCGATGGAACGGCTCGACGGGCCGGGGGTGGGCGAGATGACCGGCCTCTGGGCGGCGCGCTGCGACCCGAGTCCGGCCTGGGCGCGGCTCGCCGAATTCGCCACCGCCGCCGAGACCCGCGGCAGCTGGACCGCGCCCATCGCGATGCACGACGGCCGTGCGCTGCGCATGCTGGTCGCGCCCCTGCCCGACGCCTCGGCGCTCGTGCTCTTCCGCGACCTGACCGGCGAGGCGGCCGAGGAGGATGGGCTGCGTGAAGAGCTCCGGCAGAGTGGCGGGGATGCGGTGATCGAGGACCTCGCGCTCGAGCAGATCCGGCTTCCCGTCGAGACGGCGGTGCGCCAGGTGACGGCGGCGATCCCCTCCGTCTCGAATCCGGAGGCCTTTAAGGGCCTCAGCGCCGCGGCGCAGGCGCTCCGCGACGGCCTCGCCCGCTCGCGCGAGCTGCAGGACCTCGCCCGTGCGCGCCCCGACGCCCCGGCCGGGCCGATCCCCGCCCTCGACCGGGCGCTGAAGGCCCGCGGGCTCGAGGCCGGGATCCCCGCCGATGCCGCGCTCTGGCCCCCGAGGCTGCGGCGCGCGGCCGTGGCGCTCTGCCTCGCCGCCGCGGACCGGGCGACCGCGGGCACTTCGCTCGGCATCGCCGTCTCCCGGACGGCGGGCGCGGCCGAGATCACCGTCACCGCCGAGACCGCCGGCGAGCCCCCGAGGCCCGAAGGCCTCGGCTGCGCCCTGGCGCGGCGCATCGTCGAGGCCGGCGGCGGCCGGCTGGAGATCGCTGCGGCGGAAGGCCGCACCGCCTTCCGTGCCGCGCTGCCCGAAGGGCAGGGCGCCCCGGCCGAGGAGCCCGTCGCCCAGCGCGCCTGAGCGGAGGCGGCGCCGGGCCTTGCGCCGCCCCGCCGGGATTCCTAGAACGGCGCGCACGCGCGCACCAGGGACCAGACCCGGCTTGTCCATCCAGATCGTTCTCGACGATGTCGCCGCCACCGAACGTCTGGCGCGTGCCCTCGCGCCGGGGTTGCGCGCCGGCGATCTTGTGGCGCTCGACGGCGGACTCGGCGCCGGCAAGAGCACCTTCGCCCGCGCCCTGATCGCGGAACGCCTGGCCGCGACCGGCCGCGCCGAAGACATACCCTCGCCGAGCTATACGCTCGTGCAGACCTACGACCTTGGTGATTGCACGCTCTGGCACGCGGATCTCTACCGCCTCTCCACCGCCGAGGAACTCGCCGAACTCGGCCTCGCCGAGGCCTTCGCCGAGGCGATCTGCATCGTGGAATGGGCCGGCCGGCTCGGCCGCAGCCGCCCCGGCAGGGCGCTCGGGATCGAGCTCGCCTTCCTGCCCGGCGACGACGGCGCGCGCAGCGCGACTCTGACCGCGTCGGGGGGCGGCTGGGACTGGCTTCCCGAGGCGCTTCGCCGCGCCGGATGCGTGCCGGCATGACCCGCGCGGCGGAAATCGCGGCTTTCCTCGCCGGGGCCGGCTGGGCCGCGGCGAGGCGGGCGCCGCTGGCGGGCGACGCTTCGGCCCGGCGCTACGAGCGGCTTTCGCAGGGGGCGGCCGGGGCGGTCCTGATGGACATGCCGCCCGAGAGCGGGCTCGATCCGCTGCCCTTCCTGCGGGTGACCGACTGGCTGCGCGGCGCCGGCTTCAGCGCGCCGGAGGTGCTCGCCGCGAACCCGCCGCAGGGGCTGGTCCTGCTCGAGGATCTGGGCGACGACACCTTCGCGCGGCTCTGCGCCGCCGACGGGGCCAGCGCCGAGGCGCTCTACGGGGCGGCCATCGACGCGCTCGTCGCGCTCCAGCGCCTCGGCCTTCCGCCCGGCGATGCCCGATGGGCGCCGCCGCCCTACGACCTGGCGCTGCTGCTGCGCGAGGCGCGGATGGCGGTGGAATGGTATCTGCCCGCCGCCACCGGCGCGGCACCGGATGCCGAAGGCGCGGCACGCTTCGAGACCCTCGCCACGGCGGCCTTCACGCCGCTGCTCGCCGACCCGCCGGTGCCGGTCCTGCGCGACTATCATGCCGAAAACCTGATCTGGCTGCCCGAGCGCGCCCGGCACGCCCGCGTCGGCCTGCTCGACTACCAGGACCTGCTCGTGGGCCATCCGGCCTACGACGTGGTCTCGCTGCTCGAAGACGCCCGCCGCGACATCGACGAGGGCCTTCGCGCGCGCATGCTCGCCCGCTACCTCGCCGCCAGCGGCGCCGATCCGCAGGATTTCTCCCTCGCCGCGCATACGCTCTCCGCGCAGCGCAACCTCAAGATCCTCGGCCTCTTCACCCGGCTCTGCCGCCGCGACGGCAAGCCGCGCTACCTCGACCTCCTGCCCCGCGTCTGGGACCATCTGGCGCGCGACCTTGGCCATCCCGGGCTGGCGCCGCTCGCGGCCTGGGTCGGGGACACCCTGCCGCCGCCCGAGCCCGCCGTGCGCGCCCGCATCGCGGCCCGCGCCGCATGACGCCGCGCGCGCTGATGATCTTCGCCGCCGGCCTCGGCACCCGCATGGGGGCGCTGACCCGCGACCGGCCGAAGCCGCTGATCGAGGTGGCCGGCATCCCGCTCCTCGACCGCGCCCTGGCGCTCGCCCGCGAGGCCGGGGTGGGCCGCATCGTCGTCAACACCCATGCCCATGCCGCGCAGATGCAGGCGCATCTCGCGCGCGCGGCGCCCGAGGCGCTGGTCTCGCACGAGCCGGAGCTGCTCGAGACCGGCGGCGGCCTCGCCCGGGCGCTGCCGCTCCTCGATGCCGATCCGGTCTTCACGCTCAATGCCGACATGGTCTGGTCCGGCCCGAACCCGCTGACCGCGCTCGCCGCGGCCTGGGATCCCTCGCGCATGGACGCGCTGCTCTGCCTCGTGCCGCGCGCCGCGGCCACCGGCCATGCCGGGCCGGGCGATTTCTTCGCCGCTCCCGGCGGCGCCCTGACCCGCCGCGGCGCCGCGCCCGCCGCCGATTTCGTCTATGCCGGGGCGCAGATCATCCGCGCGGGCGCGCTCGCGGGCCATGCCGGACCGGTCTTTTCGCTCAACCCGGTCTGGGACCGCCTGATCGCCGCCGGACGGCTCTTCGGCTGCCTCCACCGCGGCGGCTGGGCCGATGTCGGCCGGCCCGAGGGCATCGCGCTCGCCGAAGCCGCGCTCGCCCGATGACGCTCTTCGCGCCCGGCCCCGGCCCCCGCGTCTTCGCCCTGCCGCCCGGCGCGGATTTCACCGCCGCGCTGATCCAAGGCCTCGATGCCCGGCTCGCCGGCGCGCCCCCCGAGGCCATGGCGCGGATCGAGATCTGGGTGAACACCCAGCGCGCGCGCCGCGCCCTGACCGAGGCCTTCGCCAACGGGCCCGCCCGGCTCCTGCCGCGGATCCGCGCGCTCGCGGAACTCGCCGAGGATCCGCGCCTGCCGCTCGCGCTTCCGCCGCCCGGCCCGGCGCTGGCGCGCAAGCTCGAACTGGCGCGGCTGGTCGCGGCGCTTCTCGCCGCAGAGCCCGGCCGCGCTGCCGAGACCGCGGTCTTCGACCTCGCCGACAGCCTGGCGCAATTGCTCGACGACCTCGAGGGCGAGGGCATCGACCCGGCCGCGCTCCGGCGCATCGACGCCGGGGACCATGCCGCCCATTGGCAGCAGAGCCTGCGCTTTCTCGACATCCTCGCCACCCACGCCGCCGCCACGATCCCCGGCGGCCAGGGCCGGCTGCGCCGCGTCGCCGAGGCCCTCGCCGCCGCCTGGGCGACGAACGCGCCCGCCGATCCGGTGCTCGTCGCCGGCTCCACCGGATCGCGCGGCGCCACGCGCGCCTTCATGGCGGCGGTGGCGCGGCTGCCGCAGGGCGCGCTGATCCTGCCGGGCCACGACCCCGACCTGCCCGAGGCTGTCTGGCGGCGGCTCGGTGCCGGCGAGGCCGGCGCCTCCGACCATCCCCAGCACGGCTTCCGCCGGCTGGCCGACAGTCTCGGCTTCGAGGCCGGCGCGGTGGCGCCCTGGCATCCCGTCGCGCCGCCCGCGCCCGAGCGCAACGCGCTGGTCTCGCTGGCGCTCCGCCCCGCGCCGGTCACCGACCAGTGGCGCCAGGATGGCAGGGGCCTCGCCGGCTCCCTCGCCGCCGCCACCGCGGGGCTGACCTGGATCGACGCGCCCGACGCCCGCGCCGAGGGCCGCGCCATCGCGCTGGCGCTGCGCGACGCCGCCGGGGCGGGCCTGCGCGCCGCCCTCGTCACCCCCGACCGCACGCTGGCACGAAGGGTCACCGCGGAACTCGACCGCTGGGGCATCATCCCCGACGACAGCGCCGGCCGCCCGCTGGGCCTCGTTCCGCCCGGCGTGCTCCTGCGCCATCTCGCCGGGCTCGCCGGGGAACCGCTCGCCCCCGCGGCGCTGCTCGCGCTCCTCAAGCATCCGCTGGTTGCGAGCGCGCCCGGCGCCCGCGCCGGCCATGCCGCCCTCACCGCGCGGCTCGAGATCGAAGAGCTGCGCGGCAGGCCGCCGGTGGTGGACTGGCCCGCCCTGCGCGACTGGGCGGCCGAGGGCCCGGCAGAAGCGGCCCCCTGGATCGCCTGGCTCGAAGGCGCGCTGAGGCCGCTCGCGACCGCCGGGATCCGCATTCTCGCCGCCCATGTGGCGGCCCAGGTCGCGGCGGCGGAAAGCCTCGCCGCCGGGCATCAGGCGGGCGGCGAGCACGGGCTCTGGGCGAAGGAGGCCGGTGCCCGGGCGAGGGCGCTGATGGAGAACCTCGCCG
The DNA here is from genome assembly GCA_937872465.1 of uncultured Paracoccaceae bacterium. Lineage (GTDB taxonomy): Bacteria > Pseudomonadota > Alphaproteobacteria > Rhodobacterales > Rhodobacteraceae > Amaricoccus. The sequence goes on from CALMSR010000036.1 coordinate 90,673, forward strand.
CGGCGGGCGAGGCCTTCGGACCGATGTCGCCGGCGCAATTCCGTGCGCTCCTGCAATCCGAGATGGCGGCGCGCGACGTGCCCGAAGAGGCGGTCGTCACCGATGCCGGCATCGCCATCTGGGGCACGCTCGAGGCCCGGGTGCAATCCGCCGACCTGGTGATCCTCGGCGGCCTCAACGAGGGGATCTGGCCGCGGATCCCGGGTGCCGATCCCTGGCTGAACCGTGGCCTGCGCCTCGCCCTCGGCCTGCCGAGCCCCGAGCAATCGGTCGGCCTCGCCGCGCACGACTTCCAGCAGGCGATCGCCGCGCCCCGCGCCATCGTCTCGCGCGCCGCCCGCGACGCCGAGGCGCCCACCGTCCCCTCGCGCTGGCTGCTGCGGCTGGAGAACCTGCTGCTCGGCATCGGGGACGAGGGCGGGGACGCGCTGGCGGCCGCCCGGCGCCGCGGGACCGCGCTGCTCGCGCGCGCCGCCGAACTCGACCGGCCGGCCGCTCCCCTTGCCCCGGCCCGCCGGCCCTCGCCCCGCCCGCCGGCCGCGGCCCGGCCCGCCGCACTCTCCGTCACCCAGGTCGAGACGCTGGTGCGCGACCCCTATGCGATCTATGCGCGCAAGGTGCTCGGCCTCGCGCCCCTCGACCCGCCGGGGCGCGCCGCCGATGCCATGGCCCGCGGCAGCGCGCTCCACGATGCGCTCGATGCCTTCGTCGCGGCGACCGAAGCCGGGCTCCCCGCCGACCCCGCCGCGGTCTTCGCCGCGACCCTGCGCGAGAGCCTCGCCCGGAACGCGCCCTGGCCGGCGGTGCGCGCCATCTGGACCGCCCGGCTCGACCGGGCCGCGGCATGGTTTCTTTCCGGGGAGGAGGAACGCCGCGCCCGCGCCCACCCGCTCGCGCGCGAGGTCCGCGGCCGGCTCGCGCTCGCCGGGCTCGCCCGGCCCTTCGCGGTGACGGCCAAGGCCGACCGCATCGACCGCGCCGGGGACGGGCGCTTCGCGATCTACGACTACAAGTCCGGCGGCCTGCCCTCCCGGGCGGAGGCCGATGCCTTCCACCTGCAACTGCCGCTGGAAGCCGCGATCCTCGCCGCCGGGGGCTTCGAGGACCTGCCCGCCGGCCCCGTCTCCCATCTCGAACTGATCGGCCTCGGCAGCCGCAAGACGCTTTCCCTCGACGCCGATCCCGCCGCCATCGCCGAAACCCTCGACCGCCTGCGCCAGCTGATCGCGACCTACCAGGATCCCGCCACCGGCTTCACCGCCCGTCTCCGCCCGCAACGCCTGAGCTACGCGAGCGACTACGACCACCTCTCGCGCCACGGCGAATGGTCCGACGGCGACGCGGCGGAGGATTCGCCGTGAGCGAAGCCGCCGCCCGCCAGAACCGCGCCGCCGCCCCGGAGCGCTCCAGCTGGGTCGCGGCCAATGCCGGCTCGGGCAAGACCACCGTGCTCACCAACCGCGTGGCGCGGCTGCTGCTGGCGGGAACCGATCCCGCGCGCGTGCTCTGCCTCACCTATACCAAGGCCGCCGCCTCGGAGATGCAGTCCCGGCTCTTCAGGACCCTCGGGGCCTGGGCGATGCTCGACGACGCGCCGCTGGCGGCGGAACTCGCCAAGCTCGGCGAGCCGGTGGGCGCGATGCCGCCCGCGCGCCTCGCCCAGGCCCGCACCCTCTTCGCCCGGGCGCTGGAAACCCCCGGCGGGCTGAAAATCCAGACGATCCACGCCTTCTGCGAGGCGCTCCTGCGGCGCTTCCCGCTGGAAGCGGGCGTCGCGCCGCAGTTCAGCGTGCTCGACGACCGGGCGGCCCGGACGCTGCGCGACGCCCTGCTCGATGCCCTGGCCGAGCGCGAGCCGGAGGCGCTCGCCGATCTCGCGGCGAATCTCGGTGGCGACGATCCCGACCCGCTGCTGCGCGAGATCGCCCGCAACCGCGCGGCCTTCGAGCGGCCCTTCGACCCGGGGGCGCTCGCCCGCGCCCTCGGCGCCGATCCCGCCCTGACCCCGGAGATCCTGCTCGGCGAGACCTTCCTGCCCGAGGACGCCGATCTCCTCGCCGCGCTGGTCCCGCATCTCGAGGCATCGGGCAAGAACGACACGAAGCTCGCCCAGGCCTTCCGCGCCATCCTCGCGGAGCGGGATGCCGCCGGACGCCTCGCCCTGCTCGAATCGGCCCTGCTCACCGGCCAGACCGCCAAGCTGCCCTTCGTCGCCAAGGTCGGAACCCTGCCGACCAAGGCGGTCCGCGCGGCGCATCCCGGCCTCGCGGCTGCGCTCGACGCGCTGATGCGCCGCGTCGAGGATGCGCGCCCGCGCCGCCTCGCCGGCGAGGCCTTCGCGCGATCCGCGGCGCTCAACCGTTTCGCCCGCCGCTGGCTCGCGGTTCTCGACGGGCGCAAGGCCGCCCTCGGCCTGCTCGATTTCGACGACATGATCGCGCGCAGCGCAGCACTGCTCGCCGATCCGGCCACCGCTTCCTGGGTGCTCTGGAAGCTCGACGGCGGGCTCGAGCACATCCTCGTGGACGAGGCGCAGGACACGAGCCCGGCGCAATGGCAGGTGGTGCGCGCGCTCTCCGAGGAATTCTTCGCCGGCGAAGGCGCGCGCGACCGCGAGCGCACCGTCTTCGTGGTCGGCGACGAGAAGCAATCGATCTACAGCTTCCAGGGCGCCGACCCGGCGGCCTTCGGCGACATGCGGGCGCATTTCGAGGCGCGGCTGGCGGGCATGGGCCGCGCGCTCCAGGATTGCGCGCTGATCCATTCCTTCCGCTCCGCGCCGCAGATCCTAGCGCTGGTCGACGCGGTCTTCGGCGGCCGCGCCGGCATGTGCACCGGCGGGGCCGCGACCCATGCCGCCATCGACCCCGCGCGGCCGGGCCGCGTCGAGCTCTGGCCCTTCCTGCCGAAGCCGGAACAGCCCGAGAAGACCCCGTGGTGGACCGCTCTCGACGCGCCCGGCCCGGACGATCCGGTCGAGCGGCTCGCGCGCCACCTCGCCCGGAGCATCGCCGGCTGGATCGCCGAGGGCCGGCTGCTGCCGGGCGGGAACGGCGCCCGCCCGATCCGCGCCGGCGACGTGATGATCCTGGTGCAGCGCCGCTCCGCGCTCTTTCATGCCATCATCCGCGCGCTGAAGCGCGAGGGCGTGGCGGTCGCCGGGGCAGACGTGCTGCGCATGGGCGGCGAGCTGGCGGTCAAGGACCTGCTGGCGGCGCTCCGCGTCGCCGCCACCCCCGGCGACGACCTCTCGCTCGCAGCACTCCTGCGCAGCCCGCTCGGCGGCATCAGCGAGGCCGGCCTCTTCGAGATCGCCCATGGCCGGCCGGGCAGCCTCTTCGCGGCCCTGCGCCGTCAGCCGCCGGAGCGCCATGCGCCGGTGCGGGAAATGCTCGAGGATCTGCGCGACCAGGCGGATTTCCTGCGGCCCTTCGAGATCCTGCAGCGCATCCTCCTGCGCCACGGCGGGCGCCAGAACCTCGTCGCCCGGCTCGGGCCCGAGGCCGAGGACGGGATCGACGCGCTGCTCGACCAGGCGCTGGCCTACGAGAGCGCCGAGGCGCCGAGCCTCACCGGCTTCCTCGCCTGGATCGACCAGGACGAATTCCAGGTCAAGCGCCGCAGCGAGGAGGGCGCCGACCAGGTGCGGGTGATGACCGTGCACGGCGCCAAGGGGCTGGAGGCGCCGGTGGTCATCCTGCCCGACACCGCCGCGCGGCAGGAGGGGCGCAACGCGCCGGAGATCCTGCTTCTGCCCGAGGGAACGGCGGTCCGGCGCATGGCGGCCGATGCGGCGCCGCCCCCGCTCGCCGCGGCGGAGGCGGAGCGCCGGGACCGCGCCCGCGCCGAGAACATGCGCCTGCTCTACGTCGCGCTCACCCGGGCGCGGAGCTGGCTGATCGTCTGCGGCGCCGGCATGGCGCCCAAGCCCGAGAGCGACGCCTGGCATTCGCTGGTCGCGGAGGCGATGGAGACCCTCGCGCCGGAGCGCATCGCCGGGCCGGAGGGCGAGACGCTGGTTCTCGGCGACGACTGGCCCTGCGCCGGCGCGCCTCCCGAACTCGCGGCCCCCGCCCCCGCGGTGGCGGCGCCCGCCGCGCCGCTGCCCCCGCGGCCGGCGGTGCCGCGGCCGCTGGCGCCCTCGGCGCTTGGCGGCGAGCACGTGCTGGCGGGCTCCGACGCCCCGGAGGATCCCGCGGCGAAGGCCCGCGGCGAGGCCATCCACCGCCTGCTCGAATGCCTGCACGGCCGCGACCCCTCGGAGCGCGCCGAGATCGCCGCGCGGCTGCTGCCCGGCATGCCCGATCGCGAGCTTCTGCTCGCGGAGGCGGCCGCCCTGCTCGACGCCCCCGGCCTCTCCTCCGTCTTCGGCCCCGGCTCGCTCGCCGAGGTCGGGATCTGCGCGCCGCTGCGGGAGCCCGGGGGCGCGCGCATTCTCGGGCGCATCGACCGGCTGGTCGTCACGGCCGAGGAGATCCTCGCCGTCGATTTCAAGAGCAACCGCGCCGTGCCGGACGCCCCCGAGGCGGTGCCGGAGGGCATCCTGCGCCAGATGGGCGCCTATCGCGCCGCGCTCACCGCCCTCTGGCCCGACCGCCCGGTCGAAACCGCGATCCTCTGGACCCGGACCGGCGCGCTGATGCGGCTTCCCGCCGGTCTCGTCGCGGCGGCGCTGGCCCCCGCCCCCGGCACCTGCCCCGCCCCGCGGGGGTTCTATGTTTGCCCCGGCCACCCGAATTCATGGGACAACACCCGGGGTTTGGTCAAGGTGACGGACGTGACCTTCCAGGACGAGGTGCTCGGCTCCGACGTTCCCGTTCTGGTTGATTTCTGGGCCGAATGGTGCGGCCCCTGCCGCCAGATCGGCCCGGCACTGGAGGAACTCGCCTCCGAATACGAGGGCAAGATCAAGATCGCCAAGGTGAACGTGGACGAGAACCCGGGCCTGCCCGCCCAGTTCGGCGTGCGCGGCATCCCCGCGCTCTTCATGTTCAAGGGCGGCGAACTGGTCTCCAACCGCACCGGCGCCGCGCCCAAGGCGAGCCTCAAGGGCTGGATCGACGAGACCGTCTGAGCCTTCCGTTCGCGACGGCGGCCGGTCCCGAGTTGGGACCGGCGTCAACCATTTGATATGCAACAACATTCAGGTTCATCGAGCAGATCGTGGTCCCGCCGGCGGGCTGCGGCCTACCCGGTTTCCGCCGCGCGGCGCCATTCTGCGGGCGATACGCCGACCATGCGCTTGAAGCCGCGGCTGAACGCCGCCTCCGAGCCGTAGCCGACCTCGAAGGCGACCGCGCCCACCCTCGCATCGCCGTCGGCGAGCAGTCGCGCCGCGCGCTGCATGCGCCAGCGGGCGAGATATTGCATCGGCGGCAGCCCGACCAGCGCAGCGAAGCGCGCCGCCAGCACCGAACGCGAGAGGCCCGCCTCCCGTGCCAGATCCCCGAGCGTCCAGGCCGCCTGCGGCCGCGCATGCAATGCCGCCAGCGCCCGCCCGACGCCCGGGTCGCGCAGCCCCGCGAGCCAGCCGGTCTCGCCCTCGGGCAGGGCCTCCAGATGCCGCCGGATCGCCTCGATGAACAGCAATTCGCTCAGGCCGAGGCGCAGGCTGGTCCCGCCCGTGCGCTCGCGCCGCATCTCGGCGAGGGTCAGATCCACCAGCCGGTCCAGCAGATCGGCGCCGCCGGCCCGGCGCCGGATCCGCAGCAGCCGCGGGAGCTGCGTCAGCAGCGGGTTGAAGGGCCGCGAATCGCAGCCGAGGAAGCCGCAGACGAAGCGGGCCGGCGGATCGCCGCCGCCGCCCTCGCGCACCACGAAGGGCAGCCGGCCGGCGGCCATCTCGCGGAAGAACTGCAGCGTGCCCTCGCGGTCGAATTCCGGCACGGTGCCGGGGGCGCTCTCGATCCGGTAGGCGTCCCCATGGGGAATGACCAGGATGTCGCCGGTATCGAAGGCCATGGGCTTCCCGCCGGGCACCGAGGCGAAGCCGCTGCCCTCCACGGCGATGTGGTAGGAGATCAGGTGCCGCGCCCGGCGAAACAGGATCGCGCGATAGGCTTCGCTCTCCGGCACGTCCACGCACCAGGGCGCGGTCGCATCGACCAGGAAGAAGAGCGCGCCCCCGAGCCGCACGTTGCGCAGCACGTCCGAGAGCGGGTCCTGTCCGCCGGCCCGGGCCGGCGGAGCCACTTCGCCGGACGATCGGGCAGGACTGCCGGACATGCGGTCATGGCCCTCGGTCATGGCCGAGCATAGCCTGTGACGCGACAGCGCAGCAATGGAGGCACGCCATGGACGACGCCGCGACCGGCCAGGTCTCGACCGCGGCCGCCGAGATCTACGAGAGTTTTTTCGTACCGGCCCTTTTCGGCCAGTTCGCCGCACCCGCCGCAGAGGCGGCCCGCATCGCGCCGGCGGCTTGCGTGCTCGACGTCGCCTGCGGCACCGGCGCGCTGACCCGCGCGCTGGCGCATCGCGCCGGGCCGCAGGGCAGGGTGGTCGGGCTCGACCGCAACCCCGGCATGCTCGCGGTGGCGCGCCGCGCCGCGCCAGGGATCGACTGGCGCGAAGGCCGCGCCGAAGGCCTGCACTACAACGATGCGGCCTTCGACGCGGTGACCTGCCAGTTCGGCCTGATGTTCTTCGAGGACCGCACCGCGGCGCTGCGGCAGATGTGGCGCGTGCTGCGCCCCGGCGGGCGGCTGGTGGTCACGGTCTGGGACGACGTGGCGCATTCCCCGGGCTATGCCGCGATGCTCGCCCTGCTCGAGCGGCTCTTCGGCGCCGAGACCGCCGCCGGGTTGCGCGCGCCCTTCGTGCTGGGCGATCCGGCGGATTTCGCCGCCGAGCTCGCGGCGGCGGCGATCCCCGGCGCCGCGCTCAGGACCCTGCCGGGCATCGCCCGCTTCCCCTCGATCGCCGATTGGGTGCATACCGACATCAGGGGCTGGACGCTCGCCGACGCCATCGACGATGCGCAATACGCCCGGTTGCAGGAGGCCGCCCGCGACGCGCTCGCCGGCTTCGCGGCGGCCGACGGCAGCGTTGCCTTCGCCGCGCCGATCCATCTCGCGGTGGCGCGGAAGGCGTGAGCCCGGGCCTCAGGCCCGCGGCCGGATCAGCATCGGCCCGTAGAGCAGGACGAAGCCGAGAAAGCCCGCGCACCAGCCGATGCCCGCGAGGGTGAGCAGCGGCACGGACCAGCCCGGCGCCAGCGCGGCGGCGATGCGCAGGAGCGCGGCCAGCGCCACCGCGAGATAGACGGCGACCGTCGCGGGCGGCGCGGTCAGCGCATGGCCGGTGTGGCCGCGCGTCGCGCGTGTCATCACCGCCAGCGTCATCAGCCCGATCGCGCCGGCCGCCCAGGCATGGAGCCCGGCCATCTCCAGGCCGAAATCCGCCCTGAGCACGCCGGCGCCGGAGAGCAGGAAGCCCAGCGGCACGAAGCCATAGGCGAGGTGCAGCACCCAGACCAGCGCCTCCGGGCCGGTGCGCCAGGGCTGCCAGCGCGCCTGCCGCACCAGCTGCAGCGCGCCGCCTGCGACCAGGATCAGACCCGCCGCCCGGGTCGGGCCGGGCGCCATCGGCAGGACCGCCCAGAGCAGCAGGCCCAGTGCGCCGCCCGCGACCACGAATGCATCGAACCGGTTGAACGGCACCGGCAGCGCGCCCGGCTCCCGGCGCTTGAGCCAGTTGGTGGTGAAGCTCGGGACGATCCGCCCGCCGATCAGGGTGATGAGAAAGACCGTGATCGCGATGCCGAGCCGGTCGCCGCGGACCGGGGCGCCGCCCTGCAGCAGCTCGGCGTGAAAGAGCGCCTGCGCGATCCCGAGCAGGATCACCGCGCCGAGCACAGGCAGGTTGCGCCAGTTGCGCCCGGCGAGGATCTCGCGGCCGAGAAAGACCGCGAGCGTCACCGGGAAGGCGGTGGCGAGCGCTGCCACGAGAGCGCCGGGCAGCAGGCCGGCCGCGGCGACGGCGAGGCGCCCCGCCAGCCAGACCGCGACGAGCCCGAGCAGCGGCCAGCCGACCACCGGAAGCCGCCCCGTCCAGTTGGGCACCGCCGTGAGGAGGAAGCCCGCGACCACCGCCGGGACGAAGCCGAAGACCAGCTCATGCGCATGCCAGGCCAGCGGCGGCCAGTCCCCCGGCGAGGCCATGGCGCCGGTCAGCACCAGCAGCCAGACCAGGACCACCGTGGCGGCATAGGCGCCGCCGATCAGGAAGAAGGGACGGAAGCCGAAGCTGAGCAGCGCCGGGCCGCGCCAGGCCCGCATGCGCTGCATGGTCGTCGGAACCCGGTCCCGGGACGGCGCGGGCTCGCCCCTCGTGCGATCGGCAGGCGGCATCGGCGCGGCTCCCTGCGCGTCGCCGGGACGGCCGGCGACCGAAGGGCACCGCCGGTCCTGCCGGCGGTGCCCCCAGCCTCTTGCCCGCTCGCCCGATGCGCGTCAAGCCGGGCGCCGCGGGGCGCCCGGCGGGCGGCGCGGGTCAGTGGAACCCGGCCGATTCCGACCGGTCGTGCGACTGCCGCGCGGCGTCTCCCATCAGCAGGTAATGGAAGAGCCCGCCCAGGGCCGCGCCGATGATCCAGCCGAAGCCGGTGAGCGCGGCCAGCGCCGGAACCCAGACCGTCGCCACCGAGAACACCGCCGCTGCGGCGAAGGCATAGATCGCCTTGCGGTTCCAGCCGGCATCGTAGTGATAGGCGCCGGAGGGGTCCTGGGTGAAGAGATCCTGCAGGTTCACCTTGCGCTTGCGCACCAGGTAATAGTCGGCGACGAGGATCCCGTAGAGCGGCGCCAGCACCGCGCCCAGCGTGTCCACGAAGCCGGCGATGCCGATGCGGCTGATCACCGTCACCCAGAGCGCGCCGATGAAGAAGGCGATCACGGCGGTGATGATGCCGCCCATCTTGGCCGAGATCTTCGACGGCGCGAGATTGGCGATGTCATAGGCCGGCGGGATGAAATTCGCCACGAGGTTGATGCCGACCGTCGCCGCGAAGAAGGTGATCGCCGCGATCACCGTCAGCCAGATGTTGTCCACCCGATCGACGATATCGGCCGGGTTGGTCAGCTTCTCGCCGAAGATCACCACGGTGCCGGCGGTGATGAAGAGCGCGATGAAGGAGAAGAACGCCATCGAGACCGGCAGCCCCCAGAAGTTGCCGGTCCGCATCTGTCCCTCGGTCTTCACGAAGCGCGAGAAGTCGCCGAAGTTGATGATCACCGCCGCGAAGTAAGCGATCATCGTGCCGACGACGGCGATGAAACCGGCGATGGTGCTGCGCTCGGCCTCGCCCGGCGCCTGGAAGATGTTGCCGACCTCGGTCAGGAGCGCCCCGCCGGCCTTCCACCAGATCACCAGCAGGAGCGCGATCATCACCGCATAGACGAAGGGACCGGCCCAGTTCAGGAACTTGCCGACCCACTCGATGCCCATCATGAAGAGCCCGACCTGGAAGACGCAGACGATCATGTAGGAGATCCAGCCCATGGCCGTCATGCCGAGGAACTGCGCCCCGTCCTGCCCGCCGAACAGCGAATGCAGCAGCAGCGCCACCGCCGTCGAGGCGAAATAGGTCTGCACCCCGTACCAGAAGATCGCGACGATGCCGCGGATCGTCGCCGGGAACTTCGCCCCCTGCACCCCCATGGCGACCCGCGCCATCACCGGATAGGGCACCCCGTATTTCACGCTGGGCCGCCCGGTGAGGTTCACCAGCCACATCACGATGAAGCCGGCCACCACGATGGCGGCGAAGGTTAGCCAGCCGTTCAACCCGTAGGAGATGAACAGCGACGCCGCCAGCGTGTAGCCGAAGAGGCTCTGGATGTCGTTGTTCCAGACGTTGAAGATCTCGAAGGCCCCCCAGTGCCTCTTTTCCGGCGACAGGGGCGCGAGATCCTCGTTCCATAGCTCCCCGTCGTGCACTTCTATATCGTAATTCATCTCGGTCACTCTCGTCTCTCCAGCTGGTATTATGGGGTATTCCAGAGGCGCAGCTCGCTGCACTTCGCCTCTGTTCCTGCAAGACGCTACGCCCATCGGGCGTAGCGTGGAAGCGGCAATTCCGGACCGCGCGCCGATTCTAGGCGTATTTGGTCTCGTGGATGCGCACCCGCGGCTTGGGCGCATAGCCGGCGAAGGCGCCGGCGTAGGGCTTCGGCAGCGGGTAGGCGAGGTCGCCGTGCTTGCTCGTGCCGAGGCCGCAGCCGACCAGCGCCTCTACCATCTTGGTCGCGATGGTGACGCCATCGATGACCGGGATGCCGATGTCGGCCTCGATGGCCTTGGCGAGATCGGCCATGCCGCCGCATCCGAGAACGATCGCGCCGGAGCCGTCCTCGTCGCGGGCGCGCAGGCATTCCTCGGTGATGATGCGGCGCGCATCCGAGCCTTCGTCCTCCAGGGCCAGCACCTCGAGCTCGCAGGCACGGATCGCGCGGCAGAAATGGTCCATGCCGTAGGCATGGGCCAGGTGCTCGGCGATGATCTTGGTGCGGCCGAGGGTCGTCACGACCGAGAAGCCGGTCGCGATGAAGGAAGCCGCGTGCATGGCGGCCTCGGCGATGCCGAGCACGGGGCCAGTGGCGACCTCCCGGGCGGCGAGCAGGCCCGGGTCGCCGAAGCAGGCGATGACGTAGCCGTCGACGCCCTCGGCCTCGCCGCGGTAGATCTCCTCGAGCAACGCCATGCCGCTGACGGCCTCGTCGTAATGGCCCTCGATCGAGACGGGCCCGTTCTCGGGATTGACCGCGATGATCTCGGTGCCGGGAGCCGCCACCGACCGGGCCGCCTCGCCGATCTTCGCGGTCATGGAGGCGGTGGTGTTCGGGTTGATGACCTTGATGCGCATTTCGTTCTATCCTTGTTCTGGCTTGGGGAGGCCGCCCCGTGAAGGGGCGGCGGGAGGGTCAGGCGCGGAAACGCTGCGCCGGACCCCAGTGCTGCATCAGCAGCCAGTAGGTCAGGCCCGCGGGGATCAGGCTGGCGTACCAGGAGATCGACGAGAAGGTGAGCGCGACCGCGGCGCCGACCAGCGACGCGATGACCGCGGCCCAGTTCACGCCGCTGTACGGGCCCGCCTCGTCGTAGAACTTCTCGACGTCGAGCGTCTGGCGCCGGATCACGTAGTAGTCGACCACCATCACCGCGAAGATCGGACCGAGGAAGGCCGAGTAGGTCTGCACGAAGAGCTGCAGGCCGGCGGCGCTCTCTTCCTGGACGAGTTTCCAGGGGAAGGTGGCGAAGGCGAGGAAGCCGACGATCACGGTCGCGACCCTGAACGGCAGCTTGAAGACGTCCATGAGCACGTAGGTCGGCGGGATCACGTTGTTCAGGACGTTGGTGGTGACCTGCGCGAAGATGATGAAGAGCAGGGTCACGATCAGGAGCGGCGTGTTGTCGACGGCGCTCGAGAACACCTGGATCGTGTCGGTGATGCCGGTCGCGCCGGTCACCATCAGGCCGATCAGGCCCATGAACAGCGTCACCGGACCGATCGACATCGCATAGATCGTCGTCAAGAGGCCGCGGCTCGATCCGTGAACATGCTCCCGGGAGTAGTCGCTGACGTTCAGGATCATCGTCGAGTAGATGCCGAGGAAGAGCATCGTCGCACCCCAGAACGGCAGCCCCCAGGTGCCCTCGATGTTCACGAGGTTGCTCGTGATCTCGTCGCCGAAGCGGATGATGACGTTGACGAACATGTAGGCGAGCGAGCAGAGGATGAAGATGGCACCGATGTTCTCGAGCCATTTGATCCCCTGGAAGCCCAGCACGCTCAGCGCGGTCTGCAGCAGCTGGAACGTGATGAACCAGAACACGATGTTGTCGAAGCCGAAGAGCAGCACCGAGATCGCGTTCAGGGCGCCGGCGCCGATCCAGCTCTGGAACCCGAACCACACGATCGCCGGAAAGGCGCGCACGAGGCCCGGGAACCGGGTGCCCTTGAACCCGAAGGCGCTGCGGGCCTGCACCATGAACGGGATGCCGTATTTGTAGCCGGCGGCGCCGTTGATCATCAGCGCGAGGCCGATGATGAAGCAGCCGATCAGGATCGCGACGGTCGCCTGGGTCAGGTTCAGGATGCCGACGATCGACGAGCCCATGGTGAAGGTCCCGATCGAGACGCAGCCGCCCATCCAGGCGAAGAGATAGGACCAGCGACCCATGATCCGGGTCTGCTGTGGAGCGAGGGATTCCTCGCCAGCGGCCTTGTGGCCGTGAGCGGCCGCGGCCGCCTGGTCTTCAATTTGTGCAGTGGACATGCCTTCGATGCCTCCAAGTCGGGTTTCAGTTCCGATCAGCCCCCCAGATGAGGCCTTGCATCGCAGCCTCTGAAGCGCTACGTAAAATGTTACGTGGGATTTGATCAGACATACAGGTCGGAAACATGCGAAGGACCTTCAGGACCTTTTTGAAGATCGAGCCGAGGGAGGATGATCGGTGAACAGGGAAACGCGGGTCGGGGACGCGCTGCTGGCCGATCAGGCCTATGCCCGGCTGATCGAGCTACTTCGCTCCGGCGAGCTGCGCAGCAGCCAGTTCGTCTCGATGCCGGAACTGGTGGAGGTGCTCGACCTGCCGCTCGCCGCCACGCGCGAGGCGGTCAAGCGCGCCGATGCCCGCGGGCTGGTGGACATCCTGCCCAAGCGCGGCGTCCTGGTGATGGGCGCCGGCCCGGAGACGACCCGGGACTGCCTCGACCTGCGCGCGCTGCTGGATTCGGAGGGCGCGCGCCGGCTGGTCCGCACCGGCGCGGAGCCCGATCTCGGGGCGCTGCGCGCGACCCATCTGGCGCTGATCGAGGATGCCGAACGCGCCATGACCCCGGATCTGCCCCGGCGTGCCATCGCCACCGACCTCAGCCTGCATGACGCCCTGGGCGCCAGCCTCGGCAATCCGCTGGCCAAGGACGCCTATAACGTCAACCGCGACCGGATCGCGGTGATCCAGAACACCCGCCCCTTCCTGCCCGACCGCATCGTGCCGGCGATGCGCGAGCACCTCGTCATCATCGAGGCGCTGGCCCGCCGCGACGCGGAAGCCGCGGTCTCGGCCATCGAGCTGCACTACCGGGAGACGCTGCGCTGGTGGGGCATCCTCGTCTGAGGTCCCGCAAGGCCCCCGGACCCGTCCGGCGGGCCGGTCACCCGTTCTCGCGCAGCACCCGCCCGGCGAGATAGAGCGAGCCGCAGATCAGGATGCGCGCGCCGGGGTCAGCGGCGGCGATCTCGCGCACCGCCGCGGCCAGGCTGGCGGCGGGGCGGGCCCGGAGCCCCGCCGCCTCCGCCGCCGCGACGGTCTGGCCGGCACTCAGCGTCGCCGCCTCGCCGGGAATGTCGACGCCCGCGAGATCTTCCGCGCAATCCGCCAGCGGCGCGAGGAAGCCCGCCACGTCCTTGGTGTTGAGCATGCCGCAAACCAGATGCAGCGGCCGCGGCCGCAGCCGGCCCAGAGCCTCGGCCAGCGCGATGCCGGCGGCTGGATTATGGCCGCCGTCGAGCCAGAGCTCCGCCGCTCCGGCCGCCTCCACCAGCGGGCCGTGGCGCAGCCGCTGCAGCCGCGCCGGCCAGACCGCCCCGGTCATGGCCGCGGCACAGCCCGCCTCGCCGGTCCCGAGCCCGCGCAGCACCGCGAGCGCCATGCCGGCATTCTCCACCTGATGCCGCCCGATCAGCCCCGGCAGCGGCAGGTCGATGAGCCCCGCGCCGTCCTGGAAGGCGAGCCGCCCGTGCTCCTCCCAGACCTGCCACTCCATGCCCTCGGCTACGAGCGGCGCGCCCACGGCCTCCGCCCGCGCCACGATCGCGTCCCAGGCCTCCGCCTGCTGCGCGCCGACGACGCAGGGCACGCCGGGCTTGAGGATGCCCGCCTTCTCGAAGGCGATCTGCGGCAGGGTCTCGCCGAGATACTGCTGGTGGTCGAGCGAGACCGGCGTGATGACGCAGGCCCGCGGCCGGTCGATCACGTTGGTCGCGTCGAGCCGCCCGCCGAGCCCCACCTCGAGCAGCACCCATTCCGCCGGCGTCTCGGCCATGGCGAGCATCGCCGCCGCGGTGGTGATCTCGAAGAAGGTGATCGGCGCGCCGCCGTTCGCCTCCTCGCAATGCTCCAGCAGCGCCAGCAGCCGCTCCTCGGAGACGAGCTCGCCCGCCAGCCGGATGCGCTCGTGGAATCGCGCCAGATGCGGCGAGGTATAGACATGGACCCGCGCGCCGCCGGCCTCGAGCCCGGCGCAGATCATGGCGATGGTCGAGCCCTTGCCGTTGGTCCCGGCCACGTGGATCACCGGCGGCAGCCGCCGCTCGGGATGGCCGAGCGCCGCGAGCAGCCGCTCCACCCGGCCGAGCGTCAGGTCGATGATCTTGGGATGCAGCGACATCAGGCGTTCGAGAACGCGGTCGCTCCCGGGGGTCATGGCACGGCGGCGGGCTCGGGCGTCTCGGCCGGCGCCGGCAGGTCCCCGTGCGCATAGGGCGGCTCGCCGGTCAGGAGCCGCAAGAGCGTGCCGAGCTCGTCGCGCATGTCCTTGCGCGCCACCACCCGGTCGAGCATGCCGTGGTCGAGCAGGTATTCGGCGCGCTGGAAGCCCTCGGGCAGGGTCTCGCGGATGGTCTGCTCGATCACCCGCGGCCCGGCGAAGCAGATCAGCGCGCCCGGCTCGGCGATCTGGATGTCCCCGAGCATGGCGTAGCTCGCGGTCACGCCGCCGGTGGTGGGATGGGTGAGCACCACGACATAAGGCAGCCCGGCCTCCTTCAGCATCGCCACCGCCACGGTGGTGCGGGGCATCTGCATCAGGCTGAGGATCCCCTCCTGCATGCGCGCCCCGCCCGCCGCCGCGAAGAGCACCAGCGGGCATTTCCGCTTCACCGCGCGCTCCGCCGCCGCGACGATGGCATTGCCCACATGCATGCCCATCGAGCCGCCCATGAAGCCGAAATCCTGCCCGGCGCAGATCACCTTCAGCCGGCCGATATCGCCCTCGGCGACCAGCATCGCTTCCTCCTCGCCGGTCTTGCGCCGCGCCTCGCGCAGCCGGTCGGGGTATTTCTTCTGGTCGCGGAAGCCGAGCGGGTCGGCCAGCGGCTTGGGAACGGGGATCTCCACGAAGATGCCGCCGTCGAAGAGCGTCCGGAAACGGTCGCGCGGGCTGATCGGCATGTGATGCCCGCAATTGGTGCAGACGTTGAGTGCCTCGGCCAGCTCGCGGTGGAACAGCATCGTGCCGCATTCGTCGCATTTCACCCAGAGGTTCTCGGGAACCTCGCGGCGCGTGAAGAGCGAGTTGATCTTCGGACGGACGTAGTTCGAGATCCAGTTCATGCGCGGCAGGGTCCCCGGGCGGCTGACCCCGCCTAACTAGAGTTCGCCCGCCGCATTTGCAATCGCCGCCGCTCTGCCGGCCGCGGCCCCGAGCTCCGGCACGGGCGGCAACGGCCGGTCGCCGGCATCGCAGCCCCGGTTTTTGACGCTTCTGTCACGATGCTTTGACGTCGGTCTGGAACGAATCTTCACGCCGATGGTGGCGGCAGAGCGGGCGGGCCGGGTCCTCCCTGGACCCCGGCCGGAGGGCGATCGCAGGCGACGATCGAGGGGGGAGAGCTTCATGGACGCATATTTCACCGACGGTCGATTCTGCAGCCGCCGCTCCGATCCCTCCCGAGGCGTCCGCGGCGCGGAAAACGGCAGCAGTCTGGGCCCGCCCCGCGGCCTGAAGGCGCGGCCGCTGAAGATGCGCGACGCGGGCTTGCCGGGGCGGCCGCTGCCCTATGCCTTTCTCGTCCAGCAGCCCAGGCAGGAGGAAATCGACTGGATCAGATCGCGCATCCTCAACCTGGCCACCCCGCTGGCCTCGCTGAGCCTGCGGATCCGCGCCCTGGACGAGGAGGGGCTCGCCGTCGAGCCCGGCATCGCCGACAGCGAATGGGACCCGTCCTGGACCTGGGAGGTCACCACGCCCGAGGCCAGGATCGCCGCCGGATGCGACCTGCCGTGGTACGTCCAGGCCGCCTGCGATTCCGGCTTCACGGATTTTCGCGTGCGCGACGCGGACGGCGTCTACCACGTGCTCGCCCTGAACGGATGCCGGAACGCGTTCTGCGGCGAATTCACCCTGCGCAGCTTCCGCGTCGCCACCATCCGCACCTTCGCGGTCTCCTGGGCATCGGATCCGCGCAACGTCGACGCCAAGGGCCGGCTGCAGTTTCCCAGCGAGATCGACATTGCCGGCGGCCGCGGCCCGGTCTCGCCGATCGACCGGCTCCAGCTCACCGCCGTCTGCGGCGACGACACGGTCATCACGGATCCCTATTTCGGGAAGCTGCGGCTCAGGATCTCGCTCGCCTGAGGGCGCGAGGCCCGACGCCGGTCCGCTCGCCCGGAAGCGCGAGCCGCCCCTGGACGGCGCGCCTCGCGCGCCGGCCCCCGGCAGGGCCGGGGCCCTCGGCCCGCGTGGGACGGGACCCGACGGCGAGGGAGGCTGGTATGGGCGCCAGATGCGATCATCCCGCCGTGCCACCCGGCGGCGCTTGTGATTTTCCGACCTCTCGCCTATGCCCGGGCTTACCCATACTGCGAGCGTGAGGACGACCATGGACGCCCTGAAATTCGACAAGTCGAAGCTGCCCAGCCGCCATGTCACCGAAGGCCCCGAGCGCGCGCCGCACCGCAGCTACCTCTATGCCATGGGCATCTCGGAGGCCGAGATCCACCAGCCCTTCGTCGGGGTGGCGACCTGCTGGAACGAGGCGGCGCCCTGCAACATCGCGCTGAACCGGCAGGCGCAGGCGGTCAAGCTCGGGGTGAAATCGGCGATGGGGACGCCGCGCGAATTCACCACCATCACCGTCACCGACGGGATCGCCATGGGCCACGAGGGGATGCGCTCGAGCCTCGCGAGCCGCGAGGCGATCGCGGACAGTGTCGAGCTGACCATGCGCGGGCATTGCTACGACGCCATCGTCGGGCTCGCCGGCTGCGACAAGAGCCTGCCGGGGATGATGATGGCGATGGTGCGGCTCAACGTGCCTTCGGTCTTCATCTACGGCGGGTCGATCCTGCCGGGCCGGGTGCCGGCCGGCGCGGCGGTGCCCGAGGATTTCGCGAACCGCGACCTGACGGTGCAGGACATGTTCGAGGCGGTGGGCCGCCACCAGGCGGGCACGCTCGGCAATGCGGCGCTCGAGATCCTCGAGCGCGTCGCCTGTCCCTCGGCGGGCGCCTGCGGCGGGAAGTTTACCCGCCAAACCCACGGCGGCCTCTCCGAAGCGGGGTGGCCGGCGCGGCCCCAATTCTTGCGCCCGCCCGCACC
>CALMSR010000037.1 GCA_937872465.1 uncultured Paracoccaceae bacterium
GGAATCTGGAGGCTTCTGTGAGGTCGCGCGGTCAGAAGACGCAGGCGCAGGGGCTGGCTTGCGACCTCATTGAAGCCGGATTGAGCGAACCCGCGGGGGATTGGGCGGCTATGGGGATTTGGTCTTCGCCGTCGGGTTGGGGCGATGCAATCGATCCGTGCGAAGCTCGCCAGGGATCACCGTGACCGTCATTCGACCGTACGCAACGAACCTTCGGGCGGAGAGTTGCGCGGCCGGTCGCCCTTTTCGTCGTTGTTTTGACTTCTGTTTTCGCCGCTGTAGGCCTGCAGGCGCATACGGGGTCCGGCCGAGGTATGCGACACTCGGCGGAGGCGAACTCGGGCAGAGAGAGACGAGAGGCCTCATGAGCTGTCGTTCCAGAATGCGGGCTGACGGGACAGCGTAGCCGACAGGATGCTCACAACGACGAACGCGCCGCCGCAGCAGGGGCAGCGGCTCCAGGCGGGCGGCCCGGCCGTCCTGTCCGCGGATGCGTTCGTCGGTTCGGGCGCCGAGATCGCCACCGGCGCATCGAGAAGCTTTCGACAGAGCGCCAGCTTGGCTGCGCGGTGGCCGTTGGCGAGGAAGCCGAAGTGACGGATGCGATGGAAGCCGTCTGGCAGGGTGTGCAGCAGGAACCGTCGGATGAACTCATGTGCCGCAAGGGTCATTACCTTGGTCTTGCCGCCATGGCGGTAATCCTTCCAGCGGAAGGCGACGTCTGTGTCCGTCATCTCGACCAACCGGGAGTTGGCGATCGCGACACGGTGGGTGTAGCGGCCGAGATAGGCCAGCACCTGGGCGGGACCGCCGAAGGGGCGCTTGGCGTAAACGACCCACTCGATCCGACGAAGTGCGCGCAGCCGATCTTTGAAGGCGGCGGATCGGGCGAGGCCGACGAGTTCATCGAAGAAGCCGAGTTCACCGGCCTCGAACGCCGCGCGCAACGCGTCGAGAAAGAGCCGGCGGAAGAGCCGCGAGAGCACCCGGACCGGCAGGAAGAAGCCGGCTCGGCAGCCGATCCATCGGGTGCCGTCCGGCGACAGGCCGCCGCCCGGAACGACACAGTGGACATGCGGGTGATAGTGCAGATTCTGGCCCCAACTATGGAGCACGGCAACGAGTCCGATCTCGGCGCCGAGGTGTTTGGGATCGGCGCCGATGCGGCGCAGCGTCTCGGCCGCGGCGCGGAACAGGATGGCGTAGACCACCTTCTTGTTCTGGAACGCGATCTCGGCCACCGGCGCTGGCAGCGTGAAGACGACGTGGAAATAGGGCACCGGCAGCAACTCGGCCTGCCGGGTCGCGAGCCATTCGGCGCGGGCCTGCCCCTGGCATTTGGGGCAGTGCCGGTTGCGGCAGGAATTGTAGGCGCAGCGGATGAGCCCGCAGTCCAGGCAGGCCTCGGTGTGACCGCCCAGTTCTGCCGTTCGGCACAGCTCGATGGCGCGCATCACCCGCCGCTCGACGCGGCCGAGGTGGCCATCGCGTGCCCGGCGGTAGGCGTCCGCGTGGCGGCGGAACACATCCGCCACTTCCGGTCCGGAACTCACCGCGCGGCCCGATCAGGCCGGCGGCACCACCTCCAGCCCCAGCCGGTCGAGTGGGCTCTCGGTTCGTCGGATCAACCCGTTGGACACCTGCGTGTAGCGCGCGGTGCTCGACAGATTGCTGTGGCCGAGCAGAACCTGAATGATCCGGATGTCGGTGCCGCTCTCGAGCAGATGCGTGGCGAAGCTGTGCCGCAGGGTATGAACCGTCACCCGTTTGGCCAGGCCAGCCGCCGCACAGGCCGAGCGGCAGGCGGCATGCAGCACCTGGACGTCGATCGGCTTGCTTGCGTCCCGGCCGGGAAACAGCCAGTGCGTCGGCCGGGCGAGGCGCCAGTAGGTGCGCAGGATCCCGAGCAACTGGACGGACAACATGACGTAGCGGTCCTTGCCGCCCTTTCCATGCTCCACCGGATCACCATCCGCCCAGCGTCGATGTCGGCGATCTTGATCCCGACCGCCTCGGAGGCGCGAAGCCCCGCGGCGTAGGCGGTCGTCAGCGCGGCGCGCGACTTCAAGCTCGGCACCGCCTCGAGAAACCGCACCACCTCGTCGGCGCCCAGCACGACC
>CALMSR010000038.1 GCA_937872465.1 uncultured Paracoccaceae bacterium
GTCGGCCATGGTCATGGCCTCGACCTGGTCGTGGGTGACGTAGATCATCGTCGTCCCGAGGTGCTGGTGCAATTCGGAGATCTCGAGCCGCATGGTGCCCCGGAGCGCCGCGTCGAGGTTCGAGAGCGGCTCGTCGAAGAGGAAGGCCGAGGGCTGGCGCACGATGGCGCGGCCGATGGCGACGCGCTGGCGCTGGCCGCCGGAGAGCTGGCCCGGACGGCGCTCGAGGTAGTTGGTCAGGTTCAGGACCCGCGCGGCCTCGGCGACCTTCTTGTCGATGGCCGCCTGGTCCTCGCCGGCCATCTTGAGCGGGAAGGCGATGTTCTTGGCCACCGTCATGTGCGGGTAGAGCGCGTAGGACTGGAAGACCATCGCGAGCTTGCGCTTGGCGGGGGCCTCGCCGGTCACGTCGCGCCCGTCGATCGAGATCGTGCCGGAGGTCGTGTCCTCGAGCCCGGCGATCAACCGCAGCAGCGTCGACTTGCCGCAGCCGGAGGGGCCGACGAAGACCACGAACTCGCCGTTCTCGATGTCGAGATTGACCTTGGGGATGACGTTGGTCGCTCCGAAGGACTTGTTGACGTCGCGAAGCTGGATCTTGCCCATATTGCGTTCCCCCGGGATTACTTCACGGCGCCGAATGTCAGGCCGCGGACGAGTTGCTTCTGGCTGAACCAGCCCATGATCAGGATCGGCGCGATGGCCAGCGTCGAGGCCGCCGAGAGCTTCGCCCAGAAGAGCCCCTGTGGGCTCGAGAACGAGGCGATGAAGGCGGTGAGCGGCGCCGCGTTGGTGGTGGTGAGCTGGATCGTCCAGAAGGATTCGTTCCAGGCGAGGATGATGTTGAGCAGCAGGGTCGAGGCGATGCCCGGCACCGCCATCGGCGTGAGCACGTACCAGATCTCGCCCCAGAGCGTCGCGCCGTCCATGCGGGCGGCCTCGAGGATCTCGCCTGGGATCTCGCGGAAGTAGGTGTAGAGCATCCAGACCACGATCGGCAGGTTGATGAGCATCAGGAGCACGGTCAGCCCGAAGCGGGTGTCCATCAGCCCGGTGTTGAGGAAGATCAGGTAGATCGGCACCAGCACCGCCACCGCCGGCATCATCTTGGTGGAGAGCATCCACATCAGGATGTCCTTGGTGCGCTTGGTCGGGTTGAAGGCCATCGCCCAGGCGGCGGGGATCGCCACGATCAGCGCGAGGATGGTCGAGCCGACCGCAAGGATCACCGAGTTCATGAAGGGCTTGAAATAGTCGTTCTGCGACTGGACGGCCTGATAGCTCTCGAAGGTGAAGGAGGGGATCAGGCTGAACCCGGCGATCGCCTCGGGCTCGGTCTTCAGGCTGGTGATGATCGTGTAGAGGATCGGGAAGAAGATCAGCAGCGCGATGATCCAGGCGACGACGGTGTTGACGGTCTTGGTCTGGGTGGTGACGGCGCGGGCCATGATGCTCTCCTCAATCCAGGTTGCGGCCGACGGCGCGCATCAGGAAGATCGCGACGACATTGGCCAGCACCACCGCGATCACCCCGCCGGCGGCGCCGCCGCCGACGTCGAAGCCGAGCCGCGCGACGCGGTAGATCAGGAACACCAGGTTGGTCGAGGCATAGCCCGGGCCGCCGTTGGTGGTGACGAGGATCTCGGCATAGACCGCGAGCAGGAAGATGGTCTGGATCAGGACCACCACGGTGATCGCGCGCGCCATATGCGGCAGCGTCAGATACCAGAAGCGGCTCCAGAAGCCGGCGCCGTCCATCTCCGCCGCCTCCATCTGCTCGCCGTCGAGCGATTGCAGCGAGGTCAGCAGGATCAGGGTGGCGAAGGGCAGCCATTGCCAGGCGACGATCAGGATGATCGAGAAAAGCGGATAGGCGGCGAACCAATCCACCGGCTGGGCGCCGAAGAACTTGGCGATGTCCGCGAAGACCCCGTAGCCCGGGTGCATCAGCATGTTCTTCCAGATCAGCGCGGCGACGGGCGGCATCACGAAGAAGGGCGAGATGACCAGGATGCGCACGATGCCCTGGCCCCACATCGGCCGGTCGATCAGCATGGCGATGGCGATGCCGCCGATCACCGTGATGATGAGAACGCCGACCACCAGCACCAGCGTGTTCCAGATCGACTGGAAGAAGGCGGGGTCGGTGTAGAAATAGACGTAGTTGAACCAGCCGGCCCAGCTGCCCTGTCCGGGGCTGAGCAGGTTGTAGTTCCGGAACGAGAAGTAGATCGTCATAGCCAGCGGCACGACCATCCAGATCAGCAGAAGGACGATTGCCGGCATGCGCATCCAGCGCGCGATGCCTTGGGTTTGTCGAGTGGCCATGACGGGTTCCCCTGCGGTCGGGCGCGGCCGAAAGCGGCGGCGGGAAAGGGGCCGCCCGGACTGGGCCGGGCGACCAGGCGCTGGGAGGAGCGCTACTTGATGTAGCCGGCCCGGGTCATCTCGCGGGTGACCACGGACTGGGCCTGCGCGAGCGCGTCGTCGACCGTGGACTGGCCGGCCACGACGGCCGCGAAGAGCTGGCCGACCTGGGTGCCGATGTTCTGGAACTCCGGAATGGAGACGAACTGCCCACCGGTGTAGGGCACGGGCTGCACCGAGGGGTTCGAGGTGTCGGCCGCGTTGATCGCCGCCAGTGTCGGCTCGGCGAAGGCTGCGACGGCCTTGTAGTCCGGATTGTCGTAGAGCGACGTCCGGGTGCCCGGAGGCGCGAGCGCCCAGCCCTCCTTCTCGCCGACGAGCGCCGCATACTCCTTGCTGGTCGCCCATTGCACGAAGGTCTTGGCCGGGTCCTTGGCGTCCGAACTCGCCGGGATCGCCAGGCTCCACACCCAGAGCCAGTTGCCGTGGTTGCCGGTGCCCGCGTCAGGGAACAGCGCGAAACCGACCTTGTCGGCGACGGTCGAGTTATTGGCGTCGCTCACGAAGCCGGCGGCCACGGTGGCATCCATCCACATGCCGCACTTGCCCTGCTGGAACAGCGTCAGGTTCTCGTTGAAGCCGTTCGAGGAGGCGCCCGCGGGGCCGGCATCCTTCATCAGGTCGATGTAGAACTGCAGCGCCGCCTTCCACTCGGGCGAGTCGAACTGCGGCTGCCAGTTCTCGTCGAACCAGCGCGCGCCGTAGGAATTGGCGAGCGCGGTGATGAAGGCCATGTTCTCGCCCCAGCCCGCCTTGCCGCGCAGGCAGATGCCGTTGATGTCGGCGTCGCGGTCGGTCATCGCCCGCGCCGCCTCGCCGATGAACTCCCAGGTCGGGCTCTCCGGCATCTCGAAGCCGGCCGCCTCGAGGAGGTCGGTTCGGTACATCGTCATGGCCGACTCGCCGTAGAACGGCGCAGCGTAGAGCGTGCCATCGACGGAAAGCGCGCCGCGGATCGCCGGCATCAGGTCGTCGACATCGTAGGACTCGTCGAACTCGAGCGGCTCGAGCCATCCCTGGCTCGCCCAGATCGGAACCTCCAGGGTGCCGATGGTCATCACGTCGTACTGGCCGCCCTGCGTGGCGATGTCGGTGGTGACGCGCTCGCGCAGGACGTTCTCCTCGAGCGTCACCCAGTTCACCGTGATGTCGGGATGCGCCTTGGTGAACTCGTCCGTCAGCCCCTGCATGATGATCATGTCGTTGTTGTTGACGGTGGCGATGGTGATCTCTTCCGCGAAGGCGGCCGAGGCCAGGCTGGCCGCGGAGGCGGCGCCGAGTAGCAGGCTGAGAGTCTTCATGTTTCCTCCTGTCGTGCCCGAACTGGGCATTTGTTCTTCTATTGGGCAAATGATCGCTCATCGGAATCGAGATGTCAACGCGGAATCTGCGCCCGATGCGATCGTGCATGGCGTCGGGATCTCGTGCGGGGCGGGGAATGCGTGTGGTTCGGCCGGTGTGTCCGCGCCGACCTGCGCGCTCAGGCCTGCGCTGCGAGCAGCGCCTCGGCGGTGGCCTCGTCGGTGATCAGGCCGTTGACGATGCCGCCCCGGATCGCCGCGCGGATCCCGGGGAGCTTCTTGCGGCCCTTGGCCAGCGCGATCACCACGGCGCGGTCGCTCGACGGGATCGGGGCGCTGGCGGTGCGCTCCTGGCGGGCGCCCTGCAGGAAGCGGCCTTCGGCGTCGAAGACCCAGCCGCAGATCTCGCCGACCGCGCCGCCGGCGCGCAGGTCACTGAGCTCGCTGCGGCTGATGAAGCCGTCGAGGAAGAGCGGGGCGGTCTCGTCCATCTCGCCAATGCCCACGAAGACCACGTCGGTGGCGCGCGCCAGCGCCAGGGTCGCGGCGATCATCGGCTGGGCGTGCATCAGCGCGCGTTCCTCGGAAGAGGAGACATAGACCGGCAGCGGCAGGGGAAAATGCCGCGCCTCCACGGTTTCGGCCATGGAGAAGATCACGTTGTAATAGGCCGCCGATCCGTCCGGGCCGACGCTGCCGGTGAGCGAGACGACGCGGTGCTGCGGGCAGGAGAGCGGCGGCAGGTGGTCGACCGCGGCCTTGAGCGTGCGGCCGGTGCCGATCGCCAGCACCAGCGGGTCGGCCTGCCTGAGCCAGCGCTCGATCTCGCCGGCGCCGGCCTCGGCGATCCCGACCACGCCCCCGTCCGAGCCGGGATCGGTCGGGACCACCTCCGCCCGGCGCAGGCCGAAGCGGTCGGTCAGCGCCGCGGCGAGATCGAGGCAGCGGGCGATGGGATGCTCGACGGTGACGCGGATCAGCCCCGAGGACATCGCGAGCGACACGAGCCGCTGCGCGGCCTGGCGCGAGATGCCCATGTGGCGCGCGATCTCGTCCTGGGTCTTGCCCGCGACATAATAGAGCCAGCCCGCGCGCGCGGCATCGTCCATGCGGTCGGCGGAGATGGTGGGGCGTGGCATCTGTAACCTTCGATGAGCGGCTGCCCAGTAGAGCGCGGGGCGGGCCGTCTGGCAATCCCGAGAATGCGGCGGCGGGGATCCGGCCGCGGGCAGGTGCCCCGGGGCCATGCATGCCCCATGCGCGACCGAGGCACGGCACCGGCCGGTCCGGGCCGCCTGACATGGTTAAGCGGTTGTTAGGAACGATGGTCTCAAATTCCCCGGTCCCAGTTCAGGAGTGCCGAGTTCATGACCCTGCCATCGACGGAGCCCGACATTCCCGGGCTCGGAAGCTTCCGCCGGAAATGTCTCTTCGCCGTCACGATCCTCCTGGTGGAGGACAGTCGCAGCGCTTCGGAGGCGATCCGGCTCTATGCCGCGGAGAGCGGCGCGCGGGTGCGCCGGGCCGACAGCATGCATGCCGCGAGCCGGCATCTGGCGATCTACCGGCCCAATGTGGTCGTGGTCGATCTCGGCCTGCCCGACGGCGACGGCATGGCGCTGATCAGCCATCTCGCGCTGGCCTCGACACCGATCCAGGGCATCGTCGCGCTGAGCGGGCAGGACCGCTCGGAATGGCAGGAGCTCGCGCTCGCCGCCGGCGCGGCGGCCTGCCTGGAGAAGCCGATCGAGAGCCTCCGGGCCTTCCAGGAATGCATCCTGAGCGTGCTGCCCGACCGCGAGAGCCGGCACCGGCCGAGCGATGCCGAGGTCGCCATGACCGGCCGCGCCTCGGTGCTGAGCGCGCTCACGGAGGATCTGCGGCGGGCGCAGAGCCTGCTCGTCGAGGCCGAGCGCACCGAGGACCGGGAGACGGCGGCCTATTGTGCGCAGTTCCTCGGCTCGGTGGGCGAGATGCTCGCGGACGGCGAACTGGCCCAAGCCGCGCGCGCCGCGCAGGATGCGGCGGGCGCGGGTCGGCTGCTCCGCCTGATCGACCGGCGGCTGGGCGGCGCCCTGCGGCAGGAGGCGCGCGGCGTGGCCTGATCCCGGCGGCCGGAGGGCGTGGGACGGGATCTCCGTCTCGGGCCGTCCCGCGGCTGGCGGCGCGGCAGGTCAAGTCGATCCGTGGGGGACCGACTGGCCGTTCACGATGGCTTGATGGCGTCTGTCGCCCCGCGGGGGCCGGGCCTAGCTACCCTTGAAGGTCTGTCGAGGGAGTAGTGCATGCGCCGAACGATCCTGAGCTTCGTCGCCGTGGTGGGGCTCGTGTCCCCGGTTCCGGGTCTGGCGGAAGAACTGGAGACCTCCGCCGGTCCCGTGGACGTCCGGCGGACCGTGGCGGGGCTCGAGACGCCCTGGGCGATCGCCTTCCTCCCTGGCGGCGGGCAGCTCATCACCGAGCGCGGGGGCCGGCTGTTGCTGGTGCGCGACGGCAAGGCCGTTCCGGTCGCAGGCGTGCCCGAGGTGCGCGTGAAGGGGCAGGGCGGGCTGCTCGACGTGCAGGTGGCGCGCGACTTCGACGCGAGCCGCGAGATCTTCCTCACTTTTTCGGAGCCGATGCGCGGCGGGGCCGGCACGGCGCTGGCGGTCGCGCGGCTCGAGGCGCCGGCCCGGCTCTCGAACCTGCGGGTGATCTTCCGGCAGGCGGAGGGGTCGAGCGCCGGCAGGCATTTCGGAAGCCGGGTGGTCGAGGCGCCCGACGGCACGCTCTTCCTGACCATCGGCGACCGCGGCGAGCGCGACCGGGCGCAGGATCTCGGCAGCGCCAACGGCAAGGTGATCCGGGTGGCCCGCGACGGCACCATCCCGCCGGACAATCCCTTCGTCGGGCAGGAGGGCGCGGAGCCGGCGGTCTGGTCCTACGGGCACCGCAATCCGCAGGGCGCGACACTGGGGCCTGATGGCGCGGTCTGGACGGTGGAGCACGGGCCGAAGGGCGGCGACGAGATCAACCGCCCGGCGGCAGGGCGCAACCACGGCTGGCCGGTGATCAGCTATGGCGAGGAATATTCCGGCGGCCGGATCGGGCGCGGCACCGCGGCCGAGGGCATGGTCCAGCCGCTGCATTACTGGGACCCCTCGATCGCGCCCTCGGGTATGATGATCTATTCCGGCCGGCTCTGGCCGGAGTGGAAGGGCAACATCTTCGTCGGCTCGCTGAAGTTCGACATGATCTCGCGGCTCTCGGGCGGCGCGGAAAGCCTGGTCGAGGCGGAGCGGCTCTTCGAGGGCGAATTCCCGCGCATCCGCGACGTGCGCGAGGCGCCGGACGGCTCGATCTGGTTTCTCTCCGAGGACGAGGGCGCGGCCTATCGGATGACGCCGGCGGCGGCCAGCTGAAGGGTCCGGTCCGCGCGGCTCCGGCCGGCGGCGCCGCCGGGGCGCGCGTATCAGAGCCGTTCCAGCGCGATGGCGGTGCCCTCGCCGCCGCCGATGCAGATCGCCGCGATGCCGGTGGCGGCGCCGCGGCGGTGCATGGCGTTCAGGAGCGTCACCAGGATGCGCGCGCCC
This sequence comes from uncultured Paracoccaceae bacterium, assembly GCA_937872465.1. Taxonomy (GTDB): domain Bacteria; phylum Pseudomonadota; class Alphaproteobacteria; order Rhodobacterales; family Rhodobacteraceae; genus Amaricoccus. Next base: position 7,301 of record CALMSR010000038.1, read on the forward strand.
GAGGCGCCGATCGGATGGCCGAGCGCGCAGGCGCCGCCAGAGACGTTAAGCCGCGCGTGATCGGCGCCGGTCTCGGCCATGAAGGCCATGGGCACCACGGCGAAGGCCTCGTTGACCTCCCAGAGATCGACGTCGGCGACCGTCCAGCCGAGGCGCTCCATCAGCTTTCGCGCGGCGGGGACCGGGGCGGTGGGGAAGCCGGCCGGTGCCTGGGCGTGGCTGGCGTGGCTGAGGATGCGCGCGAGGATCGGCAGGCCTTCGGCCCGGGCCCGGGCCTCGCCCATGAGCACCAGCGCCGCAGCGCCGTCGGAGATCGAGGAGGAATTTGCCGGGGTCACGGTGCCGTCCTTGCGGAAGGCGGGTTTCAGCTGCGGGATGCGCTCGGGGCGCGCGGTCAGCGGCTGCTCGTCCTCGGCGATGGTGACCGGGCCGCCGCGGGTCTGCAGGGTGACCGGGGCGATCTCGGCGGCGAAGCTGCCGTCGCCCTGGGCGGCGCGGGCGCGGGTGAGCGAGGTGAGCGCATAGGCGTCCTGGGTCTCGCGGGTGAAGCGGAAGGCGGCGGCGCAATCCTCGGCAAAGGTGCCCATCAGGCGGCCCCTGTCATAGGCGTCCTCGAGCCCGTCGAGGAACATGTGGTCCTTCGCCTCGGCATGGCCGAGCCGGGCGCCGGCGCGCATCTTGGGCAGGAGATAGGGCGCGTTCGACATGCTCTCCATGCCGCCGGCGACGACCGGCCCGGCGCTGCCCGCGCGGAGCGCGTCATGGGCGAGCATGACCGCCTTCATGCCCGAGCCGCACATCTTGTTGAGCGTGGTGGCGGGAACGCCCTCGGGCAGGCCGGCGTGGAAGCCCGCCTGGCGGGCGGGGGCCTGGCCGAGCCCTGCGGGCAGCACGCAGCCCATCAGGAGCTCGTCGACGCGGGCGGGGTCGAGGCCGGCGCGCGCCAGCGCGGCGGCGATCGCCGTGCCGCCGAGCTCCGGCGCCGTCGCCCCGGCGAGCGCGCCCTGGAAGCCGCCGATGGGCGTGCGGGCGGCGGCGACGATCGCGACGGGATCTTCGGCGGGGGACGGCATCGCAGGCTCCTCGACTCCGCGGACAGATGGGGAAGTCTAGCGCGCATGGGGAGCGGGAGGCGAGGGCGGGCTTGCGTGGTGCGGCCGGGATCGGGGTGAGCGGGCAGGGACGGCAGACTCCGGCCCGTGCTCCGCTGCGGGCTAGGCCTGCCTGGCCATCGGCACGCGCGCCCCGACGTCTTCGCGAGCGGTCCGGCGCCGGGAAAAGTGCTCCAGCCCCTTCTGGCGATGCCCGTGCCGCTCGGACGTGGCAGGGGCGGCGGAGGCGCCGGTCGCCAGGGTCGCTGGCATGCGGCTCAGGCGGACGTGTCCGAGGCGCCGCGCTCGCGGTAGGGGGTGGTCTTGTAGAGCGCCCGGTAGCATTTGGAGAAATGCGAGGGCGAGGTGAAGCCGCAGGCGAGGGCGACGTTGATGACGCTCATGTCGGTCTGTTGCAGGAGGTTGCGCGCCTTGCCCAGCCGCAGTTCCATGTAATAGCGCTTGGGGCTGCGGTTGAGGTAGCGGCGGAAGAGCCGCTCGAGCTGCCGGGTGGACATGCCCACGTCCTCGGCGAGCAGCGCCGGCGAGATTGGCTCCTCGATGCTGTCCTCCATGGCGTGGATCACGTTGGCGAGCCTGGGGTGGCGCACGCCGATGCGGGTCGGGATCGACAGGCGCTGCTCGTCCTTGTCGGAGCGGATCGCGGTGTGGATCATCTGATCGGCGACGAGATTGGCCAGATCGGTGCCGTGCCGGCGGGCGATGAGCTTGAGCATGAGGTCGGTCGAGGCGGTGCCGCCGGCGGCGCTGTAGCGGTCGCGGTCGATGACGAAGATGTTCTGGCTGAGGTCGACCTGGGGGAATTCCTCCTCGAAGCCGTCGCGGTTCTCCCAGTGGATGGTGCAGCGCCGGCCGTCGAGCAGTCCGGCCTGGGCCACGATCTGGGCGCCGTTGCAGAGCGCGCCGACCGCGAGGCCGCGCCGCGCCTCGCGCCGCAGCCAGGTCAGCACGGGCCGGCTGACCGCGGATTTCACCTTCTGCCCGCCGACGACCATGATGGTGGTGTCGCGGGCGAGATCCTGCATCGGGGCGTCGGCCTGGAGGGTGACGCCGTTCGAGGCGGTGACCGGGCCGCCGTCGGCGGTCACGATGCGCCATTCGTAGAGCATGCGGCCGGCCATGCGATTGGCGAGCCTGAGCGGCTCGATCGCGCAGGCGAAGGCGATCAGGGTGAAGTTCTCCAACAGCAGAAAGACGAACGGTTCCGGTCGGTCGTCGCGGCTCTCGGCCATCGGGTTCAGGGACTCCCGTGGGATCATGGCCGAACTAGGCTTCGGCGCTCCGGTGGCGTCAAGCCGAAAAAGTGTGCCCGAGATGCGGGCGGGGCGGGGTCCGGGGGTATGGCCAAGCGAGCGCGCCTGACCTATAGAGCGGTCCCGATCGGGACGAGAAGGAGCCGGATGATGGGCGCGGAATGGACGAGGGCCTCCTGGCGGTCGCGGCCGCGGGTGCAGATGCCGGACTACCCCGACGCGGCGGCGCTCTCGGCCGTGGAGCGCAAGCTCGCCTCCTATCCGCCGCTGGTCTTCGCCGGCGAGGCGCGGCGGCTGAAGCGCGAGCTGGGCGAGGTGGCCGAGGGCCGCGCCTTCCTGCTCCAGGGCGGCGACTGCGCCGAGAGCTTCGCGGAGTTCGGCGCCGACAACATCCGCGACACCTTCAAGGTGATGCTGCAGATGGCGGTGGTGCTGACCTTCGGTGCCAAATGCCCGGTGGTGAAGATCGGGCGCATGGCCGGGCAGTTCGCCAAGCCGCGCTCCTCGCCGACCGAGACCGTGGGCGGGCTGGAGCTGCCCTCCTATCGCGGCGACATCGTCAACGGCTTCGCCCCGAGCGAGGCCGAGCGCGCGCCCGATCCCGAGCGCATGCTGCAGGCCTATCTGCAGGCGGCGGCGACCCTGAACCTGCTTCGCGCCTTCAGCCAGGGCGGGTTCGCCGACATGAACCGGGTGCATGCCTGGACGCTCGACTTCACCGCCGGGCAGCCGGGCTACGAGCGCTATCACGAGCTGGCGAACCGGATCTCGGATTCCCTCGACTTCATGCAGGCGGCGGGGATCACCGGCGACACGGTGGACGCCATGCACCGGGTGGATTTCTACACCTCGCACGAGGCGCTGCTGCTGGAATACGAGGAGGCGCTGGCGCGGGTCGACAGCACCACCGGGCTGCCGGTGGCGGGCTCGGGGCACATGATCTGGATCGGCGACCGCACGCGGCAGCCCGATGGCGCGCATGTGGAATTCGCCCGGGGCGTGCAGAACCCGATCGGGCTGAAATGCGGGCCGACGATCACCGAGGGCGAGCTGATGCGGCTGATCGACGCGCTCAATCCGAAGAACGAGGCCGGGCGGCTGACGCTGATCGCGCGCTTCGGCGCCGGGCAGGTGGGCGAGCATCTGCCGCGGCTGATCCGGGCGGTGGCGCGCGAGGGGCGCAAGGTGGTCTGGTCCTGCGACCCGATGCACGGCAATACCATCAAGTCGGCCTCGGGCTACAAGACCCGGCCCTTCGAGCGGGTGCTGCGCGAGGTGCGCGAGTTCTTCGCCATCCATGCCGCGGAGGGGAGCTATCCCGGCGGCGTGCATTTCGAGATGACCGGTCGGGACGTGACCGAATGCACCGGCGGCGTGCGGGCGGTGACGGACGAGGATCTGAGCGACCGCTATCATACCGCCTGCGATCCGCGTCTCAACGCCGCGCAATCGCTGGAACTGGCCTTCCTGGTCGCGGAGATGCTGCACCAGCGGCTCGAGGCGCAGCGCGCGGCGGTGTGACGCCGCCGGTGGGCGACCGGGTCCTGGTGCTGACCGCGGCCGCGGGCGTCGGCGACGACGCGGCGGAGGCAGCGCGGACGGCGCTGGCGGCGGCGCGGCTCGGCCCCTCGGCGCCGCGGCGGCTGGCTGAGAGCGCGGTCGAGATCGGCTTCTCGGGGGCGCTGCCGGCGGGCTTCGATGCCGGGGCAGGGACGGTGGACGTGAACGCGCTCGCCGCCGCCGGGCGGCGGAAGCGCATGCTGATCGCCGACATGGATTCGACCATCATCGGCGTGGAATGCATCGACGAGCTGGCGGACTTCGCCGGGGTGAAGCCGCAGGTCGCGGCGATCACCGAGGCGGCGATGCGGGGCGAGCTGGATTTCGAGGGGGCGCTGGTCGCCCGCGTCGCGCTGCTCGAGGGCCTGCCGGAGAAGGCGCTGGAGGAATGCTACGCCGAACGGGTGCGGCTCAACCCCGGTGCCGCGATTCTGGTGCGCAGCATGCGGGCCTTCGGCGCCGAGACGGCGCTGGTCTCGGGCGGCTTCGACGCCTTCAGCGCGCGGGTGGCCGAGTCGGCGGGCTTCGCCCGGCACCGGGCCAATCGGCTGATCGTCCGGGACGGCCGGCTGACCGGCGAGGTGGCGCGGCCGATCCTCGGCCGGGCGGCGAAGCTGGCGGCGCTGCGGGAGATCGCCGGCGCGGCGGGCATCGCGGAGGGCGCCGTCCTCGCGGTTGGGGACGGGGCGAACGACCTCGACATGGTCATGGCGGCGGGGCTGGGGGTGGCCTATCACGCCAAGGCGGCCCTGGCCGAGCGGGCGGATGCGCGGCTCGCGCATTCCGACCTCACCGCGCTCCTGGCGCTGCAGGGCATTCCGCAGGTGGAATGGCGGGATTGATCCCGCCGGTCCGTATGGAAAGGCGTTGGTGGCCTCTCGTCCCCGGCGTCGCGGGCTTCGGCGCTATTTGCCGTCGATGACGCGGAACTTGCGGGTGGTGTCGCGGGGGGTCGTCGGGGCGTTGGGGTTGCCCTCGATGGCGCGCAGCTTGGGCGGCGCGGGGGTAGCCGGGGCGAAATCGGCCTGGTCCTCGGCAAAGCCGGGCAGGAGCTGCTTGGACTCGCCGCTCTGGCTCGGTTCGATCGGGGTGACGGCGACGTCGCGAATCGAGAAGGCGAGCGGGGCCGCGAAGAGCTCGCCGTCGCCGGAGGTGCAGCCGAGCACGCGATTGATGTCGCCGAAGTCGCTGCGCAGCGGCATCAGCAGCATGCTGGCGCGGTAGCCGCCGCCGGGGCCATGCGCCTCGAGCTGCAACTCCACCACGGCGGGCTCGCCCATCACCACGGTCAGCAGCCGGTCGAAGCGCGCGCGGTCGGCCTCGTCGATGAGATAGCCGGGCTGCATGCCGCGCACCTCCATGCCCATCATTTCGCAGATCTTCATGCCGGCGAGGCGGATGCGCATGTTCTCGGGCGCCAGTCGCTCGATGATGAACATGTTCTCCAGCGCCGATTCGAACTGGCGTGGATCGATCTCGGCCCGGTAGGGCGCGATCCGGCCGGCGCGCAGGCGTTCCCAGTAGGACTTCAGCGAGGAGAGCATCAGATCGTTCATATCGAAACTTGACCGCAGCAAACGTCACGGTTTACCTCGGCACCTGCGGCGGCGGGCGCGTTGGTAAACAACTTCTTCATACGCTAGTCCAACGCTTTCGCAAAGTCGCGCGTTTTGCGACGAATTCATTAATTTGCGGCAAAACTGGCGAAAAGAGCGGCGGGTCTGCACCGCTGCGCGGACGGGACGCGGGAATGGTCTTGATGTCGATGACGGGTTTCGCCGACCGGGCGGGCGAATCCGGGGGAGTGAGCTGGGTCTGGGAGGTGCGCAGCGTCAACGGGCGCGGCCTCGACCTGCGCATTCGGTTGCCCGAGGGGATGGAATCGCTGGAGGCGCCGCTGCGTGCGGCCTTCGGCAAGGCCTTCGCACGCGGCTCGCTCACCGTGGGGCTGCGCATGACGCGGGGCCAGGGCGATTCGGCGCAGCGGCTGAATCCGGCGGCGCTGGCCGCGGCGGTCGCGGCGGCGCAGGCGGCGGGCACGGCGGCCAGGGACGCGGGGCTCGAGCTCGCGCCGATGACCGCGGGCGACCTGCTGGGGCTGCGCGGCGTGCTCGAGACCGACCAGGGCGGCGGCGCGGGCAACGCGGCGGCGCTCGAGGCGGTGGCGGCGGGGATCGCGCCGCTGATCGAGGGCCTGCGCGCGGCACGCCAGGCCGAGGGCGCGGCGCTGGCCGCTGCCCTCGCCGGCCAGATCGACCGGGTCGCGGATCTCGCGGCTCGTGCGCGCGCCACCGCGGAGGCGCGGGCGGCGCGGGCAGGGGAGCTTTTGCGCAGCCGCGTGGAGGCGCTGCTGGGGGCGGGGGCGCCGGTCGAGGAGGCGCGGCTGGCGCAGGAGCTGGCGCTCATCGCGGTCAAGGCCGACCTGACCGAAGAGCTCGACCGGCTCGAGGGGCATGTGGCCGCGGCGCGGCAGCTGCTCGCCGAGACCGGGCCGGTGGGGCGCAAGTTCGATTTCCTGACCCAGGAATTCAATCGCGAGGCGAACACGCTCTGTTCCAAGGCCCAGGCGGGCGACCTGACGGCGATCGGGCTGGAGATGAAGGTGGTGATCGACCAGATGCGCGAGCAGGTGCAGAATGTGGAATAGGGAAGGGCGGCCGTGACTCCGGGGCGGCGCGGCCTCCTGATCATCCTCTCCTCGCCCTCGGGGGCGGGCAAGTCGACGCTGTCGCGCCGGCTGCTCGAGATCGATCCCGACGTGCGCTTCTCGGTCTCGGCCACCACGCGCCCGCCGCGGCCGGGCGAGCAGGAGGGCCGGGACTATTTCTTCAAGAGTCGCCGCGAGTTCGAGGCGATGGTTGCAGCAGGCGAGATGCTGGAGCACGCCGAGGTCTTCGGCAATCTCTACGGCACCCCCCGCGCGCCGGTGGAGGCGGCGATCGTGGCCGGGCAGGACGTGCTCTTCGACGTGGACTGGCAGGGCGGCCAGCAGATCCGCAATTCCGCGCTGCGCGATGCGGTGGTGTCGATCTTCATCCTGCCGCCCTCGATCGCGGAGCTGGAGAGCCGGCTGCGCGCGCGCGGCCAGGACAGCGCCGAGGTGGTGGCGGGCCGCATGGCGAAATCCCGCGACGAGATCAGCCACTGGGCGGAATACGACTATGTGCTGGTGAATGCGCGGCTGCCGGAATGCGAGCTTCAGCTGCGGGCGATCATCGAGGCCGAGCGCCTGCGCCGGGACCGGCAGCCGGATCTGATGGCGCTGGTCACGCAACTCAACCGGGAGTTCGAGGAGCGGCTGAAATGACTTTCTACGAGTTGGACGGCGTGGTGCCGGAGCTGCCCGACGGCGGCGATGTCTGGGTCGCGCCGGGGGCGCGGCTGATCGGGCGGGTGATCCTGCGCGACGGCGCCTCGGTCTGGTTCAACGCGGTGCTGCGCGGCGACAACGAGCCGATCGTCCTCGGCCCGGGGTCGAACCTGCAGGACGGTGTGATCTGCCACACCGACATGGGCTTTCCGCTGACCATCGGCGCGGATTGCACCGTCGGCCACATGGCGATGCTGCACGGCTGCACCATCGGCGACGGCAGCCTGATCGGCATGGGCGCGACGGTGCTGAACGGCGCGGTGATCGGGCGCGGCACGCTGGTGGGCGCGGGGGCGCTGGTCACCGAGGGCAAGGCGATCCCGGATCACGTGCTGGCGGTGGGCCGTCCGGCGAAGGTGGTGCGCGACCTGAGCGAGGCGGAGGTCGCCGGGCTCGCGCGCGCCGCGGCGGGCTATCGCGCGAACATGCGGCGGTTCCGCGCGGGGCTCAGGCCGGTGCCGGGCTGACCTCGGTCAGGTTCAGGGTGGCGCCGGTCTCGGTGAATTGGACCGCGATCCGGCGTCCGGTGGCGCTCAGGGCCTCGCGCAGCAGCGCGAACTGTACCGCGTCGGGGCGCAGATCCGCGACCGGAGCACCCTCGGTCACATGCCGCCAGAGCGCCTCGGGAGGCGCGGTGCGACGGCCCTCGACGCTGAAGTGAACGGTCTCGGTGGTCACCCCGACATGCAGGTTCCCGCCCATGGGCAGGCTCTTCTCGATGCAGAGGATCACGAGATAGATCACCCGGGCGCGCGGGCGGGCCATGTCGATGCCGCGGGTCTCCCAGCTGACGGTGAAGCGGCCGGTGAACATCGCGTCGGTGACCTGGACCGCCTCGCCGAAGGCCTGGCGGGCCTGGGGATCGGCGGGTCCGAAGGCGAGGCGGAAGTAGCGCAGCTTGGCCAGCGCGGTCTCGAGGCTGTCGGCGATCAGCGCATGTTCCGGCGATTGCGCCTCGCCCGGCGCCATCTGCAGAAGCTCCATGCCGTTGCGGATCGCCCCCATCGGGCTTATCAGGTCATGGCAGAGCCGGGCGCTGACCAGGGCGCTGAGATCGGGCGCGCTCATCGGCGCGGGTCCGCGGAAGGGACCAAGATGAACGAATTCCTCGAGCCCGGAAGCTTCGTGCGGCATCCCGAACGGCCCGACTGGGGCCTCGGCCAGGTGCAATCGGTGATCGCGGCACGGATCACGGTCAATTTCGAGAATGCGGGCAAGGTGGTCATCGACGGCTCCCGGATCCTCCTGACTCCGGACACCGGGCGACAGGAAACACACGTTAACGAATCGCACCGATCCGTTAAAGGACGGTAAAGATGGCCTCAGCGCGCGCGCGTTCGCCGGCGGTGGCGGCGCTGGACATGCGAGGCGCCGGAGGGGGCAGCGTCTTGCGGCCCCGGGGAGCCGCGATGCAGATCGACCTCAGTCGCTACCGGGTCAAGCTCGCCGGGACGGAGGCCGAGCGCGCGGGCGCGCAGCGGCTGCGCTACCGGGTCTTCGTCGAGGAGATGGGGGCGGCGGCCACGGCGGAGCAGCGGGCGGCGCGGCGGGAATGGGATGACTTCGACCCGTTCTTCGACCATCTCATCCTGCTCGACGAGGCTGGCGACATCGCCGATCCGCTGGACCGGGTCGTCGGGGTCTACCGGCTGATGCGCGACGCGGCGGCGGCGGAGGGGCCGGGGTTCTACGGGGCGGCGGAATACGATCTTGCGCCGATCCTCGCCTCCGGGCGGCGTTCGGTGGAACTCGGGCGGTCCTGCGTCGCGCCGGAGCATCGCGGCGGGCCGGCGATGTATCTGCTCTGGAACGGGCTTGCGGAATACGTGCTCGATCGGGGCATCGAGATCCTCTTCGGGGTGGCGAGCCTGCCCGGGACCGATCCCGGCCCCGTGGCCGAGACGCTGGCCTTCCTGCATCATTTCCACCTGGCGCCGCCGGAGCTGCGGGTGCGGGCGCGGCCGGCGCATTTCCTCGCGATGGACCGGCTGCCGCGCGCGGCGGTCGATCCGGCGCGCGCGCTCCGGCTGCTGCCGGCGCTGATCAAGGCCTATCTGCGCGCCGGCGGCCGCGTCGGCGAGGGTGCCTGGGTGGACCACGGCTTCAACACCATCGACGTCTGCGTGGTCATGGACACCGGGCGCATGACCGAGCGCTATCGCCAGTATTACGCGCGGGGCCGGGAAGGGTGAGGGCGGGGTGGAACGGCGCGGCGGCTCCGGTGCTGGATCCGCTCCGGGCAGGCGACCGGCTGCGGCTGGTGCTGCGCGGCGCCTGGTCCGGGCTGGTGATCGTGGTGCTCTTCGCGCTCTATCTGCTGCTTTGGGGCATCGATCGCGGCCTCGCGCGGATCGCGGGGCGGCGGGTGACGCGGATGGGCCCGCGCGTGGTGCAGGTCTGGGCGGCGCTGGCGCTGCCGGCGCTGGGGCTCGCCTATCGCCAGCGCGGGGAGCCGATCTCCGGCGCAGGCGCCTTCGTGGCCAATCATTCGAGCTGGATCGACATCGTGGCGCTGCAGCGCGCGGCCGCACCCTTCCTGGTCTCCAAGGCCGAGGTGCGCGCCTGGCCCGGAATCGGGCTGATCGGGCGGGCGATCGGCACGATGTTCATCGACCGGCGGCCGGCGGCGGCCAAGCTGCAGGAGGCGGAGCTGCGCGCGCGGCTGGCGCGCGGCGATCACATGGCGCTCTTCCCCGAAGGCACGAGCAGCGACGGGCAGCGGGTGCTGCCGTTCAAATCCTCGCTCTTCGGGGTCTTCTTCGCCCCCGAGCTGGGCGGTCGGGTGGCGGTGCAGCCGGTGACGATCCACTACCGGCCGGCGCCGCATCTGCCGCGGGAGTTCTACGCCTGGTGGGGCGAGATGGATTTCGCGACGCATCTGCGCGACGTGCTGGCGCGCTCCGCGGGGGGATCGGTGGAGCTGATCTTCCACGCGCCGCTCGAGGTGGCGCGCGCGGCCGGCCGCAAGGACCTGGCCGAGGCGGCGGGGCGGGCGGTTCGGGGAGAACTCGAGCGGCTGCGCGGGTGAGCGGGGCCGTCAGCCGAGACGTTCGGCATAGGACCGGAGCGCGGCCACCGGGCCCTCGGGGGCATTCCAGATCTCGTCGCCGAGCGCGATGAAATCCGCGATGCCGGCGAGATCGGCGGCGAGATCGGGGGTGAGGCCGCCCTCGGCGACCACCGGCACCTCGATCATCTCCGACCACCAGGCGAAGAGCTCGAGCGGCGCAAGGGTGCCGTCCCCGAGGCTCGATTGCGTCAGCGGGCCGAAGGCGACGTAATCGGCGCCGATCTCGGCGGCGGTCATGCCGTCGTGACGGGAGGCGCGGGCATGGGCGCCGATTATGGCGTCGGCGCCGAGCTCCTTGCGCGCGGCGCGGATCTGGCGCGCGCCGTCGCCGAGATGCACCCCGTCGAGGCCAAGGCGCGTGACGAGGCGGAAATGGTCGGTCAGGACCAGCGGCACGTCCCGGGCGTGGCAGACCGGACGCAGCGTGTCGGCCGCGCGCATCAGATCCTCCTCGGTGGTCCGGGCGAGGGCGAGGCGGACGCAGGCGACCGGCACCGCGTCGAGCGCGGCGCCGAGCGCATCGGGAAGCTCCCCGAGGCTCGGCTGCGCCGGGGTGACCAGATAGAGGCCGGCGGTCTGCGCCTCTGCCATCGCGGCAGCGGCTCCCGGCTCAGCGCCGCAGGATCGAGCGGCCGGCGTAGATGGCGCTGTCGCCGAGATCCTCCTCGAGACGGATGAGCTGGTTGTATTTCGCCAGCCGGTCCGAGCGCGACAGCGAGCCGGTCTTGATCTGGCCGCAATTGGTGGCGACGGCGAGGTCGGCGATCGTCGAATCCTCGGTTTCGCCCGAGCGGTGCGACATGACCGCGGTCATGCCGGCGCGCTGGGCCATGTCGACGGCGGCCAGCGTCTCGGTCAGGCTGCCGATCTGGTTCACCTTGACGAGGATCGAATTGGCGATGCCCTCGGCGATGCCGCGGGAGAGGCGCTCGGTATTGGTGACGAAGAGATCGTCGCCGACGAGCTGACAGCGCCCGCCCAGGCGCTCGGTCAGGAGCTTCCAGCCCTCCCAGTCGTCCTCGGACATGCCGTCCTCGATGGAGATGATGGGATAGGCGTCGACGAGTTCGGCGAGGTACTCGGCGTTCTCGGCCGGGCTGCGCCTCTTGCCCTCGCCCTTCATGTCGTAGACGCTGTCGGCGAAATATTCCGTCGCGGCGCAGTCGAGCGCGAGATAGATGTCCTCGCCCGGGCGGTAGCCCGCGGTCTCGGCGCTCTTGACGATGAAGTCGAGCGCCTCGCGGGTGGAGGAGAGATTGGGCGCGAAGCCGCCCTCGTCGCCGACGGCGGTATTGTGGCCGGCCTTGGCGAGCGCGCCCTTCAGCGCATGGAAGACTTCCGAGCCGATGCGCACCGCGTCGGCGAGCGTCTCCGCCCCGACCGGCATGATCATGAATTCCTGGATGTCGATCGGGTTGTCGGCATGGGCGCCGCCGTTGATGATGTTCATCATCGGCACCGGCAGCACCCGGGCGGCGGCCCCGCCCACGTAGCGGTAGAGCGGGGTTCCCTGGCTCGCCGCGGCGGCCTTGGCGGCGGCGAGGCTGGCGCCGAGGATGGCGTTGGCGCCCAGGCGCGCCTTGTTCGCGGTGCCGTCGAGCTCGATCAGGATCCGGTCGATCATCACCTGTTCGGAGGCGGCGATGCCGGTGAGCGCGTCGCAGATCTGGCCGTTCACCGCCTCGACAGCCCGGCGCACGCCCTTGCCGCCGTATCGGCCCTTGTCGCCGTCGCGCAGCTCCACCGCCTCATGCGCGCCGGTGGAGGCGCCGGAGGGCACGGCGGCACGGCCGCTGGCGCCGTCCTCGAGCAGGACGTCGACCTCGACCGTCGGATTGCCCCGGCTGTCGAGAATCTCCCGTCCGACCACGTCGATGATGACAGACATTGCGGTGGTTCCCCTTTGGCGGCGCGCGCTCCGCGCCCTTGCGCCCCGTGATTAGAGCAAAGCCGCCGAACGGGAAACCGCAAATCGGGGGGTCAGCTGGCGAGCTTCAGGCCGAAGATGCCCGCGAGGATCAGCCCGATGCAGAGGATGCGCGCGAGCGTGGCGGGTTCGCCCAGGAGCAGGATGCCGAGTCCGGCGGTCCCGACCGCGCCGATGCCGGTCCAGACCGCATAGGCGGTGCCCACCGGCAGGTGGCGCAGCGCGAGCCCGAGCAGGGAGATGCTGACGATCATCGAGGCGATTGTCAGGAGCGTCGGCAGCGGGCGGGTGAAGCCGTCGGTATATTTCAGGCCGATCGCCCAGCCGATCTCGAAGAGGCCGGCGACGACGAGGAAGGTCCAGGGCATGGGCGCGCTCCGCTGCGGGTGGTCGCGGCTGATCAATGGTGCCGGCCGCGGGAGTGTCAAGGCGGGCGGCGTCGGGGTCAGGGCTATCGCATCTGGAGCCCAGACGTTCGTCTCCTTCGAGCCGCCACGAGATGAGGGCAGGGCCCGGCCTGGGCGGGCCTTCCCGGCGGTGCCCGCCGGGCGGGACGGTGGCATCGGGCGCGGCCAGAGCGCGGCCGGAAGGGGTGGCGTTGCCGAATGCAGTTCCCCTGCGGCGAGGGTGCGACACGAATGCATCGACGGGTCGGCGCTCAAGCTTCGCCGGTCGTCACAGCGGCAACGCCGCCAGCGCCAGCGTGCCGCCGATGCCGAGCACGAGGCCGCCGACGGCGATCTGGAGCCCGGGCCCGAGCAGGCGGGCGGCGCGGCCTTCGCCGGCGGCGAGGAAGGCCGCGTCCCGGCCGGCGACAGCGAGGGTCGCCACGATCACGGTGAAGGCGGCGGTGCCGAGGCCCATGGCCACGACCGCGGCGGCACCGGCGCCGGCGAGGCCCATCCGCCAGGCGAGCAGCAGCACGAAGAGCGCGCCGGTGCAGGGGCGTATCGCCATCGCCGCGACGAGCGCCAGCATCGTGCCGGGGCTGTCGGCGGCGGCGGCCTCGGCCGCGGTCGGCCCGTGGTGGTGGCCGCAATGATGCGCCTCATGGCGGTGCGCCGCCGCTGCCCGGTCGGCGCGGGCCGGCCGGAGGGCGCGCAGTCCGCGTGCCAGCAGCAGGGCGCCGACCAGCGCCACCGCGAGATTGCCGACCGGGGTGATCCAGCGGTCGGCGGCTTCGGCCGTGCTGCGGGCGGTGAGTTCGAGGAGCGCCAGGGCGCCATAGACGAGGATGATCGCCACCGCCGCCTGGGCGAGGCTGCCGACGACGGCGACGAGCCCCATCCGGAAGGCCGTGGCGCGGGAGCCGATGGCGGCGCCGGAGATCAGGAGCTTGCCGTGCCCCGGCCCGACCGCATGCAGGAAGCCGTAGCCGGCGCAGAGGCCGAGCAGCGACCAGAAGGCGGCGGAGCGGCCGGCGCGGATGTCCTGGATGCGGAGGGCGAGCGCGTCCTGGAGCGCATGCTGCCAGCGCGTCGCCCACCAGAAGAGCAGGTGGTGGCCGCCGCTCAGCCACAGAGCGAGCGCCGCCGCCACCGCCGCCGCGAGCAGGAGCGCCGCGGTCAGTCGCATGTCAGGCGCACCTTGTCGGCGAAGAGCCGTCCCAGCGCCTCGTCCGGGGTCTCGTCGATCGGGACGGCGCCGAGCCGGTCGAGCAGCGGCCGGAGCGAGGCGGTCGGGCGGAAGGGCACGACCTCGGCGTGGCAGCCGTCCGCCCGGCCTTCGAGCCGCGGGGTCTCGGTCACCGCATAGGCGGTGAAATAGGTCGGGTCGTAGATCTCGGCCACGGTCTCGGGGCCGGGGCGGAAGGGCGTCTCGACCGTGCGGCCGAAGGTGATGACGACCAGCCCGTCCCTGATCTCGGCGGCGGGCTCGAGCGGACCCGAGAGGGCGATGGGGCGGTCGCCGTCCCAGAGGAAGCTGTCGCCGTCGAAGCCGGCCTCCCAGGTGGTCTGATAGGCGGCGAGCCGCTCCCGGTCGCGGGAGCCCAGCGGGGCTGCGCCGTCGATGCCGAGATCGTCGAGCATAAGGAGCGAGGTCATCGCGTCGTAGATCCAGGTCACCTCGAGCGTGGCGAGGCGGCCCTGCTTGTCGAAGACGAAACCCACACCGCCGTCGATGAAGATGTGGGGGTGTGCCTCGACGGCCGCCGGCGCTTGCGCCAGCAGGGCCGCGAGAATCGCAGGGGTCAGGCGGAAGCCCAAGGCTCGACGTGGTCCGTTTGCTCGCTCGCGACGAGGCTAGCGCAAATTGCGGGCGAGGGGCAGGGGGGCGGCTTCACCGGTCCGGCATCAGCCGCCGAGGCATTCCGCGAGGCTGTCGGCGAGGCCGAGCATCAGTGCCGGGTAGAGGTCCGGCCCCGGCGGCAGCGCCGCGCCGATCGGGTCGAGCACGTCGGTGCGCACGCCGGCACCCTCGATGACGGTGCCGAGCAGCTTCGGCTCGAACTGGGGCTCGGTGAAGGCGCAGGAGATCTGCGCGTCGCGCACCCGGTCGTGGATCTCGGCGACGCGGGCGGCGCCGGGGGCCACGCCCTCCTGGAGCGAGACGCTGCCGGCCGCGGGCATGTCGAACCGGTCCTCGAAATACTGGTAGGCGTCGTGGAAGACGATGAAACGCTGCCCGCGGACCGGGGCGAGACGATCCTCGATCTCACTCGAGAGCTCCGCCATCTCGGTCGCGAAGGCCTCGGCATTGGCGGCATAGGCGGCGGCGTTCTCCGGGTCGAGCGGGGCGAGGGCGGCGGCGACAGCACGGGCGGCGGCGACGGCATTCCCGGGGTCGAGCCAGAGATGGCCGTCGGGGCCGCCGTGTTCGTGTTCGTGGTCGTGGTCGTGGTCGGCGTCCGCGGCCTCGGTGCCATGATCGTGATCGTGATCGTGGTCCGCGGCTTCGCCGGCCTGCCCGTGATCCTGGCCGTGGTCGTGCTCGTGCGGCTCGAAGGGGCCGCCGCTGCGAATCGGCAGGAGGCGGATGCCGGGCGCGTCCTGGAGCGTGACGCGGGCGGCTTCGGCGGCCAGCGTGTCGATCGGCCCCGCGAGCCAGGGGTCGAGCGCCGGCCCGACCCAGACCACAAGCCCGGCCTCCTGCAGGAGCTCTGCCTCGGAGGGGCGAAGCGCGTAGCCGTGCGGCGAGGCGCCGGGCGGAACCACGAGGCCCGGCGCCCCGACCCCCGCCATGACCCGGGCGACGATCGACTGGACGGGCGCGATATCGGTCGCGACGACCGGCGGCGACGCCGCGGCGGCTCCCGGCATCGCGGCGAGCGCGAGTGCGGCAGCAACTGCCCTTGTTGCCATGAATGCTCCCTCCATCTGCGGCTCTTGTGGCCCGACACGGGCCCGACTAGGATGCCGGTTTCACGCGGCGAGATCTGTTATAAAGTAACATATGACCCGGTCAAGCGACATCGAGGCGGAGGCCTTCGGCCCGCATGATCACAAGGCGTGCCGGGCGCAGGCGCTGGCGGCCGTCGAGGCCGCCTGCGCGGCGCGGCGGCTGCGGATGACGCCGGCGCGGGCCTGCGTGCTCGAGGCGCTGCTCGAGGCGCATCGCGCCATGACCGCCTACGAATTGCTCGACCGGCTGCGGGAGGCGGGGCTGGGGAGCCAGCCGCCGGTGGCCTATCGCGCGCTGGATTTTCTGGTCAGGAACGGCTTCGTCCATCGCATCGAGCGGCTTTCGGCCTTCGTTGCCTGTACTCATGGCGGCGCGGAGCATGTGGCGGTCTTCCTGATCTGCCGCAGCTGCCGGGGCGTGGCGGAGGCGGTCCTGCCGCAGCTCGGCGCCGGGCTGGCGGCCTCGGCGGCCGGGCAGGGTTTTTGCGTGGAGCGGATGGTGATCGAGGGCGAGGGGCTCTGCGCGCGCTGCCGCGAGGCGGAGGCGGCGTGAGCGCGCCGCTGGTCTCGGCCAAGGGGCTCGGGGTCACGCGCGGCGGGCATCCGGTGCTGCGCGGGGTCGACATCGCCATCGAGGCCGGCGAGATCGTGACCATCGTCGGGCCGAACGGATCGGGCAAGAGCACGCTGCTGCGCCTCCTGATCGGCGCGGAGCGGGCGAGCGCGGGCGAGGTCCGGCGCGCGCCGGGCCTGCGCATCGGCTACGTGCCGCAGCGGCTGGCTATCGACCACACCATGCCGCTGACCGTAGCGCGCTTCCTCGGTCTCGCCGGCGGCGGCCGGGAGGAGCGGGAGCATGCCCTGCAGCGCGTCGGGATCGCGGGGCTGGGGGGGCGGCAGATGATCGACCTCTCCGGCGGGCAGCTGCAACGGGCGCTTCTGGCGCATGCGCTCCTGCACCGGCCGCAGCTGCTGGTGCTCGACGAGGCCGCGCAGGGGCTCGACCAGCCCGGCGTCGCGCGGTTCTACCGGCTGATCGAGGAATTGCGGACCGAGCTGGGCTGCGGGGTGCTGATGGTCAGCCACGACCTGCATGTGGTGATGAGCGCCTCGGACCGGGTGATCTGCCTCAACGGCCATGTCTGCTGCGAGGGCACGCCGACGGTGGTCTCGGCGGCGCCGGAATACCGCGCGCTCTTCGGCTTCGGCACCGAGGGGGCGCTGGCGCTCTATCGCCACGAGCACGACCATGCCCATGCCGAGGGCGCGCCCGGACATCACCATCATCCCGCGGATGCCGAGGCGTGAGCCCGCTCGACGATTTCCTCCTGCGCGCGGTGCTGGCCGGGACCGGCGTCGCGCTGGTGGCCGGGCCGCTCGGCTGCTTCGTCGTCTGGCGGCGCATGGCCTATTTCGGCGACGCGACGGCCCATGCCGCGCTGATCGGCGTGACCCTGGCGCTCGCCACCGAATTGCCGGTGGTGGCAGGGGTGGCGCTCGCGGCGCTCGCC
Source organism: uncultured Paracoccaceae bacterium (assembly GCA_937872465.1). Taxonomy (GTDB): domain Bacteria; phylum Pseudomonadota; class Alphaproteobacteria; order Rhodobacterales; family Rhodobacteraceae; genus Amaricoccus. Next base: position 24,445 of record CALMSR010000038.1, read on the forward strand.
ATGGCCCTGACGGTCTCGCTGGCGACCGGGCGGACCTATGCAATGGACACCATGCTCGGGGTGGCCGCGCATGGGGCGCTGGCGGCGGGGCTGGTGGCGCTGAGCCTGCTCCCCGGCGTGCGCGTCGATCTAATGGGCTATCTCTTCGGCGACATCCTGGCGGTGAGCCGGAGCGATCTCCTGGTAATCTGGGCCGGGGGGGCGCTGATCCTGGCGCTGCTGGTCTGGCGCTGGCGCGGCCTGCTGCTCGCCACGCTCAGCGCCGATCTCGCGGCGGCCGCCGGCATCGCGGCGGCGCGCGAGCGGCTGGTGCTGACGGTGGCGCTCGCGCTTCTGGTGGCGGTGGCGCTGAAGGTCGTCGGCGCGCTGCTCATCACCGCGATGCTGATCGTGCCGGCCGCGGCGGCGCGGGCCTTCGCGCCCACGCCCGAGGCGATGGCGGTGGTCGCGGCCGGTATCGGCGCCGTCGCCTCGGCGGGTGGGCTCGCGGCCTCGTTCAGGCTCGATTCGCCGGCGGGACCCTCGATCGTGGTGGCGGCGGTGGTGCTGCTCCTGCTCGCCAACGGGATCGCCGCGGTTGCGAGGCGCGGCGGCGGCAGGGGCGCCGGGCGGGGGTAGCTATTCCTCCGCCGCGGGGCCGGCCTTGCCGCGCCGGCGGCGGGCGGCGCCTTCGAGGTCTTCCTCGAGATATTCCTCCAGATCGACGAGGTCGTGGGGCAGCGGCAGACCCATGGCCTGCATCTCGGCGAGCTTCTCGCGCAGGCTCTCCTGCAACTCGTGGCGGTCCTCGGGCGCCTTGGCGATTTCGTCCATCAGCATCGCGATCTGCACGCGAAACTGTTCCAGGGCCATGGCTACCTCCCGCGCTGGTCTGGGGCCGCGCGGCACGATAGCATGCACGGCCGGCGGACACTTGATCTATCGCAAGGCCTGACGGCGCAGCGCAAGCCTAAGCTTGAGACAAACCTAGACGAGGAGAGGATCCATGCCCTTCAAGACCGTGTTTCTGGCGGTCGGGACGAGCCAGGGCGATGCCGAGATCGACCGCGCCGCCGGCATCTGCAGTAAGCTCGACGCCCATCTCGCGGTGCTGGTGCTGGGGGTGGCGCCGCCGCCGCCGGCCTCGCCCTACGGGGTCGTCTCCAACGACATCTGGGCCGGCGAGATCCGCGAGGGCCAGAGCGTCGCGGAGGAGCGTGCCCAGGAGGTCGAGGCGCGGCTCGGCGCGGCGGGCGTCTCGGCGATGGTCGAATCGCAGTACATCGACCGCGGCACGGTGGCGACGCTCGCGGCCCGCTTCGCGCGCTACGCCGATCTCACGCTGATCCCGCCGGCGGGCGGCGACGGCGAGGCCATGCAGAACTGGGTGCTGAACGGGGCGCTCTTCGAATCGGGCCGCCCGGTGCTGCTCCTGCCCGAGGGCGCGGTGCATTTCCCCGACCCGCGCCGGGTGATGGTCGCCTGGGACGCCAGCGTCGAGGCCTCCAAGGCGGTGCGTGACGCGATCGAGCTGATGTGCGCGGCGGAGAGGGTGGACGTGGTGCTGATCGACCCGGTGCCCTCCTTCGAGGGGCACGGGCCCGAGCCGGGGGCCGACCTGAGCGCCTATCTGGGGCGGCACGGCATCTCGACCAACGTGCACCGCCTGCCGCGCGAGGGCCGCGACGAGGCCGAGGTGCTGCGCCGGGCGGCGACGGATCTCGATGCCGAGCTGATCGTGATGGGCGGCTTCGGGCATTCGCGCCTGCGCCAGCGGATCTTCGGCGGCACCACGACCAGCATGATGAAATCCCCGCCGACCGCGGTGCTCATGGCGCATTGAGGCCGGCGGCCTTCGGGGCGGGATGGCGGATCCGTCCCTGACCGCCGCCCGACCCCAAGGCCGAGTTGCGGGAGAGGGAAAAGGCCGCGCCTTCCCCGCCCCCCGATCGCCACGGGTCGATCGGGCGGGGGAAGCCCCGCCCCGGGTGGGACCGGAGCCAACGGCAAGGGTCGCTGGAATCAGAGCTCGTTCACCGGCACCTTGAGGAAGCGCTTGCCGGATTCGTCGGGCTCGGGCATCTGGCCGGCGCGCATGTTCACCTGGATCGAGGGGATGATCAGCTTCGGCATGTCGAGGGTGGCGTCGCGGGCCTCGCGCATCCTGACGAAATCCTCGGCCGTCGCACCGCCGCCCACATGGACGTTGAGCGCCTTCTGCTCCGCGACCGTGGTTTCCCAGGCATACTGGTCGCGGCCCGGCGCCTTGTAGTCGTGGCCCACGAAGATGCGGGTCTCGTCGGGCAGGGCGAGGATCTTCTGGATCGAGGCATAGAGCGTCTCGGCGGAGCCGCCCGGGAAATCCGCCCGCGCCGTGCCGAAATCGGGCATGAAGAGCGTGTCGCCGACGAAGGCGGCATCGCCGATCACATAGGTGAGGCAGGCCGGCGTGTGGCCGGGCGTGTGCAGGACGCGACCCTGAAGCGCGCCGATCTCGAAGAGGTCGCCCTCCTTGAAGAGCCGGTCGAACTGCGAGCCGTCGCGCTGGAACCGGGTGCCCTCGTTGAAGACCTTGCCGAAGGTGTCCTGGACCACGGTGATCTTCTCGCCGATGCCGATCCTGCCGCCGAGGCGCTCCTGGAGGTAGGGTGCGGCGGAGAGATGGTCGGCATGGACATGGGTTTCGAGCAGCCAGACCGTCTCGAGGCCCCGTTCCTGCACGTAGGCGACGATCGCGTCGGCAGATTTCGTGCCGGTCCGGCCGGAGGAATAATCGAAGTCGAGCACGCTGTCGACGATGGCGCATTTCCGGCTCTCGGGATCGGTGACGACGAAGGAGACCGTGAAGGTGGCCTCGTCGAAGAAGGCTTCTACGTCGGGTTGCATCGGCGCTCCTGTGGTTCGGGGTCGCCTGCAACATAGGGCGGGGCGCATCACATATCAATAATAGAATGTATCAGGGGCACGTTTCCGGCCACGGCCGGGCGCAGACGTGCTAGAATGGCCGGCGCAGCCGATCCCGGCTGCATCGCCGCCGCAGGGGCGGCAGACAACCGGCCCGCCGGTCCGGAACGGGGACAGCACGACGGACAGGCGAGAGCCCGGATGAAACGGGGAAACGCCATGCCGTTCTATCTCTATCAAGTGTCCTATTCGACCGAGGCCGTGAAGGCGATGATCGCCAATCCCACGGACCGCGCGGCCGCGGCGTCAAAGCTGATCGAAGGCCTCGGCGGCAAGCTGCACCACCTGTTCTTCGCCTTCGGGAAATACGACGTGGTCTGCCTGATCGAGGCGCCGGACGATGCGGCCGTGGCGGCCGCAGCCATGGCGGTGGCCGCTTCCGGCACGGTTTCGGGGGCGGCGACGACCAAGCTATTCACGACGGACGAGGCCATGGCGGTCATGGCGAAGGCCGGAACCGCCGTGGGAACCTACAAGCCGCCCATGGATTGAAGCACCGGACCCCGGCGCCGGCCCGGGCCGGCCGCCGGGGCAGCGCGATCAGGCGGCGCGGGCCAGCGCCGGCGCCGCCGCGTCGCGCAGGGCCGCGGCGGCGGCGGCGATCGCCTCGGCGCGGGCCTCGGGGCCGAAGCCGATGCGCTCGGCGCGCACGAAGGTGACGTCCTTCAGGCCGATGAAGCCGAGCAGGTGCCGCAGATAGGGTTCCTGGAAATCGGCCGCCTGGGCCGGGCCCTCGCTGTAGAGGCCGCCGCGGCTTTCCACCACGATGACATGCTTGCCCTCGAGCAGGCCCTGCGGCCCGGCCTCGGTGTAGCGGAAGGTCTCGCCCGCGCGCAGCACATGGTCGAACCAGGACCGCAGGCCGGTGGCGATGCTGAAATTGTACATCGGCGCGCCGATCACCACGACATCGGCGGCACGAAGCTCGGCGACGAGTTCGTCGGAAAGGGCGCGCGTGGCCAGTTCGGCTTCGGTTTCGGGCGTGCCGCGCACACCGGCGAGGGTCTCCTCGGTGAGATGCGGCACGGGGTCGCGGCCGAGGTCGCGATGGACGATCCTGGCGGGCGCCTGTTCGGCGAGGGCGGCGACGGCGTCGCGCACCAGCGCCTTCGAGACCGAGGAGTCGCCGCTGACGGCACTGTCGATGACGAGAATGTTGTTCATGGCGGAAATCCTTCGCGTGATCTCGTTGCGTGACAGGGCGAATATGCGGTTGCCAGGAACGCGACGCCAGATGCAGGGTCCGGGTAAGACTTTTGCAGAATCCGGAACGATTCCCATGCCGAACCTCGAGGATATCCGCGCCTTCGCCGAAGTGGTCGCCAGCGGCGGCCTGAGCCGCGCCGGGGCGCGGCTGGGCATGTCCAAGTCCATGATCAGCCGGCGGCTGGCGCGGCTGGAGGCCGAGCTGGGGGCGCCGCTGCTGGCGCGGACCACCAGGGGCATGTCGCTGACCGAGGCGGGGGCCGATTTCCGGCCCTATGCCGAGCGGATGATCGCCGAATTCGATTCCGGCCGGGATGCGCTCAGCCGGCAGGGCGAGGCGACCGGCCGCCTGCGGCTGGCGACGCCGCTCTCGTTCGGGACCACGCATCTGGCGCCGGTTCTCGCGGAGCTGGCGCTGCGCAATCCGCGTCTGGAGATCAATGCCTCCTACAGCGACCGGCGGGTGGACGTGGTCGGCGAGGGGTTCGACGCGGCGATCCGCCTCGGCATTCTCGCGGATTCCAGCCTGATCGCCCGGCGGATCTCGCCGATCCGCGCGGTCCTCGTGGCGAGCCCGGAGTATCTGGCGCGGCGGGGCATCCCGCGGAGCCCGGCCGCGCTGGCCGAGCACGAGGTGATCCCGCATGGCGAGGCGGTCTGGCAGTTCCGCCGCGACGGGCGGACGACGACCTTCCATCCGCGCGGCCGCTTCACCGCCGACAGCGGGGCGGCGGAGCTCGCCGGCGTGGTGGCCGGGCTGGGGATCGCGGCGATGCCGAGCTTTCTCGCCGGTCCGGCGGTCCGGCGCGGCGAGATCGTCACCCTGCTCGACGATTACGAGATCCCGGCTCTCGGGCTCTACGTGCTGCGGCCGCCGCCGGCCGAGCCGGTGCCGCACAAGATCCGGGTGCTCACCGACATCATGCTGGAGCATTTCGGCGGCGACGACTGGGACAGGTGCCCGCGCCGGGGCTGAGCGACGGCGGAACGGGGAGAGGGTGCGGCCGAGGGCGATCGCATGTTATCTCGTTCTTGGTACCACCGTCCCGCAGAACAATGAGGGCAGCGCCCGGCGGTGCACGCCGGGCGGGTGATGACGCTGGATGCGCCCCGAACCCCAGCGACGAGGCCGCTTCGGCGATTGTGATCGTCCTTGGGCAGGGCGGTCGCCGGCCGGGGAGGCGCCTTTCGGCGCGTCAGTAGAAGACGGCGCGGCGATAGGCGCGGCGGCCGGCGCCGGCAAAGGAGACCGGCGTCAGGGGCCGGCCGATGATGTCGATGAAGAGCGAGGCGTTGTCGCCGAGCTCCGGCATGTGGCCGCCGAGGACCTTGACGGTGTAATGCAGGTCGCCGTTCTCGATCACCGGGTCGCGCAGTTCCACCACCGCCTCGATCAGGCTGTCCTTCCCCACAACCGAAAGGTCGGCGTTCGGCGGGTTCGAGGCGAAGCTGTCGGGGCCCTCGCTCCAGAAGGGCACGAACCGCTCGGTCTTCATGTTGCCGACGATGCGCTCGGGGCGGTCGGAGAAGAAGAGCGTGACCGGGCTGACCCCGCGCAGGGTCAGGCGGTTCCGGTCGGAATCGAAGGCCATGCCGGTGGCGGTCTGCACGAAGAGGAACTCCGGCTCGCCGTCGCTCTCCTGGGCCCTCGCCGGCGCAGCGGCCAAGGCGGCGAGTCCCGCGCCGGCGGCGAGCAAGTCCCGGCGCGACGGGCGGCGTTGCGGGGCGGTCGGGAATTTCTGCTCCGAAGTATCCATGTCTTCCTTTGTCTCCACAGGGTCGATTGCGGCTGCGCTGGCTGCGTCGCGGAACCCCCGCCGGGGCCGGAGGGCGCTGCCGTTCCCCGCGAAGCGCCTGCGCCTCCCGGCTGGAACCTAGCAGAAGCCTCCGCGCGGAACTTGCCTTCACGCGCCAGGACGGCCGAAGGGTGGGAGGATTTTCGCCCCGCTCGGGAGCCGGGGCGCAATGCCGGTCCCGGGCGATCGCAACGGCCCGGCCGCCCCACCGACACCGTGGACCGGGGCTTGCCTCCGGAGAAGGCCGCGCCCCGCGCGCCGCCCGGAGATGGCGTCAGAAGGTCCGGCCGAGGGTCAGGAAGAAGGTCTCGACGCCGGGATTGGTGTCGCCGATACCGGCGTTGGACATGTGTTCGACGGCGAAACCGGCCCGCCAGGGCCCGTCGGCGATCGGGCGGCTGACGCCGATCCGGGAGCGGAACTCGAGCTCGGAGCCGAGATCGTGGCCATCGCCGAGGGAATAGCCGCCGGCCATGACCCCGAGGTCGAGCCGGAAATCCGCGCCGAACGGGTAATAGGCATCGATCCCGAGCCCGGCCCAGGCGTCGCCGTCGGCGTCGATCGTCAGGGCGCCGCCGAAGCCGAAGGCGAGCCGCCGGATCGCCCAGACGGGCCGGGAATGGACGCCTAGGCCGAGCGCGACTCCGGCCTCTTCCTCGCTGTCTAGGATGCCGTTGTAGCCGATGCTGAAGATGGCCTCGCCCGAAGACGCCCGCTCCGGGACACTCGCGAACAGGCAGAGGGCGAGCAGCGCCCGCCCGGCAGACCGTGGGGCGAGGGGCCCTTGCCGGGCCATGCGGCGGCGCGTCCCGGCGGCCGTCACGATCCGGCGGTCTCCGCGCCGAGCTGCGCGGCCGGAATGAAGGGGAAGAAGGCGCCGCCCGACCAGATCCCGAACTGCGCCACGCCGTCGATCGTCTGCGTCTGCCCGATCTCCACGAGACGGTAGAAGCTCTTGCGGTCGATCAGCGCCTCGAGCCCGGCGCGGACATGGACATAGGGCGCAGGCTCGCCGGTCGCGGGGTCGCGGGTCACGCGGATCGGATGGCCTTCGCCGGCGGTCACTTCCTCGTCGACATTGGTGGTGAAGCGGATGGATGCGTCGGAGCCGGTGCCGGTGGCCTCGAAGTCGATGGCGACGAAGGGCGCATCATCGACGGTGATGCCGACCTTTTCCACCGGCGTCACGAGAAAGAACCGGTCGCCCTCGCGTTTCAGGATCGAGGCGAAGAGCCTGACGAGCGGTTTGCGGCCGATCGGCGTGCCGAGGTAGAACCAGGTGCCGTCGCGGGCGATGCGCATGTCGAGGTCGCCGCAGAACGGCGGGTTCCAGAGGTGGACCGGCGCGGGGCCCTTTTTCGAAGCGGTTCGAGCCGCCGCGGCCAGGGCTTCGGTGGTCGGCGTTGCCGCGGCGGGCGGACGGTCTGGGGCGGCCATGGGCCAATGCCTCCGGTCGATTGGCATCGGAGCGGCAGCCTAGTTCCAATCGCCCCGGCCAGCAATCCGCAGACGACGGCAGCCGCCTGCGCGTTTTTCGCGCTCTCGTCACGCTTCCCGCACGATGCGGACCACGGTTCCCGCACGTCGGGACGGCAGGATCACACCACGGCATTCCCCGAGGTGAGGACCCAGCGATGACGACCACCAGCCCGACATTCGATCCGACCTCCGTTCCGGCGCGATCTGCCGGACGCCTCGCGGCTTTCCTGCGCGCCCTGCTCCGGATCCGCGCGGAGCCAGCCGGCGACGAGACGCTTGCGCGCCGTGAGGCCGAGCGCGAGCTCGACGCGGTCAAGGCCCGGCTCGGGACGTTGCCGCACGCGTTCTGATTTCAGCTCTCGCTTGCGAAAAGCGCCTCGAAACGCGCGTCGCCGTGCAGCACGGCGAGGTCCGGATCGTAGATGCGGATCCACTCGCGCTTCTTGTCGGACACTCCGAGCGCCAGCGTCCTCGCGAGATGGCGGATCGCCGGTTCGGCCTCGCCCAGTAGGGCGAAGAGGCAGGCGATGTTGTAGGTGGCGCGCGGGTCTTCCGGCTCGAATGCAGCCGCGACCTGGGCCCAGCGCCGTGCCCGCTCGGTTTCGCCCAAGCCGTTCAGCGCCATGCCCATCACGTAGGCGGCGCGTTCGTCGTAGGTGTTGAGCGAGATCCGCCTGCGACAGACCGCGATCACGTGCCGGCAGACCGCGTTGCACTCCTGCCGGCGGTCCAGCGCCAGAAGGCAGCAGATCAGCATCATGCCGGCCTGGAGCTCCTTGTCGGAGATCTCGAAGGCACGGCGCAGGTGGGGCGCCGCCTCCTCCAGGCGGCCGGCAAGCAGGTAGGTCAGGCCGTAGTGGTACTGTGCCTCGTAGAGCTGCGGATTGAGCCGGACCGCGGTCGCGAAATCGGCCAGCGCCTCATCCAGGCGGCCGCAATGCCCCAGGGCGGTGCCGCGGGCGCAGAGTCCCTCGGCCAGCCCGGGCTGCAGGCGCAAGGCGGTTTCGCTTTCCTCGATCGCCTGGTCCCAGTCGGCGGCGTCATGATGATAGGCGAGCTGGGAGATGCTGTCGGCGCGCCCCGCGTGGGCCGCGGCATAGTCCGGGTCGAGGGCGATGGCCCGCGCGAAGCCGTCTCGCGCGAGCTCGATGCTGCGTCGGGTCATCTCGCGTAGCAGGGCGCGCGAGCGCAGGTACTCGCGGTAGGCTTCCACGTCGCGCGTGCCGCGCGCCGCCTGGATCGTGGCGGCGCCGGGGTCGAGGTTGAGCCGCAGTGCCTGCACGATGGCGGCGGCGATCTCGCTTTGCAGCTCGAAGATGCCTTCCAGGTTGCGGTCGTAGCGCTCGGCCCAGATCTGGCGCATGGACCGGGCATCGGCGAGGCGGGCGGTGATGCGCACCGCGGGGCCGGCCATCCTGAGGCTGCCTTCGAGCACATGGCTGACGCCGAGCTCCTCGGCGATGCGGTCGGGCTCAATCACTCCGCCGCGGTACATCCCGCTCGAGGTATGCGCGGCGACGGAGAGACCGTCGATGCCGGCGAGGTCTGTGATGATGTCCTCGGTGATGCCGTCGGCGAGATACCCCTGTTCGGCGTCGCCGCTGAGATTGACGAAGGGCAGCACGGCGATGGCCGGCCGGAGCGGCGCCTCGTCGATCGGCCGCGGCACCGCCGCCGAGCCCGGCGGGGGCAGCGGCGGGTCGAAGGCGGCGCTTCCGGTGGCGCGCAGGACCGCGAGCGAGCTGGAATCGTCGAGCGCGATGTCGTCGGCAAGCGCCACGGTCTCCGGGGCCGGCTCGGTGTCGAGCTCGTGGCGCAGCAGCTCGCGGCAGGCGCGGAACTGCGCGAGCGCCAGGGCCCGCTCGCCGGATGCGGCCAGCAGCCGCATGATGGCGCGGTGGCTGGCTTCCCTGAGCGGCTCCAGCCCGAGACAGCGGCGCATCAGTGCCAGGGCCTGGGCGTGGTGGCCTGCCGCCGCCAAGTGATCGGCTGCTCGTTCCAGCGCGACGATCGCGAGCGCGGTGCATTCCGCGCGCCGGTCGCGCAGCCAGTCCTCCAGCGCATCGCCGCCGGATTCGACTCCGTTCAGGAACGGACCGGGATAGAGGTCGTTGGGAAGCCCAGCGTCCGTCGGCTGCCTGGCGGCCGCACGCAGGCGGGCATAGTCGCTGACAAGCGCGTCCGGCCGGAGCGCCACCGTGTCGCGGTCGGCTTCGAGCGCGTCCTTGCCGAGCGCCCGGCGGATGTCGGACAGCGCCGCCCGCAGGCTTCCCCGCGCCTGCTCGGATTGGCGATCGGGCCAGAACAGGGCCGCAAGCGCTTCGCGGCCGTGGCGACCGCCGGGCGGCACCGCCAGATATGCCAGCAACAGCCGGGTCCTGCGCGACCTGAGGTCGCAAGGTCGCCCGTCTCGGTCGGAGAGCGCGAATCCGCCCAGCAGCTGCAATCGCGCGGATCCGGCTGCCGACGCCGGATCCGGTTTCCGGGGCGGGTCGGCGGGACTTGCCGGGGCGCTCACCGCACCCGCACCGATCCGGGGCGGGCGAGCCTGCCGGCCGCGGGCGATCTGTCCGGATTGTGATCTCCGTTGGCCATTGTCGGCACGCCAAGCCGCGTTACTGTCGTCTCGCGACATGCTAGACCCTGTGGGGAGGACGGGCAACGCGCGGAAAGGCAGGCGGGACATGGCGGAGAGCGGCGAGATGATGGCCGAGATCGAGGCGACCGGCGCGCGGCTGGTGGCGGCGCGCGAGATGATCGCCCGGCGCATCGTCGGGCAGGAGCAGGTGGTCGAGCAGACGCTGATCGCCATCCTCTGCGGCGGCCACGGGCTGCTGGTGGGCGCGCCGGGCCTGGCCAAGACCCGGCTGGTCGAGACGCTCGGCACGGTTCTGGGCCTCGTGGCGCATCGCATCCAGTTCACGCCCGACCTGATGCCGGCGGACATCCTCGGGGCCGAGGTGCTGGAGACCGGTGCCGACGGCACCCGCGCCTTCCGCTTCATCGACGGGCCGATCTTCTGCCAGCTGCTGATGGCCGACGAGATCAACCGCGCGAGCCCGCGGACGCAATCGGCGCTGCTGCAGGCGATGCAGGAGCGCGAGGTCTCGGTCGCCGGCCAGCGCCGGGCGCTTCCCGCGCCCTTCCATGTGCTCGCCACCCAGAACCCGATCGAGCAGGAGGGCACCTATCCGCTGCCCGAGGCGCAGCTCGACCGGTTCCTGCTCCAGATCGACGTGGGCTATCCCGACCGGGCCTCGGAGCGCGAGATCATTCTCGCGACCACCGGGATCGAGGAAGCCTCCGCCGAGCCGGTCTTCGATGCGGCGAGCCTGATCGCGGCGCAGCGGCTGATCCGCCGGCTGCCGGTGGGCGAGGCGGTCGTCGAGCGCATCCTCGACCTGGTGCGCGCGGCGCGGCCCGGTACCGAGGACACCCATCCGGCGGTGCGCGACGCGGTGAGCTGGGGGCCGGGGCCGCGCGCCGCCCAGGCGCTGATGCTGGCGATCCGGGCGCGCGCGCTGATCCAGGGACGGCTGGTGCCGGGGGTGGAGGACGTGGCCGCGCTCGCCCACCCGGTGCTGATCCACCGCATGGCGCTCGGCTTCGCCGCACGGGCCGAGGGCCAGACGCTCGACGCGCTGATCGCGCGGCTGGTGGGCGAGGCGACCGGCGCGGAGGCGGCGGCATGATCGAGCCCCGCCTTCGCGGCAGGGAGAAGCCCCAGGGCGCGGTCGGGCTGCGGCGCGATGCCGAGAAGATCGCCGGCGCGCTGCCGCCGCTGCTGGCGGAGGCGGAATTCCTCGCCGGCAACGTCGCCATGGGCGTGCACGGCCGGCGGCGGGCCGGCCATGGCGAGAATTTCTGGCAGTACCGGCAGGCGGTGCCGGGCGACGCGCGGTCGATGGTCGACTGGCGGCGGTCGGGCAAGTCGGACCTGCAGTTCATCCGCGAGATGGAATGGGAGGCGGCGCAGACCGTCTGCTTCTGGGTCGATGGCGCGCAGTCGATGGACTTTCGGTCCGATCCGGGCGCGCGGTCCAAGCGCGAGCGGGCTGCGCTGCTGGCGCTGGCGCTTTCGGTCCTGCTGATCAAGGCCGGCGAGCGGGTGGCGCTGATGGGCAGCGCCGCCGCCCAGCCGCGCAGCGGGCGGGCGCAGCTCAACCGTCTGGCGCTGGAGCTCGGCGGCGAGCCCGCCGATCCGCGGCCCGATTACGGCGCGCCGCCGCCCGACCGCATGCCGAAGGGCGCGCGGGCGGTCTTTCTCTCCGATTTCCTCGGGGATCCCGAGGCGCTGACCCCGGCGCTGGCCCAGGCCGCCGACCGCGGCGTGCACGGCGTCTTCGTCCAGGTGCTCGACGAGAGCGAAGAGGTCTTTCCCTTCGACGGGCGGGTGATCTTCCGGAGCATGGGCGGGGGAACCGAATTCGAGACCCAGCGGGCGCGGGCGCTGCGCGAGGCCTATGTCCGGCGGCTGGCGGAACGTCGCGCCTATCTGCAGGATCTGGCGCGCCGGCTCGGCTGGCGCTGCCTCTTCCATCGCACCAGCCAGAGCCCGCGCGCGGCGCTGCTCTGGCTCTACATGGCCGTGGGCGAGCGCGCATGAGGCGGGCATGAGCATCGGGCCGGTCGCCTTCCTCGCGCCCTGGCTGCTCCTGGGGCTGGCGGCGCTGCCGATCCTCTGGTGGCTCTTGCGCGCGGTGCCGCCGGCGCCGGCGCGGCGGGCCTTTCCCGGCGTGCGGCTGCTGCTCGGGCTCGACGATCCGGAGCGCATGCCCGAGCGCACGCCCTGGTGGCTGCTCGCCCTGCGCATGCTCGCGCTGGCGGCGGCGATCGTCGCCTTCGCGGGGCCGGTGCTGAACCCGCGCGCCGAGGGCCGGGGCGGGCCGCTCCTGGTGCTGCTCGACGGCGGCTGGGCCGATGCGCCGGGCTGGAACGCGCGCATGGACCGTGTCGCGGCGGCGCTGGAGGACGCGGGCCGCGAGGGCCGGACGGCGGCGGTCCTCTCGCTGGCCGCGGCGCCGCCGGCGGAGGGCGGGATCCCCTGGCGCGCGGCCTCGGAATGGCAGGGGCGGCTCGCGGGCTTCGCGCCGCAGCCCTGGGCGCCGGACCGCAGCGCCTGGGCCGACTGGATCGCCGGTGCCGAGGCCGGGGATTTCGAGACGCTCTGGCTCGGCGACGGTATCGGCGACGGCGGCGACGGCGGCGAGGGCGCGCTCGCCGAGGCGCTGCTCGCGCGCGGGCCGGCGACGCTGGCGCGCGCCGGGCGCAGCGCGCTCGCGCTGACCCCACCCTGGCTCGAGGAGGGCGCGCTGCGGGTCCGTGCCCTGCGGGCCGAGGCCGCCGGAGCGGCGCCGGTCGGCATCCTCGCGATCGGGCCGGATCCGAACGGCATCGAACGGGTGCTGGGCTCGGCGACGGCCGAATTCGCCGCGGGTGCCGCGAGCGTCGACGTGCCGGTCGCGATGCCGATCGAGCTGCGCAACCGGGTGGCGCGGCTGCAGCTCGCCGAGGGCGCCTCGGCGGGCGGGGTGGTGCTCGCCGACGATGCGGTGCGCCGGCGCAAGGTCGGTCTCGTCTCCGGGCGGGCCGGCGGCGAGGGGCAGGATCTGGTCGATCCGCTGCATTACCTGCGCAAGGCACTGGCGCCCTTCGCCGAGGTGGTCGAGGCGCCCTTGGGCGAGATGCTCAACACCGCGCCGGACATGCTGATCCTCGCCGATGTCGGGGCGATCGGGGAGGCCGAGCGCGCGCTGCTGATGCCCTGGATCGAGGCCGGCGGCCTGCTGGTGCGCTTCGCCGGGCCGCGGCTGGCGGCCTCGGGCGCGGGGCAGCTCGAACCCGACCCGCTGCTTCCGGTCCGCCTGCGCGCCGGGGGGCGGTCGGTGGGCGGGGCGATGTCCTGGGGCGCGCCGCGCAAGCTGCGACCGTTTCCCGAAGGCGGCCCCTTCGCCGGGCTGGCGGTGCCGGAGGACGTGGACATCTCTGCCCAGGTGGTGGCACAGCCCGATCCGGACCTGCCGGAACGCGTGATGGCCAGCCTCGAGGACGGGACGCCACTCGTGACCGGCCGGGCGATCGGCGACGGGCGGCTGGTGCTCTTCCACGTGACCGCGAACGCCGATTGGTCGAACCTGCCGCTCTCGGGGCTCTTCGTGCAGATGCTCGAGCGGCTGGCCCAGAGCGCCGGCGGCCTCGGGCCGGCGCCCGAGGCGGTCGAGGGCGGGATCTGGACGCCGCTCCAGGTGATGAACGGGTTCGGCGAGCTTGAGACGCCGAGCCTCGTCTCTGGGATCGAGGGCGCGGCGCTGGCCGGGGACCGACCCTCGGCGGAGATGCCGCCAGGGATCTACGGCAGCGGCGAGCGGCGGGTGGCGCTCAACGTGATGCGCCGGGACGACCGGCTCGCGCCCATGGCCGGCCTGCCCGATGCGCTGGTGCAGGAGGCGCTCGACCGTCCCGCGGAGCGCCGGCTCGGCCCGCTTCTGCTGGCGCTGGCGCTGGTGCTGCTCGCCGCGGACGTGCTGGCGACGCTGCGCGTCTCGGGCCGGCTCGGCAGCGGAAGCGCAAGGGCGGTGGCGCGCGGCGCGGCGCTGGTCCTGCTCGCCGCGGGGCTCGCGGGCGCGGCCGGATCGGCGGCGCGGGCGCAGGATGCGAGGTCGGAGGCCGCCGCGCTCTATGCCGCGAACCGCACGGTGCTCGCCTATGTGAAGACGGGGAATGCCCGCGTGGATGCGGTGAGCGAGGCCGGGCTGCGGGGCCTGAGCCGGGCGCTCTTCGACCGCACGGCGGTCGAGCCCGCCGAGCCCGTGGGGGTCGATCTGGAGCGCGACGAGATCGCGCTCTATCCCTTCCTCTACTGGCCGGTCACCGAGGGGCAGGCGGCGCCTTCAGATGCCGCCGCCGCGCGGCTCAACGATTTCCTGCGCTTCGGCGGCATGATCCTCTTCGACACGCGGGACGCCGATCTCGGCGGCAGCCTGGGCGGGACGACCCCGAACGGGCGGGCGCTGCAGCGCATCGCGACCCGGCTCGACGTGCCGCCGCTGGAGCCGGTTCCGCTCGACCACGTCCTGACGCGGACCTTCTACCTGCTCCAGGACTTTCCCGGCCGGTGGGACGCCTCGACGGTCTGGGTGGAGGCCGCGCCAGCGGCCGAGGAGGTCGAGGGCATGCCGTTCCGCAACCTCAACGACGGGGTGACCCCGGTGGTGATCGGCGGCAACGACTGGGCCTCGGCCTGGGCGATGCAGGAGAACGGCCAGCCGATGTATCCCGTGGGCCGCGGCATCGCCGGCGAGCGCCAGCGCGAGATGGCGATCCGCTTCGGCGTGAACCTGATCATGCATGTGATGACGGGCAACTACAAATCCGACCAGGTGCATGTGCCCGCGCTGCTCGACCGGCTGGGACAATAGGGCATGTCGATGGTCGCCTTCGATCCGCAGCTGCCGCTCGGGCTGATCGCCGGGCTCGCGGGGCTGAGCCTCGCGGCGCTCCTGCTCGCGCTCTGGCGGGGGCTGGCCGGCTGGTGGCTGCGCGCGCTCGCGGCGCTGGTGCTGCTGGTGGCGCTGGCGCAGCCCTCCTGGCGGCAGGAGGACCGGCTGCCGGTGGCCGACATCGCGCTGGTGGTGATCGACGAGAGCGCCTCGAACCGGATCGGGCTCCGGCCCGACCAGGTGACGTCGGCGCTCGAGGGGCTCGGGGCGCGGCTCGACCGGCTGGTGGAGACCGGCGGGCTGGAGCTGCGCGAGATCCGCCTGCGCGACCGGGGCGAGGACGGGACGCGGCTCCTCGGCGCCCTGGCCGAGGCGGCGGCGGAGATCCCGCCCGACCGGATCGCCGGCGCGATCCTTGTGACCGACGGGCAGGTGCATGACGCCGATGCGCTGGCGGAATTCCCCGGGCCCGTCCATGTGCTGCTCAGCGGCAGCGCCGCGGATTGGGACCGCCGCATCGTGATCGAGACGGCGCCGGCCTTCGCGATCATCGACGAGCCGGTCAGCGTGACCCTGCGTGTGGAGGACATCGGCGCGTCGCCGGAGAGCGGCGGGTTCGTACCGCTGACCATCGCGCTCGACGGCACCGAGCCCTTGCGCTTCGACGTGCCGGTGGGCGAACCGGTCACGCTGCCGGTCACGCTCGGGCGCGGCGGGGCCAATGTGCTGGAAATCGCCACGCCGCAGGTGGCGGGCGAGCTGACCGAGCGCAACAACGCCGCCGTGGTCTCGATCAACGGCGTGCGCGACCGGCTGCGGGTGCTGCTCGTCTCGGGCGAGCCCTATCCCGGCGAGCGCACCTGGCGGAACCTGCTGAAATCCGACAGCGCCGTCGACCTGGTGCATTTCACCATCCTGCGCCCGCCGGAGAAGCAGGATTTCGTGCCGGTCTTCGAGCTCTCGCTGATCGCCTTCCCGACCCAGGAGCTCTTCATGGAGAAGGTCGACGAGTTCGACCTGATCATCTTCGACCGCTACAAGCGCCGGGGAATCCTGCCGAACGATTATTTCGAGAACATCGCCCGCTATGTGCGGGACGGGGGCGCGCTGCTGGTCGCCGCGGGCGAGGATTTCGCCGGCGCCGAGAGCCTCTACCGCTCGCCGCTGCGCGGGGTACTGCCGGTCCAGCCCACCGCCCGGGTGGTGGAGCGGGGCTTCGCGCCGCGCATCCCGGAGCTGGGCCATCGCCATCCGGTCACCGCCGACCTCGAATCCCATGCCCCGCGCCCGCCGGCCGCGGACGGCACGCCGGGCTGGGGCCGCTGGTTCCGCATCGTCGAGCTCGACGCCCCGGAGGGCGAGGTGGTCATGACCGGCCCGGACGACCGGCCGCTCCTGGTGCTCGACCGCCAGGGGGAGGGGCGGGTCGCGGTGCTGGCCTCCGACGAGGCCTGGCTCTGGAGCCGCGGCTACGAGGGTGGCGGGCCGCAGCTCGAACTGCTGCGCCGGCTGGCCCATTGGCTGATGCAGGAGCCGGAGCTGGAGGAGAACGTGCTGCTCGGCGGCGGCGACGGCGGCGACGTGGAGGTGAC
This sequence comes from uncultured Paracoccaceae bacterium, assembly GCA_937872465.1. GTDB lineage: Bacteria > Pseudomonadota > Alphaproteobacteria > Rhodobacterales > Rhodobacteraceae > Amaricoccus. The sequence continues at coordinate 40,900 of CALMSR010000038.1, forward strand.
GCGCCGCACGCTCGAGGCCGAGATCCCGACGGTGACCGCCACCAGCCCCTCGGGCGAGAGCGAGGAGGTGGCGATGAAGGAGGTGGCGCCGGGGCGCTGGGAGGGCCGGATCGAGGCCGCCGAGCACGGCGTCTGGCGGCTGGAGAACGGCGATCTCGCGGCGGTGGCGGTGGTCGGGCCCTCGGCGCCGCGGGAATTCGAGAACCCGGTTTCGGACGGGGCGGCGCTCGGTCCGCTGGCGGCCGCGACCCGCGGCGGGATCCTGCGGCTGGAGGACGGGGTGCCGGACATCCGCCGCGTGCGCGAGGGCCGGGTCGCCGCGGGACGCGGCTGGATCGGGCTCGCCGACCGCGACGCCTATCAGCTGCGCGACATCCGGCAGGTCGCGCTGGCGCCGGCCTGGCTGATGCTGATCCTCGCCGTGGCGCTGGCCTTTGGCGCCTGGCGCATCGAGGGGCGGTAGGCACGGGCTTTTTACCCTCGTGCGGCCATGGTAGCATCCTGGCCCCGGCCGGAACCCGGCCCATCGCGGGAGACGCCGATGCAGATGCCCGATCCCGATCCGGCGATCCTCGCCCGCAAGGCCGAGATCGTGGCGAAGCTGCGCGCGATCCTGCCGGAAGACGCGGTGATCTCCGACCCCGCCGAGGTCAAGGTCTACGAATGCGACGCGCTGACCGCCTATCGCTGCCCGCCGCTGGCGGTGGTGCTGCCGGCCTCCACCGAGGAAGTCGCCGCGGTGCTCAGGCTCTGCCACGGCGAGCGCGTGCCGGTGGTGCCGCGGGGGTCGGGGACCAGCCTCGCGGGTGGGGCGCTGCCGACGGCCGATTGCGTGGTCCTCGGCGTGGCGCGGCTGACGGCGGTGCTGGAGACGGATTACGCGAACCGTTTCATCCGTCTGCAGACCGGGCGGACAAACCTCAGCGTGACCGGGGCGGTGGAGCACGAGGATTTCTTCTACGCGCCCGATCCGTCGAGCCAGCTCGCCTGCGCCATCGCCGGCAATATCGGGATGAACTCCGGCGGCGCGCATTGCCTGAAATACGGCGTGACCACCAACAACCTGCTCGGCGTGACCATGGTGCTGATGGACGGCACGGTGGTGGAGCTCGGCGGCGCGCATCTCGACGCTTCGGGCTACGACCTGCTCGGGGTGATCTGCGGCTCGGAGGGGCAGCTCGGCGTGGTGACCGAGGCGGTGCTGCGCATCCTGAAGAAGCCGGAGGGCGCGCGTCCCGTGCTGATGGGCTTCGGCTCCAACGAGGTCGCGGGCGCCTGCGTGCGCGACATCATCAAGGCCGGGGTGCTGCCGGTGGCGATCGAGTTCATGGACCGGCCCTGCATCCGCGCCTGCGAGGATTTCGCCCATGCCGGCTATCCGGACGTGGAGGCGCTCCTGATCGTCGAGGTCGAGGGCGCGGAGGCCGAGATCGCCGAGCAGCTCGCCAAGATCACCGAGATCGCGCGGCGCCACGATCCCGAGGAGCTGCGCGAGAGCCGCTCGGCGGCGGAAAGCGCGCTGATCTGGAAGGGCCGCAAGGCGGCCTTCGGCGCCATGGGGCAGATCAACGACTACATCTGCCTCGACGGCACCATCCCGGTGAGCGCCCTGCCGGAGGTGCTGCGGCGCATTGGCGAGATGACCGCGGGCTACGGGCTCGCCGTGGCCAATGTCTTCCATGCCGGCGACGGGAACATGCATCCGCTGATCCTCTACGACGCGAATGCGCCGGGGGAGCTCGAGAAGGCCGAGGCGCTGGGGGCCGACATCCTGACGCTCTGCGTCGAGGTGGGGGGATGCCTGACCGGCGAGCACGGGGTCGGCGTCGAGAAGCGCGACCTGATGGCGGTGCAATACGCGCCCGAGGACATCGAGGCGCAGCTGTGGGTCAAGGACGTCTTCGACCCCGACTGGCTGCTGAATCCGGCCAAGGTCTTCCCGCTGGAAAGCTCGAAGGCCCGCCGCGCGGCGTGATCCGGGCCGGGTGCGGGCGGTCGGTCCCACTCCCGACCGTGTCCCGGCAGCCGGCGCATGGCAGTTGCGGCAACGCAGCGAAGCAATCACCCGACGATGAGAGGGCGGCAAGGTCCCGTTGGCCGGGGTCGACCTGACCGGCCGCCGCGCTGGCAAAGGCTGCATCGGTCAGCCGAAGGGACCGCGGTGGCGGTTCAGTCCCGTGGGCCGTCGGGGCGGGTGAGCACGAAGGTTGCGGCACCGGCGAGGCAGGCGGCCTGGATGGCGAGGAGGCGGAGTGGCAGGCCGGCAAGGAAGCTGAGCGCGAGGGTCAGGGCCATGAGTGCCGTGGCCAGCCGTTTGGCGCGCGGGGCGATGGCGCCGTATCGCTCCCAGTCGCGAGTCGGCGGGCCAAAGCGCGGATGGGTCTCGAGCCAGTGGTGCAGGCGGGGCGAGCCGCGGGCGAAGGCGAAGGCCGCCAGCAGCACGAAGGGCGTCGTCGGCAGCAGCGGCAGCAGGACGCCGATCGCGCCGAGCGCGAGGAAAGTGCTGCCCATCCCGGTCCAGAAGATGCGACCCAAGACTGTCTCCCGACGATTGCCTCTCCCCGGTAAGGATAGTGCGCCCGGGCCATCATTGCGATGGCTTGCCTTGCTTCGGTGTTTGCGGACATGATCGGGCAGGGAGGCGATGGCCGCGACCATGACCGAATTCCAGCCGCATACCGAGGCGGAGCTCGCCGAACTGATCCGCGAGGCGGGGGCGCGGGGCGGGGGCTTCGCGATCCGCGGCGGCGGCACGCGCGCAGGACCCGCTGCGGAGGGGGCGGCACGGCTCTCCACCGCGGGCCTGAGCGGCATCAGCCTCTACGAGCCCGGTGCGCTGACGCTGGTGGTGCGGGCCGGCACGCCGCTCGCCGAGGTCGAGGCGGCGCTGGCGGCGGAGGGGCAGGTCCTACCCTTCGAGCCCTGGGACGCGCGGGCACTGACCGGACGGACCGGCATGCCGACAATCGGCGGGGTGGTGGCGACCAACGCCTCCGGGCCGCGGCGCATCCAGGCCGGCGCCTGCCGCGACAGCATGATCGGCATCCGCTTCGTCGACGGCACCGGGGCGGTGGTCAAGAACGGCGGGCGGGTGATGAAGAACGTCACCGGGCTCGACCTCGTCAAGCTGCTCGCGGGAAGCCACGGCACGCTCGGGGTCATCACGGAAGTGGCGTTCAAGCTGCTGCCCGGGCCCGCGGTCACCGCGAGCGTGGTGCTCGACGGGCTTCCTGCCGAGGAGGCGGTCGGGGCGATGACTGCAGCGCTCGGCACGCCCTTCCAGGTCTCGGCGGCGGCGCATCTGCCCGCGGGGGCGGGGGAAGCCTCGGCCACGCGGCTGCGGCTCGAGGGTCTCGCCGGCTCGGTGGCCTACCGCACCAGTGAGCTGGCGCGCGCGCTCCGGCGCTTCGGGGCGGCGCGCGTGGTGGAGGGTCCGGGCGACTGGCCGGCGATCCGCGACGCGGCGCGGCTCGGCGGGCGCGAGGGCGCGGTCTGGCGGATCTCGGTCAAGCCCACCGACGGCGCGCGGGTCGCGGCGCGGCTCGGCCCGGCGGAGGTGATGCTCGACTGGGGCGGCGGGCTGATCTGGGCGCTGGCGCCGGAGGATTTCGACCTGCGGGCCGCGCTCGCCGGCGTGCCGGGGCATGCGACGCTGGTGCGCGCCGGCGCCGAGGCCCGCGCCCGATGGGGCGTCTTCCATCCCGAGTCGCCGCCGGTGGCGGCGATCGCGGCCGGGTTGCGCGCACGCTTCGATCCGAAGGGCGTGCTCAATCCCGGGCTGATGGCGCCACGCGAACCGGTCCCGGCCTGAGCGGAGGGGTGCGATGCAGACGAATTTCACCCCCGAGCAGCTGCGCGACCCCGGCATCGCGCGGTCGAACGAGATCCTGCGCGCCTGCGTGCATTGCGGCTTCTGCACCGCGACCTGTCCGACCTACCAGGTGCTCGGGGACGAGCTCGACAGCCCGCGCGGGCGCATCTACCTCATCAAGGACATGCTGGAGGCGGGGAGGCCGGCGGACGAGAAGACCGTCCGGCACATCGACCGCTGCCTGAGTTGCCTCGCCTGCATGACGACCTGCCCCTCGGGGGTGCATTACATGCATCTGGTCGATCACGCGCGGGATCACATCGAGCGCACCTACCGGCGGCCGCGCTTCGAGCGGTGGCTCCGCTGGACGCTCGCGCGCATCCTGCCCTATCCGCGGCGGTTCCGGCTGGCCCTGCTCGGGGCCAGGATCGGGCGGCCCTTCGCGGGGCTTCTGCCCGATCCTCGGCTGAGGGCCATGCTCGAGATGGCGCCGAAGTCGATCCCGCCGGTCAGCCGCATGGACGACCCGCAGGTCTTTCCGGCCGAGGGCGCGCGGCGGCGACGGGTGGCGCTGATGACCGGCTGCGCCCAGCGCGCGCTCAACACCGACATCAACGAGGCGACGATCCGGCTCCTGACGCGGCACGGCTGCGAGGTGGTGATCGCGGAGGGCGCCGGCTGCTGCGGGGCGCTCACTCATCACATGGGAAAGACTGCGGAAAGCCATGCTTCGGCTGCGAAAAACATCCGGGCATGGATGCGTGAGGTCGAGGGCGCGGGGCTCGATGCCATCGTCATCAACACCTCCGGCTGCGGCACCACGGTCAAGGATTACGGCCACATGTTCCGCAACGACCCCCTAGCCGCGGAGGCGGCGCGGGTGGCGGGGCTGGCGCGGGACGTGAGCGAGGTGATGGAGGATCTCGGGCTCGCCGCCGTCGAGGCGCCGCCGCTGCGCGTCGCCTATCACGCCGCCTGCTCGCTCCAGCACGGCCAGCAGATCCGCTCGGCGCCCAAGGCGCTGCTGAAGGCCGCCGGCTTCGAGGTGGTGGAGCCGCGGGACGCGCATCTCTGTTGCGGCTCGGCGGGGACCTACAACCTGATGCAGCCCGAGATCTCCGCCGCGCTCAAGGCGCGCAAGCTCGCGACCCTGCTCGAGCGCGGCCCGGAGGTGATCGCCGCCGGCAACATCGGCTGCATGATGCAGATCGGCTCGGCCACGTCGGTGCCGGTGGTCCATACCGTCGAGCTGCTCGACTGGGCGACCGGCGGGCCGAGGCCGCCAGCGCTCAGCGGGCGGTGAGGCGCATCCTCCTTCTCGCGCTCTTCCTGGCGGCGCTGCCGCTCGCGGCTCCCGCCGATGACGGGCGGGCGCGGCGCATGCTCGGCGAGGCGGAGGCGGCGGATTTCCGTGGCGTCGGCCGGCTGAACGTGGCGGGCCGGCGGTTCTGCACCGCGGCGCTCGTCTCGGACCGGCTCGCGGTGACGGCGGCGCATTGCCTCTATCATCCCCGCACGTTCCGGCCGGTGCCGCTCGCCGAGCTGCGCTTCGTCGCCGGGCTGCGCCGCGACGCGCATGCGGCGCTGCGCGGCGTGGCGCGGGCGGCGGTCCCGCCGGACTACGTCTATGACGGCGAGCCGAGCTTCGAGAACCTGCGACGGGACATCGCGCTCCTGGAGCTCGACGCCGCCATCCCGGCGGAGCAGGCGCTCGCCTTCCGCCCCGGTCCGATGCCCGGGGACGGGGCGGTGATCGAGATCGTCTCCTATGCCCGCGACCGGGCGCAGGCGGCCTCGATCCAGGACGGCTGCCGCATCGTCGCGCGCATCCGTGAGGTGGCCGCACTCGATTGCGAGGTCAATCTGGGCGCCTCGGGCGCGCCGGTGCTGGTGCTCGGCAAGGCGGGCAGGGAGCTCTGGGCGGTGGTCTCCTCGATCGGGGCGACGGTCTCGGGCGGCGAGGTGACGCTGGCGGTGCTGGCCGCGCCCGAGCTTGCGGCGCTCGAGGCGGCGCTCGCCGGGGCGGTGCCGGATTCCGCAGGCACATCACCTGCTTCGGAGCCTTGAAAGCCCCGGCGGGCCATCCCAGATAATCGCTGTCCGGCGCCGCGGAGCGGGCCGTTTCCACTGCAAAGGGCCTGTCCCGAGGGAAGGTCCGAACCCTGTATCGCTTCTGAAGGAGGATGCATCATGCGTCATTTCGACCTCACCCCCCTCTATCGTTCGACCGTCGGCTTCGACCGTCTCGCCTCCGTGCTCGACCAGGTCATGGCCTCCGACGTGGGCTCGAACGCCTATCCGCCCTACAACATCGAGAAGACCGGCGAGGATGCCTATCGCATCACCATCGCCGTGGCCGGGTTCTCGGAGACCGAGCTTTCCATCGAGGCCCGCGACGGCCAGCTGGTCGTGACCGGGCGCAAGGCCGAATCCGAGGACAAGGCCAATTTCCTGCATCGCGGCATCGCCACGCGCGCCTTCGAGCGGCGCTTCCAGCTCGCCGACCATGTGCGGGCGGAGAATGCGGTGACCGAGAACGGTCTGCTGCACATCGACCTCGTGCGCGAGGTGCCCGAGGCGCTGAAGCCGCGCAAGATCGAGATCGCGGGCAAATCCGCGATCGAGGGCAAGGCCGAAGCCGCCGCCTGAGCCCGCCGCCTCCACGAGATGCCCGAACGGCCCGCCCCGGCGGGCCGTTTCCTTTTCTGTCCCCTGCAAGGACCCATCGGTGCGGGGCGAATGCCCAGTGCCGATGCTTGCCTTCGATGGTGGAATGTGAGCTTCTGAGCATTCGGGCATAGATGGGGAGCGCCGGATGATCGCGCCGGAGGTCTTGGTTGCTTACTCTCTGATCGTTCTCGGCTTTGTCTTCGTCCCCGGCCCGGCAACCCTGCTGACGGTCGCTCGCGCGACGACGTCCGGAACGAAGGTCGGCATCGCGACGGGTGCGGGCATCACCGTTGGCGACTTCCTGCATACCATCATGGCCGTGGTCGGCATCTCAGCGATCATCGCGGCCTCCGCGACGCTCTTCACCATCGTGAAGTATCTCGGTGCGGCCTATCTGGTCTATCTCGGCCTGAAGGCGGCTTTCGAGAAGGGAGCGGTCGACCTCGGGCAAGGCCGCGTCCCGATCTCCGCACCCCAGGCGTTCCGGCAGGCGATTCTGGCCGAGGTCCTGAACCCCAAGACCGCCCTTTTCTTTCTGGCTTTCCTGCCGCAGTTCGTTGCGCCGGAGAAAGGTCGCATTGTCCTGCAACTGACGATCCTGGGCCTGACCTTCGCGCTGATCGGGCTCTTCAGCACCGTCGCCTACTCGCTCGCCGCAGGCCGTCTCGGCAATTTCCTCCGACGGAATCCCACGGTTCTCAAATGGCAGGGCAAGGTCGTTGGAGGCGTCTACTGCGCCCTCGGGATCCGTCTGGCGCTGCAGCAGCGATAGGCTGAAACGCGTCCGGCAGCAGCGAGGCCCCACGGAGCCGGAATGCCCGGACGCGACCCCGTCTTGGCCGCGGAGTCGATTCCGTGCCCCGCGCGGCCATTTGCCTATCCCGTCGATGCGGCGCGGGTCGGACGAAAGGGCCGCCGGGACGAGCGCGCAGGTTGCGCCGGGGCAGCCCCAGTCGGGGCGCGGGACCTCCGTCCCGACGTAGAAAGGCCGCGTCCGGGCGGGCGCGGCCCCTGACGCAATCCTGCGGCGACGATCAGCCCTGGCGGGCCTTGAAGCGGCGCTGGGTCTTGTTGATGACGAAGATGCGCCCCTTGCGGCGCACGACGCGGCAATCGCGGTGGCGCTGCTTCAGGGAGCGAAGCGAGTTTCTGACCTTCATGGCCTCTCTCCTCTTGCGGCGCGCGGCCCGGCCTGCGCCTCGGGTTTCAGACGGCCCTTGCGGGCGCGCCCCGGATGATCGCCGGGGAAATGGTGGGCGTAACTGGGATTGAACCAGTGACCCCTTCGATGTCAACGAAGTGCTCTCCCGCTGAGCTATACGCCCGAAGAACGGAGTGGCTCCGCTTCGATGCCGCGTCCATATACGCAGCCGCAATGGGGTTCAAGTGATTTTGCCTCACGGCCCAGAGAGGCTATACTCCGCCGTCGCCTCCGGGGTTGCCGAATGAACGAGCAGGTCTTTTCGCTACGGATGCCGGTCGAGCGCACATCCTGCGCGGTGTTCAATTCCCCGCACAGCGGGCGGGACTATCCGGCCGCCTTCCTCGGATCGAGCCGGCTCGATCCCTTGCAGATCCGCTCGTCCGAGGATGCCTTCGTGGACGAGCTCTTCACGCGGGCGCCGGAATGCGGCGCGCCCCTGCTCGCGGCGCGGGTGCCGCGGGCCTTTCTCGACCTCAACCGCGGCCCCGAGGACCTCGATCCGGTGCTGATCGACGGTGCGGCGCGGCGCGGCGTCAATCCGCGGATCGTGGCGGGGCTCGGGGTCATCCCGCGGGTCGTCGCCGAGGGACGCCCGATCATCGAAGGCAAGCTGACGCTCGCCGAGGCGGAGCGGCGCATCGCGAGCTACTGGCATCCCTATCACGCCGAACTCGCCGCGCTGATTGACGGCGCGCGGGCGCGCTTCGGCAGCGCCATCCTCTTCGACTGCCATTCCATGCCCCATGACGCGCTCGCCTCGGCGCCGGTGGTCTGGGGCCGGCGGCCGGACGTGATCCTCGGCGACCGTTTCGGCGCGGCCTGCGACCGCTGGCTCGTCGACGCCGCCACCGAGATCTTCACGGCGGCGGGCTTCGCGGTCGCGCGCAACGCGCCCTTCGCGGGGGGCTACATCACCCAGGCCTACGGGCGACCGCGGATGGGCGTGCATGCGCTGCAGATCGAGATCGACCGGGCGCTCTACATGGACGAGGCGCGGGTCGAGCGGCTGGCCTGCTTCGAGGCGATCCGGGGCCGGATCGGTGCCGCGGTCGCCCGGTTGAGCGCGCTCGGGCCCCGCGAGATGCGCGTGGCGGCGGAATAGCGGCTTCGGAAAAAAAGGGGCCGTGCACGAGGCACGGCCCAAGTTTAGGGAGGAAACGCCCATAGGGCGTGTATGATGCAACGCATCACGGATATGAGTTTATGTCGCGCCGCAGCATAGTCAACGGGTGCAGTGCAAAAAAACCCGAAAAAAGCGCCTGAGCGGAGATCCCGCCCAAATTTCGGGCAAATGCCCGGCTCAGGGCAGGTTCCTAGCGGATCGAGCGGCCGAATCGGATCGAGTCGCGACCAAATCTGGCGCGAATCCGGTCGGCTGTACGCTCGGCAGCGACAATACGGGTGCCGGAGCGGTCGAGGAAATCGTCGCCGGGGTCGCAGGCGGCTTCAGGAACCAGCCCGGCGAGGCCGATTCCGATCAGACGGAAGGGCGCCTGACCCATGTCGCGGCGCAGCAAAGGCAGGGCAATCCGATAGATCCGTTCGGCCATCTGGCTCGGGGCGGACAGCGCCTGGCGGCGGGTGAGGATGCGGTGGTCGGCCCGCTTGAGCTTCAGCGTCACGGTGCGGCCGCCCAGTCCCTTGGCCTTGGCGCGGGCGGAGACCTGCTCGGCGAGCGACCAGAGATGCCAGCGCAGGGTCCCCTCGTCGGCGAGATCCTCGGCGAAGGTGGTCTCGTGGGAGATCGACTTGATGGCCCGGTCGGGGGTGACGGGGCGGTCGTCGGCGCCCTGGGCGAGATGCCAGAGGCGGTCGCCGAGCGATCCGAAGCGGCGGATCAGCCATTTGCGGTCGCGGGAGCGCAGGTCGGCGAAGCTGCGCAGCCCCTCGGCCTCGAGCGCCCGGACCGCGGCCCTGCCCACGCCCCAGATCAGCGACAGCGGGCGGGGGGCGAGGAAGGCCGCGGTCTCGGCGCGGCCGATGAGCGCGAAGCCGCGCGGCTTGTCGAGGTCCGAGGCGATCTTGGCGAGGAACTTGTTGTGGGAGAGGCCGATGGAGGCGGTAAGGCCGAGCTCGGCCTCGATGCGGGCCTGCAGGCGGGCGAGCAGATGCGCGGGCGGGGCGCGGTGCAGGCGCTCGGTGCCGCTGAGGTCGAGGAAGGCCTCGTCGAGGGAGAGCGGCTCGACCAGCGGCGTGAGCTCCAGCATCAGGGCGCGGATCTGCCGGGAGATCTCGACATAGGTGCCCATGCGCGGCTTCACCACCACCGCCTCGGGGCAGAGCGCGAGCGCCTTGAACATCGGCATGGCCGAGCGCACGCCGCGGATGCGGGCGATGTAGCAGGCGGTGGAGACCACGCCGCGCCGGCCGCCGCCGACGATCACCGGCCGGTCGGCGAGGCCGGGGTCGTCGCGCTTCTCGACCGAGGCGTAGAAGGCGTCCATGTCGAGATGGGCGATGGCGAGCCCGGTCAGCTCGGCATGGGCGAGCGTGCGGCGCGAGCCGCAGGAGGGGCAGCGGCCGGCGCCGTCCCAGGCGGCCAGGCAGTCGCGGCAGAGGGCGTGCATGGGCCGAGCATAGCAGAGGGCAGGGGGCGGCGGGAGGGGGATGTGCGCGCGCGCACATCCGGGCAAGCTCTTGACACGGAACGGATTTGTCTGCGGCGTTAACCGAATCGAAACCGCCTGGGCGCAGGTCTGGCCGCTTTCGCTTGGCCTGCGGCTGCGAATGCGTCTAGGCTCCGCCCGCGAGGCGATCGGACGGAAGCATGACGAACCACCTCTACTACGGCGACAACCTCGCGGTGCTGCGCGACTCGATCGCCTCCGAGAGCGTCGACCTCATATACCTCGACCCGCCCTTCAACTCGAACGCCAGCTACAACGTGCTGTTCAAGGGGCCGAGCGGCAATCAGAGCGCCGCCCAGATCGAGGCCTTCGACGACACCTGGCACTGGACCGACGCCGCCGAGACGGCCTTCGGGGAGGTGCTGCGCTCCGGCAACGGCGCGGCGGCGGAGATGCTGCGGGCGATGCGGAGCTTTCTCGGCGAGAACGACATGATGGCCTATCTCGCCATGATGGCGGTGCGGCTGATCGAATTGCACCGGGTGCTGAAGCCGACCGGCAGCCTGTATCTGCACTGCGATCCGACGGCGAGCCATTATCTGAAGATATTGCTGGATGCGGTGTTTGGGCCACGAAACTTCGTAGCGGAATTGGTGTGGAAGAGGACAAACGCGCGCGGCACAAAGGGTAGGTGGCCGTGGATTCACGATGTAATTTTGCAGTCCGCGAAGTCGTCCTCGTTCGAGCATAATTCGCAGACTGTCGCGGCGGAAAGAGCCAAGCTGCCGCATACACTCATAACCGGCTCGGACGGCAAGAAATATCAGACCTATGAACTCACCGGGGCGGGTACGCGAAATGGTGAGACGGGCCTGCCTTGGCGTGGCTTCGACCCGAATGGCTTTGGCCGCCATTGGGGGAACCTCCACTCACAGCTGGACGAGCTGGACAAGAAAGGCCTGATACATTGGCCTGCCGGTGGAGGGTTCCCCCGGCGCCGTGATGAGGAGCCCTTCGACCACGACAATAGGCGCGTCGTGGTCGGAGATGTTTGGACTGACATCGACCGGATAAACCAAGCGGCCCAAGAACGCCTCGGCTACCCGACCCAGAAGCCCGTCGCGCTGCTGGAGCGCATCGTCGCCGCCTCCTCTAACCCCGGCGACGTGGTGCTCGACCCGTTCTGCGGCTGCGGCACCACGGTGCACGCGGCGGAGAAGCTGGGGCGGTCTTGGATCGGGATCGACGTGACGCATCTCGCGATCGGGCTGATCGAGAAGCGGCTGCGCGACGCCTTCCCGGCGGTCCAGTTCGTTACTCACGGCGTGCCGCAGGACCTGTCGGGCGCGCGCGATCTGGCGCGGCGGGGGCGGGAGGACAAGAACTACTATTTCGAGTTCGAGAAATGGGCGCTCAGCCTGATCGCCGCCCAGCCGGGCAATCTCGGCAAGAAGGGTGCCGACCGGGGCATCGACGGCAACCTCTATTTCGGCAAGACCCACCGCGCCATTATCTCGGTCAAGGCCGGCGACAATGTGAGCGTGCAGATGATCCGCGACCTGCGCGGGGTGATCGAGCGGGAGAAGGCGGAGATCGGGGTATTCCTGACGCTGACCCCGCCGACGCGGCCGATGGTGGCGGAGGCGGCCGGCGCGGGGCAGTTCGAGATGGACGGGTTCGCGCCGGTGCCGCGCTTGCAGATCGTCACCATCGAGGAGGCGCTCGGGCTGCGCGACCGGGCGGTGAAGCTGCCGGCGCGGCGCGACGATGCGTTCAGGAAGGCGGCGCGGGAGGAGGCGCCGGGGCGGCAGGGGCGGCTCGATCTCTGAGATGGAAGCGCCATGGCAGACGCGCCCCTATTTTCACGGCGACGACTGGCACGAGTTGCGCGACGCCCAGTACGAGGATCGATGGGACGATCTGGCGATGATGGTCGGCCGGGTCAGCGACATGTATCGGCGCGCCTCGGTGGTGATGGGGCGCGAGGACGATCCGGTGGCGGAGGCGCTACGCGCCGGTCCGTTCTTCGACGGGCGCTCGCTGACGGTGGCCCAGGCGCATCTGGCGGCCCATTGGCGGTGGAAGGAGGGGCACGTCAACCCGTCCCTGCCGGGCATCCTCGACATGGAGCTTCTGCTCGAAGCCTGGCGCAAATGGGTGATGAGCGAGGTGACGCTCTGGATCATCGACAGCCCGATCCTGGTGCGGCGGGCCGCGATCGTGGTGGCGCGCTCGCTGGTGCAGACCGTCGCCACAATCACCGCCGAGATGGATCTCTGGGAGGTGCTCAAGGAGGCCTATCCGCTGCCGCCGCCCGATCAGCGCGATTTCTTCGACGGTCGCGGGGAATGGACGTCCGATCCGTGACGCCGGCACGGGTTCCCTTGCGGGATCGATGCAGGGCGATCGGGCCGCCCGTCCGGATCCCCGACCGACAGCGATGCTGCGCCTCCCTTGCCCGGTCCGGGGGAAGGCGGCGCGGCCGGTCGGGGCGCGGCTTTCCTTCGAGTACCGGGGCGGGGATCGCGTCGCGGGTCCGTTGCGCCCCGGTCAGTCGGGGGCGTACATGCGTTCGATCTCGTCGAGGACGAGGTCCATCAGCGGGCCGGAGGCTTCGCGGCCGGTGAAATGCAGGGACCAGCCGTCGCGGGTGCGTTCGCGGCGCACGGTCAGCGCGTAGCGGGGGCGCAGGATGCGGCGCGGGCGGCCGGGGCGCTCGGCGCGTTCGGGGGCGCGGGCCGCTTCCTCGGATTCGGCGAGAATCGGCTCGATCAGCGCCCATTGGTGGTCGGGGTCCCGGAGGCTCGATTCCTCGAGCGCGGTGCGGATCAGCTCGCCGAAGCCGGCGGTGAGGGCGCGGGCGATGCGCCCGGCCTGGCGCTCCGACAGCCGCTCGGGGGCGGTGAGCTGGCCGGCCATCTCCTCGGCGAGGAAGGCCATGGCGCGCAGGCGGGTGCGCTTGAAGCGGCTGGCGTTGGGATAGAGGCCGTCGACGGCGTCCTCGATGGAGGCGAAGGCGCCCTGGTTGCGGGCGGTCACCGCGATCAGGCCGCGTTCGAAGGGGGAGAGGCCGGTGCGGATCTCGTTTTCCTCGACCATGGCGGCGAGGGCGGCGGCGAGCGAGGTGCGCTGGCGCAGGAAGGCGGGGATGCTGGCAAAGCGATCCTCGGTGGTGGCCGTGTGGAGCGTGCGGAAGGCGTGCAGGCGGCGGAAGCCGGAGAGCAGGCCGTAGCGGGCCTCGCCGCGGGGAGCGTCGAGGGGGAAGATCTCGATCGGCTGGCGCAGGCCGGAGGCGGCGATGGAGGCTTCGAGCTCGGCCTGGGGCTCGGGGTCGAGGCCGGTGCGGTCGCGGGTCAGCGCGGTGGCGTCGATCTCGGCGAGCGGGATGCGGTGGATCGGGTCGGGCATCTGGGCGGGTCCTATCGTTTGGCGGTGCGGTCGGGGCATGGGCGGCGCGCGCGGGGGTGGGCGCGGGGAGGGGTCTCGCGGGCGACAATACGCGAGGTTCCGGAGGTGTTGCCTGTCCTGGCGACGGCGCGTTCGGCGGCGGCTAGGCCATGACGAGCACGGCGGCGCCGGCGACGCGGCCGGCGCGCAGGGCGTCGAGGGCGGAATTGGCCGCTTCGAGCGGGAAGGTCTCGATCTCGCTCGCGATGCCGGCGCGGGCGACGATGTCGAAGAAGTCGAGCCCGTCCCGGCGGGTGAGATTGGCCACCGAGCGCAGCACGCGCTCGCCCCAGAGATCGGCGTAAGCGAAGCCCGGGATGTCGCTCATGTGGATGCCGCCGCAGACCACGATGCCGCCCTTGCGCACGGCGCGCAGTGCCGTGGGCACCAGCGCGCCGACCGGGGCGAAGATGAGCGCCGCGTCGAGCTCGGCGGGCGCCGGCTCGTCCGAGCCGCCGGCCCAGGCGGCGCCGTTGCGCCGGGCGAGGTCCTGGGCGGGCCGGTCGCCGGGGCGGGTGAAGGCGTAGACCTCGCGGCCCTGCCAGCGGGCGGTCTGGGCGACGAGATGGGCGGCGGCGCCGAAGCCGTAGATGCCGAGGCGCCGGGCCTCGCCGGCCATGGCGAGCGTGCGGTGCCCGATCAGGCCGGCGCAGAGGAGCGGGGCCATCGCCGCGTCGGACTGGCCTTCGGGCAGCGGGAGGACGAAGGCGGCGTCGGCGACGCAGGCCTCGGCATAGCCGCCGTCGCGGGTATAGCCGGTGAAGAGCGGCGCGTCGCAGAGGTTCTCGCGGCCCATGGCGCAATAGGGGCAGGTGCCGCAGGTATGGCCGAGCCAGGGCACGCCGACCCGCTGGCCCGGCTCGAGGCCGGTGACGCCGGGTCCGAGCGCGGTGACGCGGCCGACGATCTCGTGGCCGGGCACCAGCGGCAGCCGCGGCTCGTCGAGCTCGCCGTCGACGATATGCAGGTCGGTGCGGCAGACGCCGCAGGCGGTGATCGCGATGGCGACCTCGCCGGGTCCCGGCGCGGGCGCGGCGCGCTCCACGAGCCGCAGCGGCCTTCGGGCGGCTTCCAGGACCATGGCGCGCATGGCGGGCTCCCTCTCGCTTGGCCGTGGCAGTATAGGGCGGCCGGGCGGGCGGGGAAATCCCGGCTCAGGCCGCCGCCATCTCGGCGAGGATGGCGCGGGCGGCGGCGGCGGGATCGGGCGCGGCGACGACCGGCCGGGCGACGACGATGTGGTCGGCGCCGGCGGCGAGCGCCTCGGCGGGGGTGGCGGTGCGCTTCTGGTCGTGGGCCGCGGCGCCGGCGGGGCGCACGCCGGGGGTGACGATGAGCCTGCCCGCGGCCTCGGGCAGGGCGCGCAGCCGGGCGAGTTCGCGCGGCGAGGCGATGATGCCGTCGGCGCCGGCGGCGAAGGCGCGGCGGGCGCGCTCGACGACGATCGCGCCGAGATCGCCGTCGCGGATCAGGGCGGCGTCGAGGTCGGCGCGGTCGAGCGAGGTCAGCACGGTGACGGCGAGGATGCGGGTCGGCGCCCCGCCGCGGCCGAGGGCGGCGGCGGCCACCACCTGCGGGTCGCCGTGCACGGTCAGGAAGTCGGGCGCGACCTCTTCCGCGAGCCCGCGGGCGGCGGCGGTGACGGTGGCGCCGATGTCGAAGAGCTTCATGTCGAGGAATACGCGCCTGCCCTCGGACTTTAGCTCGCGGGCGAGGTCGAGGCCGCCGGAGGCCAGCAGGCCGAGGCCGATCTTGTAGAACCCGACGGAATCGCCGAGCCGTGCCACCATGGCGCGGGCGGCATCGGCATCGGGCAGGTCGAGGCCCACGATCAGGCGGTCATCGGACATAGCGGCAGGCCCTCCGGACACCCCGGACCTGCCTCCCGCCGGTGCGGCTGTCAAGATCCCGGAGGCGCCCGACGGCCCGGCCGCCGCATTGGGCCGGCGGTTCGAGGTGGATTGGGATGCGGGCGCGATCCGGGGAATGCTCGCCGAGGCGCTCGAGGGCGGCCGCGGCGATGCATCCTTTCCCGCCTGGCCGGCGCGGAATGCCGTCCGGCGGGCACCATCTGGCGCTGCCCTCGTCTTGCCGCGGGACGGTCGAAGAGGGAAGAATGACCGCCGGATGCGATAGCACCGGGGGCAGGCAGGCGCGCGCGGACCTGCGCGCTGCCAGATCTGCGAAGGAGGCCGGCGTGGCCAAGGGGCCGCCAAGAAGCGGCGGGGCGGGCCTTGAGCGCCCGTGCGCCCGGCCCCATATCGAGGACGAAGGGGCCGCGCCATGGTGGGCGGCCCGGCAGATCCGAGGCTCCGGGGAGGCGGTCCGAAGGGACGCGTCCCGAGGGGCGCTTGCAAGGAGAGAAGCATGAACTTCGAGAAGTTCAGCGAGAGGGCGCGGGGATTCGTGCAGGCGGCGCAGACGATCGCGCTGCGGGAGAACCACCAGCGGGTGCTGCCCGAGCATCTGCTCAAGGCGCTTCTCGACGACGAGCAGGGGCTCGCGTCGAACTTGATCGCCAAGGCGGGTGGCGATGCCAAGCTGGCGCTGGCGACGGTGGATGCCGCGCTGGCCAAGCAGCCGCAGGTCGAGGGCGACCAGATGTACATGGACACCCAGACCGCGAAGGTGCTGGCCGAGGCGGAGAAGCTCAGCCAGAAGGCCGGCGACAGCTTCGTGACCGTGGAGCGGATGCTGACGGCGCTGGCGGTGACGAAATCCGGCGCCAACGACGCGCTGAAGACCGCGGGCGTGACGGCGCAGGCGCTGAACGCGGCGATCAACGACGTGCGCAAGGGGCGCACCGCCGACAGCGCCAATGCCGAGGCCGGGTTCGATGCGCTGAAGAAATACGCCCGCGACCTGACGGAAGCGGCGCGCGAGGGCAAGATCGACCCGATCATCGGCCGCGACGAGGAAATCCGGCGCACCATGCAGGTGCTGAGCCGGCGGACCAAGAACAACCCGGTGCTGATCGGCGATCCCGGCGTCGGCAAGACGGCCATCGCCGAGGGGCTGGCGCTTCGGATCGTCAACGGCGACGTGCCCGAATCGATCGCCGACAAGCGGCTCATGGCGCTCGACATGGGCGCGCTGATCGCCGGTGCGAAATATCGCGGCGAGTTCGAGGAGCGGCTGAAGGCGGTGCTCACGGAAGTGCAGGCGGCCGCCGGCGAGATCATCCTCTTCATCGACGAGATGCACACGCTGGTCGGCGCCGGCAAGGCGGAAGGCGCGATGGACGCCTCGAACCTGCTCAAGCCTGCGCTGGCCCGCGGCGAGCTGCATTGCGTCGGTGCCACGACGCTCGACGAATACCGCAAGCACGTGGAGAAGGACGCGGCGCTGGCGCGGCGGTTCCAGCCGGTCTTCGTGGACGAGCCGAGCGTGGAGGACACCATCTCGATCCTGCGCGGCATCAAGGAGAAATACGAGGTGCACCACGGGGTGCGCATCACCGATTCCGCCCTGGTGGCGGCGGCGACGCTCAGCCATCGCTACATCGCCGACCGCTTCCTGCCGGACAAGGCGATCGACCTGATGGACGAGGCGGCCAGCCGCCTGCGCATGGAGGTGGATTCGAAGCCCGAGGAGCTCGACGCGCTCGACCGCGAGATCCTGCAGAAGCAGATCGAGGCGGAGGCGCTGAAGAAGGAGACCGACGTCGCGAGCCAGGACCGGCTGGAGCGGCTGGCCAAGGAGCTCAGCGCGCTCGAGGACCGCTCGGCGGAGATGACCGCGCGCTGGCAGGCGGAGCGCGCCAAGATGAAGGGGGCCGCCGATCTCAAGGAGCAGATCGACGCGGCGCGCATCGAGCTCGAGAACGCCAAGCGGCAGGGCAACCTGCAGCGTGCGGGCGAGCTCACCTATGGCGTGATCCCGCAGCTCGAGAAGGCGCTGGCCGAGGCGGAGGCCGCCGAGGGCTCCGACGTGATGGTCGAGGAGGCGGTGACGCCCGAGCAGGTGGCGCAGGTCGTGGAGCGCTGGACCGGCATCCCCGTCGACCGGATGCTCGAGGGCGAGCGCGACAAGCTGCTGCGCATGGAGGAGGCCCTGGGCCGCCGCGTCATCGGCCAGCACGAGGCGGTGGGGGCGGTCTCGAACGCCGTGCGCCGCGCGCGGGCGGGGCTCAACGACCCCAACCGGCCGATGGGCTCGTTCCTCTTCCTCGGGCCGACCGGCGTGGGCAAGACCGAGCTCACCAAGGCGCTCGCGGCCTTCCTCTTCGACGACGACCAGGCGATGGTGCGCATCGACATGAGCGAGTTCATGGAGAAGCATTCGGTCGCCCGGCTGATCGGCGCGCCTCCCGGCTACGTCGGCTATGACGAGGGCGGGGTGCTGACCGAGGCCGTGCGGCGGCGCCCCTATCAGGTGCTGCTCTTCGACGAGGTGGAGAAGGCGCATCCGGACGTCTTCAACGTGCTGTTGCAGGTGCTCGACGACGGGCGGCTGACCGACGGGCAGGGGCATGTGGTCGATTTCAAGAACACGCTGATCGTGCTGACCTCGAACCTCGGCAGCCAGGCGCTCTCGACCCTGCCGGACGGGGCGGATACCGAGGCCGCGCGCGACCAGGTGATGGCGGCGGTGCGCGCGCATTTCCGGCCGGAGTTCCTGAACCGGCTCGACGAGATCGTGCTCTTCGACCGGCTGAGCCGCGAGAACATGGACGGGATCGTCGACATCCAGCTCGGCCTTCTCCAGCGCCGGCTGGCGCCGCGCGGCATCACGCTCGAGGTCGACGGCGCGGCGCGGAGCTGGCTCGCCGACCGCGGCTACGACCCGGTCTATGGCGCGCGGCCGCTGAAACGGGTGATCCAGAAGGAGCTGCAGGATCCGCTCGCCGAGAAGCTCCTGGCCGGCGACATCCTCGACGGCTCCTCGGTGCCGGTGACGGTCAGCGACGGCCGGCTCGCGGTGGGCGCCGCCGCGCCGGCGCAGGCGGCGGTGGTGCACTGAGCGGATGCGCTCCCGCGCCGGCCCCCGAGAAGGGCCGGCGCTCCTGGCCGCGCGCGTAACGGGGGGCTTCGGCGAGATCCGTCGGCATCACTCCTCGCCGCTGCGACGCCGGCGCGCGCGCGGGCCCCGGTGCGGTCCGGCGGCCGGGCCGGAACCGGCGCGGCGGCGGCGCTGCGGCAAGCCGACGAAGCTGCTGACGACGCGGCCGATCATGATCGCCACGTAGAGGGTGCCGCAGACCGCCTGCAGCGCCGAGACGATGCGCGCCGCGGGCGAGAGCGGCACGATGTCGCCGTAGCCGAGCGTGGTCATGGTCACCAGGCTGAAGTAGCGCAGCTGCACCCCGACGTTTGCACCGCCGCCCAGCGCGAAGGCTTCCGGGTCGGAGACCGCGATCGCGGCATAGAGATAGGACCAGGCGACCGCGATCAGGAAATAGCCGAACATGGTCCCCATGAGGGCGTCGGGGCTGGTGTCGGAGGTGCCGAGGAGTTCGGCGAAGGTGGCCCAGATCGCGGCGGCGAGCACGAGCAGGGTGACGACCAGGGTCACGGCGCCGGGCACGAGATCCGGGGCCAGCAGCCGCGTGAACTCGGTCGCGAGCCAGAGGAGGAGCAGGACCGCCATGGCCCGGGCGCTGCGCCGGGTGTGGCGCCCGGTATGGACGGCGCCGCCGAGGATCAGGACGAAGAGCAGGGCGGCCAGCAGGCGCACCGGCAGCGCGCTGCCGAGAAGCGGCTCGGCGAGGATGGCGCCGATCACGAGGACCAGCAGCAGGCTCCACCGCCGGCGCCCCAGGAGGCGGAGATAGGCCCGGACGAGCCGCACCGCGACCGGGCCTCAGGGACGCCGCGCCGGGCGTCCGGGCGGTCTCATGGGGCGCCCTCCGCGAGGGGCGGGGCCGCGCTTCGCGGTGCCGGCGCGTGGATCCCGGCATATTGCCGCTTGACGATCTCGCGCCCGGCCTGGACCGCGACGTAGAGGACCGGGGTCAGCAGGACCCCGAGCGTGCTGGCGAAGAGCATGCCGCCGAAGACGGTGATGCCGATCGCCTGCTGGCTGGCCGCGCCGGCCGAGGAGGCGAGCATCAGCGGCACCACCCCGAGCAGGAAGGAGAGCGCCGTCATCATCACCGCCCGGAAGCGCAGCCGCGCGGCGGTCACGCCGGCATCGTAGATCGACCGGCCGCCCGCCCGCTCCTGCA
The DNA here is from genome assembly GCA_937872465.1 of uncultured Paracoccaceae bacterium. Lineage (GTDB taxonomy): Bacteria > Pseudomonadota > Alphaproteobacteria > Rhodobacterales > Rhodobacteraceae > Amaricoccus. The sequence goes on from CALMSR010000038.1 coordinate 60,765, forward strand.
TGGCGAATTCCACGATCAGGATGGCGTTCTTCGCGGCGAGGCCGACGAGCATGACCATGCCGATCTGGGTGTAGAGGTTCACGTCCCGCCCCGCGAGGATGGTCGCGACATAGGCGCCGAGCAGCGCGACCGTCACCGTCATCAGGATGGCGAGCGGCATGGTCCAGCTCTCGTATTGCGCCACCAGGAAGAGATAGGCGAAGAGCACCGAGAGCAGGAGGATCACCACGACGATATTGCCCGCCTCGAGCTCCTGGGCCGCCGTTCCGGTCCATTCGAAGGCATAGCCCGGCGGCAGGGCCTGGGCCGCGACCTCCTGCATCGCGGCGATGACCTGGCCGGTCGAATGGCCCGGCGCGGGATCGGCGGTGACGGCCCCCGCGCGGTAGAGGTTGAAGCGCACGAGGTTCATCGGCCCGAGGATGTTCTCCACCGTGACGAGCGTGCTGAGCGGCACCATCTCGCCGCCGCGCGAGCGCACGTGGAGCCGGCCGATGTCCTCGGGCCTCTCGCGGTAAGCCCCCTCCGCCTGGATCACCACCCGGTAGACCCGGCCGAACCGGTTGAAGTCGTTGACGTAGAAGGAGCCGAGATAGGCCTGGAGCGTGAGGAAGACGTCCGAGACGTCGACATCGAGCGCCTTGGCCTTCTCCCGGTCGAGATCGACGAAGAGCTGCGGCACATTGGCGCGGAAGGTCGTGTAGACCCGCCCGATCTCGGGGCGCTGGTTCGCGGCGAAGATCAGCGAGCCGAGCGCGGCCGAGAGATCCTGCGGCGTGCCGCCGCCGGTCTGCTGCACCTTCATCTCGACGCCGCCGGTGCCGCCGAGGCCCGGGATCGGCGGCGGGGAGAAGGTGATCAGCGAGGCCGCGGGGATCGCGTTGAGCTGCGCCTGGACCCGCGCGCGGATCGCCTCGGCGTGGAGCTCCGCCGCCTGCCGCTCCGCCCAAGGCTCGAGTGCCACGGCGATGAAGGCCATGTTCGTCGCGGCGCCGCCGCTCAGCACGCCGAAGCCGTTGACGGTGACGTAGTCGCGCACGCCGGGCGTCTCGGCGAGGATCGCCTCGACCTTCCGGCTGACCTCCTCGGTGCGGTTCAGCGAGGCCGCGTCGGGCAGCTGCACGTCGATGGCGAAGACCCCCTGATCCTCGGTCGGCAGGAAGCCGGTCGGGGCCGCCCGCGACAGGATCACGATGGCCGCGAGCGTCGCCCCCACGGCGAGCAGCCCGAAGGCCGAGGCCCGGGCCAGCCGGGCGACCACCGCCACATAGCCGTTCCGCGACGCGCCGATCGCCTTCTCGAAGATCGCGAGCAGGCCGCGGGGCGGGCCGGAGCGGGGCCGGAGCAGCAGGCTGCAGAGCGCCGGGGAGAGCGTGAGCGCATTGATCGAGGAGATGACGACGGCGGTGGAGATCGTCACCGCGAACTGGCTGTAGAGCCGGCCGGTGATCCCCGGCATGAAGGTGACCGGCACGAAGACCGCGAGCAGGACGAGCGTGGTGGCGATGACCGGGGTGGTGATCTCGCGCATGGCCTGCCGCGTCGCCTCCCTGGGCGCGAGCCCCTCGGCGATGAGCTTCTCGGTATTCTCCACCACGACGATCGCATCGTCGACGACGATGCCGATGGCAAGCACCAGCGCGAAGAGCGTCACGGTGTTGAGCGACATGCCGAGCCCGAGCAGCACCGCGAAGGTGCCGATCAGCGAGACGGGAATCGCGACCGCCGGCACGATCGTGGCCCGCACGCTGCCGAGAAAGACGAAGACGACGAGGATCACCAGCACCAGCGCCAGCAACAGGGTCTCGACCACGTCGTTGATCGAGCTCTCGATGAAGTCGGTGGTGTCGTAGGTGACGGAATAGGTCACGTCGTCGGGCATGAGGCCGCTCAGCCGCTCCATCTCGGCGATCACGCCATCGGAGACCGCCAGCGCATTGGCGCCGGGCGTCTGGTAGACCGCGAGCACCGCCGCCGGCTGGCCGAGGAAGGCGCCGGAGAAGCTGTAGATCTGCGAGCCGAGCTCCACCCTCGCCACGTCGCCCACGGTCACCTGGGCGCCGCTCTCGCCGCTCCGCAGCACGATCTGCCGGAACTCCTCCGGGTCGGAGAGCCGGCCCTTCGCCTTCACGGTATACTGGAACTGCTGGTCGGGTGCCGCCGGCGGTGCCCCGATCTGCCCGGCGGGCACGATCGCGTTCTGGTCCTGGATCGCGGCGATGAAATCCGCGGGCGTCAGGCCGAGGCTCGCCAGCCGGTCGGGGTCGAGCCAGACGCGCATGCCGTATTGCAGGTCCGTGAGCACGTCGGCGCTGCCGACGCCCGGCACCCGCGCGAGCACGTCGCGGATGTTGATCGAGGCGTAGTTCGACAGGAAGAGCTCGTCATAGGTGCCCTTCGGCGAGAAGAGCGTCACGATCATCAGCATGTTCGTGCTGGACTTCTGCGTCTCGACCCCGGAGCGGATCACCTCCTCCGGCAGCTGGCTCGTGGCCTGGGCGACGCGGTTCTGCACGTTGACCGTGGCGATGTCGGAATCCGTGCCCACGTCGAAGGTGACGGCGAGCTTGTAGCTGCCGCTGTCGGAGCTGGTCGAATCCATGTAGAGCATGTCCTCGACCCCGTTCACCTGCGCCTCGATCGGCGCGGCGACCGTCTCCTCGAGCGTCTCCGCGCTCGCGCCGGTGAAGCTCGCCGAGACCTGCACCACCGGCGGGGTGATCTCGGGAAACTGCTCGACCGGCAGCACCAGATAGGCGATGCCGCCCAGAATGGTCAGGAAGATCGAGATGACGAGGGCGAATTTCGGGCGGTCGATGAAGAAGGACACGGGTCGTCAGCCTTCCCGGGGCGCGGCGGGCACCGCATTGACCGGCACGCCCGGGCGCACGCGCTGGAGACCCTCGACGATGACGCTCTCGCCTTCCTGGAGCCCCTCCGCCACCACGACGTCCGAGCCGACCTGCTTGCCGAGCTCGACATGGCGCTGCTCGACCAGACCGTCCTCCCCGACCACCAGCACGAAGGGGCCGCGCTGGTCCCGCTGCACCGAGGCCTGGGGGACGACCAGCCGGACCTCCGCTTCCTCGCTGCCCACCTCGACCGTGACGAAGGTGCCCGGCCAGAGCAGCCCGCGCGCATTCTCGAAGCGCGCCCGCAGCCCGATCGTCCCGGTCCTGGGATCGACGCGGTTGTCGACGAAGGCGATCGCGCCGGGCTCCGGGTAGCTCTCGTCGTTCGGCAGGATGATCCTGACCGGCGGGCTGCGCTCGGGGTCGACGTTGCCGCGCAGATCCTCGGCGCCCGATTCGTCGAGGATCGAGAGGAACTGGGCCTCGCCGAGCGAAAACGCCACGTAGATCGGCGAGATCCGGGTGAGGTTCGCCAGGGGCCCGGTCGCGGGGCCGACGACGGCGCCCTCGCTCGAGGCGATGCGCCCGATCCGCCCGGCGAAGGGCGCGGTGATCCGCGTGTAGCCGAGGCGCAGCTCGGCCTGCCGCCTGTCGGCCTCGGCCGCCTGGAGGCGGGCCTGGGCCGCATCGCGCTGGGCGAAGGCGGTGTCGTATTGCGCCTGGGGGATGGTCTCGCGGGCGAGCAGCTCCCGCGCACGGTCGAGCTCCACCGCCGCGAGGGCGAGATCGGCGCCGGCCTGGGCGACCCCCGCCTCCGCCTTGGCGACCGCCGCCTCGTAGGGCTCGGGTTCGATGAGAAAGAGCTCCGCGCCCTGGTCGACGTAGCTGCCGTCCTGCGCGCCCCGACGCTCGAGGAAGCCCTCCACCCTGGCGGTGAGGTCGATCGTGTCGATCGCCTCCACGCGACCGATGAAATCGGCGGTGTCGAGGATCTCCCGCCGGGCGACCCCGGCGACCTGGACCGATGGCGCCTCGGCGCCGGCACCGCCCCTCTCGTCCTCGTCCGAGCCGTCGCAACCGGCGAGAAAGGCAAGCGATGCCAGGGCGCAGACCAGGACCGTTTGCCGCATTCCACTCTCCAGCCATCTCCGCGAGCGTGGTCATCCTAGCCCGGGCCCGGTCCGCGGCGAAACCTCTTTCGCCGGGCGAGGCGGGGGGCGGGCTTGCGGAGGCGCGTTCCCTGCCCGCGATGCGCGGGGCCGACCCCGGCCGGCCCGCGGCGGTTCGGCAGGGCTCCGCCCGTCGCCCGTCGCGCGAGGCCGCAGCCCGGGCGGCGGTCCTTTAGCGGTTGATTTGGGCGCGCGGATTGTCCAGCCTTGCCGATGCAGTCGATCAGGGGAGGGCGCATGTATCGGGTCTGGAGATTTGTCGCCGAGTATTCGGCACTATTGATTCTCGGCGCGCTCGCGGGCCTGGTGTGGGCGAACACCGATGCCGCGAGCTATCACGCCTTCGTCGAGTTCCCGCTGCTCGAGGGCGGCCCGATCGGGCATCTGCACATCGATGCCGAAGGCCACGCCCATCGCACGCTCACCGTGCATTACCTCATCAACGACGTGCTCATGGCCCTGTTCTTCGCGATCGCCGGCAAGGAGGTCTGGGAGGCGGTGGCGCTGAGGAACGGCTCGCTGCGCGGCCGCAAGGCGATGACGCCGCTGATCGCCACCGCCGGCGGCATGGTCGGACCCGCCGCGGTCTATCTGCTCGGCGCGGCGCTGGTCGGCAAGTTCTGGGTTCTGGCGAACGGCTGGGCGATCCCGACCGCCACCGACATCGCCTTCTCCTACCTGGTCGGACGGCTGGTGTTCGGGGCCGGGCATCCCGCGGTGATGTTCCTGCTGCTGCTCGCCATCGCCGACGACGCGGGCGGGCTTTTCATCCTCGCGATCTTCTATCCGCAGGGCGAGCTGCAGCCGGCCTGGCTGCTGCTGTCCTTCGGGGGCGCGCTCCTGATCTATCTGCTGGCGAACAGGTTGCCGCGGACCATGGACAGCCGGCACGATCATCGGCCGCACAGCACCTTCGCCCATACCCGGCTGGACTTCTGGCCCTATGCCCTGGGCGGCGCGCTGAGCTGGTACGGCTTCCAGCAGGCGGGGATCCACCCGGCCCTCGGACTTTTGCCGATCATCCCGGCGATCCCGCATGCCGATATCGACTTCGGCCTCTATTCGGCGGAGGAGACGGGCCAGCACGACCTGCTGAACCGGATCGAGCACATGCTGAAGAACCCGGTCGAGATCATCCTGTTCTTCTTCGGGCTGGCGAATGCCGGCGTCGAGTTCTCGGCGATGGGCGAGGCGACCTGGCTGGTGCTGGCCGGGCTGATCATCGGCAAGCCGCTCGGCATCGCCCTCTTCGGCTGGTTCGCGGCCGAGAAGCTGAAGCTCGGCCTGCCCGAAGGCATGCGCATCAGCGATCTGGTGGTGATCGGCTGCGTCGCCGCGATCGGCTTCACCGTCGCGCTCTTCGTCGCCGGCGTCGCCTTCCCGCCGGGTCCGGTGCAGGACGCCGCCAAGATGGGCGCGCTCTTCTCCTTCGGCGCCGCGGCGATCGCCATCGCGGTCGGCCGGATCATGCGGGTGGAACGCCGGCACATGGTGGTCGCGGAGTGACGGCCGCGGCCGCCTGCACCGCCGGCGTGCCGCATCATAGGAGGGCGGCTGGCCGCCCTCCGGCGCGGGGCGGCCGCACCTGCATGCACGGCCCCGCCGCCTGAGGCTCCGGGCGCTTCCCGCGGCGGCGGGCGGCGCCCGGTCACGGCTTGCGCGGGCCGGCGCGATCCGGCAGGCTGCGGCGCGAGGTTCAAGGGGAGATGCCGAACATGCGTAGTCGCGCCGCCGTGGCTTTCGAGGCCGGGAAGCCGCTGGAGATCGTCGACGTGGATCTCGACGGGCCCAAGGCCGGCGAGGTGATGGTCGAGATCAAGGCCACCGGCATCTGCCATACCGACGAGTTCACGCTCTCGGGCGCCGACCCCGAGGGGCTCTTTCCCGCGATCCTCGGCCACGAGGGCGCCGGCGTGGTGGTCGAGGTGGGCGAGGGCGTCACCTCGGTGCGGAAGGGCGATCACGTGATCCCGCTCTACACCCCGGAATGCCGGGAATGCCCCTCCTGCCTCAGCCGCAAGACCAATCTCTGCACCGCGATCCGCGCCACCCAGGGGCAGGGGCTGATGCCGGACGGCACCTCGCGCTTCTCGCTCGACGGCAAGCCGCTCTTCCACTACATGGGCTGCTCGACCTTCTCGAACTTCACCGTGCTGCCCGAGATCGCCGTGGCGAAGGTGCGCGAGGACGCGCCCTTCGACAAGATCTGCTACGTCGGCTGCGGGGTGACCACCGGCGTGGGCGCGGTGATCAACACCGCCAAGGTCGAGATCGGCTCGACCGCGGTGGTCTTCGGCCTGGGCGGCATCGGGCTCAACGTGATCCAGGGGCTGAAGCTCGCCGGCGCCGACATGATCATCGGCGTCGATCTCAACAATTCCAAGAAGGAATGGGGCGAGCGCTTCGGGATGACGCATTTCGTCAACCCCGCCGAGGCGGGCGAGGACATCGTCCCCCATATCGTCAATCTCACCAAGCGCGGCGCCGACCAGATCGGCGGGGCGGACTACACCTTCGATTGCACCGGAAACGTCAAGGTGATGCGGCAGGCGCTGGAATGCGCCCATCGCGGCTGGGGCGTCTCGGTGGTGATCGGGGTCGCGCCCGCGGGCGCCGAGATCGCCACCCGGCCGTTCCAGCTGGTCACGGGCCGGGTCTGGAAGGGCACCGCCTTCGGCGGCGCGCGGGGGCGGACCGACGTGCCCAGGATCGTCGACTGGTACATGGACAAGAAGATCCAGATCGACCCGATGATCACCCATATCCTCGCGCTCGAGGACATCAACCGCGGCTTCGACCTGATGCATTCGGGGGAATCGATCCGGAGCGTGGTGGTCTACTGAGCGACCGGCCGCCGGGCGGGGCTGACGACCCGTCCTCATGGGGACGGAGCGCAATGCGCTGATTTGATTGGGGAAAAGCGTTAGCGGCCCTGCGGACGCGCTTGGGCCGGCCGCCGGGATGCTCCGGGCGCGCGGCCCTTTCCCGCCGCGGGCGCCACGGAATGCTTCTGCCGGAGGGGCCGTCGCTACGCCGTCATTCCGCCGCGGGACCGCCCGCTCCCGCGCCCAGATCCGCCGGATCGAAGGCGTAATGCGCGCCGCAGAACTGGCAATCGGCGGTCACCACACCTTCGGGCGTCGTCATGGCGGCGATCTCCTCGGCGGAGCATTCGGCGAGGCTCATCACCACCTTCCCCGGCGAACAGGTGCAGCCGAACTGCACCGGCTGGGGGGCGAAGACGCGCGGCGCCTCCTCGTGGAAGAGCCGCAGCAGCAGCCCGTCGGAGCCCACATGCGGCCCCATCAGCTCGACCTCCTCGGCCGTCTCGAGCAGCGTCACCGCGCGGTTCCAGTTCTCGGCATCCGCGCCATCGAGCACGTCCTGCGCCGCCAGGAGCCCGTCGAAGCCGCTGGCCCCCCGGTCGGCGACGGGCGATGCCTTCGGCATGTGCTGGAGCATCACCCCGCCGCCGCGCCAATGCGCCGCCTCGCCGGGCTCGCGCGCCTCCGCCATGGCGAGCGCGAAACGCGTCGGCAGCTGCTCGGACTGGGCGAAATAGGTCTCGGCGCAATGCGCCAGCGAATGCCCGGCCACCGGCGTGATGCCCTGATAGGGGCTGGTGCCCGGTCCCTGGTCGATCAGGATCGCGAAGAGCCCCTCGCCGATCAGGTCGAAGGGGCGCACTCCTTCCGCCGCCATTCCCTCGGCATCGTAGCCGGCATAGGCCCGCAGGCGCGCCGGCTCGCCCTCGGCGGAAGGCCCGAAATAATCGGTGGCGATCAGCCGGATCGGCCCCTGCCCGCGCACCTGCAGGCTGAGCTTCCAGCGCAGCTTGATGGTCTGGCCGATCAGCGCGGTCAGGAGTGCGGCCTCGGCCACCAGCGCCGCGACCGGCCGCGGATAGTCGTGCTGGGCGAGGATCGTCTCAAGCGTCGCATCGAGCCGCGCGACCCGCCCGCGGATATCCGCGAAATCGAGCTGGAAGGGCAGGATCGTGTCGTCCCAGGCGATGCGGGCGGCCAGGCTCATGGTGTCTCCGGGGTTTGCAGTCCCTCCAGATAGGATCTCCCCGCCCGGACTGCAAACGCCAGGACCAGCCTCCGGCCTTCCCAATCCGACCGGCGGCGGTCTAGGGTCCGGCCATGCGACGTTTCGGCGAACCGGTGCTGCCGGGCCAGACCTACCGGACCCGCCCGGGCGCCTATGCGGTCATCCGCGAGGGCGGGGACGTGCTGGTCACCGAGCAGGCCGAGCCTCAACCTGAGCTCCAGCTTCCCGGCGGCGGCATCGATCCCGGCGAGAGCCCGCTGCCCGCGCTGCATCGCGAATGCCTTGAGGAAACCGGCTGGCGCATCCGGGTGTTGCGCCGCCTCGGTGCGTTCCAGCGCTACACCTACATGCCGGAATACGATCTCTGGGCGCGGAAGATCTGCCATGTCTATCTCGCCCGCCCGGTGCTGCGCCTCGGCGACCCGCAGGAGCCCGGCCACCGCGCGCTCTGGATGCCGGTCGCCGCGGCGGCGGCCCTGCTCGCCAATCCCGGCGACCGGCATTTCGTCGCCCGGTCCTGAGCCCGGCGCTCATGTCGACGCGCGCAGCGCCCGCTCCAGCGCCTCGAGGAAGCGCGAGCGATCCGCCGCGGCGAAGGGCCTGCCGCCCCCCTTGCGGAACGGATCGGCGGCGCGCAGGTCGGCCATCAGGTCGCGCAGCGCGAGCCGCGCGCCGATATTGGCGGGCGTGAAGGCCTGGCCGTCGGGCGCCAGCACCCGCGCGCCGGCCTCAACGCAGCGCGCGGCGAGCGGCACGTCGGCGGTCACGCAGACATCGCCCGGCCCGATGCGCGCGGCGATCCACTTGTCCGCCGCATCCGCGCCTTCCGTCACCACCACGATGGAGACCAGCGGATGCGCGCTCGGGCGCAACCCGCCGTCGGTCACGAAGGTCACCTTCACGCCGTGGCGCTCGGCGACCTTCACCGTCTCGGCGCGCACCGGGCAGGCGTCCGCATCGACGAAGATCACGCGAAGAGCGCCTCGGCATGGAAGGCGACATGGTCGGCCATGAAGCTCGCCACGAAGAAATAGCTGTGGTCGTAGCCCCGCTGCAGGCGGATGGTCGCCGCCTGGCGCCGCTCGGCCACCGCCGCCATCAGCGCGCCGGGCATCAGCTTGTCGAGGAACTGGTCCTCCGTGCCCTGGTCGATCAGCAGATGCCCCTTCCAGCCCCGCTGGCGCAGGAGCAGGCTCGCGTCATGGGCCGCCCAGCGTGCCTCGTCCGCCCCGAGATAGGCCGCGAACTGGCGCCGCCCCCAGTCCGAGGCCGTGGGATGGGCGATCGGCGCGAAGGCCGAGACCGAGCGGAACCGGTCGGGCAGGCTCAGCGCCACGGTCAGCGCCCCGTGCCCGCCCATGGAATGGCCGGTGATCCCCTGCGCGCCTTCCGCCAACGGGAATGCGTCGAAGACGAGGCCCGGCAGTTCCTCGGTCACGTAGCGCCACATGGCGAAATGCGGCGCCCAGGGCGCCACGGTGGCGTCCAGATAGAACCCCGCGCCCTGGCCGAGATCGAAGCCCGCGTCGTCGGCCACCCCGGCCCCGCGCGGCGAGGTGTCGGGAAAGATCACCGCGATCCCCGCCTGCGACGCCCAGGCCTGCGCGCCGGACTTCAGCATGGCGTTCTCGTGGGTGCAGGTGAGCCCGGAGAGATACCAGAGCAAAGGCACCGGCCCGTCGCGCGCCTCCGGGGGCAGGAACAGCCCGAAGGTCATGGCGCAGCCGCAGGCCGCGCTCGCATGGCGATAGACCCCCTGGATGCCGCCGAAGGCCGCCTGTTCCGAAACCGTCTCCATTCCCGCCTCCCGTTAACCGCGCCGCCCCGCCGCGCTTGCCTCAACGATGGGGCGGGCGCAAGCTCGCGGGCGAATTTCGGAGCCCGGAGACCGCCATCACCGCCCCACGCCCCCGCCTGGCCGTCCTGATCGACGGCGACAGCATCCCGGTCCGCGCCGCCGCCGAGGCCTTCCCCGCGGCGGTCAGGCTCGGGCGCGTCACGCTCTGCCATGTCTACGGCAGCCTGACGCCGATGGCGCGTGCGCTCTGGCGCAACGCGGCGGCGGAGGTGCCCGGCCTGCCTGCGCCGCGGCTGGTCCACAGGACCGGACCGAACGCCGCCGACTTCAAGCTGTCGATCGACGCCGCCGCGCTCGCGCCGGCCGATTTCGAAGGCGTCTGCCTGATGTCCTGCGACGGCGACATGGTCCATGCGGTGCAGCATCTGCGCGAGCGCGGCCTGACGGTGCATGTCTTCGGCCAGGCCCAGACCGCCCGGGCGCTCCAGCGCATGGCGAGCCGGTTCCACCTCATCGAATTCCCGACCCGGACCACCCGGCCGGCTGCGGAATCCGGCACCCGCGCCTGACGGGCGGGGCGCGCGTCCCCCGGAGCACAAGGCGGGAAATCCGGAGCCGGGACCGGGAGGCACCGCGCTTTCACAGCCTTGACCACCCCGGCCGGGTTCGGTACCCGCACTTGCTCCGGCCGGCCGTCCTCCTCACGACCGGCCCGAAGGATCCGACGAGAGGCGCCGATGCCCTGGCGTGAGGATGTGACCGGAGGAAGGTCGGCGGGCGGATGCGCGCCCGCCCGCCGGGGCCGCACCGGGCTGCTCTGGCTCGCCCCCCTGATCCTGCTGACCCTCGCCTCGGCCTGCGGCGCGCCGGCGGTCGAGGAAAGGCCCGCCTCCTTCGCCGCCACGGATACCGGGCAGACCTTCCTCGCCCGCAGGGTGCGGGCGCTCGAGAACCCCGGGGACGGCCGCTCCGGCGTCCACCTGCTCTCGGACGGGCCGGCGGCGCTCGCGCTGCGCCTCGTGCTCGCCGAGCACGCCGAGCGCAGCATCGACGCGCAATACTACATCCTGCACAACGACGCGACCGGGCAGCTCTTCGCCGGGCAATTGCTGATGGCGGCCGATCGCGGCGTGCATGTCCGCCTGCTGCTCGACGACATGTACACCGCCGAATACGATGCGATGACCCGGGCGCTGACCGGGCACCCGAACATCGAGATCCGGCTCTACAACCCGTTCCGGCGGGACATCGGCCGGGCGATCGGCGGCTTGCTGGATTTCGGCCGCATCAACCGGCGCATGCACAACAAGTCGATGACCTTCGACAGCCAGCTGACCATCGTCGGCGGGCGCAACATCGGCAACGAATACTTCGCCGCGGACGAGACCAGCAATTACGACGACCTGGACATTCTCGCCGCCGGCCCCGTGGTCGGCGAGGTCTCCGGGGTCTTCGACGCCTATTGGAACAGCGCCTTCGCCCTGCCCGCGGAATCGGTGATCGGCGAGCGGGGCGCGGAGCTCTCGCTCGACGAGGCGCGCGCCCGGCTGCTGCGGTCCTACGAGACCGCGCTCGGCACCGAATACGGCGCGGCGCTGTCCCACGGCATCCGCGAGGCGGTCGCCTCGGGCAGGCTCGGGCTCGACTGGGTGCCGGCGGAGGTCATGGCGGATCCGCCCGAGAAGACCGCCGGCGCCGCCGCGAAGGTCCTCGCGCATGATACGACCCCGGTGCTGCTCTCCGCGCGTTCGGAGGTGGTCGTCGCCTCGGCCTATTTCGTGCCGGGGCCCGGGGGCGTCGCGCTGCTCTCCGATCTCGCGCGACGCGGCGTGCGCGTGGTCGTCCTGACGAATTCGCTCGATTCCAACGACGTCGAGCCGGTGCACGGCCATTACGCGCGCTACCGCAAGGCGCTGCTCGAAGCGGGTGTCGAGCTCTGGGAGCTGCGCGCCGAGCGGGAGCGGCCGGACCGGGATTTCCTCGCGCTCGGGCAATCGGGGTCGGCGCTCCACAGCAAGGCCTTCGTGGTCGACCGGCGCAAGTTCTTCATCGGGTCCTTCAACTGGGATCCGCGTTCGGTGCGCATCAACACCGAGATGGGCATCCTGATCGACGCGCCGGAGATCGCGGAGGATGCGGTCAGGCGGCTGGAGGAGCACCTGCCGGATTCGGCCTACCGGCTCCGCCTGGGCGAGGACGGAGGGATCCAGTGGCTCGCTTGGCAGGAGGACGGGACATGGATCGCCTATGCGCGCGAGCCGTCGATCTCGCCCTGGCGCAGGCTCCGGACCGGCATCTACGGCATGCTCCCGATCGGCAGCCAGCTCTGAGCCGACATCCGGCCGAAGCGATCGGCCGGGCGACACTCCCGGACCGGGGATAGCGCGGCATCGCCTCGCGCCTATGCGGGGGGGCGACGCGGGCGCGCGGATCTGTCGGGTGTCGTATCCGCGAGGGGGGGCATCGCCACGGGGACGGGCGGCGGTGCAACGGCGCATCCCCCCTCGCCCTGCGGCTCGCGCCTTCCCGGTCCGGGGGAATGCGGTGCGGGCCACGCGCGGCGCGGCCTTGTCCCCCGGCCGGGGCGCGCGGTCCGGGTGTTCGACGTCCCGGTGGCGTGTGAACTCGCGCCAGCGGACCTGCACCGGCCCGGTGGAGAGATCGGGCCGGCCGGCGGGCCTGCCGGCCGGCTTCCGCCGGCGCCCGGCTGAGGGGAGCGCGGTCGTGCTGGCCGGACCCGGGCGGCGGCAGGGGTCGGGACGGGCGGCATGCGCAACCGACAAGTGCATCCATTCCAGAGATATATCGGGGGACATTCATGTTCCGGTTGAGATTGATCTGCGGCCGATGTCGGGCCGCGATTTCGGGCCGCGGATGGGTCCGCTCCGGCCCGCGGCGGGGCCTTCCGATCAAAATCATTGAAAACCGGGGCGAAAGAGAGGACACTGCGCGCTATTGGTGGGAGCGTGGGGCAAGAATTTGACTGTCCTCGACATACGGCTCCTTGGCCCGTTTCGGGTGATTTGCGACCAACGTGGCGATATCACGCCATCGGGCAAGCGGGCACAGGCGGTGATCGCCATGGTCGCGCTCTCCGAACATGGGGAGCGGTCGCGCGCCTGGCTGCAGTCGCGGCTCTGGAGCGACCGGCCGGCGGCGCAGGGCTCGGCGAGCCTGCGCCAGGAGCTCTCGCGGCTGCGCCGGGGCATCGGCTCGCGGCATCTGGTGACGGTCTCCGACCGGGTGATGCTGCGCGACGTGCGCGTGGACGTGCTCGACATGGTGGAACCGGGTTCCGTCGCCGCCTCCTTCATCGCCGCCGAGGTGCCGGAGCTGCTGGAGGGGCTCGAGATCCGCGACGAGGAATTCGAGGACTGGCTCCGGCTCGAGCGCTCGCACTGGAGCGAGCGGATCGAGGCGCTGGCGTCCCGTGAGGAGCCGCCGGGCGCGCATGCCGATCCGCCCGCCGCACCGCGGGTGCCGGCGGCGGCGCGCGCAGGGGCGCATGCGGCGATCCTGGTCCCGCGGCGCCCGACCCTCGGCATCATGCCCTGCATCGTGCGCTCCGAGCGCCCGCAGCTGACGACCATCGGCGAGATGATCTGCGATCTCGCGGCGAAGATGGCGCTCGAGAACGGCTATTTCGGCGTCTTCGACTTCCGGGATCTGAGCGGCAGCTTTTCCGGGCTCCCGAGCGAGGCGGGCAATCCGGTGGACGGCCCGGACCTCCTGCTCTCGGTGCGGCTGAGCGAGATCGGCGCCATGCTGGAGATCGCTTTGGCGCTGCGCGCGGTCGGCACCAATCGCGTGGTCTGGACGCAGAGCTATGCCGCGGAGGCCTCCGAGGAATCGCTGCTCTCGGCCGGCAAGATCCCCGAATTCGTCAACCAGGCGATCGAGGCCTCGGAACTCTGGCTGAGCCGCAACAGCGAGGACGAGAAGCATTGCGCCGCGCGGCTGACGCTCTCGGCGGCGCATCGGGCCTTCTGCCTCGGCAACATGGACCTGGCGCTGGCGCAATCGCAGCTGGAAGCGGCCTTCGACCTCGACGGCTCGGTGGTGCAGCTCGGCTGGCTCGCCTTTCTCGAATGCGTGCGCGTGGGGGAGGGGCATCCGCAGCAGAGCAAGTCGAGCATCGAGCGCGTGCGCATGCTGACGGCGAAGGCGCTGCAGGAGGACCGGGGCAACTCGCTGACGCTGGCGCTGCTCGGCCATGCGAATGCCTTCGTGCTGCGCGATTATGCCGTGGCGGAGGATCTCGTCGCGGAATCCCTGCGCATCAATCCGCATCGCGCCGCGGGCTGGGATGCGCGCGCGATGCTGAATTTCTACACCGGCGATCTCGAGGACGGATACCTGGCCGCCCAGCGTGCCCGGGCCCTGGGGCGGTTCAGCCCCTATGCCTTCTGGTACGAGGCGAGCTGCGGCATCGGCGCCTCGATGGTCGGCCGGCATGCCGAGGCGATCCGGCACGGCAGTCTCGTGCTCGCGCAGCGGCCGGATTTCAAGCCGATGATCCGGCACATGCTCGCGAGCTTCGCGCTGCAGGGCGAGATGGCCGAGGCGCAGAAGCTCTATCGCCACTGGCAGGTTCTCGAAGAGGACATTTCGATCGCGAAGCTGAGGGACGCGGGCTATCCGCTGCCCAATCCCGACAGCATCGCGATGATCGAGCGCGGATTGATCAGGGCGGGCGTGGCGCTGGCCCCGGCCTGACCGGGAGCGCCGTTCGGGGCGCGCGCGAGGAGGGAGATGCCGATGAAGGTCGAAGAGGGGACGGATCTGGCCAATGCCGGGCTGGACTGGCGCAAGGTCGTCGAGCTGATGAACGCGAGCGTCTTCGCGATCCGGGACGAGGACGTGGTGCGCCCGCCGTTCCGGCAGGCGGCCACGCAGGCCGAGGCGCAGAAGCGGGGCGAAGCATCGTGACCAAGACCAAGACGAAGACCAAGACCAAGGGCCTGACCAAGACCAAGGGCAAGGGCAAGCGCGACGATGCCTCGGCGGGGTCGAGCACCTTCCTCTTCCCGCTCTTCGAGGTGCGCGAGCTGCATCGGCTGCAGCTGCCGCGCAAGGTCGCGATCGAGGGCGCCGTCTGGGAGAACATCGACCTCGACCCGCCGCCGGGCATGGCCGAGAGCCTCGACGAGGTGGTGAAGATGCTGGTGATGGAGGAGGAGCTGGCGGCCAATCCGACGCATCAGGCCATCATCCTGCGCGAGGCCGGGCTCGACCTGACCGCCTATACCCGGCCGATCGGGATCGAGGATGCCGGCGGCTACGACGCGACGAAGACGCTGTTCCTGACCGTCCTGAAGCTGACCGAATACATCGGCCTGATCTACAAGGATCGCTTCAACCGGCCGCGGCCGAACCAGATCGATCCGCGGCTGCGGCCGCTCCTGCCCAATCCGCCGCATGCGAGCTATCCGTCGAACCATTCCTTCCAGAGCTTCACGATCGCCGACATCTTCGCCGAGGTCGCCGAGAGCGAGCGGGCGGTGGCGGAGATGTACCGCTCGGCGCGCAGCGTCGCGGAGAACCGGGAATATGCGGGGGTGCATTATGCCAGCGACACCGAGGCGGGACGGCAGCTCGCCAAGCAATGCACGCCCTATCTGATCGAGGCGATGGACGAGACGCTGCGCCGCGCGCAGCTCGAATGGTATTGAGGCGGGGGCGAGTGATGCAAGCGATGCGGCCGGTCAAATCCGTGCAGGCGATCAGGGATGCGCTGGGCGACCCGGAGCGGGGGCGCGAGCTCTACGACGATTATTACGGTCTGTGGCATCTGGCGGCGATGGGGGTGATCGACGTCGAGGCGGCGCCCGGGGGCGGCGGCTGGACGGTCAAGGACGTGATCTGGCGCGACGAGGGCCTTTCCGCCGAGCCGGCGCGGATCGCCCTGATCGACACCGGCGTCGCGGAGCATCCGAACCTGCGCAACCGCATCCTCTGGGACGAGGCCATCGATTTCGGCACCCGCGACGCCGGCGCCTTCTATATCCGCGGCGACCGCCCGCAGGGGATCACCGATGCGACCGAGAAGCCCGAGACGCTGACCGGCATCGCGGCGGAGGCGGATCTGAAACGCGCGATCTACGGGCTGGGGCTCGCGCAGAACATTCGCAAGGGGGTGGAGGCGCTGCTCCTCGAGCGGGTTCGCCATGGCGGGCGCAGGCGCATGCTGAGCATCCAGGACCAGCGCTATCCGAGCCACGGGACGACCTCCGCCGGGCTCGCGGTGGGCACGCCGCTGCTGATCGGCGGCATGCTCGCCCCGGGAACGCTGCCGTTCTTCGGCGTCGATCCGATGAGCGAGATCATTCCCGTCGCGACCTCGCCCGAGCCCGAGCCGGGCCAGCTCATCCTGGCGCTGGTCTATGCCCTGGCCAATGGCGCGGACGTGATCCTGATGCCGCGCGGCGCCGACAATCCCGCGCGTGCGCCGCGGCGGGATCCGCGCAGGAAGGGCTTCGCCGCCACGCGCTACGACGCGCTCGCCAGGCAATGGGAATTGTTCGAGGCGGTGCTGAATGCCGTCAGCAAGCGGATCCCGGTGATCTGCGCCGCCGGGAATTCCGGCGACCGGGCGATCGAATATCCCGCCTCGCTGGCCGCCGCCGACAACGGCATCATCGCGGTGGGCGCGGTGACCGCGGCGGGACGCCGGGCCGGCTACGGCTGCTACGGCAAGGGGCTTTTCGGCGAAGGCGTGGCCATCGTCGCCCCGTCGAGCGATTTCCGCGTCTATACGCGGCACGAGATCCGTCTCGATCCGCAGGCGCCGCAGGCGATCGACCACAACTGGCTGATCCACGACCTGCCCGGCGAGGCCTATGTGGAATACGCCAACGAGGCGCCGTTCTCGATCGATATCCCCGGGCCGCGCGGCTACAGCAGCGGCGGGCAGGTGCGGCCGGGCGGCGAGGCCGATGTCGAATCGCTCTACACGCTCTTCGGCGGCACCTCGGCGGCCTCCTGCCAGGTCGCCGGCGTCGTGGCGCTGATGCGGCGCTCGGCGCGCCAATACGAGGGCAAGCAGGGCACGCTGAACCAGGGCAAGGGGTGGAACGGGACCTTCGTCAAGCAGGCCCTCGCGGCATCGGGCGTCGGGGAGATCTTCGGCAACCCGCTGCGGCCGAACCGTGCGAACGACGGCGATCTCGGGATGGCGGAGCGTGACCTCTGGCCGCTGCAGTTCGGGGCCGGCCTGATCTCGGCGAAGAAGGCGATCGAGGCGGTTCGCAAGGCCTGATCCGGGCGGCCTTTCCGCCTGGCTGCCGGTCGCGAGGCCGAGCCTCTGGACAGGGAAATGGCTGCGCCCCGCGCGGCCCGCGCCGCATTTCACCGAACCGGCGCCAGCGAGGCACTGCCTCGCGCCGGTTCGTCGGCCGCAGCGCGCGAGTGCGGCGGTCGAGAGGGGGCGGGCTGCACCGTCAGTTGGCAATCCGCGCGCGCATGCCTGGCAGGCGCGCGCGGATTTGTCACCTGCCAAATCCGCGACGAGGAGGCGCCGGCACCACGAAGGCCAGGCGCCGGTCCGAAGCAATTGCGCTGCAAGACCCCCGAAATCTCAGGAAGCCGCGTCGCGCCTCGCGGTCAGATCCGGCGCTCGATCATCAGCTTCTTGATCTCGGCGATCGCCTTGGCCGGATTGAGGCTCTTGGGGCAGGTCTGGGTGCAGTTCATGATCGTGTGGCAGCGGTAGAGCTTGAACGGATCCTCGAGCTCGTCGAGCCGCTCGCCGGTCGCCTCGTCGCGGCTGTCCACGATCCAGCGATAGGCGTGCAGCAGCGCCGCCGGGCCGAGGTAGCGGTCGCCGTTCCACCAGTAGGACGGGCAGGAGGTCGAGCAGCAGGCGCACATGACGCATTCGTAGAGCCCGTCGAGCTTGCGGCGGTCCTCGATCGACTGGCGCCATTCCTGCGAGGGCTGGTTGGTCCGCGTCTCGAGCCAGGGCATGATCGAGGCGTGCTGGGCGTAGAAATGCGTGAGATCCGCCACCAGATCCTTGACCACCGGCATGTGGGGCAGGGGGTAGATCTTCACGTCGCCGTCGATCTCGTCCATGCCCTTGATGCAGGCGAGCGTATTGGTGCCGTCGATGTTCATCGCGCAGGACCCGCAGATCCCCTCGCGGCAGGAGCGGCGGAAGGTCAGCGTCGGGTCGATCTCGTTCTTGATCTTGATCAGCGCGTCGAGAACCATCGGCCCGCAGCTGTCGAGATCGACGAAATAGGTGTCGATGCGCGGATTGCCGGTCTCGTCGGGATCGTAGCGATAGACCCTGAAGGCCCGGACGTTGCCTCCCGCAGGCTTCGGCCAGGTTCGCCCCGTAACCATGCGGCTGTTTTGCGGCAACGTCAGTTCAACCATCGGGGCCTCTCCTGGTCCTGCGAACGTCCCGGCGGTCAGGCCAGGTTGTCCGGCTCCGGTCTGGGTTTCCTTGCGAGGAAGATCCGCGCCCCGCGCGCCAGCCCGTATTTCACCGTATCCATGCCGTCGGCGGAGAACTCGCGCAAGCTGAAGCCCGCCGCGCGGACCCGGTCGCGGAAGTCGCGACCGTAGACGCGCACGTGGTCATCCTGTCCGAAATTGATGCGGCGCGCCAGCGGCGAGGTGATGCTGGGGTTCTCGTAGGTCTTGTCCCAGCCCTCGATGATCGGCACCGCGAGGATGGCGAGCCCGCCGGGCCGCAGCACGCGGAAGAGCTCCGCCAGCGCCTTGCGGTCGTCCACATGCTCCAGCACATGCGAGCAGAGGATGGTGTCGAAGCTGTCGCTCCCGAGGTCGAGCGCCTCGATGTTGAGCTTCAGATCGACGTCGTCGCGGATGTAGTCGGTCGTGACGTAATCGCTCGAGCGCTCGCGAAGGATCGGCTTCAGCCAGGATTCCGGGGCGAAATGCAGCGTGCGGCCGAGCACGTTCATCTCCAGCCGGTCGAGCATCAGCTTGAGCTGCCGGTGGCGCTCCATCGACTTGCAACTGGGGCAGGCGCCGTCCGAGCGCGCATGGGCGCCGGTGCGCCGGAACGGGCCGATATAGCCGCAGATCGTGCAGGTCCGCACCACCGCCAGAACCGCGGGCGCGTCATTCTCCAGCGCGACCGCCGCCTTCTTCAGAGCCCGCGCCAGAAGCGGCTTCACCGCGACCATCTCCCGTCCCTCTCCCCCGCATCCTCGTTTCGGCCGATGCGCGCCTGCGGCGCGATCCTGACGCGTGAGATGCCGCCCTCGCTCCCATGCGTCAACGCCTTGGGAGGGAGGGGAGGGTCGTTGAGCGTAACTCCGCCGTCGTCGGCGGTCCGCAGGGGCTCGTGGACGAAGTGGTGGCTCGATGCCTCGACCAGGTCGCTGATGGCGAGCACGGTCCTGATCGGGAGGCTGCTCGCATTGACGCTGCGCATGAATTCGACCGCGCCGCCGGGCATCGCGACATTGCGCGGCTCCGACCAGACGATCCGATCGAGGTCCGGGGCATCGAGCCCCGCGAGCCGCAGCAGCCCGGCGCCGAGCCGGCCGTCCTCGGCCTCGCGGTCCATGTCGAGGATCTCGACCGGAGCCCCGGCCACCGCCCGCACTTCGGCGAAGCGCTCGCGCCAGGCCGGCTCGAAGGGGATGCCCCTTCGCCAGGCGTCGAAATCGAGCGTGCAGCGCGCGCGCTTGACCATCTGCCGCCAGGCGCTGCGCGTCCAGGCCTCCGGCTCGCGCACGTAGAAGACGAACCTCAGCTCGTGGCCTTCGAAGGCCCGGGCGACGAGGGGCAGCGCCCGCCGCGTCCAGTCGAAGAGGTCGCCGGTCTCCGAATAGACGAGGCGGCAGTAGAGCGTCTCGTCGCTGATGACGGCGACCGGTGCGCCGTCGCGCTCGAGCACGGCGCGCAATCCGGCGAGCGCATCGCGCAGCCCCGCCTCCGCGTCGCGGCGGCCCTTCTGGACCAGACGCTGCCCGTAGCGGCGGACCGCGGCGGTGGGCTCGTCGCAGGTGGCCACCGCCACCCTGCCTTTGAGGACGCCGGCGTTGCGGCGGAGAGTCGACTGGATCGTCGTCGTGCCGGTCTTCATCAGGCCGAGATGGGCGAGGATCAGCATCAGGCGGGCTCGCGGCCCGCCGTCTTCCGGTAGAGCCGGAAGAAGGCGAAGGAGGTCTGGCGCGGATTGGTGCCGGGGCCGAAGGGAAACGGCTGCTTCCAGCTGCGCCCGAGGGTCCAGTCGGGCATCTCGCGGGCGATCCAGTCGGAATAGGCGCGGTGGCGCACATGCGGCGGCCCGCCGGCCTCGCCCGCGTGGTCG
This sequence comes from uncultured Paracoccaceae bacterium, assembly GCA_937872465.1. GTDB lineage: Bacteria > Pseudomonadota > Alphaproteobacteria > Rhodobacterales > Rhodobacteraceae > Amaricoccus. The sequence goes on from CALMSR010000038.1 coordinate 80,931, forward strand.
CTGGAATAGATCAGGACCAGGCGGCCGGCGGCGGCGAACATGCGGCGCATGTAGGCCTCGAAGACCGGGTCCTCGACCAGATGGTAGATCACGTCGAGCGACATCGCCATGTCGTGGATCTGCGGGTCGGCGTCGAATTCCTCGAGCGACTTCCAGCACCAGCCGCTCCGGTCGCCGAGGCGCGCGCGGGCGCGCTCGATCACCTCGGGCGAGACGTCCACGCCGGTGTAGCGGCGCAGGTGGAAGAGGCTCGCGGTATTGCCGTCGCCGGAGCCGAATTCCACGACCGAGCGGACCTTGCGCGACTCGGCCACCACATTGACCATATGCGCCTTGTAGACCGCGAGCCGCCCGTAGGCGCCGGCCCCGGAATGCCCGCCCGTCCGGTAGCGGTTGCGCCAGAATTCGGCGGAGCTGAAGGGCGCGTGATCCTCCAAGGGCGGGTGCCTAGTAGACCCGCGCCTTCGGCGCGATCTTGGCGAGCGCGATGCCGCCCTCGCTCTCCTCGGTCAGGGGATCGAGATGCACCGGCCGGTAGGCGAGCGTGACCGCGCCGTCGTCGGCGACCCGCGAGAGCGTGTGCTTGCGCCAGGTCTTGTCGTCGCGGTTCGGATGGTCCTCCTGGGCATGGGCGCCGCGGCTTTCCTTGCGCGCCTCCGCCGAGACGATCGTCGCGAGCGCGTTCGGCATCAGGTTGGTCAGCTCCAGCGTCTCCATCAGGTCGGAATTCCAGATCATCGACCGGTCGGTGACGCGCAGGTCCCCGAGCTTCGCGGCGATCGCGCGCATCTTCTCCACGCCTTCGGCCAGGGTCTTGTCGGTGCGGAAGACCGCGGCATCCGCCTGCATGGTCTTCTGCATCTCGAGGCGCAGCTCGGCGGTGGGCGTGCCGCCGTCCGCATGGCGCAGCGCGTCGAAGCGGGCCACCGCGGCATCGACGCTCGCGGGGTTGAGCGGCGGGTTCGGCGCCCTGGGGTCGACCACCTTGCCGGCGCGGATCGCCGCGGCGCGGCCGAAGACCACCAGGTCGATCAGGCTGTTGGAGCCGAGCCGGTTGGCGCCGTGCACGCTGGCGCAGCCCGCCTCGCCCACCGCCATCAGGCCGGGGCAGATGCGGTCGGGATCGTCCTCCGTCGGGTCGAGCACCTCGCCCCAGTAGTTCGTCGGCACCCCGCCCATGTTGTAATGCACCGTGGGCAGCACCGGGATCGGCGCCTTGGTCACGTCGACGCCGGCGAAGATCTTGGCGCTCTCGGAGATGCCGGGCAGCCGCTCGTGCAACGCCTCGGGCGGCAGGTGGTTGAGGTTCAGGTGGATGTGGTCCTTCTGCGGCCCGACACCGCGGCCCTCGCGGATCTCGATGGTCATGCAGCGCGAGACCACGTCGCGCGAGGCCAGATCCTTGTAGGTCGGCGCATAGCGCTCCATGAAGCGCTCGCCCTCGGAATTGGTGAGATAGCCGCCCTCGCCGCGCGCGCCCTCGGTGATGAGGCAGCCCGCGCCGTAGATGCCGGTGGGGTGGAACTGCACGAATTCCATGTCCTGGAGCGGCAGGCCCTGGCGCGCGACCATGCCGCCGCCGTCGCCGGTGCAGGTATGGGCGGAGGTGGCCGAGAAATAGGCCCGCCCGTAGCCCCCCGTGGCCAGCACCACCATCTTGGCGTTGAAGCGGTGCAGCGTGCCGTCGTCGAGCTTCCAGGCCAGCAGGCCCTGGCAGGATCCGTCCTCGGCCATGATCAGGTCGGTGGCGAAATACTCGATGAAGAACTCGGCGTTGTGCTTGAGCGACTGGCCGTAGAGCGTGTGCAGGATGGCGTGGCCGGTGCGGTCGGCGGCCGCGCAGGTGCGCTGCACCGGCGGGCCCTCGCCGAATTCGGTGGTATGGCCGCCGAAGGGGCGCTGGTAGATGCGGCCGTCCTCGGTGCGCGAGAAGGGCACGCCGTAATGCTCGAGCTCGTAGACCGCGGCCGGCGCCGAGCGGGCGAGATATTCCATGGCGTCGGTGTCGCCGAGCCAGTCGGAGCCCTTGACGGTGTCGTACATGTGCCACTGCCAGTGGTCGGGGCCCATGTTGCCGAGGGAGGCGGCGATGCCGCCCTGGGCGGCGACGGTGTGCGAGCGGGTGGGGAAGACCTTGGTGACGCAGGCGGTCTTCAGCCCCTGCTCGGCCATGCCCAGCGTGGCGCGCAGGCCCGAGCCGCCGGCCCCGACCACGACGACGTCATAGATGTGGTCGACGAATTCATAGGCGGCCATGCTCAGCTTCCCGCAGAGGTGAAGGCGATCTTGGCGATCGCGAAGATGCCGGCGAGCGCGAGCGCCCAGCAGATCAGGAGATTGGCCAAGAGCAGCGCCGTGCGCAGCGCCCGCCCGTGCACGTAATCCTCCACGACCACCTGGAGGCCCTGCTGGAGATGCGCGAAGGCCACGAGCAGGAAGAGGATCGCGACCAGCGCGTTGAAGGGATCGGCATAGGTCGCGCGCGCGGTCTCGAAATCGGCCCCGAGCGTGGCGGCGAAGGGAAAGACGAAGAAGGGCGTGAGCAGGAGGAGCGCCAGCGAGGTGAGCCGCTGGTTCCACCAATGCCCGGTGCCTTCGCCCGCCGCGCCGAGTCCGACCGCGCGCTGCCTGTCCGTGCGATAGCCCATCGCTCCCTCCTCAGAACGCGGCGATCAGGGTGATCACCGTCATGACGCCCGCGGCGGCCAGCACCCAGATGCCGCTCCGGTTCACCTGCGCGAGGTCGAAGCCGATGCCGCTGTCCCAGACCAGGTGCCGCAGCCCGGTGAAGAAATGGTACCAGAGCGCGCCGAGCGACACGAGCAGCACCAGCCCGCCGATCCAGGAGGTGATCAGCCCGTCGGCGAAGCCGAAGCTTCCCGGCCCGGCACTGAGGGCGAGGAACCACCAGACGACGAGCAGGGCGGTCAGCCCCAGCCCGACCCCGGTGATCCGGTGCAGGATCGACATGCTGCCGCTGAGCGGGAGCCTGTAGATCGTCAGATGCGGCGACAGCGGCCGATTGCCCCGGTTCACGTCAGCCATGCGCAACCTCTCTCCCCACCTGCGGCCCGGCCGCACCGGCAATCCTGCAAGGCCCTTCGGGCGGCGGTGCGGAGGGTGACGGTCTAATCCCCGGTTAATGGCACGGGCGCCTCCGGCAATGCAACCCTCCGGCTCAGCGTGGCACCAGGACCCAGTAATCGATGTCGAGCAGCACGTCCTCGTGCCAGCCGCCCTCCGTCCCGCGGTGGGGGAAGGGCTCGGTGCCGGCCTTGGCCGCCACCGTGCGCAGGCGCAGCGCCCCGACGCCCGGCGCCGGGGTCTCGGCGCGGTCGAGCACCTCCGACCAGGCGCCCAGGGTGTCGCCGGCGAAGCAGGGATTGGCATGGGTGCCGGCGTTGATCCCCGCGACGATCTGCGCATTGGCGAGCCCGTTGAAGGAGAGCGCGCGCGCGATGCTGATCACATGGCCGCCGTAGATCAGCCGGCGGCCGTCCTCGCGCGCGGTGGCGTCGAAATGCACCCGCGCCGTGTTCTGCCACAGCCGCGTGGCGATCATGTGCTCGGATTCCTCGACCGTCATCCGGTCGACGTGGTCGATGCGCTCGCCCACCGCATGATCGCCGAGGCGATGCGGCGCGCCGGCGAGGCCGAAGTCGTAGCCGGTGAAATCGAGCCCCGGCGGGATCGCCAGATCCTCCGGCGCCAGCGCCGGCGCGAGGCTCGGGACCACCGGTTCGGGCGCGCGCGCGGCGGCGTCGCGCTTGCGCACCATCACCCAGCGGCAGAAGCTGAGCACCGCCTCGCCGCGCTGGTTCAGGCCGGTCGAGCGCACCCAGACGATGCCGCTGCGGCCGTTCGAATTCTCGCGCAGGCCGATCACCTCGCTCTCGGCGCGCAGCGTCTCCCCGGGGAAGACCGGCGCGAGGAAGCGGACCTCGGCATAGCCGAGATTGGCCACGGCATTGAGGCTGATGTCGGGCACGGTCTTGCCGAAGACCATGTGGAAGACCAGCAGATCCTCGAAGGGGCTGGCGGCGAGGCCGCAGGCGCGGGCGAATTCGTCCGACGAGGCGAGCGCGAAGCGGCTGGGATAGAGCCCGGCATAGAGCGCGCGGTCGCCCTCGCGCAGCGTGCGCGGCACCGCGTGGCGGATGGTCTCGCCGACCCGGTAATCCTCGAAGAACCGCCCGCGCTGCGCCTCGCTCATCGCTCCCGCTCCCTCATCCGAACGGCCAGTAGCCGAGCCAGGCATGGATGCCCCCGATCACGCCGTAGAGCACGAGGGTGATCGCGAGCAGCCGCAGGTCGCCGGTGATCGGCCCCGGCGCCGGCCGCTGCCAGGGGCCGTCCTGGGCGTTGATCATCACCATCTCGAGCACCGCCCAGAGCCCCAAGCCGCCGAAGAGCAGCAGCGAGGCGTAATCGCCGTTGACCAGGAGATGCGCGACCGCCCAGACGAGGACCCCGGTCAGCATCGGATGGCGCAGCCAGGCCCGCGCGCGGCCCCTGGACTGGCCCATGCCCATCAGGGCGATGGCGCCGAGCATCAGGAGATTGTTGACATGCACCGCCCAGGCGGGCGGCGCATAGACCGGCGAGAAGGGCGCGGCGCGAAAGCCGAGGACCATCGCCAGCACGCTCACGCCGATCAGCGCGGCGAAGAAGCCCTTCGCCGGCCCGGCGCCGAAGCGGTCGGTCAGGTCGGCGCGCATGCCCGGCGCCACGCGCTTGAAGGCATGGGCGGCGCTCCAGAGCACGATGCCGAGAAGAAGCAGGGTCATGGCCTGCGCTCCTGCGGCGCGGCATGCCCCGATCCGAGGGCGGCGATCGCCGCGGCGCGGGCGAGAAGGCGCCGCGCGGTCGCGACATGCAGGTTCTCCACGATCCTGCCCTCGACCACCGCGACCCCCTCGCCGCGGGCCTCGGCGGCCTCGAAGGCGGCGACCTGGGCGCGCGCGAGCTCGAGCTCCGCCGGTGCCGGCGCGAAGACCTCGTTGGGGATGGCGATCTGGGCCGGGTGGATCAGCGTCTTGCCGTCGAAGCCCATGTCGCGGCCCTGGATGCAGACCGCGCGCAGGCCCGCGTCGTCCTGGAGCGTGTTGTGCACCCCGTCGACGCAGACCAGCCCCTCGGCGCGCGCCGCGAGCAGCGTCATGCCGAGGCTTGCAAGCAGGGGCTCGCGCCCGGGCGTATGCGCCGCGCCGAGATCCTTGGCCAGGTCGTTGGTGCCGAGCACGAAGCCTTCGAGCCGGGGATGCGCCGCCGCGATCGCGCCGGCCCCGAGCACGCCGCGCGGGGTCTCGATCATCGCCCAGATGCGCAGCCGCTCCGGGGCGCCATGGGCCTCCATCAGCTCAGCGGCCCTCTGGATGTCCTCGGGGCGCTCGGCCTTGGGCAGCAGGATCGCATCCGGCCCGGCCGCGCTCCCAGCGGCGAGATCGGCGGCGCCCCATTCGGTGTCGAGCCCGTTGATGCGCAGGATCAGCCGCCGGCTCCCGTAGCCGCCGGCGGCCAGCGCCGCGACGACCAGGTCCCGGGCGCGCGGCTTCTCGGCCGGGGCGACCGCATCCTCGAGATCGAGGATCAGCGCATCCGCCGGAAGGGCCTTCGCCTTCTCCAGCGCCCGCTCCTTCGAGCCCGGCATGTAGAGCACCGAGCGGTAGGGATGCGTCTCGGGTTCCATGCGCCACCACCTCTGCTGCAACGCAACGCTCACTAAAGGGCAGACCGGAAAAGACAAGGGTCAATGCGCCGGGGGCCGTTGCGCGCGGGCCCGCCGCAGCGCACGGCGCGTTAACCTTCCGTTCGCCATTCAGGCGCAGATTAACCAACAGTTCGGGACGGCCGCCTTGGATGGACGCACCCGCTCGCAGCCGCTCCGTCGCTAGGCGGCCCACCCGACGAGAATGCCGCAGCAATCGCGGGCGTCGGGCAAGTGCTGACCCGGTCCCGCAAGGGACAAGGAACTGGACATGGCCCATACCTCTCCGCTCGTTCGTGCCGCCGTCGCCCTCTGCCTCGCGGCCGCCACCCCCGGCGCCGAAGCCCAGACCCGCAACGCCTGCGCCGAGCGCACCCAGGTGGTGGAGCGCCTCGCCGAGAAATACGGCGAGACCCTCCAGAGCATGGGGCTCCACCAGAGCAACGCGGTCATGGAGATCTACGCCTCCGAGGCGACCGGCACCTGGACGATCCTGGTGACGCGTCCCGACGGCCAGGCCTGCCTCGTCGCCGCCGGACGGATGTGGGAAGCGCACAGCACCCCGGCGCGGGCGCCCGGCAAGGACGTCTGATACTTCCGGCTCTTCCGTCAACCGTCTTCCCGCCCGGGCCCGGGTGTCCCCAGCCCGATCGACCCGTGGCGATCGGGCCGCGCCGGCCCTGCGGGGGGCCGGCGCGCTTTGCGCACCGTCCAGGGCCGTCTCGTCCCGATTCCCAACCGCCGGCGAAGCTGCACCCCCTCGCCCTGCGGCGCGCGCCTCCGGGCGACAGGACCGGGCAAGGCGCCACCGGCGCCTCGCCTTCTCGGTCCAGGGGGCATGGGCGTCGCTCCTCGCCCCGACCGCTTCAGGTCAGGGCATCGAACACCAGCTTCGAGCCGGTGACGGCGAGCAGGAAATAGGTGAGGCGGAAGAAGAGCACCGCCGGGACCAGCCGATGCGCCCAGATCCCGAGCAGCACCCCCAGCACCGCCACCGGCGCCAGGATCAGGTTCACCCGCGCCGACTGGAGGGTGAACATCCCGAGCAGCAGGTAGAACGGGAACTTGATCAGATTGACCCACCAGAAGGCGATGACCGTGGTCGCCTGATAGCGGGTCTTGTCGAGATCGGCGCGCAGCAGATACATCGAGGCGGGCGGCCCGCCGGCATGGCTCACGAAGCTGGTGAAGCCCGCGACCGCGCCCCAGAACACCCCCCAGCCCGCCGATCCGAAGGCCTGCGAGGGCCGCAGCCAGCCGCGGGTCCGCGCGATGTGGAAGGCGACGAAGCCGAGCGCGACGCCGCCGACAAGGAGCCGGATCCCGTCGGCGCTGACCCAGCGGAAGAAGAGCGCGCCCGCGAGCACGCCCGCCACCATGCCGGTCATCAGCCGGCGCGCGTCGGTCCAGCTCCACTGGCGCCAGTAGGTCCGCAGCCCGGTCACGTCCATCACCATCAGAAGCGGCAGCATCAGCCCGACCGCCTGCGCGGGCTCCACGACCAGCGCGAGCAGCGGCGCCGCGGCGAAGCCCGCGCCGCCGCCGAAACCGCCCTTGGAGATCGCCGCGATCAGCACCGCCGCGATCGCCACGGCGTAGAATGTCGCGTCCGCCTGCACGCTGGCGCCTCGCCTCCGCCGGCTTTGCGGCTTGCCAATGCAGCCGCGAGGGTCTAGCCAAATTCCGGTTCCGACCAGAACGGGAGTGAGGGCGAAATGGCAAGACCGAAGATCGCGCTGATCGGCGCCGGACAGATAGGGGGCACGCTGGCGCATCTGGCCGCGCTGAAGGAACTGGGCGACGTGGTCCTGTTCGACATCGCCGAGGGCACGCCCCAGGGCAAGGCGCTCGACCTCGCCGAATCGACGCCGGTCTCGGGCGTGGACGCCGGCATCTCGGGCACCAATTCCTTCGAGGACATCGCCGGCGCGGATGTCTGCATCGTCACCGCCGGCGTCCCGCGCAAGCCGGGGATGAGCCGCGACGACCTGCTCGGGATCAATCTCAAGGTGATGAAATCGGTCGGCGAGGGCATCGCGGCCAATGCGCCGGACGCCTTCGTGATCTGCATCACCAACCCGCTCGACGCCATGGTCTGGGCGCTGCGCCAGTTCTCGGGCCTGCCGCACGAGAAGGTCTGCGGCATGGCGGGCATCCTCGACAGCGCGCGGTTCCGCTATTTCCTCGCCGAGGAATTCGGCGTCTCGGTCCGCGACGTGAGCGCCTTCGTGCTCGGCGGCCATGGCGACAGCATGGTGCCGCTCACCCGCTATTCGACCGTCGCCGGCATCCCGCTTCCCGACCTCGTGGAGATGGGCTGGACCAGCCAGGAGAAGCTCGACGCCATCGTCCAGCGCACCCGCGACGGCGGGGCCGAGGTCGTCGGCCTGCTCAAGACCGGCTCGGCCTTCTACGCGCCCGCCGCCTCGGCGATCGAGATGGCGGAGGCCTATCTGAAGGACCAGAAGCGCGTCCTGCCCTGCGCGGCCTATGTCGACGGCCTCTACGGGCTGAAGGACATCTACCTGGGCGTGCCCACGGTGATCGGCGCGGGCGGCATCGAGCGCATCGTCGAGATCGAGCTCAACAAGGCCGAACGGGCGATGTTCGACAAGTCGATCGAATCCGTCGAGGGCCTGGTCAAGGCCTGCAAGGGCATCGACCCCTCGCTCGGCTGAGCCCCGGCCGCCGGCGCCCCGCCGCCGCGTCGGGGCATCGAATCAGCATCCGCCGCCCTTCCCGCAGGGCGGCGTTTCTGTGATCACAGGCATTTTTTCTGTGATCACGAAGCCGGGATTCACTCGGCGGAAACCGGAAAACCGTCGCAATTCAATTGCAGAGCCTGCCGCGAGGGCATAGCAGGGATCCGACCGACGGCAGACGGCCGTGGGCACCGGCAACCGGCGGGGGACGGCGGCAGATGAACATCCACGAGTATCAGGCCAAGGAATTGCTCAGGCAGTACGGCGCGCCCGTCTCCGACGGACGGGTCGTGCTGAAGGCCGAGGAGGCCAAATCGGCCGCGGGCGAGCTCGACGGTCCCGTTTGGGTCGTCAAGGCGCAGATCCACGCCGGCGGCCGCGGCAAGGGCCGCTTCAAGGAGGCCGCCGCCGGCGAGAAGGGCGGGGTGCGCGTCACCCGATCCGTCGCCGAGGCGGCGGAGGAAGCGCAGAAGATGCTCGGCCGCACGCTCGTCACGCACCAGTCCGGCCCGGCCGGCAAGACCGTGAACCGCGTCTTCATCGAGGACGGCGCCGCGATCGCCCGCGAGCTCTACCTCGCGCTCCTGGTCGACCGCGGCTCGAGCCGCATCGCCTTCGTCTGCTCCACCGAGGGCGGCATGGACATCGAGGAGGTGGCGGCCTCGACCCCGGAGAAGATCCTCAGCTTCTCGGTCGATCCCGCGGCCGGCATCTCCGGCTTCCACGGCCGCCGGGTCGCCTTCGCACTCGGGCTCGAGGGCAAGCAGGTCAAGCAATGCGTCGACCTGGTGAACCGGCTCTACCGGCTCTTCGTCGAGCGCGATTGCGAGATGCTGGAGATCAACCCGCTGATCGTCACCGAGGACGGCGACCTCAGATGCCTCGACGCAAAGATGGGCTTCGATTCCAACGCGCTCTACCGCCAGAAGGAGATCCTGGCGCTGCGCGACGAGACCGAGGAGGACCCCAAGGAGCTGGAGGCCTCGAAGTTCGACCTCAACTACATCGCGCTCGACGGCGAGATCGGCTGCATGGTCAACGGCGCCGGCCTCGCCATGGCGACGATGGACATCATCAAGCTCTACGGCTCGGAGCCCGCGAACTTCCTCGACGTCGGCGGCGGCGCCACCACCGAGAAGGTCACCGAGGCCTTCAAGATCATTACCTCCGATCCCCAGGTGAAGGGCATCCTGGTCAACATCTTCGGCGGCATCATGCGCTGCGACGTCATCGCCGAGGGCGTGATCGCCGCGGTCAGGGAGGTCGGCCTCACGGTGCCGCTGGTGGTGCGCCTCGAGGGCACGAACGTGGAGAAGGGCAAGGCGATCCTCAACGAATCGGGGCTCGCGGTGATCGCCGCCGACGATCTGGCGGATGCCGCCGAGAAGATCGTGAAGGCGGTGAGAGGCTAGGCGATGTCCGGCCGCGGCCATGGTCCTGACGGTCTTCTTCACGACTCTCGCGGCGCTGCTCGCCGCGCCGTTCATCGTGGTCATGCTGCGCGCGGCCACGCCGGCGCGGGTGCTGCGGGTCTGGCTCGCCCAGCTCGCCGCCGCGCTCGCCCTCTGGGGCCTGCTGGTGCTGATCTTCCACAGCGGGCTCATCGTCGGGCAGGATCCGCGGATCCTGGCCGCCCTCGTCATCAATGCCGTCTGGGTCGGCCTCGTGCTGGCGATGGCCTTCGGGACCGTGGCTGCGGTCGTCCGGGCCGTCCAGCTGCGCGCCAGGCGGCGAACAAGCGGAAAGTGAGCTGATGTCCATCCTCGTCGACGAGAACACCAAGGTCATCTGCCAGGGCTTCACCGGCAGCCAGGGCACCTTCCACAGCGAGCAGGCCATCGCCTACGGCACGAAGATGGTCGGCGGCGTGACGCCCGGAAAGGGCGGCGGCACCCATATCGGCCTGCCGATCTTCAACACCGTGGCCGAGGCCCGCGAGAAGACCGGCGCGACCGCGACCGCGATCTACGTGCCGCCGCCCTTCGCGGCCGATGCGATCCTCGAGGCGATCGACGCCGGGATCGAGCTGATCGTCGCCATCACCGAGGGCATCCCGGTGCTCGACATGATGAAGGTCAAGCGCGCGCTCCAGGGCTCGCATTCGATCCTGATCGGCCCGAACTGCCCCGGCGTCATCACCCCGGACGCCTGCAAGATCGGCATCATGCCGGGCCATATCCACAAGCGCGGCTCGGTGGGCGTGGTGTCGCGCTCGGGAACCCTGACCTACGAGGCGGTGGGCCAGACCACCGCCGCCGGGCTCGGCCAGTCCACCTGCGTCGGCATCGGCGGCGATCCGATCAAGGGCACCGAGCATATCGACGTGCTGGAATGGTTCCTGTCCGATCCCGAGACGGAATCGATCATCATGATCGGCGAGATCGGCGGATCGGCCGAGGAGGACGCGGCGCAATTCCTGATCGACGAGAAGAAGAAGGGCCGCTGGAAGCCCACCGCCGGCTTCATCGCCGGTCGCACCGCGCCGCCCGGCCGGCGCATGGGCCATGCGGGCGCCATCGTCGCCGGCGGCAAGGGCGGGGCCGAGGACAAGATCGAGGCGATGAAGAGCGCCGGCATCGTCGTCGCCGACAGCCCCGCCGGTCTCGGCGAGGCCGTGCTCAAGGCGCTGCGGCGCAAGTGACGGCAAATCCCCTGCCGCGCCCCGCGGCAGGGTTTTCGAGGACAGGCCCCCGCGGGGGCCGCATCGCAGGAGCGGGCAACCCGTCAGAGCCATGACCGAGCATTCGCAGAACACGGTCTTCCATTCCTCGTCCTTCCTCCAGGGCCAGAACGCCAATTACGTCGAGCAGCTGCACGCGCGCTACGTCGCCGATCCCTCCAGCGTCGACGGCAGCTGGCAGGCCTTCTTCGCGGGGCTCGGCGATGCCGATGCGGAGGTGACGCAGAACGCGCGCGGCCCTTCCTGGGCGCGCGCCGACTGGCCGCCGACCCCGAACGACGACCTGACGGCGGCCATGGACGGGCAATGGGGCCCGGAACTCGTCCGCGCGGTGGGCGACAAGCTGCGCGCGCGGGCGGCTGAGGCGGGCGCCCCGCTCAGCGAGGTCCAGGTCCGCCAGGCGGTGCTCGATTCGGTGCGCGCGCTGATGATCATCCGCGCCTATCGCATCCGCGGGCATCTCGTGGCCGATCTCGACCCGCTGCGCCTGGCCGAGCCCGAGCCGCATCGCGAGCTCGATCCGCACAGCTACGGCTTCACCGAGGCCGACATGGACCGGCCGATCTTCATCGACAACGTGCTGGGCCTGCAGACCGCGTCGCTCCGCGAGATCCTCGCAATGGTCAAGCGCACCTATTGCGGCACCTTCGCGCTCCAGTACATGCATATCTCCGACCCGGCGCAATCCGCCTGGCTCAAGGAGCGCATCGAGGGCTACGGCAAGGAGATCCGCTTCACCCAGCAGGGCCGCCGGGCGATCCTCAACAAGCTCGTCGAGGCCGAGGGCTTCGAGAAGTTCCTCCAGGTGAAATACACCGGCACCAAGCGCTTCGGCCTCGACGGCGGCGAGGCGCTGATCCCGGCGATGGAGCAGATCATCAAGCGCGGCGGCGCGCTCGGGGTCGAGGAGATCGTCATCGGCATGCCGCACCGCGGCCGCCTATCGGTGCTCGCCAATGTCATGGAGAAGCCCTACCGGGCGATCTTCAACGAGTTCCAGGGCGGCAGCTACAAGCCCGACGAGGTCGAGGGCTCGGGCGACGTGAAATACCATCTCGGCGCCTCCTCGGACCGCGAGTTCGACGGCAATACCGTGCATCTCAGCCTCACCGCCAACCCCAGCCACCTCGAGGCGGTCGATCCGGTGGTGCTCGGCAAGGTGCGCGCCAAGCAGTCGCAGATGGGCGATACCTCGCGCTCCAAGGTGCTGCCGATCCTGCTGCACGGCGACGCGGCCTTCGCCGGCCAGGGGGTGGTGGCGGAATGCTTCGGCCTCTCCGGGCTCAAGGGGCATCGCACCGGCGGCACGCTGCATCTGATCGTCAACAACCAGATCGGCTTCACCACCGCGCCGCAGTTCTCGCGCTCCTCGCCCTATCCGACCGACATCGCGCTGATGGTCGAGGCGCCGATCTTCCACGTCAACGGCGACGACCCCGAGGCGGTGGTGCATGCCGCGCGCGTCGCCATCGAGTTCCGGCAGAAGTTCCACAAGGACGTGGTCATCGACATGTTCTGCTATCGCCGCTTCGGGCATAACGAGGGCGACGAGCCCATGTTCACCCAGCCGCTGATGTACAAGGCGATCAAGGGCCACAAGACCACGCTCCAGCTCTATACCGAGCGGCTGGTCGCCGACGGGCTGATCCCCGAGGGCGAGATCGAGGACATGAAGGCCGCCTTCCAGGCGCATCTCAATGAGGAATTCGAGGTCGGCAAGGACTACCGCCCGAACAAGGCCGACTGGCTCGACGGCCGCTGGTCGGGGCTCTCGCGCCCCGAGCGGCGCTACCAGCGCGGCAAGACCTCGGTGGACATGGCCACGCTCCGCAAGGTCGGCGCGGCGCTCACCCGCCTCCCCGAGAGCTTCGAGCCGCACAAGACCGTGCAGCGCATGCTCGACACCAAGGCCAAGATGATCGAATCGGGCGAGGGCATCGACTGGGCGACCGGCGAGGCGCTGGCCTTCGGCACGCTCCTGGTCGAGGGCTATCCGGTGCGGCTCTCGGGGCAGGATTGCACCCGCGGCACCTTCAGCCAGCGCCATTCCGGCATCATCGACCAGATGACCGAGGAGCGCTACCACCCGCTCAACCACATCTGCAGCGACCAGGCCACCTACGAGGTGGTCGATTCCATGCTCTCCGAATACGCCGTGCTCGGCTACGAATACGGCTACAGCCTCGCCGAGCCGAACGCGCTGACGCTCTGGGAGGCGCAGTTCGGCGATTTCGCCAATGGCGCACAGATCATGATCGACCAGTTCATCTCGTCGGGCGAGGCGAAATGGCTGCGCATGTCGGGCCTCGTCCTGCTGTTGCCGCATGGCTACGAGGGGCAGGGGCCGGAGCATTCCTCCGCGCGCCCCGAGCGCTTCCTGCAGATGTGCGCCGGCGACAACATGATCGTGGCCAATGTCACCACCCCGGCCAATTACTTCCACATCCTGCGCCGGCAGCTCCTGCGCAGCTTCCGCAAGCCGCTGATCCTGATGACGCCGAAATCGCTGCTGCGCCACAAGCTCGCGGTCTCCAAGCTCAAGGATTTCGCCAAGGGATCGAGCTTCCACCGGGTGCTCTGGGACGACGCCGAGATCGACGCCGAACATCTCTCCACGACCGAGCTGGTCCCGGACGAGAAGATCCGCCGCGTCGTGCTCTGCTCCGGCAAGGTCTATTACGACCTGCTCGAGGAGCGCGACGCCCGCGGCATAAGGGATGTCTACCTCATGCGCCTCGAGCAGTTCTATCCCTTCCCGGCGCTCTCGCTGACCAAGGAGCTCGGCCGCTTCAAGAACGCCCAGATGATCTGGTGCCAGGAGGAGCCGAAGAACCAGGGCTACTGGACCTTCGTGGAGCCGAACATCGAATGGGTTCTCGGCCGGATCGGCGCGAAATACGGCCGGCCCTCCTATGTCGGCCGGCCGGCCGCCGCATCGCCGGCCACGGGGCTCGCCCGCGAGCACAAGGCGCAACAGGAGGCGCTGGTCGATGCCGCGCTCTCGCTGAAGAAGGATCGCTGACATGACCGACATCCGCGTGCCCACGCTCGGCGAGAGCGTGACCGAGGCGACCGTCGCCACCTGGTTCAAGAAGGCGGGCGATGCCGTCGCGGTGGACGAGATGCTCTGCGAGCTCGAGACCGACAAGGTCACGGTCGAGGTCCCCGCCACCGCCGCCGGCGTGCTCGCCGAGATCGTGGCCAAGGAGGGCGACACCGTCGGCGTCGACGCCCTGCTCGCCACCATCGACGAGAAGGCCGGCGCAGCCAGGCCCGCCAAGGCGGAGAAACCCGCGGCCAAGGCCGAGGAGGCGACCCCCGGCAAGGCCGCCCCGGAGGGCGCCGAATCCGCGCCCGCCAACGAGAGCTCGATCGAGATCGCGGTGCCCGCCCTCGGCGAGAGCGTCACCGAGGCGACGGTCTCGACCTGGTTCAAGCAGGTCGGCGACGCCGTGGTGCAGGACGAGATGCTCTGCGAGCTCGAGACCGACAAGGTCTCGGTCGAGGTGCCCTCGCCGGCGAGCGGCACGCTCGAGGAGATCTTCGCCGCCGATGGCGCCACCGTCGAGGCGGGCGGAAAGCTCGGCCGCATCCGCGGCGGGGCCGGCGGCAGCGCCGCGCCGCAGAAGGCGCGCCCCGTCGCCGCCGAGAAGGCCGCCGAGCCGGCGACGGCCAGGGCCGACGTCGAGGACGCGCCCTCGGCCAAGAAGCTGATGGCCGAGAAGGGGATCGAGCCCGGCCAGCTGGCCGGCACCGGCCGCGACGGCCGCATCATGAAGGAGGACGTCCTGCGCGCGATGGCCGCGCCCGCGCCCTCGGTGTCCTCCGAGCCCGCCGCGCCCGCCATCCCGCGCGCGCCGGTCCCGGCCGAGGATGCCGCGCGCGAGGAGCGCGTGAAGATGACGCGGCTGCGCCAGACCATCGCGCGGCGGCTGAAGGAGGCCCAGAACACCGCGGCCATGCTGACCACCTACAACGAGGTGGACATGACCGGCGTGATGGGGCTGCGCAACGAATACAAGGATCTCTTCGAGAAGAAGCACGGGGTGAAGCTCGGCTTCATGTCCTTCTTCACCAAGGCCTGCTGCCATGCGCTGAAGGAGGTGCCGGAGGTCAACGCCGAGATCGACGGCACCGAGGTCGTCTACAAGAACTTCGTCCACATGGGCATCGCCGTCGGCACGCCCACCGGCCTCGTGGTGCCGGTGGTGCGCGACGCCGACCAGATGTCCTTCGCCGCCATCGAGAAGAAGATCAACGAGCTCGGGATCCGCGCCCGCGACGGCAAGCTCTCCATGGCCGACATGCAGGGCGGCACCTTCACCATCTCGAACGGCGGCGTCTACGGCTCGCTGATGTCCTCGCCGATCCTGAACCCCCCGCAGTCGGGCATCCTCGGCATGCACAAGATCCAGGAGCGGCCGATGGTGGTGAAGGGCCAGATCGTCGCCCGGCCGATGATGTATCTCGCCCTCAGCTACGACCACCGCATCGTCGACGGCAAGGGCGCGGTCACCTTCCTCGTGCGCGTCAAGGAGGCGCTGGAGGACCCGCGGCGGCTCTTGATGGATCTGTGAGTCGCGATACGGAACCGCGCGAGCCCGCGCGCGAAGCCTGCCCCGGGCTTGTCGGAGCTGCGGCAAGATAGGCCCGAGCGGTTCTCCGTCGCTTACCCTCCCGCGCAGGCCCAAGGTCCCCGGCCCGATCGACCCGTGGCGATCGGGCCGCGCCGGCCCTCCCCGGGGCCGGCGCGCTTCGCACGCCGTCCAGGGCCGCCTCGTCCCGATCCCCAACCGTCGGTGACACCCGCCCCCCCCCCCTCGCCCTGCGGCTCGCGCCTCCGGGCGACCGGACCGGGCAAGGCGCCACCGGCGCCTCGCCTTTTCGGTCCGGGGGAATGCCCCGCGGGCCGCGCGCGGCGCGGCCTTCCTTCCTTTCCCGGGGCACGGCCCCGTGGCTGCGGTGTCGGGCGGGCGGGGCGGTGCCGGCGTCAGGAGCTGGTGCCGCCTCTACCCGAGGCTCGACCACTCGCCAAAGAGTAACGCCGCAAAGCGCACCGGAGGATCCCGTTCATGCGGCGTTAATAAAAATATCAAATGAAATCATGGCGTTGTTCCCCGTCCCCATGGGGACGGTTCCGCCGCCGCCATCGGCGCGTCCGGCGACCCCGCAAAGCTTGAGCCTGGGCGGTTGGCTTCCCCGCGGCACCCGTTATGATCTGCGCCGCAAGCGTCTGAGAGGGACAGGAAATGGCGGAATACGACGTGATCGTGATCGGGGCGGGGCCGGGGGGATATGTCTGCGCCATCCGCTGCGCCCAGCTGGGGCTGAAGACCGCCTGCGTGGAGGGCCGCGAGACCTTGGGCGGCACCTGCCTCAACGTCGGCTGCATCCCCTCGAAGGCCATGCTCTACGCCTCCGAGATGTATCACGAGGCCGGCACCAATTTCGAGAAGATGGGGCTGATCGGCGCCGCCCCGAAGATCGACCTGGGAAAGATGCTCGCCTACAAGCAATCAACGGTCGAGACCAATACCAAGGGCATCGAGTTCCTGTTCAAGAAGAACAAGGTCGACTGGCTCAAGGGCTGGGCCAGCATCCCGGCCGCGGGCGAGGTGAAGCTCGGCGACGAGATCCACAAGGCGCGGAGCATCGTCATCGCCTCCGGCTCCGAGCCCTCGAGCCTGAAGGGGGTCGAGGTCGACGAGAAGGTCGTGGTCACCTCCACCGGCGCGCTCGAACTCGCGAAGCTGCCCAGGCGCCTCGCGGTGATCGGCGCCGGCGTGATCGGCCTCGAGCTCGGCTCGGTCTATGCCCGGCTCGGCGCGGAAGTGACGGTTCTGGAATACCTCGACCAGATCACCCCCGGCATGGATCTCGAGATCTGCCGGACGCTGCAGAAGCTGCTCACCAAGCAGGGCCTGAAATTCGTGCTCGGCGCCGCCGTGGAGGGCGCGGAGGCGGGCAAGGGCAAGGCGACGCTCAGCTACAAGCTGCGCAAGGACGACAGCCTCCACGAGCTCGAGGCCGACGTGGTGCTGGTCGCCACCGGCCGCCGCCCCTATACCCACGGGCTCGGGCTCGCAGCGCTCGGCATCGCCACCAGCAAGGGCGGCCAGATCGAGACCGGCGCGCATTGGGAGACCAGCGTCAAGGGGATCTACGCCATCGGCGACGCGATCAAGGGGCCGATGCTCGCCCACAAGGCCGAGGACGAGGGCATGGCGGTGGCCGAGGTACTGGCCGGCCAGAAGGGCCATGTGAACTACGGCGTGATCCCTGGCGTGATCTACACCAGCCCCGAGGTCGCCGCGGTCGGCGCCACCGAGGAGGCGCTGAAGGAGGAGGGCCGCGCCTACAAGGTCGGCAAGTTCCCCTTCATGGGCAATGCGCGGGCCAAGTCGCATTTCGCCGGCGACGGCTTCGTCAAGCTCCTGGCCGACAAGGAGACCGACCGCCTGCTCGGCGCCCATATCATCGGCCCCGCCGCGGGCGAGCTCATCCACGAGATCTGCGTCGCCATGGAATTCGGCGCCGCCGCCGAGGACGTGGCACGCACCTGCCACGCCCATCCGACCTTCTCGGAAGCGGTCCGCGAAGCCGCGCTCGCCTGCGGCGACGGCGCGATCCACGCCTGACGCGGTCTCGGGGGCAGGGCCCGGCGCGAAAGGCCGCGCGGGGCCTCTACCCGCGGCGGCGGCGACCCTCGCGACGGCCGCGGGCGCCGGCCTCGGCCTCGCCTTCGGCGAGCGGCGGCTTGTTGGCCCTGATCCAGGCCGCGCCGTTGGGGTCGTTGTCCATCAGGAGATTGGCGGCGCGGATCGCGTCCATCTCCTGCGGGCGCACCGGATTCATGATCGCCGAGGTCATGCCGGAGGCGATCGCCATGGGCAGGAAGGCCGCGTTGATCCCGTGGCGGTTGGGCAGGCCGAAGGAGACGTTGGAGGCGCCACAGGTGGTGTTGACCCCCAGTTCCTCGCGCAGGCGGCGGACCAGGGTGAAGACCTGAAGCCCGGCGGTCGAGAGCGCGCCGATCGGCATCATCAGCGGATCGACGACGATGTCATGCGCCGGGATGCCGAAATCGGCGGCGCGCTCGACGATCTTCTTCGCCACGGCGAAGCGCACTTCGGGGTCCATGGAGATGCCGGTATCGTCGTTGGAGATGGCGACGACGGGCACGTTGTATTTCTTGACCAGCCGCAGGACGCGCTCCAGCCGCTCCTCCTCGCCGGTCACGGAGTTCAGGAGCGGCCGGCCCTGGCAGACCTCGAGCCCGGCTTCGAGCGCGCCTGGCACGCTCGAATCGATGCAGAGCGGCACGTCGACGAGCCCCTGCACGAGCTCGATCATCTGCCGCATCAGCGGCGGTTCGGTCTCGTTGGGATTGGGGTTGGAATTGTAGACCACGCCGGCATTGACATCGAGCATGGTGGCGCCGCTGGCGACCTGCTCGAGCGCATCCTTCTCGACCGTGGAGAAATCGCCGGCCTCGAGCTGGGCGGCGAGGATCTTGCGGCCGGTGGGGTTGATGCGCTCGCCGATCACGCAGAACGGCTGGTCGAAGCCGATGATCGCGGTGCGGGATTTGGATTCAACGATCGTGCGGGTCATGCGGCGCGGGCCTTCCGGGCAGTGAAACGGGAATAACGCCGCGGTCCTACACCATGGATGCCGCCGCGGCCAGTCTCCGTCGGCTCAGGCCCGGGCGCGCAGCGGCCGGGCGGCGAGGGCCGCGGTGTAGTCGGTGGTGGCCGTGATGCCGCCGAGCGGGAAGAGATGCACGCGCTCCACGGCGAAATCGGGGTTCGCGGCCTTGTGCCGCGCGAGCCCGGTCAGGATCTCCGTCGGCTCGAACGGCAGGATGAGATTGCTCAGATCGGCGGCGCGGCGCTGGAGAACCCTGAGGCTCGCGCCGACGCCGCAGGCCATGGCGAACTTGATCATGGTCTGGAGCTTGGCCGGGCCGGCGATGCCGATATGCACCGGAAGCGTGATCCCCGCGGCGCGGACGCGGCCCGCCCAGTCGATGATCGGGCCGGCCTCGAAGGCGAATTGCGTGGCGATGGCCATGCTTGCATCGGTGCGGGTCTGGAAGTCGCTCTTCCAGCGCAGGGCGGCCATGACGGTATCCTCGCCGCCGGCGGGGTCGATGTCGCGGTTCCCCTCGGGATGGCCGGCGACATGCAGGTGGTTGAAGCCCGCGCGGTCGAAGAGGCCGGTCTCGAGGAGCTGCATCGAATCGGCGAAGGGGCCGCGGGGCGTGGCGATGCCGCCGGCGATGACCAGCGCCTGGCGCACGCCGACATCCGAATAGGCGCCGATTCGGGCCTCGAGCTCGGCGCGGGAGGCGATGCCGCGGGCGGGGAAATGCGGCATGACCGCGAAGCCCTCGTCCGCGAGACGCCGGGCGGCGGCGAGCATCTCGGAGAATTCCGTGCCGTCGATATGGGCGAGGTAGACCCTGGTCCCGGCGGGCAGGATGCTGCGGAAGTCCTCGATCTTCGCGGCGGTGCGCGGCATGACCTCGATGGAGAAATCCTGCATCAGCGCGGCGAGCGCGGCAGTGTCGGAGGCCGCGGGGCCGGAGGGCCGGCGGGCGAAGTTCAGTATGTTCACCAAGGGTCTGCTCCGGCATCAGGTCTTCGGGGTGGCCCAGCCTTCGTTGGCGATCAGGGCCTTGATCTCGGCGGGACTAAACGCCGCCTCGAGCCGTGCCGCTTCGCTGGAAGCGACATCCGCCGCATCGCCTTCGACAAGGTAGGGCTCGCCCTTGCGCCATTCCGCGAGATAGGCGTCGGCGTCGCGTGCCCCGACCTTCATGGCGCAGCGGTCGATGGCCTGCTCGAAGCGCTCCGGCAGCTGAAGCTTGGCGGCGCGCCGCCCGGTGCCGACGATGACCTGGGCGGGGATATCGCGCCAGTAGACGATGATGACCTGGGGCATGGCGGGCTCCTCAAGGGTTGTTCGTCGCGGTGCCAGCGTACGCTGCAACAGGCGCCGCAGTTAGTCGTTGCCGGATCGCATTTCCAGCGGTATCCTCGCGCCTGCAAATCTCATTGTCGGTATGGACCGGTGCACATGACCAGAACGGATGGGGCTCTTCCGAGCCTGTCTTTCGAATTCTTTCCGCCACATTCCCCCGAGGCCAGCCTGCGGCTCTGGCGGTCCGTCGAGCGGCTCGCGCCGCTGGGGCCGCGATTCGTCTCGGTGACCTTCGGCGCGGGCGGGACCACGCGCGACCGCACGAATGCGGCGATCCAGACCATCGTGGAGCGCGCGCGGCTTTCGGTGGCGGGGCATCTCACCTGCGTGGGCGCCAGCCGCGCCGAGACCCTGGCCGTGGCGCGCGGCTATGCGCGGATGGGGGTCCGGCGCATCGTGGCGCTGCGGGGCGACCCGCCCAAGGGGGCCGCGCGATTCGAGCCCCATCCCGAGGGTTTCGCCTCCGGCGCCGATCTCGTCGCCGGGCTGCGGCAGCTGGGCGGCTTCGAGATCTCCGTGGCGGCCTATCCGGAGAAGCATCCCGACGCGGTGGACCTCGCCGCGGACATCGACAATCTCAAGCGCAAGATCGACGCGGGCGCGAGCAACGCGATCACGCAGTTCTTCTTCGAGAACGAGGATTTCCTGCGCTTCCGCGACGCCTGCGCGCAGGCGGGGATCAGCGCGCCGATCATTCCCGGCATCCTGCCGGTGGAGAATTTCGGGCGCATGACGAATTTCGCCGCCCGCTGCCATGCGACGGTGCCCGAATGGATGCACAAGGCCTTCGCGCGCGCCGATTCGCCCGAGACGGCGCATCTGCTCGCCGTGGCGATCGCATCCGATCAATGCGACACGCTGCGGGCCGAGGGTGTGGAGCATCTGCATTTCTACACGCTCAACAACCCCGACCTGACCTATGACGTCTGCCGGGCGCTCGGCTATGCCGCCGCGCCGCTCGCCATGGCGGAGGGTGGGGCGGCCTGAGCGGGAAACCCGCCGGGATATCCCGGCGGGTCAGGTCACCGCTGACCTGATCGCGCGGCGGGGCGCGACGGTTTGGCGCACCCCGCCGGTGTCGGTCAGACCACGACCCAGTCGATGATCTCCCAGCCGGTGGCGGTGAGGTTCAGCCCGCCCTCGTCCACGCTGCCGTTCGCGCCGGAGCCGGCGGTGAGGGCGGCGAGATCCGCCTGGACCGCGGCGTTGCCCGCCTGAGCGGCGGTGAGCGAGATGGTCAGGTGGTCGCCGGCGTAGGCGCCGCCGTCGTAGGTGATGGGGCCGCCCGCCGTCATCAGCGCCGTCTGCACGACGTCGTTGCCGCCGCCGGTGGCGACCAGGGATATGTCGGCGAATTCGGTGCCCGAGAAGTTCCAGGTGTTGTGTGCACTGTCGGCGCCGAGGATCGAGACGTTCGCATTGCCGTCGCCGTCGATGATGTCGACGCTGTTCGAGCCGCCGTAGTTGGTGGCGATGCCGATCTGGGTGCCGTCGTCCTCGGCGACGATCCTGTGGGTCGCGCCGGCGGTGTTGCCGGCGAAGCCGTCGTAGCCGCCGTTGTCGGCGGACGAGTAGAGGAGGATGGTGTCCTCGTCGCCGAAGTGGAAGGTGTCGTTGCCCTTGCCGCCGCGGTAGGCTTGGTCGGCTGTCAGGTTCGATGTCCAGATCGTGTTGTTGGCGGTGCCGCCATAGACCTCCGCGATGCCGGTGAGCTTCACGCCGGCGAGGTCGAGCGTGACGTGCACCGAGTTGCTGCCCACGAGATCGACGTCGCCGAATCCGTTGGCGCCGATTTCCTCGATGCCGGTGAGGGAGCTTATCACGATGTCGCTGCCGTCGCCGGTGACGATGGTGTCGAAGCCGCTTCCGCCGTCGTACTTGTCTCCATATTGCGAGGTCGGCGCCGTCGCGAAGAAGGTGTCGTCGCCGCCGCCGCCGTTCATGGTGTCGGTGCCGCCGCCGCCGTCGATGAAGTCGGCCTTGTTGCCGCCGATGATGATGTCATCGCCTCCCAGCCCGAAGATCGCCCAGGATTCGTTGACCTTCGCTGCCGGGACCGAGAGGACCGGCGTGTTCACCCCGTTCTGGTGGTTCGAGGTGCCGAAGAGGATGTTGAGCGGTTCGAAGGAGCCGCCCAGTTCGACCGCGACCGCAAAACTCTCCCAGTTCTGGACGGTCATGTCGACGCCGCCCGCGTTCAGGTTGCCGTTGAGGCCCGATCCGGGGGTCAGAGCGGCGATCTGCGTCATCAGGGTGACGTTGCCCGCCTGCGCGGCGGTGAGCGAGATGGTCAGCTTGTCGCCGGAATAGGCGCCGCCGTCGTAGGTGATGTGGTTGCCCGAGGCCAGTGCGGTCTGCACCTTGTCGTTGCCCCCGCCCATCGCGACCATGGAGACGTTCTTGAACTCGGTGCGGGAGAGGTCCCAGTTGTCGTGGGAACCGGAGGAGCCGACGATGGAGGCGTTCGCCTTTCCGGTGGCGTCGATGGTGTCGACGCTGTCGGTGCCGCCGTAGGTCTTGCCGATCCCGACTTCGGTGCCAGCGTCCTCGACGACGATCGTGTGGAGCGCGCCGGCGGTATTGCCGGAGAAGCTGTCGTAGCCGCCATTGTCCGCCGAGGAGACAAGGAGGCGCGTATCCTGTGTCCCGAAGATGAAGTCGTCGTGGCCCGTTCCGCCGCGGTAGGCCTGCCCGCCGGCGGCGTCGCTGTCGCTGGAGGTGCGGATCTCGTCGTTCCCGCCCGCGGTCGCGACTTCCTTGATGCCGAGGAGCTTGGTGGCGGAGAGATCCCAGGCGTTGTGGTGGCCGCTCGAGCCGTTGATGGTCACGTTCGCCTTGCCGTTGCCGTCGATGATGTCGACGTCATTGGCATAGTCCTTGCCGATGCCGATCTGCGTGCCGGCGTTCTCCGCGAGGATGCGGTGCGTCGCGCCGGCGGTGTTGCCGGAGAAGGTGTCGTAGCCGCCGTCGTCGGCGGCCGAGACCCGCAGGACCGTGTCGGCGCCGCCGAGGTTGAAGGTGTCGTTTCCGGCGCCGCCGCGATAGGCTTGGCCGGCGGTCTGGTCGGAGGTGGTGATCACATCGTTGCCGCCGAGGGCGTCGACCACGCCGATGCCGTCGAAGGCGACGTTCGAGAAGTCGAGGATCTGGTGGTCGGCGGTGCCCACGACGGTGACGCCTGCCTTCCCGCCGGCCGAGATCAGTTCGATGCCGGAGATGGCCGAGACGCCGATGCTGACGCCGGTGGCCGTTGCCACGACCCGGTCGGTGTCGCCCGCCGACCCGCTGTCGGTGAAGGTGTCGGCGCCGTGCCCGCTGCCGACGAGATAGGTGTCGCTGCCCTCCGCGCCGTCGAGCTTGTCGTTGCCTGTGTTGCCGATGATGCGGTTGTCGTCGGCGGAGCCGGTGATCGTGTCGTTGCCGTTGTCCCCGTCGATGTCGAAGTTCTTGATCGTGTAGCCGGTGAAGTCGAGCGTGTCGTGGACCCCCGGCTTGGCCCGGATCACGTTGCGGCCGAGCGTGCCGTCGCCGCCGTCGAGTTCCTGGATGCCCACGAGATTCGCCAGGTGGTTGGTGACGTTGAGCGTGTCGTAGGACCAGCCGCCGACGATCCGGTTGTGGCCGCTGCCGCCGTCGTATTGGTCGAGCCCGTTGGTGTTGCCGCCGGTGATCAGGTAGAAGGTGTCGTCGCCGTCACGGCCGTTCAGCGTGTCGTTGCCCTCGCCGCCGCGGATGTGGTCGTTGCCGGAGGTGCCGGTGATGGTGTCGTTCCCCTTGCCGCCGTCGATCACGAAGGATTTGACCACGATGCCGGAGAAATCGAGCGTGTCGTTGCCAGTGGTGGCGAGGATGGTGTTGTAGCCGGGCTGGCCGTCGCCGCCGTCGATCTCGTCAATACTGCCGTTGAGATTCGCGAGATTGTTCAGGACGTGCAGGACGTCGTAGGACCAACCGCCGAGGATACGGTTGTAGCCGCCACCGCCGAAATACTGGTCGAGGCCGTTGTTGTCGCCCGAACCGCCGGTCTGCAGCAGGAAGGTGTCGTCGGTGTTCGGACCGTCGATGTCGCCAGTAAGGGTCTCGTTGGCGGAAGTGCCGGGTATCGTCGCCACAATCATCTCCTTCGCGGTTCTGGGCAGGACAGTGCAATACGCGCCATGCGTTGCATGGGGTTTCTGCCGATCATCAGTCGAGCGGTCATTCTACCGGGATTCTTGAACTGCCTTGACGGCGCGAAAAATCTTTGTTCGCAATGCAGTTGAGGCTTCTTGCTAATACAAGCAATGAAGCGTCTTCGGCGTTCTATCCTAGTGAGTCGTTTCCCCTCCAGTTGATCGGTTAACTCCGTTTTGTCCTCGTTGCAAGGAGGGAATTACTCATCGTTGACGATGCATCCGCAAGAATTTCGTGAGTGTCGCGTGGGCCAGGGCTCGCCTGCAAGGAGAGTTGGGACGAGCAGGTCACCGAACGCGGCGCGACGCGGGCGGGGCGCCTCCCATTGGCGCGGGCGATGATGCGATTCGCTCTCCCCGTCGCAAGACGCGCCGAGCCCTCCGGATTCCGTTTCCCCGAGCAGGGCCGCGCAAGGACTGACCCGTCGCGCTGGTTGCGCAGCAGGGAGAACCGATCTGGAGCTGGTGCGTTGATCCCGGCAGTCGGGACGGTCCCGGCCGCAAGAGGGAGAAGAGACGATGCCTGCCAGGTCGAAAGCGCAGCAGAAGGCTGCGGGCGCGGCGCTGGCCGCCAAGCGCGGCGAGGCCGAGAGGAGCGATCTCAAGGGGGCGTCGCGCGAGATGTATGACAACATGACCGAGGCCGAACTGGAGGAACTCGCCGCAACGCCGCGCAGGGGCAAGCCGGAGCATGTGGCGGGGGATCGAGCGCGGTAGCGCCGCGCGCTGCGATCCTTGCTTCGCGGACGGGCGTCATGTAACTTTCACGCAAGCTTGCGGATCCCTCCGCAATCATCGGATCGTGTTGCATGGCGCAGGACCTCTCGGAGGCTGCGCAGGACAGTATCGCGCTGGCGTCGAGGCGTCGCAGCAGTTTGCCTGCGCAGTCGGACCCGGAGTTGTTTGCCGCCCTGGACCTGGGCACGAACAGCTGCCGGATGCTGATCGCCTTGCCCGAAGGCGGGCATTTTCGTGTCGTGGACGCATTCGCGAAATGCGTGCGGCTCGGGAACGGGCTGGAGCGGACGGGGCACCTGTCCCGGGGCGCGATCGGTCGGACGCTCGCCGCGCTCGAGATCTGCGCCGAGAAGCTGCGCCGCCATCAGGTGAAGAACCTGCGGCTGGTCGCGACGGAGGCCTGCCGGCGGGCACGCAACGGCAACCACTTCCTTGCCACCGTGGCGCGGGAGACCGGGCTGGAGCTCGAGGTGATCCGGCCGGAGGAGGAGGCGCGGCTCGCGGTGATCTCCTGCGCGCCGCTGGTGGCACCGAGTTCGGAACAGGTGCTGGTCTTCGACATCGGCGGCGGCTCGACGGAACTGGTCTGGCTCGACCTTTCGCATGTCGCGCCCGAGGCGCGTCCGCAGGCGATCGTGAACCTGCGCATGTCCGGTGGCGGCGCGGCGGCGGATCGTGCGCGGATCGTGGATTTCATCTCGGTGCCGCTGGGGGTGGCGACGCTGCATGACCGCTATGCCGACGTGGCCGACGACAGTGCGCGGTTCGCGCTGATGTCGTGGTATTTCGAGGAGCAGATCACCGGCTTCAAGCCCTATCTGGAGGATCTGGCGGGCGGCGCGCGCGGTGGGTTCCAGATGATCGGGACCTCCGGGACGGTCACGACGGTCGGTGCGGCGCATCTGGGGCTGAAGCGCTACGACCGGCGGAAGGTCGACGGGATGCACCTCAGTTCGCGGGCCATCGACCAGGTCATCGCGCAGTTCCTGAAGCTGGGTCCCATGGGGCGGCGCAGCGACATCGGCCTGGGGCGCGACCGCTCGGAGCTGATCATGTCGGGGGTGGCGATCTTGCAGACGCTCCTGCGGATCTGGCCGACGGAATCGATGCGCGTGGCCGATCGCGGGCTGCGCGAGGGCATGCTCTTCGCGATGATGAGCGCGAAGGGCGCCTTCGCCGGCGGGGTTCGGCCCGAGTGAGATCGCGTCCGGTCATGCGCCTCGGGGAGCGCGGGCAGTGGTCGTCTGGCGGGCGGGCGGGGATTGCGGCGCCGTTCCTCGCGGTTCGGACGGAGCGCCGATGACCAAGTCCACGCCGCCGGGGTCGGGGCGCGGCCGGCGCGACCTGCGGGTGCGGGTCAAGACCGCCAAGGGGCGCAAGCTCTCCTCCACGCGCTGGCTCGAGCGGCAGCTCAACGATCCCTATGTGGCGCGCGCCCGCGCGGAGGGCTACCGCAGCCGTGCCGCCTACAAGATCGCGGAGATCGACGATCGCTTCCGCTTCCTCGTGCCGGGGGCGCGGGTGGTCGATCTCGGCTGCGCCCCCGGCGGCTGGACCCAGGTCGCCGTGGCGCGGACGAACGTGCTCGGCGCCGCGCCGGGCAAGCCGCGCGGCCGGGTGATCGGCATCGACCTCCAGCCGGTCGAGCCGGTCGCGGGGGCGGAGCTGATGCAGCTCGACTTTCTCGACGAGGATGCGGATGTGGCCGTCAGGGAGCTTCTGGACGGCCGTGCCGACGTGGTCATGTCGGACATGGCGGCGGCG
The DNA here is from genome assembly GCA_937872465.1 of uncultured Paracoccaceae bacterium. Taxonomy (GTDB): domain Bacteria; phylum Pseudomonadota; class Alphaproteobacteria; order Rhodobacterales; family Rhodobacteraceae; genus Amaricoccus. The sequence continues at coordinate 107,679 of CALMSR010000038.1, forward strand.
GCTTCGGGCCATCCCGCCACCGATCACCTGCGGATCATGGCGCTCTGCGAGGCGGCGGCGGAATTCGCCATGGCGGTGCTCGAGCCCGGCGGCACCTTTCTCGCCAAGGTGCTGGCGGGCGGCGCGGAAGCCGCGCTGGTGGCGCAGCTGAACCGGGCCTTCGCCAAGGTGGTGCATGTCAAGCCGCCGGCGAGCCGGAAGGACAGCTCGGAGAAGTATCTCGTTGCCACGGGGTTCCGAAACGCATCCGAGGCCCGGGGCAGCGGTTGAGCGACTGGAAGGCGACCCTGCGGATGCCGCGCTTTCGGGCCATCGGGCCGGCGGCTTCGGGCGCTGCGCGGCGCGGGCTTCCCATTCCCGGCGGTCCATGAAATAGGACGGCGCAACTCGGCTGGAAGTTGCGGGAGACGGGCCATGGAGCTGCGCGAGGCGCTGACGTTCGACGACGTGCTGCTGGTTCCGGGCGCGTCGGAGGTTCTGCCGGGCGGGGCGGATACCCAGACCCGCGTGACCCCGGAGATCGCGCTCAACATTCCCTTGATCAGCGCGGCGATGGACACGGTGACCGAGGCGCGCATGGCCATCGCCATGGCCCAGGCGGGCGGGCTGGGGGTGATCCACCGCAACCTGGACGTCGCGGCCCAGGCGGCGGAGGTGATGGCGGTCAAGCGCTTCGTCTCGGGCGTGGTCTATGCCCCGGTGACGCTTTCGCCGGATCAGACGCTGGCGGATGCCAAGGCGTTGCAGGCGCGCTACCGCATCACCGGCTTTCCGGTGGTGGACGAGGCCGGCGTGGTGCTCGGGATCGTCACCAACCGCGACATGCGCTTCGCCTCCGACGACGCGACGCCGGTGCGGGTGATGATGTCCTCGGACAATCTCGCCATGCTTCGCGAGCCGGCCGATCTCGGCGAGGCCAAGAGCCTGATGGCGGCCCGGCGGATCGAGAAGCTCCTGGTGGTGGATGCGGGGGGGCGGCTGACCGGGCTGCTCACGATCAAGGACATCGAGCAGGCGGTGCTGAACCCGCTGGCGGCCAAGGACGACATGGGCCGGCTGCGGGTCGCCGCCGCCTCGACGGTGGGCGATGCGGGCTTCGAGCGCTCGGTGGCGCTGATCGAGGCAGGGGTCGACGTGGTGGTGATCGATACCGCCCACGGCCATTCCCGCAGCGTCGGCGAGGCGGTCGCGCGGCTGAAGGCGCATGCGCCCTCGGCCCAGGTGGTGGCCGGCAATGTCGCGACCGCCGCGGGCACCCGCGCGCTGATCGAGGCGGGCGCGGATGCGGTGAAGGTCGGGATCGGGCCGGGCTCGATCTGCACCACGCGCATCGTCGCGGGCGTGGGTGTGCCGCAGATGACGGCGATCGTCGATTGCGCGGCGGAGGCGGCGAAGACGGGCCATGTGGTCATCGCCGACGGCGGCATCAAGTTCTCCGGGGATTTCGCCAAGGCGATCGGGGCGGGCGCCCATTGCGCCATGGTGGGCTCGATGCTTGCCGGGACCGACGAGGCGCCGGGCGAGCTGATCCTCTACCAGGGGCGCAGCTTCAAGTCCTATCGCGGCATGGGATCGGTGGGCGCCATGGCGCGCGGCTCGGCCGACCGGTATTTTCAGAAGGAGGCCAGCGCCGACAAGCTGGTGCCCGAGGGGATCGAGGGACAGGTTCCCTACAAGGGGGCGGTGGCGGGTGTGCTGCACCAGCTCGTGGGCGGGCTGCGCGCCGCGATGGGCTATACCGGAAACGCCACGATCGAGGCGATGCGGACGGGATGCCATTTCGTGCGGATCACCGGCGCCGGCCACCGCGAAAGCCATGCGCATGACGTGCAGATCACGCGGGAGAGCCCGAACTATCGTATTGGATAGACTGAACTTTCCATTTCAGCAGAAGCAATAGGTGCTTTCGAACGTACCCGGAACATTCCAGGCTAGCAAAAGCAAGACAGAAGCTGACGGCGGACTGCATTTGCGCCAACGAGAACGGCCTCGCCTTCCCCGTCTATGGCGAAAAGGGCCGGCTCGCCTGGCAACGGGAGCATCCCAACCATCTGTTCCATTCCCCCCTGCGCGCGCCCACCTGCATCCTGAGGCGCGGCGGCTTCGGTGCCGGCCCGGCGGCCGAGGCCGTCTCGCGCGCCCCGGCCGGCCATCCGGAGGTCTATCGCGAGGCCTTCGCGAATCTCGATGCCGAGGTCGCCGACGCCGTCCTGACGGCGAAGACGGGTGCTCCGCCGCCCGCTGCGCCGTTTCCCACGGTCGAGGACGGCGCCCGCGGCGTGCGCTTCATGTTCGCGGCGCAGGTTTCCGCCAGGGAAGGCTCGCGCTTCGTGGTGATGGACGATCCTTGACGCGCGAAGGCAGCGCCGGCGTCCGGGCCGTGCAGGCGCGCCTCGGCGAGATCGCTGCGGCGCAGGTTTCTCAGGGCCGGGCGGCAGTGCGGCCGGCCTCGACGCGGGCGGTGATGACCATGGCGAGCACGGCGCCGAAAGCGTTGAAGCAGAGGTCGAGCAGGGTGTTGTAATAGCCGCCGACATTGGTTTCAGGCACCATCAGAACAGCGCCGAACTCGATGATTTCGTTGACGGCTCCGAGTCCCATGGCCGCGAGCGCCGGGTAGACGTAGATGGTCCGGGAGCCGCGCAGGGTCGGGTGGTTGTGCGCCATGAGATGCCACAGCACCCAGGCGGAGACGCCGAAGCCGTAGGCGTGCACGAGCTGGTCGTATTTGAGGATCGTCATCTCGCCGGTGCCGAGAACTGGAATGAGCGGGAGCGAGTAAAGCACGGAATCTCCGACGGGAATGCCGCCGCCGGCCATGTGGGCGAGGCCCCAGAGCGAGAGGGCGGCGAGCATGGGCTCGGGAAAGGCGGCGCGGCGCAGGTTCCAGCCGACGAGGCCGATCAGCAGCGCCATGGTGGCGACGTAGACGATGAACTCGTAATTGCCGCGCAGCAGGAAGGTCACCGTGAAGCCGGCGACATAGGCCAGCGTGAAGACGAGGATCGCCCACTCGCCACGGGTGAGGGTCGATCGGGCTCCGGGCATGGCGTGCGTCCTCGCTGGCCGGCGCATGCGCTGGCGGCATCAGTGCGTTAGCCCGGCTGCCGCGGCATGCACAAGCCATGCAGGCAACGCATGCAGGGAAGTTCCGTCGGGATTTGCCGGTAGACCTCCGCGGCATCGCCATCGCCGGGGCAGCGGCGCGGCAGGGGATACGACGTCACGACATGGTGCCCCTGCTCGCCGTCCACTCGGCCGGGCCGGCGGCGGTCAGCGGTCGTGCCAGGGTTCGGGCAGCCAGGCATGGGCGTTCCCGGCGGGGGTTGCATGGCCGATGGCGGGGAAGGCCATATGGGCGCCGGCGTCCGGTCGGTGGCGGGCATGTCGAAGAACCGGCCCCGGGTCTCGACCGCGAGCTCGGGATCGACGTCGAAGAGCATTCCGGCTTCCGGGCGGGGGAACCGGAACGGCGCGACATTGGCCCGGTTGGCCGAGGCCTCGGCTGCTTCGCCACGGGGCAATCCGCCGCGGATCGGGGCGCTTCCGACCGCCGGTCAGCCGCCGGTGTGGCTCATGTGGCGGGAGACCTGGCCCGAGACGGTCTGGCGGGAATAGTCGAAGTCGTGGCCCTTCGGCTTGCGCGCGATGGCGGCGGTGATCGCGGCGGTGAGCGGCGCGTCGTCGCCGGGATGGGCGCGGAGCGGCGCGCGCAGGTCGGCTTCGTCCTCCTGGCCAAGGCACATGAAGAGCTGGCCGGTGCAGGTGAGGCGCACGCGGTTGCAGGATTCGCAGAAGTTATGCGTGAGCGGGGTGATGAAGCCGATGCGGCCGCCGGTCTCGGCCACCCGGACGTAGCGCGCCGGGCCGCCTGTGCGCTCGGTCGTGTCGGCGAGCGTCCAGCGGGTCTCGAGGTCGCGGCGCAGGTCCTTCAGTGAATAATACTGCTCCAGCCGGTCCTCGTTGCCGAGATCGCCCATGGGCATGACCTCGATGAAGGTGAGGTCGAAGCCGCGCCGGCCGCACCAGGCGGCGAGGTCGTGGATCTCGTCGTCGTTGACGCCCCGGAGCGCGACGGTGTTGATCTTGACCGCGAGGCCGGCGGCCGTCGCGGCCTCGATGCCCTCCATCACCTGGGCGAGCCTTCCCCAGCGGGTGATGCGGGCGAATTTCCCCGCCTGGAGCGTGTCGAGCGAGACATTGACCCGCCGGACGCCGCAATCGGCGAGGTCGCGGGCGAAGCGCCCGAGCTGGCTGCCGTTGGTGGTCAGCGTCAGCTCCTCGAGCGCGCCGCGGTCGAGATGGCGCGCCATGGCGCGGAAGAAGGTCATGATGCCCTTGCGCACCAAAGGCTCGCCGCCGGTGATGCGCAGCTTCTTCACGCCGAGGCCGATGAAGGCCGAGCAGAGCCGGTCGAGCTCCTCGAGCGTCAGCAGTTCCTTCTTGGGCAGGAACTCCATGTGCTCGGACATGCAATAGACGCAGCGGAAATCGCAGCGGTCGGTGACCGAGACGCGCAGATAGGTGATCGCCCGCGCGAAGGGGTCGACGAGCCGCATCGGTGGCGTCATGGCGAGCGTTTCCATGCAGAAAGGATTAAGTGGCGATGCCCGACTATTCAAGTCGGGGGAACTTGCGCGAATGCGGCTTGGGCCGGGGCGGGCGTGCGGCTATACCGCTTCTGGCCCAGCGCGGCGGTCGCCGTCGGGCGGCGCGGGCGCAGTGGCCGGAAGGGAAATCGGACGGTTCCGAGACGGAGACTTGCCATGCGAGAACCGGGCCGCGCGACGATCACGCCGGGGCGCTCGTGGGATGCGCTCGTGGCGGGCTTCCGCTGGCCGCGGGTGCGGCGGTTCAACATCGCCGAGGCCTGTTGCGACGTCTGGGCGCGGGCCGAGCCCGACCGGCTGGCGCTGCGCTCCCTGCGCCTGGACGGCAGTACGCGGGACTGGAGCTTCGCCGAGCTCTCGCGGGCCTCGAAGCGGCTGGCCAATGCCTTCGCCGGGCACGGGATCGGGCGCGGCGACCGGGTCGCGCTCCTGCTGCCCCAGACCCCGGAGGCGCTGCTGACCCATCTCGCGGCCTATCGGCTGGGGGCGGTGGTGGTGCCGCTCTTCGCGCTCTTCGGCGAGGACGGGCTGGCGTTCCGGCTGGCGGATTCGGGCGCGAAGGCGCTGGTCACGGATGCGGCGGGCCTGCCCAAGATCCTCGCGATCCGCGACCGGCTGCCCGATCTCGCCCGCATCTTCTCCATCGACGGGCGCGAGTCCGGGGTGGAGGGATTCTGGCAGGAACTGGGCCGGGCGGCCGACCGCTGCCCGACCGCATCGACCGGGCCGGAGGATCCGGCCTTCATCAGCTATACTTCCGGCACGACCGGGCAGCCCAAGGGGGCGCTGCACGGGCATCGGGTGCTGATCGGGCATCTGCCGGGGATCGAGCTGGCCCATGAATATCTCGGGCAGAAGGGTGATTTCCTCTGGACGCCGGCAGACTGGGCCTGGATGGGCGGGCTGACCAACGTGCTGCTGCCGGGGCTCTGGTTCGGCGTGCCGGTGCTGGCGCATCGCATGGCGAAGTTCGATCCCGAGCGCGCCGCGGCGCTGATCGGCGAGCAGGGGGTGCGCAACGGCTTCCTGCCGCCCACGGCGCTGAAGCTGATGCGCCAGGCCGGGGTCGAGCGGGTGCGCGGGCTGCGCAGCCTCGCCTCGGCGGGGGAGGCGCTGGGCGGAGCGCTGCTCGACTGGGGCCGGGGGGTCTTCGGGTTGAACATCAACGAGTTCTACGGCCAGACAGAATGCAATGCGGTGCTGGCCAATTGCGCGCGGCTCATGGAGGTGCGGCCGGGGTCGGCGGGCCGCGCGGTGCCGGGGCACCGGGTGGCGATCCTCGGCCCGGAGGGCGATGTCCTCAGGCCGGGCGAGCCGGGCGAGATCGTGGTGCGGCGGCCCGATCCGGTGATGTTCCTCAACTACTGGAACGATCCGGAGCGCACTGCCGAGAAGTTCGCCGGCGACTGGATGCGCACCGGCGACGAGGCGGTGATGGACGAGGAGGGCTACGTGCATTTCCGGGCGCGCAACGACGACGTGATCACCTCGTCGGGCTACCGGATCGGGCCGGGGGAGATCGAGGAATGCCTGGCCGGCCATGCGGACGTGGCGATGGCTGCGGTGGTCGGCGTGCCCGACCCGATCCGGACCGAGGCGGTCAAGGCCTATGTGGTGCTGCGCCCCGGTGCCGCGCAGGAGGGGCTCGCCGGCGCGCTGACGGCGCGGGTGGCGACGCGGATCTCGCCGCATCTCGCGCCGCGCTCGGTCGTCTTCGTCGATGCGCTGCCGATGACCGCGACGGGCAAGATCCAGCGGCGCGAACTGCGCCTGCGCGGCTGATGTGGCCGCGGGAGGAGCCATTTGTCCGACAAGCGGCTGGTTGTGATCGCCTCGCGATGGTATTGATTGCATGGTTCGCCTGGGGGGATCGTTGCGGATGGATCTGGCATCCTATGAATCGCGGCTGGCCTCCGTCCGCGAGCAAGCGGCGCTCTGGAAGGTCCTCACCGAATATTTCCGCGGCAGCGAAGTGGAGAGGGTGGTCTATCACCACCTGCCGCCCATGGGCGCGCGCGACGCGGACCGGATGGACGTCGCCGCGATGGGCGTGCCCGAGGAACTGGTCGATCGCTATGTCGGGGAGAAGCTCTACAAGCAGAATCCGATCCTGCAGCACGGGCTGCGCAGCATCCAGCCGTTCTATTTCGACGAGGTCAGTTTGCCGGAGGATCTGACGCCGGTCGCGAAGGAGTTCCTCGACATCGTCCGGCGCGTCGATTTCCTGCGCGGCCTCGGGGTGCAGGTCTTCGGTCCGCACGGGCGCAACGGCTATTTCGGGCTGGGATTCGTTCCGACGGTGACCCGGCTCGAGCCTGGCCGGGTCAACAACTTCCAATGGGTGTGCCAGCTCGCGCATCTGCGCTACTGCTCGCTGCTCCTGCCGACGCTCGGGCCGCCGCCGAGCCTTTCGGAGCGGGAGACCGAGGTTCTGGCCTGGGTGGCGCGGGGCAAGAGCAATTCCACGATCGGCGAGATCCTCGGCATCTCGGCCCATACCGTCGATGCGCATCTGCGGCGGATCTATCTCAAGCTCGGGGTCTTCGACCGCATCAGCGCGGCGCTGCGCGGCATCGGCGTGGGGCTGATCCATTCCGAGACCTGAGCCCGATCCCGCGATCGCGTTAACCGAGTCGGCGAATTGATCGCAGTGCGTGTGGCGCATAACTGGCGCCCAGGAGAGGCGGGAAATGCCGAATGGGGGTTGGGATGGATGTGATGCAGAATTCGAGGGTCGACAACCGGCTGATGCGCGCGCTGCGCCAAGGGGCGGAGGCCCTGCCGGAGGATCTGGGGCGGTTGCACGAATATCTGATGCTGATCGGGGGCTTGCTCGGCGAGAAGGCCACCGATCACGAGGAAACCTGGGCGCTGGCGCTGGCCGCCGCGGCCGAGATCGAGACCCTGCAGCGGCTCGAGGGCGCGGTGACCGAGAAGGCGATCGCCGTTCCGGCGCGCGACCTGGGCGAGGTCCTGATCAAGTTCGCGATCTGGAATGCGCTGGTGGCGGGCGGCGATGCGGAGGAGGGGAATTGCGACCGCGACCGCCTGATCCGCTCGATCCGCAACGACATCGAGCGCCTCGCACGTGTCGGTGCCGGTGGAAGGCGGGGCGGTCCGGCGAACTGAGCGGTCAGGCGAGCCGTCGGGCGGCGTCCCTGCGGGCGAAGGCGCGCAGGTCGCGGCCGGGGCCGTCGAGGAAGGCCCGGACCCGGCCGGGGTCGTGGGCGGAGAGGCTGCGCAGCCACCAGGCGACCGATTTCTGGATGAACCAGTCGCGATCGGCGACGTAGGTCGCGGCCCAGCCGAGGATGCGCTCGCGCGCGGCGCGATCCTCCGGGCCGGGATGGGTGTGTCGGCTCCAGGGCAGGGTCGCCACCAGCGCCGCGCGCCGCACCCAGCGGTTATCGTCCCGGGTCCAGCTCTCGACGGTATCGACGCGTTCGGGCTGGGCGACCAGCCGGCGCTCCGCCACCTTGCAGGCGTGATCGGCGATGGCCCAGGCGTCGAAGCCCGGCAGCCAGCGCAGGAACTCGCGCCAGACCTCGGCCTCGGCTTCCGGAATCCTGGCCTGGATCAGCAGCTTCGCCGCGGCGATGCGCGCCTCGTGGATGTCGCTGTCCCAGAGCGCGCCCGCCAGCGCGACCCGGCCGGCGATCGTCGCCTCGCGGCGCCATTCCGCGACATGGGACTCGATGACGGGGACGGAGAGACCGAGATAGACACGCGGCGCCTTGTGATAGGCCAGCATCTCGCCGGCCCGCGCGGGATCGGCGGCGGCGTGCAGGGCGGCGAGCGCCTCGGCCCCGGTGGTCATTCCACGGTGACGGATTTCGCCAGATTGCGTGGCTGGTCCACGTCCGTGCCCTTCTGGACAGCGGTGTGGTAGGCGAGCAATTGTGCCGGCGCGGCATAGAGGATCGGCGCGACGAAAGGGTCGCAGGCGGGCATCTGCAGGCTGTGCCAGACGCCGTGGTTCGCGGCGGCGAGCCCGGCGGAATCGCTGATCAGCACCACCTTGCCGTCGCGGGCCATGACCTCCTGCATGTTCGAGACCGCCTTGTCGAAGAGGCCGTCCGAGGGGCTGAGCACCACCACCGGCACATCCTCGTCGATCAGCGCGATCGGCCCGTGCTTGAGCTCGCCGCTTGCATAACCTTCGGCGTGGATATAGCTGATTTCCTTGAGTTTCAGCGCGCCTTCCAGGGCGAGCGGATACATGGTGCCGCGCCCCAGGAACAGGATGTCGCGCGCCTTGGCGATGTCCTTGGCGATCTCGGCGATCTGGGGCTCCAGCGCCAGGGCGCGCGCCAGCAGGCCGGGCGCGCCGCAGAGCACCGTGACGAGGCGCGCCTCCTCGGCGGCATCGAGCGTGCCGCGCTGGCGGCCGGCGGCGATGGCGAGGCCGGCGAGCACGGTGAGCTGGCAGGTGAAGGCCTTGGTGGAGGCCACGCCGATCTCCGGGCCGGCGAGGATCGGCAGCGCCACGTCGCTCTCGCGGGCGATGGTGGAGGTCTCCACATTGACCACCGCCACGATCTGCCCGCCTTCGCCGCGCACGTAGCGCAGGGCGGCCAGGGTGTCGGCGGTCTCGCCGGACTGGCTGACGAAGATGCCGATGGCATTCTCGCCCAGCGGCGGCTCGCGGTAGCGGAATTCCGAGGCGACCTCGATCTCGACCGGGATGCGCGCCAGCCGCTCGAACCAGTATTTCGCCACGTGGCAGGCGTAATATGCCGTGCCGCAGGCCACCATCACCAGGCGCTCGCAGCGGGAGAAGTCGACTCCGGGCGGGATCTCGATACGGTCGCGGCCGTCGCTGACATAGCGGGCGAGCGCGTCGGAGATCACCGTGGGCTGCTCGTGCATCTCCTTTGCCATGAAGTGCTTGTAAGGGCCTTTCTCGGCGAAGAAATTCTCGATCGGAACCTCGACAATCTCGCGCCGGACCGGCTGCCCGGCGGCATCGAAGATCGCGATCGAGTCGCGGGTCAGGACGGCATGGTCGCCCTCCTCGAGATAAGTGACGCGATTGGTGAGCGGCGCCAGCGCCAGCGCATCGGAGCCGATGAAGGCCTCGCCGTCGCCATGGCCGACGGCGAGCGGCGAGCCGCGGCGGGCGGCGATCAGCAGATCCTCCTCGCCCTCGAAGAGGAAAGCGAGCGCGAAGGCGCCTTCGAGTTGGGCCAGCGTCGCCCGGGCGGCCTCGAGCGGCGTCTTTCCGGCGCGCAGCTCGCGGTCGCAGAGCTGGACCACGGCCTCGGTGTCGGTGTCGGTCTCGAAGACACAGCCCTCGGCGGCCAGTTCGTCGCGCAGCTCGCGGAAATTCTCGATGATGCCGTTGTGCACCACCGCGACGGTCCCGGCGCGATGGGGATGGGCGTTGCGCTCGCTGGGCGCCCCATGCGTCGCCCAGCGGGTGTGGCCGATGCCGGAATGGCCGCGGATCGGGTTCTGCACCAGGAGGTCGGAAAGCGCCACGAGCTTGCCGACCGAGCGGCGCCGGTCGAGATGGCCGTCGCTGAGCGTGGCGATGCCGGCGCTGTCGTAGCCGCGGTATTCGAGCCGCTTGAGCGCCTCGAGGATGAGCGGGGCGACCTCATGGCTGCCGAGGATGCCGACGATGCCGCACATTATTCACCTGCCTTTGCCGCTTTGAGCGCCCGCAGCCGCTCCATCAGCCGCAGCCCCAGCCCCGGCTTGACGACCTGCCGGCCGCGGCCCAGCGCCAGCGCCGCCCCGGGCACGTCCTCGGTGATGACCGACCCGGCGGCGACGAGCGCGTCGTCGCCGATCTCCACCGGGGCGACCAGCGCCGAGTTGGAGCCGATGAAGGCGCGCGCGCCGATCCGGCTGCGGTGCTTGAAGACGCCGTCGTAGTTGCACACGATCGTTCCGGCGCCGACATTGGCCTTCGTGCCGACATCCGCGTCGCCGATATAGCTGAAATGGTTGATCTTTGCGCCGGCCTCGATGATCGAGTTCTTGATCTCGACGAAATTGCCCACCTTGGCGTTCTCGGCGATCTCGGCGCCGGGGCGCATGCGCGCGAAGGGGCCGACCTGGGCGCCCTGGCTGATGTGGCAGCCCTCGAAGAAACAGAAGCCGTGGATCGTCGCGCCGGATTCGACGGTGACCTCGGGGCCGAACCAGACATTGGGGCCGATGGTCACGTCGCGGCCCAGGGCCGTGTCGAGCGCGAACCAGACGGTGGCCGGGTCGACCAGCGTCGCGCCGTTGGCCATTGCGGCGAGGCGGGCGGCACGCTGGAAGGTGGCCTCGGCCTCGGCGAGGTCCTTGCGGGAATTGACCCCTTGCGTCTCCTCCTCGGGGCAGAGGATCGCGGCGGTCGCGAGGCCGCGCGCCCGGGCGAGGCCGACGATGGCGGTCAGGTAGTATTCGCCCTTGGTCCTCTCGGGCTCGACCTCGGCGAGAAGCTCGAAGAGCGTGCGGCAATCGGCCACCACCACGCCGGAATTGCACACCGCCCCGCCGATGCCGCGGGGGGCGGGTTCCTCCGCCTCGATGATCGCCTCGAGCGTTCCATCGGGGCCGAAGGCGAGGCGGCCGTAGCGGCCTGGATCGGCCGTCTCGAACCCGAGCACCACCACGCTGGCGCCGTCGCGCCGCGCCGCGAGCATCTTGCGCAGCGTCTCGGGCCGGATGAAGGGCGTGTCGCCATAGAGCACGACCACGTCGCCGTCGAAATCGGCGAGCGCCTCGCGGGTCTGGAGCACCGCATGGCCAGTGCCGCGCTGCTCGGGCTGGCGGGCGAGCAGGACCGTGTCGTCGATCGCGCGGGCGGCGGCGTCGACCCGCGCGGCCTCGTGGCCGGTGACCACGACGATGCGCTCGGGCTCGATGGCGCGGGCCGTGGCCATGGCATGGGCCAGAAGCGGCACGCCGCCGAGCGGGTGGAGGACTTTGGGGTGGTCCGAGTTCATCCGGGTTCCCTGGCCAGCGGCCAGAAGGATGACGGCGATGGACATGGACACTCACTCCGCGACGCGACAAGAGCGCTTCTATCAGGGGTCGTTTCGTGGGAAAAGGCCGCGGCCCATCAGAAAGTGTTTCAATTGTTGCCGGATCAGGGAGAGGGATGAAAAGGCCGGAAACCGCCGACCGCCGCGTCGCGGTCTTCGATCTCGACGGGACGCTCGCCGATACCTCGGCGGATCTGATCGCCGCGGCCAATGCGACCTTCGCGGAGGCCGGGCGGCCGGGGCCGCTCGACCCGCTGGCCGATCGCGCCCTGGCCTTCGCCGGCGGGCGCGCCATGCTGCGGGAAGGCTTCGTGCGGCTCGACGGCGCGGCGGAGCCCGCGCAGGTCGACCGGCTCTATCCCCGGCTGCTCGCGCTCTACGGGCAGGGGCTGCGCGTCGAGACCGAGCTCTACCAGGGCGCCGAGGCGGCGCTCGGGTCGCTCGGCGCGGCGGGCTGGACCCTCGCGGTCTGCACCAACAAGCCCCATGCCCTGGCCGCGCGCCTGCTGGAGGCGCTGGGTCTCGGGGGGCGCTTCGCCGCCCTGCTGGGCGCCGACAGCCTCGACGTGCGCAAGCCCGACCCGCGGCACCTCCTGGAGACGGTGGCGCGGGCGGGCGGCAGCGCGGGTCGCGCGGTGCTGGTGGGGGACACCACCACCGACCGCGAGGCGGCGCGCGGCGCGGGCATGCCCTGCGTGCTGGTGGGATTCGGTCCGGAGGGGGCGGCGGTGGCGCGGCTGGAGCCGGAGGCGGTGCTGGAGCATTACGACGCGCTGCCGGCGCTGCTCGACCGGCTGCTGCCGCCGGGCGGGGGCGGATGGAGCGGGCGGCGGGAATCGAACCCGCGTCTCTAGCTTGGAAGGCTAGGGTCTTACCATTACACAACGCCCGCGTGTCCGCATAGGTAGCGCGCGGCAGGGCCCTGTGCAAGGCACCCGGGCGTCCGCGCGACGGGACCCTGACCGGGCGACCATCACGCCGATCCCGCGGGAGGGTCCTTCCAGCGGCGGCCCGCGCGACCTATGCCGACAACGGCCGGGGCGGGTGCGGGACGTGCCACTGCCACTGCCGCCGGCGCACCACCCGGAGCCGATCGCTCCCGCCTTCATCGCCTCGACGATCCCGGCAGCACGCCAATCGGCGTGCAACAGGGGCTTCCGGCCGCAAGGTTCGGCATTTACGCGGCGAAACCGTCTTGCTATAGGCCGTCGCGCGTTCCGGCGTAGCTCAGTGGTAGAGCAGTTGACTGTTAATCAATTGGTCGCAGGTTCGAATCCTGCCGCCGGAGCCAGAATCTATCAATGAATACAAGAGATTGATAGGCCGCCCACGTCGGGCGGCTTTCTGTTTTTGCAGCGATTCTGCAGCGAACGGCCTGCCGCGTCCAGACGCGAGAGGATTCATCGACTGTTCAGGCCCGAGCGCCAAAATCTCGCCACATCAGTGCTTTGTCTCAGATTCGAGGCGTTGCTGCATGGAAGCTGGGCGGCTCGGATCGCCCCCTTTCCCCGCTTTCGTCACCCGGTCCTGATGCACCGGGTCATGCCCGGGGCGGCGAGGCGGTCGATGCAGGGCAGGGCGACGGCGGCTTCGGCCTTCTGGCGGTCGAAGGGGCGCGAGCGGAGGCTCGGGCCGACCAGCGTCTTGTGGCGCAGCATCGCGGCATGGCAGTCGAAGCGGTCGCAGGCCTTGTCGGCGCGAGAAGCGTGGCGATCCGTGGCCTCGACGGGCTCAGGGTTGTCGATTGGTCGGTCGTCTCCAGCGAGCCGGACGCCAAGCTGAACGCGCCGACGATCATGCTGGCCGAGCGGGCGGCCGACATGATCCGTGGCAGCCCGTTTCTACCCGCCTCCAACGCCCCGGTGGGGTTGGCCGAGGGGTGGGACGAACGGCAGCGACCGGGTTCCCCGATCCGGCGGTGCGTGAATCCAGCTTCCTGACGCCATCGAAAGGATTGCGCGAATCAGCATCATCAGGTAAGCGCCGCTGACGCAATGGCCGTGCCGGGAGAAGGTGGGGAGACCCACCGCCGAAGGAGCAACCGCCCCGGAAACTCTCAGGTCCAAGGACCGGCACTGGTCTCAGCACTCCGGAAAGCGGCCGCAGGGCCCACCGAAGGAGAAAGCCCGGCAACGGGCGAAACTCTCAGGTCCAAGGCACGGAGGGGGCATGGCGGCATCGACCGCCCTGAGCCTTGGGAGTGAATGAAATGACCTCTGTTGCCGTGATCGGCGCCGGCGTGACCGGCCTGACGACCGCCTACGAACTCCTCGACCGCGGGTTCGAGGTGACCGTGTTCGACCGCAATCGCTATGCCGCGATGGAGACGAGCTTCGCCAACGGCGGCCAGCTCTCCGCCTCGAACGCCGAGACCTGGACCCAGTGGGGCACGGTCCTGAAGGGCCTGAAATGGATGCTGCAGGCCGACGCGCCGCTGCTCGTCAACCCCGCCCCGACGCTGCACAAGATGCGCTGGATGGCCGAGTTCCTGTCCAACATCCCGAATTACAAGAAGAACACCGTCGAGACCGTGCGCCTCGCCATTGCCGCCCGTGCGGTTCTCTTCGAGATGGCGGAACGCGAGGGGATCGACTTCGATCTCGAGCGGCGCGGCATCCTGCACTTCTACTCGAACCAGAAGGACCTCGCCCACGCCCGCATGGTCAACGGCCTGCTGGAGCAGGGCGGCCTCCTGCGTCGCGAGCTTTCGCCGGCCGAGGTCCATGAACTCGAACCGGCGCTGCACGGCGATTTCGTCGGCGGCTTCCTGACCGAGAGCGACAGCTCGGGCGACATCCACAAGTTCACGGTGGGTCTCGCCGCGGCCTGCGCCCGGCGCGGCGCCGACCTGCGCTTCGGCAACGACGTCTACGACGTGGCGGCGGTCGATGGCGGGGCGCGGATCAGCTCGAGCGGCGGCGAGGAGAATTTCGATGGCGTCGTGGTCTGCGCCGGCGTTCGCAGCCGGGCGATCGCGGCGGCGCTCGGAGACCGGGTGAACATCTACCCGGTCAAGGGCTATTCGATCACCGTGCATCTCAACGATGCGGAAAGCCAGGCGGCGGCGCCATGGATCAGCCTGCTCGACGACAGGGCGAAGATCGTCGCCAGCCGCTTCGGCAAGGACCGCTTCCGGATCGCCGGCACCGCCGAGTTCAGCGGCGCCAACCGCGACATCCGCCACGACCGCATCCACCCGCTCGTCGGGTGGTGCGAGAAGCACTTCCCCGGCATCTCGACGGAACATGCGACGCCGTGGGCGGGCCTCCGGCCGATGACGCCCTCGATGCTGCCGCGGGTCGGGCGCGGCAAAAAGCCTGGCGTGTTCTACAACACCGGCCACGGCCACCTCGGCTGGACGCTTTCCGCCGCGACGGCCAGGATCGTCGCCGAGAGCGTCGCCGCCGAAATGAAGCTCCCTCGGATGCCCACGCCGGGAGCCGTCCCCGCCTAGGGAGCATGGGCACCCACTCGCGGACAAGGCCGGCATTCAAAGGGCGTAGGGTCTGAAC
This sequence comes from uncultured Paracoccaceae bacterium, assembly GCA_937872465.1. Lineage (GTDB taxonomy): Bacteria > Pseudomonadota > Alphaproteobacteria > Rhodobacterales > Rhodobacteraceae > Amaricoccus. Next base: position 122,784 of record CALMSR010000038.1, read on the forward strand.
GAAGGGCAGCCATGCGAGTGCCGGCCCGGGGACGCCGCGGCGAGCATGGGCCGCCATCCGCCCTTCGCTGTTCAGGATCATGGCCGCCCGTGCTCGCCGGCTTCCTCGTCATCGGCGCGGCCCTTCCGGGGCCGCCGCAGCATGTGACCCGGAAACCCGCGGCTTCGGCGCCTCCGTCGCCGGCCTCGTCGCGGGCGCGCAGTTCGCCGCATCCGTGGTGATGCGTATCCGGCCCGGTGCCCATCGCCCTGGCAAGCGCGCTCAGCGCAGCCGATGCATCGCGGAGTGCGCCCCGCGCTCCGCCTCCAGCGTGCGGCGGACGCGGTCCTCGGGGAAGGCGTCAGGGTCTGTGAACTGCAGGTTCCGCAGCAGCGTCACCGCCTGCAGGGCGGGGTCGCGCTCGCGGATCTCCCGCCGTCGCATTGGAGGGTGCCGCCCACCTGCAGCACCCTCTTCTCGTCGGGTCCGGTCGCAGGGCGTTCGGCGTCGATTCTGCGGGACTTTTCGCCTTGCCTCCGAATCCTGCCGCCCGAGCCATATGATCAAGCGCCTGGGCTGGCTTTCCGTCCGACTGCCCGACTTGGACGGACGGATGCGGTCGATCTCGTCGGCCGGCAGGCGTGTCCGGCCGGCGCCCCGCCCGGCATCATGTGCCGGGGCTGTCTCCATGCCGGATCCCGCCTCGACAGGTCCTTGACCGGAGGCGGAAGTCGGATACGGTCGTGGGTAACGGAGACGGTACATGCGCCGCGTCGGATCCATCGCCATCGTCGGAGGGGGCTCGTCGGGGTGGATGGCCGCGGCGCATTTCGGGCGGCTGTTTCCCGACCTCAAGGTATCGGTGGTCGAATCCGACACGATCCCGGTCATCGGCGTCGGCGAGGCGACCGTGCCGCTCCTGACCCTCTTCATGGACCGGCTCGGATTCCCGGACCCGCAGGCCTGGATGAAGCTGTGCGACGCCACCTACAAGACCGGGATCCTCTTCGAGGATTGGCGCGCGCAGGGCGAGGCCTATTGGCATCCCTTCGAATACCTCGACTACGTCGATGTCGGCATTCACGCCGGGCATTGCTGGCTGAACTGGCACCAGGCCGGCGATCCGGCGTTCCGGACGCGGCAATCCTTCGCCGAGGCGTTCTTCCCCTCGTTCCGGCTGAACGCGCTCGGCAACCGGGCGCCGGCCTTCCGCGAGGTGGCCTATCACATCGACGCGGGCCTCCTGGGGGAGTTTCTGCGCAAGGCCGCACCCGGGGTCGAGCGCGTGATCGGGACGGTTCAGGCGGTCGAGCGCGGCGCCGAGGGCGAAATCGAGGCCGTGCTGCTCGACGGCGGGCGGCGCGTGGCGGCCGATCTCTTCCTCGACTGCACCGGGTTCCGGCGCGTGCTGATGCGCGCCGCGGCGCCCGAGAACCGCTTCGACTCCTACGCCCGCTCGCTCTTCTGCGACCGCGCCGTGGTGATCCGGATGGAGCATCCCGAGGGTACGGCCAAGGAAACCGCACTGCATCCCTACGTGCGGGCCGCGGCGCGGTCGGCGGGCTGGATCTGGTCGATCCCGCTCTACGGAAGGATGAGCTCGGGCTATGTCTATTCCAGCGCCTTCCTGAGCGAGGAGGAGGCCGAGCGGGAACTGCGCGACTACTGGCGCCTCGGCGATCGCGACGTCGGCCCGGCGCACAAGGTGCGGTTCGAGACCGGCAAGCTCGACCGGAGCTGGGCGGGCAACTGCATCGCCATCGGCCTCGCCGGCGGCTTCATCGAACCGCTGGAATCAACCGGCCTCGCGATCACCCAGACCGGGATCGAGCTGGCGGGCTCCATGCTGGATGCCCGGGTCTACGATGCGCGGACGGTGGCGCGCTACAACGCCCACATGACCAAGTTCTACGAGGACGTCCTGCATTTCATCATCGTGCACTACTGCCTGACCCGGCGCCGGGATTCGGCCTTCTGGCGCGCGGTGGCCGAGAGCACCCATGTGCCCGAGGCCTTGGCGGCACGGCTCGAGGTCTTCCGCCGGCTGCTGCCCACCGGCGCGACGCGCGGCACGAACGAGGTCTTCATGTTCCGCGACATCAGCTGGTTCGCGGTGCTGCTCGGCATGGGGTTCGACTTCGAGGCGGCGCCGGTCCCGGACAAGCTGCAGAATGCGGCGCGGATGATCCGCGCCCGCAAGGCGGAGCGGCTCGCCGAGCAGGAGCGCCGGCTGCCGAACCACTACCGCTATCTTCGGGAGTACGTCTTCGGCCGGCCCTGAGCCTGCGCGCGCCCCGCCGTCAGCCGCCGGTGTTCTCCGCGAGCGTCCGCAGGAAGCGCGCCGCCGCCGCCTCGGCGCTGTCGGGCTCCGCCTCCCCGGCGCGGGGATGTCCGACCGCCGCCATGTAGAGCGCCGCCTCGTCCACGCCGTCCAGGTCGAGCAGCGCGTTCACCTCGTCGTCGACGAAGCCGCCGACCGGGGTGGCGCCGAGCCCGAGCGCGGCGGCGGCGAGCAGCGCGCTCTGGCAGATATGCCCGGCCTCGAGCAGGGCGAAGCGGTAGCCGCGCTCGCCATACTTGAAATACGAGCGGCCGAAGGCCCCGGCGAAGATCAGCACCGCGGCGGCCTGGCCGAAGAGCTTCGCGTCGAAGGTGGCCTCCGCCAGCGCCGGGCCGGGTGCGCGGGACGAGACGCGCTCCAGCACGTGCCGGTCGACCCGGTAGTGATAGACCCCCGCCTCCACCCCCTCGATGCGCGAGGCGGCGAGGTAGGTCTCGATCGGAAAGAGCGCGCCGGCCGACGGCGCCGCGCGGACCGGCTGCGCGACCGGCCCGTCCTCGAGGCTGCCGGTCAGGCCGGCGCAGAGATGGAGCAGCGTGGCGACCTCCGCGAGCGCCAGTGGCCGATCGTCGAAGCGGCGGACCGATCGCCGCGCGCCGAGAACGGCCACCGGTCCCGCGGCGGCGGCCCCCGGTAGCACGTCGGGCAGGGCGATGGTCGCCGCCCCCGGATAATGCTTGAAGGTCCGGGCCATCAGGACGTGGAAGTCGGGATTGTTGTTCACCATGTAGATGCGCCGGTTGAACTCGAGGTCGTTGCGGCGCTGCTTGCTGTTCTCGTGGAAGAGCTCGGACAGCCGGAGCGGCTGGCCCTCCTGCGCGACATCGTCCGGCGGTGCCATGGGGTCTCCGATCCTCAGGGAAACGGATGGGGATAGGGGTTGAGTTCGTCCAGCCGGGGCGGGCCTTCGCGAAAGCCGAGACGCACGGGCACCTCGTAGAGCCGGGAGCCGCCGAGGAAGCGGTGCCGGTAGTCGGCGTCGAGCGGCTGGAGATCCGGCATCACCGCGCGCGCCACCCGGAGGCCGGCGGCCGCGACGTCCGGAACGGTCAGGTCGAGCGCCGCGATCCGGAGGCCCGCATCGCGCAGGATGTCGAGGGTGATCCGCAGGTCCTGCCGCGCATCCCCGGTGCCGCGGCTCTCCCAGCTGTCACCCGCGGTTGCGCGATCCCCCTCGAGCAGGAACCGGATCGCATGGCCGAGGTCGCCATAGGCGTAGAGCGCCACATGGTCCTCGAAGTCGCGGATGTCGGAGAAATCCTCCGCGAAGGCGAAGCGGGCGCCGTTCCGCCCGAGGAACTTCGCCCATTCCCGGGTCTGCACCGCCTCGGTCATCGCTTTCGCCGCGGCGGCGACCGGATCGAGCCCGGCCGCCCCGCCCGCCGAGATCATCGGCGGCGAGCGGCGCTCGTCCACCAGCAGGCAGAGGAACGAGGCGATCGGCAGGTCGAGCGTCGTCCGGAACAGCAGGTAGCGCAGCCCGTCGCGCCGCAGCCGCTCGGCATGGAGCCGGGCGAGTGCCGGATGCGAGGCGATGTCGACGCGCGGGACCGGCAGCCGGTTCATCCAGGTGATCATGAAGGCGTCGCGCTCGACGCATTCCCAGATGCCCTTCAGGAGCGCGGTATCGAGATCCCGGGCGCAGGCGAGCCCGGTCGACATGGAGGGCCCGGCGGGCCGTTCCCCGAGCTCGGCCCGGCAGGGAAAATACGGCATGTAGACCATCGAGGCCGGGACCAGCACCGGGTGCGCCCCGATCGGCGCCCAGGCCCAGGCCCATCCGAGCAGCGTGTCGCGACCCGCCGGGGTGAAATCGCCCGGCTGGTCGGGGTGGAACATCGCGAAGGAGCCCGGCCCGAAGAGGGCATGGTCCCGCGACAGCGCCTCGGCGGTCCCGAAGACCAGATCCTCCGGCGCGAATTGCGAGGCGCAGTAGCGCTCCAGCCCCTCGCCGATGGCGGCGCCGCGGGCCGCGGCCTCGGTCAGCCCGGAGCCGCCGTTGTTGTCGTAGCAGGGATGCGGGCTGTAGCGGGTGGTGTCGGCCATCTTGACCGAGGCATTGAAGATCCGCGGCTCCCCCGGCTCCACGGGAATGTCGATCACCCAGCGCACCAGCCCGGTCAGGCTGTCGGCGGCGAGCGCCGGCATCGCCGCGTTCATCCCCCCGGCTCCGGTCGCGCCTGCTGCCAGGCATGGATCGTCGGCCGCCCGCTCGCCGGTCGGCCGCAGGCCGGGCAGCGCGGGATCTTCAGCACCGGATGGCGCCGGCCCTCCATGGTCATCAGGTCGAGCGTATAGAGATGGCCGTAGCAGGACGGCGCCGCGAACCAGGTGATCGCCTTGACCACCTCGAGCAGCAGCAGGTCCACCCCCGGCGTGACCGCCAGCGCCACCGGCTTCAGGGCCGCGCCTCGCTGGAACTCCTCGATCAGCCGGTGCGCGCTCTCGCTCGGCGCGTTGCTGGCGATGCGAAGCCGGAAGCATTCGTAGCAGGGCGTCTCCCCCGGCAGGATCGTCGGGCCGATCCGGAATTCGAGCCCGAGGCTGCGGGCGCTCGTCCAGGGCAGGCCGTGCTTCAGCGCCATGCGGTTGACCCGCTCGAACAGGTCCGGATCATGGGCGTCGGGGCAGAGCACCGCGAAACTGCTTGCCTCGAGCACCGCCTCCAGCTCCGCTTCGCCGGGCACCTCGGCGATCCCGCGGAACGTCATGCCGGGGACGGCGGCGGCGCATCGGCGCTTCAGCGCCTCGACCCGCGGCATCCCGAGGTCGGCCTTGCCGAAGGACGCCTCGCCGCCGAGGTCACCGGCGGCGACCGGGGCCGCGTCGATCACGGTCAGATGCCCCGCCCCAGAGACCGCGAGGCCCTGCGCCAGCCGCGCGCCGATCCGCCCGGCGCCGAAGACCGCGATGCGGGCCTCCGCGAGGCGCTGCTGGTATTCCGCGCCGCTGCGGGCCAGTCCCCGCGGCGTGGCGGCCTCGGCAAGCTCGGCGGGCAGGGCGAATTGCGAGAAGAAGGCGACCTGCGCGCGCTCGCCTGCGCTTCGGCGCGATTGCACCGGATCGGAGGGCTCGACGATCCCGGCCTTCATCAGGTCGTCCAGCACCGCCGCCACCTCGTCGCGACCGTAGCGCTCCAGCGCCGCGACGATCTCCGCCCCGGTCCGCCCGCCGTCGAGGAGCGGGATCAGCGCCTGGAAGATCCGATCGGCACGCCCGACCAGCGCCAGCGACTGGGTCCAGGAATGCAGATGCACCCGATCCGGCCCGTCGGGGATCGGCGTGATCCTGTCGGCGATCTTCAGCCGCTCATCCGTCATGATGCATGCCGCCCGCATCGTCCGGCGGGGCTTCCACGGCCCGGCCGGGATGTCCCGAGGTCAGTGACGGTCGGTCACTACTTGACGTAGCTGCTGCTGCAGCTCGAGCTGCCCCAGCAGGAACAGCTGCAACTGCAGCACGAGGATCCGTCGGTCCTGAACAGCACGAAGAGCCCGATCTCCGAGACGATGCTGGTATTGGACTGCAGCTCCTCGATCTCCTTGCCGGAATGCACCGAACGGGAGAAATCGTCGCCGAGCAGGCGGTTGTAGGACACGCTCGCCATCGACCGGACCTGCGCGGGCTCGATCTCGATCAGGGGACGCGCCGATTTCACCTTGCCCACGCGCTCGGCGATCGCCTGGATGTGGCGGTCCCGGACCACCATGTCGACCTGGTCCCCGGATCCGCGCAACTCGTCGATCCCGTGCTCGGATTCCAGCAATTCGCCCTTGGCCGCGGTCAGGTGGATGAACCCGGTGATCACCGTGCCCTTCAGCCGCACGATGACGGCCTGGGCATGCCCGCCCTCCGAAACGCTGAGACCGCCCTCGACACTTCGGTCCTCGCCGCTGAACGGTGTAATGGAGATGGCGATGGCGGCCTTGCTGTCCGGGCTATAGACCGAAAACAGCTGGCTGCGATCCGGCTGTGCACGCAGATTGTACTTGCCCATCGCTTTCGATAGTAATTTGGCTTCGTCAGACAATTCGGTGACGTTGTAGAAGAACTTGGCTCCCAAGTCTGCGCCAAGATGGTGTGTCGTATGCATATCGACCCCCATGACATCCGCATCGTGGAACGATTAATTATTACACGATTCCCCGTCTGAAGACAATCCGGCGCGCGGAATTCCACTCCGGCAAGGCCGGTTTCGCCGTGCGGCGGGGGTCGGGCCGGGGCCCCCGCCAATCCGCCTCGTCGATCTCCACGTCCATGTCGAGCACGCGCTCGTCCAGCGTCGCGGTCCCTCCGCGGCCCCGAGCATGCGCAGGGTCACCCGCCTGGCCGCGACCTCGGCGATGCGCGATCTGGCCTGGCCGAGCTCGGGATCCCGGCCTTGCGGCTGGTTGACGCTCGGCGGCGCACGGATGCCGCCTTCGAGGATCGCCTGCATCTCTGCGGCCGGATCCGGGGGCAGCAACCCCTTCTCCATCGTGTCGTTGCTGAAGCCCATCGACGGGAGGCCCTGGCCCGGCTTCGGCGAGAGGAGCGCGCTCTGCGGGCCCGGCGTCGGGTTGCCGATGAACGTCGCCAGGATCTCGAAGCGGGCATCCCCGGTCAGGATGCGCGGGCCGAGATCCTTGACCGGGCCGCGTCCGTCGCATGCGACCTAGGTATCGCCGAGGCATGACGCGACTGCCGATGACCGGGCCGGCGTGCCGGGTCAGGTGCCGGGCTGGCGGATGTTGAAGACCATCTCGTGCTCCTGGCGCGTCTCGCCCTCGCCCACCGCGACCTTGTAGCCCGCATCGTCGATATTGTAGCCCTTGGACATCGCGAAGAAGAGCACGGCGCCGAAGGTGGCGAGCCCGAGCGCGATGCAGGTCGCGGCGATCACCGCGATGGAGACGGCGACGATGGCGATGACCGTGGCGTCGTCGACCCCCGCCACCGACGGCCGGGCGAGCGGGGCGATCTCGCCGCCGCGTGCCAGCACCTGGTCGTGGAACTGCTCGGCGAGCGGGCCGGAGATCGCGAGATCCACCGGACCGTCCTGCTCGAAGAGCGCGCGCATCCGCCGGTCGCTGCCCGGATCGGTGACCGAGACCCGGACCGGCGGCGGCTTGCCCTCGGGCGAGGCATAGACCCGCAGCCGGAAGGCGACCTGCCCCATGGGGACCGGGTAGCTCCACCGCACGCGGAGCGAGAGCCGCCCGGTGGCGCCCTGGGCGGGGCGGTTCTCCACCTCGGCGCCGGCGAGCGGCACGGCCTCGGTCAGCGCGAGATCGACGAGCGAGAGGCGCAGCCCCTCCGGGATCTCGACATCGAAGGTCTCGCCGCCGCTCTCCATATGCGGCAGCTGCAGCAATCCCTCCGGCGCGCGGAGGTTCCGCACGACGTCGAGCACGAGACGGTTGCCGTCGGGGCCGGCTTCGGCACCTGCGGGGGCGGCGAGCGCCTGCGCTCCGCCGCCCGCCTCCGCGGGCGAAGCCGCTAGCCGAAAAGCTGCGACAGGAAGGCTTCCGCCTCCTCCCGGCTCGCGCCCGCGGCCATGGCCTCGTTCACCGCCGCCTCGTAGGCCTCCGCCGGTGCGGCCGCTGTCGCCGAGAACGCGCGTCCCCGGGCGCGCCGGCGCGCGAAGGTGGTGGCGGTCTCGCTGGCCTGGCCGTAGACCTCGATCAGGCTGATGATCGGCAGGCCGGCGCTCACCCCGATCTCGAAGCTGTAGCCGATGGGGTTCCTCGCGCCGTCGTAGACCCGGTAGGCGGCCACCGGCACGTCGATGGCGCCGGCATCGAACCATCCGATCGTCCCGATCGAGACCCCGACCATGTAGCCCGTGCCGGACATGAGCTCGGGGCCGCCGTCGATCAGCGTGACCTGGATCGCGCCGCCGATGGAATAGACCGACCCGACGATGCCGGCGCCCGAGCCGTAGAAGCCGATCCGCCGGCCCGGCGCGAAGACGATGCCGCCGCCGGCGCCGGCGCCCGCGCCGAGCGCGCCGCTCCCCGCGAGCCCGACCGCGAGGGTCACGCCGTAGCGGTCGCAGGCGTCGAGGATCGTGCCGACGCGCACGAAGGGCGCGACGAAGACGAAGGCGGGATTGGCCGAGAGCAGGCTGCGGAACGCGGCCTCGATGGCGAAGATGAAGGCCTGCGCCTCCCAGCCCGAGAGCACCGTGGCGCCGGGCAGGTGGATGGTCTCGTCCTCGAACGGCCGGGCGGGCAGGCGGTTGACCCAGCCCCCCTGCCGTCCTTGGGCGCGCGAGAAGGTCCCGACCCGCCCCCGCGCGGTGAAGGTCGCCTGGTCGATCGGCGGGTCGATCGGCAGGAATTCCTCGAAGGTATGGAGCACGTCCGCCGGCAGTTCGTTGATCGTGTCGCGCCCGTGGTCGGTGATCACCGGCGCGGCGGCCTGCACCGTCATGCCGGTGCGCTCGCGGGTGGTGCGGTCGCGCCCGGTCTGCATCAGCCCGCCGCCGGTATGCGCGACGAAGGTATTGGCGAGGAAATGCCCGACCTCATGGGACAGGTTCTCGCCCATGAGCCGCCCGTACATCCGTGCCGCGAGATCCATGTCGCCTGCCGAGAGGCGCCCGGCGGCCGCCTCGGTCTGGACATGGCCGATCTCGGCCCGGGTATCGGCGAAATGGTGGATGAGGCCGCGCGCCAGCGCGTGGCGGTCCATCGGCGCCGGCAGGTCGCCCGGCTCGTGGTTGCGGCCGTGCGAGCGCGCCCCGTAGGGCGTGGGCGTGCCGGTGTCCTGGGTCTCCTCGGGATCCATCACCGTGTCGGCGCCGATCACCTCGGCGTATTGCACCGAAGGAAGCGCCTCGATCCCGCCGGGGAAGGCGGCGTTGTTGGCGACCCCGAGATGCGCGGGCAGCGCCTCGCCGGGGAAGACGAAGCGGATGTTCACGTTGCGATAGAGGTGCCGCATCACCGCCTTCATCTCGTCGACGATCGCCGCCCGCCGCGTGCGCATCCCGATGCCGTCGAAGAAGGCGTCGGTGGTCGGGTGGATGGCGACGAGCACGAATTGCGGCGAGCTCATCCAGTACTTGTTGCTCTCGACGGTGCTGCCGCCGGAATCCTTGACCATGCAGTCGACGGCGAAGGGCCCTGCCGCGGTCGACCGCAGGGTGACGCTGGTGCCGCCGGTGGAATGGGCCGTCGCATTGCCCCCGGTCTCGAAGATGGCGCGGGCCTTGTGGTCGTCGTCGGGGATGTTCCAGCGCACCGAGCCGCCCGAGGGCATGTTCGGCACCCGCACCGAGACCTTGGTCTTGCCGGAGAGGTCGTGGGTGGGATGGCCGAAGGTGCGCTTGGCCACGCTCATGCCACCGGAGCCGGTCTGGTCGATGACGATCCAGGCGCGCTCGAGCGGCCGGGCCCAGCTCAGGGTGCGCAGCATCGGCGCTCCCGGCCCGGCCCCGAGCGGCAGGCCCCCGAGGCTCCCGCGCGTGCGCCGGGTCAGCGGCAGGCCGCCCAGGCTCCCCGGGCGGGCGGAGAGCGAGAAGGCCGAGACCGAGGATATGCCGCCCCCCAGCGCCCAGTCGATCTTGTCGGGGCTGAGCAGCACGCCGCGGTTGAGCGTCGTGCTCTCGCCCGCCACATGCACGCCCATCACTGGGATCGTCTCGGGCATCTCGCCGCCCGAGGATTCGTTGGTGAAATGGGCGAAGACCGGCGAGCCGGAATTGCCGCCGCGGGTCTGGAGATTGTAGTCGACGTTCTCGCCGTTGTTCGAGATCGCGCGGATGCGGTCGATGTCGAGGTGCTGGCGCTGGCTGTCGACTCCGGTGTCGCTGCCGTAGCCGCAGACCGCGATCGGGGTCTCGGCGGAGGGCGAATAGTTGATCAGCTGGAAGAATTCGCCGGCCGGCGGCGGCGTCGTGACGCGCAGCACGCCGAGATCGAAGCCGCGGTCGGTCGCGCCCGAGCTCACCCAGGTGGGATGCGCGGTCCAGTCGGCGGGCGTGAGGTCGAAGCTGTCGAGCCAGGTGGTGGCGTTCTGCTGGCCGACGCGCACGGTGATGCGCGTGGCGGCTTCGGTAGCGCTGCCCGCGGGCGTCTTGTCGAAGAGATTGTGGCCGCAGGTCAGGATCAGGCCGCTGCCGATATAGAAGCCGGTGCCGTGATAGGCGCCGGAGGGAAAGGTCAGGTTCAGCCGGCAGATCGCCGAGAACGGGAAGAACGAGGTGTCCGGCACGCCGACGCGGTAGCTCGCGTTGCGCGCCATGAAGCCGAAGATCTGGCCGATGGCGTCGATCGGATTGGTCGCGTCGATGATCGGCGCCACTTCGCGGAAGGGCCGGGCGAGGCGCGGGCGGGAATAATCAAGCGGCATGGCCATGGCGGGTCCTTTCCTGATGCGACGGTGCGACGGCGGCGGTCATGGCTGGGCCGCCGTCGTGGCGCCGGTAACGGGCTTGTTGGCGCCCGGGTTGGGGGTGTTCTGCTGGATCTGGGCGATCACGCCGGTATCGGCGAAGCGCTCGAGCGGGAAGTAATCGGACTTGAACTGCAGATCGACCTCGCCGGTCAGGTCGGCCGAGACGTCGAGCTCGGATTCGGAATTCTTCTTCGACGAGGAGACATAGGCCACCGAGCTCTTGACCGAGGCCGAGACCGGCGAGAGGAACCAGCCGTATTTCGCCTTGGACTCGGTCCTGGTCTCGAAATCCGAGGCGAATTCGCTGCGGCTGCGGTCGGTGGTGTCGATGCGGAAGCCCATGCCGGCCTTGATGCGGCCGCGGGTGACCACGATCCGGTTCATGCCCATGAGCACCATGGTCGCGAGCGTCTGCTGGCGGCTCTGGGCGATGCGGCGGCGGGCGGCGGGCACGAGGACCTCCTCGATGCTGGAGTCGTCGACGGTGACGTCCTCGGAGAGATTGAGATCCCCGCGGAAGTTCGGCTGGGCGGCATCGCCGGCGTTCGGCGTCGGCACCAGCCGCGGCTGGCCGCCCGAGGTGTCGAGCCGGATGACCTGCGGATAGGCGCCCGCGAGCCAGTCGCGCGCGTTGTTGTCGGTGATGTTGTCGGACATGAACTGGTCGACGGTCTTCGACACGTTGGACAGAAGCTCGGCATAGGCCTCCATCTGCTGGATCGAGGCGTCGACGATGGCCTGGAACGTCCCCTTGATCAGATCCGCGACGAAGGTGGGAAAGGCGATGGCGTTCAGCGTGTCCTCGGTGATCCGCGCCACGTTCGAGGCCGCGACGGGGACGAACTGGCCGTCCTCGCCGGGCTGGAACCCGTCGGCGAGGCTGCGCGCCGCCGGGCGGCCGGAGGCCCGGGCCGGTGCCGCCGCCGGCGTCACGCGGCCCTCGATGATGCGGCGCCCGCGCACCATCGGGCGCTGGCCGAGCTTCTCCGTCTGGCTCCAGTCGTCGTGGATGAGCGCGGCGGTGTAGCCGGCGATCTTCCCCAGATCGCCGGTCATGCGCGCGCGGGTGGCGGAGGGCAGCTGGTAGAAGGCCGGCGCGGCCTCGAGCAGCGCCTTGACCTGGCCGGCGGCGAGGGCCTCCACGGCGGGCGGCGGCGCCATCTCGGCACCCCTCTGCGGTGCGAAGGGGCCGGGAAGCGGGTCGGTCGCAAAGCGGTTCGTCTCGGTCATCCGCCACCTCCCATGCCGATCGCGGCCCGGCCGGCGCCCGCCGCCGCGTCGATCAGGGTCTGGTCGATGGTCGGCGCGGGCTCGGCGCCGTGGGCGGTCATCCGGTCGCTGACGACCTGGGCCGCCGAGGGACCGGTATCGCCGCGCGCGACCATGGTCGCCGAGTGGTTGGGCGTGTTCGCCGCCGGGTTCGGCGTGTTGGAGCGGATCCGCTCGATGCTCTCCGCGCGCGCCAGCCGGTTCAGCGGCAGGTAGTCGGTCTCGAAGGTGAGATCGACCTCGCCCGTCAGATCCGCCTGGACGTTGATGGCGCTGTCGCTGTCGGATTTCTGCGAGCTCACATAGGCGACCGAGGTGCGGGCCGAGAAGGCGACGTAATAGAACCCCGAGACGGTGTTGGAATGGCTGAAGTCGAAGCTCGAGGCCTCCTCGGCATGGGCGCGGTCCGAGGCGTCGATATGGAAGCCCATGGTGGCGCGGAGCCGGCCGTGGCGGATGACGATGCGCTGCAACCCGAGCATGACCATCGAAGAGAGCATCTGGAGCCGGGATTCGGCGAGCCTGCGCCGGGCGGCGGGCACCAGGCGCTCGTTGATCGTCTCCTCGTCGAGCGACCGCACCGGATCGGGCAGGCCGAGCATGCCCTGCATGCCCTCCAGCGCGGCGCTGTCGGCGCCGTCGCCGGTTTCGGTCGGCTCGACGCGCGGCTCGCCGTCGCCGGTCTCGACCCGCATCAGGCCGGGATAGGACTGGACCAGCCAGTCGCGGGCCTGATTGTCGGTGATGTTGTCCTTCATGAATTCGTCGACGCTCTTGGAGACCTGCTCGACCAGGGTCATGAATGCCTCCATCTGCTTGATGGTGGCGCCGATGATCGCGTCGAAGGTGCCATTGATGAGGTCGGCGACGAAGGTCGGGAAGGCGATGGCCCGCAGGGTGGATTGCGTTATCTCCGCCACCCGGCCGGTGGCCGCGGTCTGCAGGTTCGCCTGCGCCGCCTGGGCCCGGGCCAGCGGCGGCCGCAGCGACCGGCTCCGCGCTGCGGGCGGCGTCCCGCCCGACGGCGCCTGCGCCGGCCGGTAGACGGTTTCCTTGCGCACGAGCGGCGTCTGGCCCAGCCGCTTCGACTGCGCCCAGGAATCCCGTACGAGCTCGGCGGCATAGGCGCCGATATGGGTCAGCCGGCGGCGCATGGTGTCGCGATCGCGCTCGGAGAGCCCGTAGAAGCTCGGCGTCTGCGACAGCAGCGCGTCGATCTGGCTCTGCACGAGGCTGACCGTCTCCGGCCGCGGCGTGACGCCGCCAGCCCGCGGCGGGGCGTCATAGGGGGCGGGCAGGGCGTCGGCCAGCCTCATTGCGGCCAGCCTCCCGGCTGCGCGGCCGGCGCGACGCCCGCCGCGTCGAGCCACATCTCCGCCCAGCCCCGGAGCCCGGCTTCGCCGGCGATGGCGTCGATGATCCCCTGCGCTTCGGCGGCCTGAACGGCGGCGAGATGCCGGGCGAGCCAGGTGACGAGCCGCAGGCCGGTCTGGGCCCGGGTGACATGGGCGGCCAGGTCCGGGGTGTCGGTGCCGAGCACGCCGCGCACCACGTCCCATGCGGTGCGGCCCATGAAGAGCGAGGCCAGCCCCGGATGGTTGAGCGCCTCGACCGAGAGGGTGAGCTGATGCGCCAGCCGCTCGGTCACGATGAGGGTATTGCCCTGCATGCGGCTCCCGAGATTGCCGAGCAGCGCCTGCGCCGCCACCGCCGCGCGCATGGCCGCCCCGGAGGGCGCGCCCCAGCCCTGCAGGTCGCGCGCCGAGGCGGAGAGCGCGGAGCAGAGCCGGGCGAAGCGCGGCTCGAACTCGCGGTTCACGGCGGTGTCGCCGAGGTTCGGATCCGCATCGCCGATGCCGAAGGTGCGCGCGAAGATCTGGTTGCGCAGGCCGCGGTTCACCCATTCGTGCCGCATCGCGCCCGCCAGCGTCTCGAGCGCCGCCGCGGCGCCGCGATCGGTGAGGTTGAGGCCGAAGCGATGCTCGGCCAGCTGCTCGGCCACCGCGGGCAGATAGGTGCCCTCGACCTCGGCGGCGAAATAGAGCGAGCCGATGACCTCGAGGTTCGCCCTGGTCACGACGCCGCCCGCCCCGCCGTCGAAGGCGGGCAGGTCCAGGAAGAAGGGGTCGCCCGAGGCCGCCCGGGCGAGCGGCCGACCCGCGGCCGCCCGTGCCCGCCCGAGAAGCCGCGCGATGTGATCGAGCGAGAGGGCGAGCGGGGAGGGTGTCATCGCGCGACCGCGCCTCCTGCGGCGAAGGGCGGCGGCGCCGGCAGGGCCGGGGCGGGCGGCGGCGCGATCGGCTGCACCTGCTGGCTCTGCTGCGGGGTCGGCTGCTGGGCGACCTGGGTCAGCACCGTCTGGTTGGTGCCGAGCATGTCGAGCATCTTCTCCAGCGGGAAATAGTCGGACTTGAACCGCAGGTCGACATTGCCGGTGAGCTTGGTCTTGAGCTGGAGCGAGCTGTCGGATTCGTCGGTCTGGTTCGTCGTGACGTTCGTCTTGACGTTCAGGAAGCTCGAGTCGGTCTCCTTCTCGGTGGAGAAGATCCACCAGCCGTTCTTGCGCTTCTTGTTGTGGCGCTGGTGGTAGTTCTCGTCGAAGGATGTGGCCCGTTCCTGGTTGCGGCGCACGATGTCGCGGGCGTTGAGGTCGAAGACGACCGAGGCCTGGATCTTGCCGTCGGTGACCACGATCCGGTTGATGCCCATCAGCACCATGGTCGCCAGCAGCTTCTGGCGGTCCATGGCGATGACCTTGCGCTGGGCGGGCACCACCTCGGTCTTGACCACCTCCGGGTCGGAGGTGTCGAGGTCGAAGGGCAGCCCGAGGCTCTGCAGGAAGCCGCCCATCTGGTCGGGATCGGCGTCCTGCCGCTGGTTCACCTGCGGCGTGTCGCCCCGCATGTCCGCCTCGAAGAGGTCGGGCTGGCCGTTCACCAGCTGATCCATCGCCTGCTCGCTCGAGACGTTGTCGGCCATGTACTGGTCGACCGTCTTCGCGACGTTGGCGACCATGGTGCTGTAGGCTTCCATCTGCTGGATCGAGGTCTTCACGATGGCGGTGAAGACCCCCTCGATGAGGCCGCCCACGAATCCGGGGAAGTCGACGGCGTCGACCATGCCCTCCATCGTGCTGCCGGCGGCGCCGGTGGCCGAGCCCTGCCAGGCCCCGCCGGCGGTGCCGAAATCCTGCTGGCCACCATCGGGCTGGTTCGGCCGCGCCGGCGGCGCGAAGGGCCGCGCCGGGGCTGCGAGCGCCATGGCGGGATTGCTGATGATCGCCGTCATCGGCAGGCCGGCGGTCTCGCCCCCGGCATCGGCCATGAAACGGGCGACCTTCACGGTGTCATGCGCCACCTGGCGCTGCTGGTCTGGGGGCAGCGCGCGGAACGAGGGCGACCGGCTCAGGGTCTTGCGCACGTTGTCGCGGACGAGCTGCAGCGTATCCTCGCGGCCCCGGTCCCCCGTGCCGTTTCCCGTGCCGTTTCCCGTGCCGTTTCCTATGCCCGAAGTTGCGGTTCGCATCATGGCGGCCCCCTCAGTAGCGGGCGCGGCGGGCGAAGGACTGGGCCGCCGCGGCCGGCGCCGGCGCGACCGGCGCCGCGGCGGGCGCCTCGAGCGCGGCCCCGTCGAGGGCGAGCGGGCGGAGATAGAGCGCCAGCCGCGCCGGCACGTCGGGGCGCACCCGGACCGAGAGCACGGTGACCGACCCCGGCCCGTAATAGCCGTCCGGCGTCAGCGCGGTCAGCCAGCTGTCGAGCGCGGCGAGGTTCTGCGGCCGCTCGATCATCGGCAGGCGCAGCAGCGGCAGAAGCTGTTCGGGCGCGTCGGGCAGCGCGTCGATATTGACGTCGAGCCGCATCTCCGGCCCGCGCTGGGTGTTCAGCAGCGTCAGCGTGGCGACCGAGGGGGGCAGCGTGAAGCGGGCGCCGAGCACGAAGGCGAGCAGCGTCACGAGGCCGCCGTGGCGCTCGCCCATGCCGAGCGCCTCCATCAGGGGCTTCAAGGCGTCGAGCGCCGTCTCGCGGGCGATCTCGAAACTGATCTGCTGGCCGCCCGAAAGGCGACTGGTGCGGATGATGGTGGCGAAGGGGCGCAGCCCCGGCACCAGCGACATGGCGGTCTGGGCCAGATCCATCACCGGCTGCGGCAGCATGTCGAGCACCTCGGGGCCCCATTCGTAGCTGGCCTGGACCTCCGTGAGCCCGCCGCGGTCGAGCCCGAGCGCGTAGCGGGCGCCGTATCCCGCTGAGCGGGCATAGCTTCCGCGCGCGCCTTCCGACCGGCGGTCGAACCAGCGGAGCGGCTCCGTTCCGAAATGCTCGTCGATCAGGCCGCGCACGGCACCATTGGTGATCTCGCGCTGGTCGTCCGCGGTCACGCCGCGACCGAGCGGCTTGACCTGGAACGCCAGCGCGCGGCCGGCGGTCTCCGAGAAATTCGGCTCGAAGCTCCGCTGCGCCACCGGGCGCAGAGACGGGTCGTCGATATCCCAGTCGAGCGAGCGCTCCAGGGCTCCACGCAGCACGTGGTCGGCCGTGGGATCCGCCGTCATGAGCCGGTGCGCGGCGCTGCTGAGGAGCCGCTTCGCGGCATCGGCGGCGCGGGGATGGGCGGGCATGGCGAAACCTCCTTGCGGTAGGGCTGGTGGCTGCCGCCGGGGTCAGAACCCCGGCAACATCGCCCTGAGCTGCTCGAGGCTCGGCGTCTGGCCCGAGCTCACCATCTCGCGCAGCTGCGCGACGCCGCCCATGTCGATCCCCTGCATGCCGCCATTGGCCGGCATGCCGCCGAAGCCCGACATGTCCGGCAGGCTCGGCATGGGCTGGGTCTCGACCGGCGCGGAATATTCGTCGAGCAGGGCGTCGCCGACCCCGGTCACGGCGCGGAAATGCTGGCAGGCCACCATCAGCTCGCGCGTCACGTCGGCCGAGAGGTCGCTGCCCGTCCGCCCCGGCTCGGGGAAGAGCGGCCGGCCGGCGTTCTGCGACCAGACCGTGTGGTGGTCGGCGATGATGCGCATGATCGTCTGCGTCTCCACCGCGAGCGTCCGGTGCAGCACCGTGTTGACGGTTATGCCGAACTCGCGCTGCGAGATGCGCTCGATGACCTGCCATCCCGTGGTCACGCCGAGCGCGTTGCGCACCGAGGGCAGGTTCAGCACCTTCATCACCCGACGCACCTGCCGGGCCATGCGCTCGGCGGTGAAGGCGGTTCCCGCCCAGCCGCGCAGGCTGACATTGGCGGCGAAGTCGCGCACCGCCTTGCGCACGAACTCGCCGCTCGTCGCCTGGAAGCGCAGCCCGCGCGAGGCATTGTCGAAATGCACCAGCGCGGATTGCTCGCGCTCGTATTCGGAAACCGCCGAGACGACGCGCATCAGGAGCGTGTTGAACTCGGTGTTCGGCTGGATGTCGAAGGCGATCTCGCCGCCGGGCGCGCCAAGGACCCGCGAATAGACCGACCGCCGCGAGGCCTCGTCGAGCAGGTCGTCCTGATCCCAGTAGAGGTCGTCGAGCTCGCGCGCCGAACCGTCGGAGGCGGAGATCGGCAGGAGCCCGGCGACGAAGAGGTCGAGCACGCGGGCGGCCGCCTTCAGCCCGAATTCGAGCTGGTAGGCCACATAGATCGTCGCGACGGCGCGGACGTTGTCGGGCTCGATCTCGTCGTTGTAGCCCTGCGGGTCGTTGAGCGGCGGGATCTCCACGTTGGCGACCCCGCCGCCGCCGCCGTTGCCGCCCGCGGTCATGTCGGCCACGTCGGTGGCATAGGCGGAGGCGACCATCGCGCCCATGACCGTCTCGTCGCCCTTGTGGTCGGCGTAGCGGTTCGCCATGCGCCGGGCGACCCGTGCGAAGGATTGCAGGAAGACCGACTTGCCCTTGCCGGTGATGTCGCCGAGCATGCGCAGCGTCGTCTGGAAGAGCCCGATGCGCTGGGTGGCGTCCGAGGGCGCGAACATCTGCACCCCGTGGCTGTCGATCTCGACCTGGCCGCTCTCGTCGGCGCTGCCGGCGAGCTCGACGATCGCGCGCTGCAGATGCGCGAAGAAGCGCTGGTCGCCGGGATTGTAATGCCCGTCGGCGAGCATCAGCCCGGCCGCCGAGGCGGACCAGATCAGCGCAGCGTCCTCGTCGCCCTTGGCGAAGTGCTGCTGGCGCACCACGCTCTGGATCACGGCGTCGAGGTAGATCTGCTGCCCCTTCTGCGTCCGCAGGGTCGGCGGCAGGCCGGAAGGGTTGAAGGCGAGGCGCGAGAGCAATGCGTCTCTCAGTTTGATCGGGTCGAGCATGGTATCCTCCGTTCCCGGTGTGGACTCGCTCGGTGGCGCGTCCGGCACCGAATCGAGGGTTCTGCCCGCGAGGGCGGATTTCAGGGCATGGTCGTGGATGGCCCGGTCCGCGTCTTCGGCGAGGCCGCTTTCGACGCGCCAGATGGCCATAACCCGCGCGTCGTGCCGCGAGGCGGCGGTCACGTTGTGCGAAATCCAGCGCAGCGTTTCCGGTGGCGGCGGGTCGGCGCTGGCCCGGACCGCCCGTGCGAGGAAGGCGCGCGCCACGATCGCGGTCAGCGATTCGAGCGCCTGGGAAACCGAGCCCTTCTCCCGCGCGGCGGCGAGCTTCTCGCCGCGGCGCGTGATGTCGTCGCTGTCGAGCTCGCCGCCGATCCCGCGCAGGGCCTCGGCCAGCCGCGCGCCGGCTTGATCCGGCGGCAGATCGGGACGCAGGTACCCCGCGAGCAGCGCAAGCACCCGCCCGGTGATCGGGTCGTCTTCGTCGGGCGTCATCGGCCGGCCTCCGTTTCAGAAAAAGCCATCGTGTCGAGGTGGCGCAGTGCGGCGGGGATGTTGAGCATTCCCCAGCCGGTCTCGGGATTGGGATCGCCGCCCTCGGCGGAGAGGCAGAGCGCCTCGCGCGCCTCCTCGACGCGCAGCCCGTGCCCGCGCTTCGCCGCCCGCGCGGCGAGAAGCGCGGCGGCGCCGGCGACGAAGGGGGCGGCGTGGCTGGTGCCCGAACTGTCGGCATAGCCGGAGATCGCGGCGGAATAGATATGCTCGCCGGGTGCGGAGAGCGCGATGTGGCGGCCGGTCGTGGAGAATTCCGCGCGTTCGCCGGAGAGCGTGCAGGCGCCGACGGCGATGCAGCCGGGCAGGGCGGCGGGATAGAATTCCTCCTCGATCCCGGAATTCCCCATGGCCGCCACGAGGATGCATTCCTCCTCCGAGGCATAGGCCACGCTGTCGGCATGCGGCGGCGGGGCATAGGGGTCGGTCTCGGACCGGGCGGTGCCGAAGCTCATGTTGAGCACCTTGGCGCCCATGTCGACCGCCACCTTGATCGCGGCGTCGATGTCGGAGAGCGCGCCGACGCCGAAGACCGGCCCGCCGCCGGCCTGCGCCGCCGCCAGCGCGCGGATCGGCAGGAGCGGCGAGCGCCCGGCGATGCCGGGCTGCATCGAGAGCCCGCGCGCGCCGATGATGCCCGCCACATGGGTGCCGTGGCCGGTCTCGTCGCGGGCGCAGAAGTCGCGCCCCAGGCTGTCGCCGACCAGCGCGACATCCTCGGCCACCCGGCCGATGCCGAGGTCCACCGTGTCGTAGCCGGAGCGGAGCTTGCCGGCGAATTCCACATGCTCCAGCGTGACGCCGGTATCGATCACCGCCACCGCGACCGCGCGCGAGCCGGGCTCGAGCGCCAGCGCCTCGGCGACGCCGACCCGCTCGGCCGCCGCGCGGATGCCCGAGACGCGCGGCCCGGGGGCCGCGGTGCGGAAGGGGATCGAGGCCAGCGGCTCGGCCATCACCCATTCCACCTCGCCGAGGTCGCGCAGGTCGGCGACGACGGCGGCCGTCTCCCGCGCGTCGGCGAGCTGCAGCGTCACCACCCTCTGGAGCCCGAGCGCGCATTCGGTCGCGTTGTAATGGGCATGGCGCGCGCCGATCCGCGCGAGGCTCTCATGCGCGTGGAAGCACCGCTTGGCGCGCAGGGCGGTGGTCCGGGACAGGATGGTGCGGTCGACCGGGCCGCGCCCGTCCACCGAGCCCCCGGCCCGCGCCGCGCCGTCGAGCACGTCGAGATGCACCGGCAGCCGGGTCTCGACCTGCTCGCCGAGCTTCATCAGGATATGCCCGCTGCGGATCATCGCGGCGCTCCGCTGCCGGGCGGCCGCTCGACGAGATCGAAGCTCTCCGTCGCGCCGTCGGGCAGCTCGATCGTCAGCCGCCCGCCGCCCCGGCCGGGCGGCAGCGCGAAGGAGGCGGCCAGCGCGCTGGCCTCGACCAGCGCCAGCGGGCGACCGTCGAGCCGGGCGGCCGGGCCGCGCCCCTCCTCGATCAGGTTCCGCCCGGAGATGCGGATGTTGCGCGCGCCGGGGTCGATCTCGAGCCGCCGCGACGGCCCGGGGGCCGGTGCGGGCGCGCTACGCGGCTGGAGCTTCTGGCGCAGCCGGTCCACAAGATGCGCGCCGGGATCCCCGGCCGGCGCGGGCGCCGGGCGCGGATCAGGGACCGGGCCGGGCCGGGGCTCGGGGCGGATCTCCGGCCGGTGCCACGGGGCCGGTGCGGGCGTGACATCGGGCCCGCGTCCCACGGGCGGCTCGGCCGCCCCGTCGGGGAGCGCTCCCGGCATGCCGTCCCCGGCCGGCTCCGCGCCGATGTCCTCGAGCCTCGGCCGCGCGAGATTGAGCGCGCCGCGGATGCGGCCGAGATCGATGCCGGTATGGCGCGACAGCGTGTCCTCGCCGGCGCTGCGCTGGAGGTTCTTGAGCTGGGCGGCATTGCGCACGCCGATCTTGGCCAGCTGGCGCTGCTCGTCGCGCTTCAATCCGAGCTCGTCGAGCGACGGGGTCTGCGCCATCTCCATCGAGATGGTATTCTCCTCGATCATCGGTCGCGTGATGGTGGTGAAGCCGATCGACACCGTGCTCGCTCCATCCTCGTTCGGGCCGGCGGGCCGGAAATTCACCCGTCCCTGGGCGTCCATCTCGACGAAGACCTTGAGATCCACGTTGAAATCCTTGAGCGCGAAGGTCAGCGGCCGGTTGACGGCCTTGAGCCGGAGCGCGTCCTGGGTCTGGTCGAGCTGGGCCGTAATGGCCTCGAGAAAGTCCTCTATCGGATAGCCGCCGCCGGGGGGCATCACGTCACCCCGCGGGATCCGGCACGGCTCGGGTTGCAGGGACGGCGCCCGCGGACGCCGGGTGAGCGGGGGTGGCATGCGCCGCCGGACGATGGGATGGCGCGGCCTCGGCCGGCAGCTGGCCGAAGCGGAGCCGCGCGCGATGGGCGACCGGCTCGACGCCGGCGTGATACGCGCTCCAGGGCGGCTGCGCGTAGAAGCACGGACCCTCCGGCCCGGCCTCCATCAGCACCAGGAGCGGCAGGTGGATCTCGGCCTCCTCGACGAAGACATGCGGATGCTCGGGCGCGGCGCCTAAGGCGAGCTCGGTCAGCGTGTCGGCGAGGGTCCTGCGCTTCATCTCCGCCTCCCTGCCGGCAGCCCCTGCTGCGTCCCGGAGGGCGGCATCGGCGGCATCGGCTCCATCGGCGGCGGGGGCGGTGGCGGGACCGCACCGGCGACACCCGGGCTGCCGGCCGCCGGCGCCGCGGCCTCGGGAAGCGGCTGGGCCACCTTGGCGTGGCTGTTGATGAGCTGGATCGCCTGGCTGTCGGCGAAGCGCTCCAGCGGGAAGTAATCCGAGCGGAACCGCACCCGCACCTCGCCGGTGAGCTCGGCGTTCATGTTCACGTCCGACTGGGCGTTGAGGTTCATGGTATTGACCACGAGCCCGCTCGCCCCGAAGGCATTGCCGCCGAGCTTGCCCGCCAGCGTCCAGTTGGTCGGCTTGTAGTCGTTGAAGGTGAGCGTCATGCTCTCGGTCGCGTCGATGTGGAAGACGAGCTTGGCGTTGATCTCGCCGTCCGAGACCACGATCCGGTTGATGCCCATCATCACCATCGTGGCCAGCGACTGGTGGCGCATCTCGGCCAGGGTCCGCCGCGTCTCGGGGATCACCACCTCCTCGACCGCCTGCGGGTCGAGGTCCATCGGGCTGTCGAAGCCGAGGTTCTTGAGGAAGCTCGGCAGCTCGCCCGCGCCCACCGCGTCGGTCGCGACCGTCATCTTCGGGGCGCCCGAGGAGAGATCCTTCTGGAAGACGTCGCCATAGGTCGAGGTCAGGTGATCCCGCGCCATGTCGTCGGTGATGTTGTCTTCCATGAACTGGTCGACGGTCTTGGCGGTCTCGGCGAGCAGCCGGGAATAGGCCTCCATCTGCTGGATGGAGCTGTCGACGATCGCCTGGAAGGTGCCCTGGATCAGCGAGGCGGTGAAATCGGGAAAGGCGATCGCGCCCAGCATCTCGCGGGTTGCGCCGGCGGCACGCTGGAAGGCGTTCTGGCCGCCGCCCGCGGGCGCGCCCGGCGCGGCACCGGGCGCCGGCATGCCCGGTGTGCCGCCCGGAGCCGGCATCGGCCCGCCGGGCGGCATGGCGCCGCCGGTCGAGCCGCCGCCGCGCAGCGCGTTGAGATCGGGCGCCAGCGGCCGGGCCGGGGCGGAGCCGAGGAAGCCGAGCACCCGGCTCATGGAATCGGCCAGCTCGTCCTGCTGGTCGCGGGGCAGGGACCGGAAGGCGGCGCTCCGGTTCAGCGCGGCGGCGATCTGGTCGGGGTGAAGCTCGGGGGCGCCGTTGCGGGCCATCTCGGATCAGCCTCCCGCAGCGAGGTCGCCGAAGGCGGGCGAGACCCGCAGGCGCAGCAGCGCGTCGCCGAGCGGGCCGGGACCCGCCGCGGTCACCAGCGCGTCCAGCACGCCCTCCGCGTCGGGCACCTGCACCGGGCTGTCCGGCCCGAGGGCGCGCAGGGCGCCGATCAGCGCGAAATGCGTCGGCCCGTCGAGGATGTCGCCCGGCGGCAGGCCCTTCGCGGCGCGGAAGGCGCCGAGGTCGGTGAAGGCGAGCGCGTCGAGCGCCGCGCCGAGGCGCGCGGGCGTGTCGAAGGGATTGACCGCCCCGCCCGCATGCGCCATCGCGCCCTCCACCCCGCGCTGGATGCCGAGGCAGAGCAGCATCGCGAGGCCGCGGTCGTTCTCGATCCCGAGCGCCTGCGCCACCGGGCGGAGCGGATCGAGCCGGCGGGCGAGGATCTGCGCCCGCATCGCCGCCTGGAACGGCGCGTGCCGCGCGGCATTGCGGAACCTCTCGAGCCAGGGCTCCTCCCAGAGGTCCCGCCCCGCGACCGGCTGCACCCGCGGGCCGCGTCCGCCGGGGCTGTCGAGGCCGGAAGGCCCCTCGGCGGTCGCCACCGCGACCAGCTCGCCGGCATCGGATCCGAAGATCTGCGCGAAGGCCGCGCCGTCGGTCTCCTGCATCAGCGCCAGCAGCTCGCCCAGCTCGCCGCTGTCCTGCACCGCCTGGTGCGGCCCGTAGCGCAGACCGTCATGGGCGCGCTGGTAATAGGGGTCGGACGCCCCGAAGCGCCCGCGGAAGCCGCCGTCGAGGCTGAGCGCATCGTAGCGGTTCCCGGCGCCCTCGGCGATCACCGCCTGGAGCAGCAGATCCTCGGCCGCGGCCCCGGTGACGGCGACAGCAGGCGCGGCGGGGACGGGCGCGGTCGGGGCCGCGGGCTCGCCGGCCGCAGGCTCGGGCAGCGCATCGAGCGGCGGGATCGGCTCTCCGGCCTCCTCGGCAAAGGATGCCGCCGGCGCCCCGTAGCCATCGTCATAGGCGAAGGGGGAGGGGCGTGAATCGCTGTCAAGATCGCGGAACCGCGATTCCCGCTCCCCGGTGCCGCCGCCATAGGCATAATCCTCGTCGACGAACCCGCCCGCCGGCTGTGGTGCCGCGGCATCGATCTGGGGTGGCGGCGCATCGGGTCGGCGACCCTCGCCGTTGCCGCCGTTGCCGCCGCGCGCATCATTGCCGCCATCGGCGATCCTCGCATCGTTGCGGTTGGGCGCGGCGCTCGCGCCATTTCCGGATGCCGAACCGTTCGACCCCCGCCGGCCATTGCCGGCGGGCGCCGGGGCGAGGCCGTTCGCCGCCGGCGCGGTCGATCCGTTCGCCGCGCCAGCGCCGTTTCCCCCGGGTGCCGCAGTGCCGCCGTTCCGCCCGTTCCACCACGGGGCCGGCGCCGGCGCCGCCCGCCGGAAGACCGGCAACCCGCCGATGACGTCCGGCAGGGCGCGCGGGTGCGGCTCCGACGCCATCACCCGCCCGGCGGCATTGACCGCGCCGAGCCGCTCGACCGCGACGCCCAGCACCTTGGAGAGATTCGCCGACACGAGGTCGGCCGCGACCGCCACATGCGGCGCGCTGGTCGCCATCGCCTCCGGCGGAACCGAGTAGCGGCCTTGTCGCGCCTCGGCATCGTCATAGGCCACGGCGACGTAATAGAGCCGCGTCGGCCGCGGCTCGACCGATACCATGTCGCGCAGGAACGCCCGCGGCAGCAGGTAGAAGCCGGTCTCGATCTCGATGGGCATGCCCTGGAAATCCTGCCGCGACGACCGGAAGTTCTTCGGGGTGCGCCGGTGGGCATTGGCCGGGTCGAAGAGCGTCGGGTCGGTCGCGACGATCACATCGAAGCTCCGGGCGCCCGGCGCCACCACCTGGAAGGAGAGCGAGGGGTCGGCCCGGCGCACCTCGGCGCGCGAGGGCGAGACCGTCACCTGTCGCGTCGGGGCGGCGGCAAAACCGGCGGCCATGCCGTGCCGGAAGGGGGGCTGCTGGGCGGTGAACGAGCGCTGTGGCAGCGGGATCATGCGGAGGGCCTCCGGTCGGGAGCGGCTCGGGCAGGTGCCTCGGCCTTGTCGATCATCCGGGCGATCAGGTCGGGCAGTTCGTCGAGCGCCTGAAATCCCAGCCGCTCGCGCTCCGCATCGCCGGCATCGAGCGCGCGCGGATCGGGCACCCGCTCGACCCAGCCGCGCCGCACTTCGGCCGCGCCTTCGATCTCGCGCACCTCCGTGCGGTAAACGACCACGAAGCGGTGTGTCTTTGCTGGACGTCCTCGGGACACGGGGGGCGATTCGCTGCCAGGCTGATGTCAGGACCCGCATCTTCGCCCCGGCCCCTCACGGGGAGGTCACCGCCCGGTCACAGGGCCATCACAAGGATCACGTCGCAAAAACAACCGCTTGCCCGAACGGCCGGGCTCGGGGGCTGCAGGGCGGGGTGGTCATGTGATCGGGGCCGCCGCCGGCGGGGCGGCGACGCGCGCCGTTCGGACTATTGCGGGATCAGCCGGGCGTGCCGCGGCGCAGATCGAGGCTGGTCTCCTCCAGCCAGTGCCGCGCGGTATTGATGTTGGCGAGCGCCATGTCGACCTTCTGCGCCGGGCTGCGGCTGGCGTCGCTGCGGCGGCGCGGGGCGGCCCCGAGATTGCCCGTGGCCTGCGGCGGCCGCCCCGGCACGGCGAGGATCGTCTCCTGGATGCGCCGGGTCTCGTCCATCGGCTCGACGCCGAGCTCCTCGCGCAGGATCTGCTCGCAGAGCGCATATTGCCGCATCGCGAGCGGGCGGTTGCCGTTGTGGAAATGGCACCGCATCACCGCGCGATGCACATGCTCCATCAGCGGGTCGAGCGCGAGAAGCGCGCGGCCGTGGCGCAGGCCCGCGCCCCAGTCCTGCCGCGCCATGGCGGCGGCCATCAGGAACTCCAGCGCCTCGATGTGCTGGGCGCGCAGGTTCTCGCGCCAGAGCAGGCACCAGTCGGAATAGACCGCCTCAAGCAGGTCGCCGCGATAGGCGGCGACGCCCGCCTCGACCTTGGCGATCGCGGCCGGTTCGGCCTGCGCCGGATCGACGGCGGCCACGACCGCCATCGCCGCGCTCAGCGCGCCGACGTCGACCGCGTGGTCGGGCTGGCCGACATAGCCGATGCGCGCATGGCTGCGCGGAAAGGCGCGCTGGGTGTCCATGCCCACGGCCTTCAGCGCCCGGGTGAGCCGCCAGATCTCGGTGTTGAGCGCGCTGCGGGCGCGCAATGCCGGCAGATGGCTCCAGAACTGCTCGGCGAGGCGCCCGCGATCGAAGCTGCGTCCGTCCTCGAGCACGAGAAAGGCGAAGAGCTCCGCGCCCCGGCGGGTCTGGAGATCGGCGCTCCGGCCATTCGCGGCGGAAACGTCGACGCGCCCGAAGAGGGAGATATGAATCATCGAGTCTACCCCCCGGCATTCGGCAGACTTCACGCAAATTCGACTATGGACGCGCTCCTGATGCCGCCACCATGAACCCAAAGTTGATTCGGGGCAATGTGCGCTCCGCGGCGCGAGCAGCCGAGCGCCGGCCGATCGATGCGGGCTGGCACCCCGTCTCAATAGGCGATCTTCGCCACCGCGCGCAGCTCGTCCGGCGTGGCCGAGCGGAGGCCGAAAAACTCCAGATAGGCCGGGATCTGCTCGAAGAGCATGTCCGTGCCGACCTGGAACGCGCAGCCCCGGGCGCGCGCGGCGGCGAGGAAGGGGGTGATCTCCTGCTTCATCACTACCTCGCCCACGAAGGCCGAGGGGTCGATGCGCTCCACCTCCACCGGCAGCGGATCGCCCTCGTTCATGCCGAGCGGCGTGGCGTTGACGACCATGTCGAAACCGGCCGGGTCCTTCGACCCCGTGCTGACCGCGAGGCCCGGATAATGCCGCCGCAGGCGCTCCGCGAGACCCTCCATCATCGGGCCGTGGCTGTCGTAGACGGCGAGCTCCGCCACCTCGGCCCTGGCCAGCGATGCCGCGATGGCCGAGCCGACGCCGCCCGAGCCTACGACCAGCGCCTTCGCCCCGGCAAGGCTCTGCCCCTTGCGCAGCGCGCCCCGCACGAAGCCCTCGCCATCGAACATATCGCCGACGAGCCTGCCATCGGGGTCCCGCCGGACTGCATTGCATGACCCGGCCACTTGCGCCGTGGTCCCGACCTCGTCGAGCAGCCCGACCGTCGTGACCTTGTGCGGCATGGTGACCAGCGCCCCGAGGATGTTCGACAGGCGGAAGAGCAGCTTCAGGAAATCCGGATAGGCATCGGAGGTGCAGCCCATGGGCACGACCACCGCATCGATGCCGTGCTTCTCGAAATAGGGGTTGAAGATCATCGGCGCCCGAAAGGATTCGGTCGGATGGCCGAGATGGGCGATCAGCTTCGTCTTGCCGGTGATCATGGCCAGGCCTCGCAGCTTGGGAGGGACGATCCTTGGTAGCGCGGCGGCCGCGGCGGCGGAAGTCCGATCGTGACCGTTGCCGCCTGCCGTCCCGCTCGGCCTTGCGGTGTCGCCGTGACATCACAGGCGAGCGGCGATATGCGCGGGGGACCGGTTTTGCTGCCCAAGACCGCCTTTCCGCCTGTAGATCCCAAGGCTAGCCATGACCGCGTTCGGAGCGAGGACCGAGATGACGGCACCGGAATGGGGGCCGACCGACATGCCGCGGCGCGCTCGCCCCGTCATCCGCGCCGCGGGCGCGGTGGCTGCGGCCCATCTGGAGAGATCGACAGCATGAAGACCATCTATGTGCTCAACGGCCCGAACCTGAACCTGCTCGGCAAGCGCCAGCCCGAGATCTACGGATCCGAGACGCTGGCGGATGTCGAGCGGCTTTGCGCCGGGGCCTGCGACGCGGGCTTCGGGATCCGCCTGCTGCAATCCAACCACGAGGGCCAGATCATCGACTGGATCCACGAGGCCCGCGAGACGAGCTGCGGCATCGTCATCAATCCGGGCGCCTTCACCCATACCTCGGTCGCGATCCTGGACGCGCTCAACGCCTACGAGCCGCCGGTGATCGAGGTCCATATCAGCCAGGTGCACAAGCGGGAGGCGTTCCGCCACCACTCCTATGTCTCGCTCCGCGCCGATGGCGTGATCGCCGGCCTCGGTCTTGCAGGCTATGTCGCCGGCGTGCGCCGCATCTGCCAGCTGGCCGGCGGCGCCGGCTGAGATGGCCACGGCCGTCCGCCTCGCCGTCGTCGGCGCCGGGCTGATCGGGCGACGGCATGCGGCGGCCGTCGCCACGGCCCCGGGCGCCGCGCTCGCCGGCATCGTCGACCCCGCGGAGGCCGGGACCACCGTGGCCCGGGACCACGGCGTGCCGCACCACCCCTCGCTGGAGGCGATGCTCGCTGCCGGTGGCGTCGACGGGGTCATCCTCGCCACGCCCAACGCGATGCACGAAGGCGGCGCGCTCGCCTGCATCGCCGCCGGGCTGCCGGTGCTGGTCGAGAAGCCCATCGCCACGGATGCCGCGGCCGGGCGCCGCATCGTCGAGGCCGGCGAGGCGGCCGGGGTCGTGGTCGCGGTCGGCCATCACCGGCGCCACAATCCGCTGATCGCCCGGGCGAAGTCGCTGATCGACGAGGGGCGGCTCGGCCGGATCGCCAGCGTTCACGGAACGACCTGGTTCATGAAGCCCGACGATTATTTCGAGACGGCCTGGCGCCGCCGCAGCGGGGCAGGGCCGGTCTATCTGAACCTGATCCATGACATCGACCTGCTGCAGCACCTGGTCGGACCGGTGAGCATGGTGCAGGCGATGGAATCGAACGCGATCCGGGGCAACGAGGTCGAGGAGACGGCGGTCGTCCTGCTGCGCTTCGCCTGCGGCGCGCTCGGAACCGTCAATGTCTGCGACAGCACGGTGGCCCCCTGGAGCTGGGAGCTGACCGCGCGCGAGAACCCCGCCTATCCGGCGACCCCGGAGGATTGCTACTGGATCGGCGGCACCGAGGGGGCGCTCGCGCTGCCCCATCTCGCCCTCTGGTGCAATCCCGGCCCCCGGTCGTGGTGGGAGCCGATCTCGGCCACGCATTTTCCCTTCGACTTCACCGATCCGCTGGTGGCGCAGGCCGGGCATTTCGCCGCCGTGATCCGGGGCGACTGCGCACCGCTGGTCTCGGGGCGGGACGGGCTGGCCGCCCTCGAGGTGATCGAGGCGGTGAAGCAGGCGGCCGCGAGCGGCGCGCCCGTCGCGGTGCGGGGCGGGACATGAAGGCCCGCGCCGTTCACCGGTGACCGCATCATGGCAGCGGTCCATGCCGTCGACGCCCACCCCGCCGGGCCGAGTGTCCCCAGCCCGATCCTCTACCGGCGCGAAGGCGGCACCTCTCGCCCCGCGGCGCGCGTCTCCGGTCAGGCGGAAGGCCCGCCTTGGTCCTGTGGGATTTTGCTGGATCGATCGGACTCAGCCGACCCGAACCGGCCATGACGTGGCGACCGCCTCGCGCCGGTTCGAAGCGTCCGCTCAATCCATGTTCTGAAAAACCGTGCAATAACAAACGACTAAGTGGCGTTTCATCGTGAAACGCCAGATTCGGGGCAGGGTCGGCGGCGGCGGGCCGGGTCGATCGGGCGGATTTCCCGTCAGGCGGCGAAGGCGGAAAGGTCGACCCGCCGGCGGAAGGCCTGGTCCTCCGCGTCGAAGAGATGGCAATCCCCCGCCCGCATCCCGATCTGCAGCGGCTGGTCGGCGACGACCGGCGTCTCGCCCGGCAGCAGGAGGCAGAAGGTGGTCGAGGCCCCGTCGCGCTGCGCATAGCCGATCGTCTGCTGGCCCAGCCGCTCGACCACCACCGGGGTGATCGTGAGCCCCAGATCGCCCTCGCCGACCCGGACATGCTCGGGGCGGATCCCTAGGCGCAGCTTCTGGCCAGGCTTCGCCGCGCCGGGCTCCACCGGGACCACCGCACGCTGGCCCTCCATCTCGACCGTCACCCCCTCCGGCCCGGTGCCGACGCAGGTCACGGGCAGGAGGTTCATCTTCGGGTTGCCGATGAACTGCGCCACGAAGACGTTCTGCGGCTCGTGGTAGAGCTCCATCGGCGTGCCGACCTGGGCGATGTGGCCGGCGTTCAGGACCACGATCCGGTCGGCCATGGTCATCGCCTCGACCTGGTCGTGGGTGACGTAGATCATCGTGGCGCCGAGCTGCTTGTGCAGGCGCGTGAGCTCGATGCGCATGTCTGCCCGCAGCGCCGCGTCGAGGTTGGAGAGCGGCTCGTCGAAGAGGAAGATCTTCGGCTCGCGCACGATAGCCCGGCCGATGGCGACACGCTGCCGCTGCCCGCCCGAGAGCATGCCCGGCTTCTGCTGCAGGCGCTGGTCCAGGTGCAGGATGCGCGCGGCATGCTCCACCTTGTTGCGGATGGTGTCCTCGTTCGCCTTCTCCACCCGGAGCGGGAAGGCGATGTTCTCGTAGACGCTCATATGCGGATAGAGCGCGTAGCTCTGGAAAACCATGGCGATGCCGCGCTTCACCGGCGGCAGGTCGTTCACGCGCGCGCCGTCGATCTTGATGTCGCCGGAGGTCGTGTGCTCGAGGCCCGCGATCATGCGCAGGAGCGTCGACTTTCCGCAGCCGGAGGGGCCGACGAAGACGACGAACTCGCCCTCGCTCACGTCGAGCGACACCCGCTTCACCACCTCGATGTGGCCGAAGCTCTTGACGATGTCGCGCAGGGCAAGTTCACCCACGGGGGCACTCCTTCGTGTCTGTCGGTGGGAACCCGCGGCACCGGCGGCGCCGCGGGAAAGAGCGGGGTGCTACTTGTATTCCTCGATCTCCGCCGAGGCCTTGTCGAGCGCGGCCTGGGGCTCGGCGTCGCCGGTGACGACCGACTGCACCATGGCGATCATGGCGTTCTGGAAGCCCTTGTAGTCGGTGAAGAGCGGCTCCGGCCCGCCGAATTCGATGCCGTCGATGAACGGCTGCCAGTAGGGCTTCTCGGCCACCATCTTGTCGACCGCCGCCGACGGCCTGAGCGGCGTGAGCCCGGCGAGACCGGAATTCTCGTACTGCTCCTGGACCTCCGGCGAGGTGATGTACTTGGCGAACTCGATCGCCTTGTCCTCGACTCCGGAATCGGCGAAGACCGCGAGGCTGTCGGTGATGAGCAGCGTCCCCGGACCCTGGGCCGAGGGGCCGAGCGGCAGCGGCGCGACGCCGTAGTTCATCCCCGCCTCGTCGGCGCGGAAGGCGGCGCCCACCGCGGCCTGGATCATCGCCACCTTGCCGTCGAGCCAGATGGCGCGGACCTCGTTCTGCTCGTAGGCGGTCGGGCCCTCTTCTGACACCGGCACCATCGACTTGTAGCCCTCGAGCGCCGCCAGCACCTCAGGGCTGTTCATCACGATGTTGCCGTCGGCATCGATGATCTGGCCGTTGTTGGTGTAAACCCAGTGCAGGAACTGGTGCATGGTGTTGTCGAAGGTCTTGGCCGAGAGCCCGAAGCCGGGGATGCCGGTCTTCTCCGTGATGATCTTGGCCATCTCGAGCTCTTCGGCCCAAGTCTTCGGCGGCACGTCGGGATCGAGGCCGGCCTGCTCGAAGAGGTCCTTGTTCCAGTAGAGCGCCTTGGTCGAGAAGGCGATCGGCACGCCCCACTGGGTGCCGTCGGAGGTCACCGTCTCGACGATGCCGGGATAGTAGGCGGCCTTCTCCTCGTCGGTCATCGGGATCTCGACGACGAGCCCGTTGGCCGAGAATTCCTTCAGTGTGCGCGAGCCGACATAGGCGAGCGCGGGCGGGCTGCCTGCGGCGGCGAGCGTCGTCGCCTTGTCCTGACACTGTGCCCAGCCGACGAGCTCGGGCTCCACCTTCCAGCCCTCGTTGGCGGCCTCCCACTCGGCGATGTACTTGATGTGCACCGGGTCGAGCGTGTCGCCACAGTAGATCCAGGAGATCACCTGGTCCTGAGCGAGGCCCGGCAGGGTGGTGCTGGCGAGCAGTGCCGCGGCGCCCACGAGGCTTCTGATGGGTTGGGTCAATTTCGTCTCCCTCTCTGTTGGATCGTCATTGTTTCACGGCACCGGCGGTCAGCCCGCCGACAAGGTAGCGCTGCAGGAAGAAGATCACGATCAGGGCCGGTGCGATGCCCACGAAGGACGCGGCCATCAGCTCGTTCCAGACCACCTCCTGCCTGCCGAAGAAGGCGAAGAGCCCGACCGGCAGCGGCATGAACTCGGTCTTGGAGTTGAAGGTCAGCGCGAAGATGAACTGCTGGGCGTAGGCGCCGATGAAGGTGGTGATGGCGACCACGATGATTCCCGGCATGGCGATGGGCAGGATCACCCGCCTCAGTGTGTAGAGATAGCCCGCGCCGTCCATGTAGGCGGCCTCGTGAAGCTCCTTCGGGATGCGGATCATGTAGGTGCGCAGGAGCCAGATCGCCGAGGGGATGAGGAAGGCCACGCCCGGCACGATCATCGCGGCGTAGGTGTTCAGGATCCCGAGGCTGCGCATCAGCCGGAAGAGCGGGATGATGAGAACGGCGCCCGAGAACATGTTGACGGCAAGAAAGCCGCCGAGCACCAGGCCTGCGCCCTTGAAGTCGAAGCGGGCGAAGGCATAGGCCGCCGGCACCACCACCAGCAGGACGATGATCGTCGCGACCGAGGAGATGAAGATGCTGTTGAAGATGAAGCGCGCGAAGCCCGGCACGCTCTCCCACATCGAGACATAGGCGGCGAAGGAGGCGTTTTCCGGGAAGAAGCGATAGGGCGAGGAGAAGAGCTGCGACAGCGGCTTGAGCGAGACGAGGAAGCCCTCGATGAAGGGTGAGAGCAGGAAGAACAGGAAGACGAACACCCCCGCATAGATCGCCACGAGCTCGTGCCAGGCATAGCGGTCGATGAGCGCCGTGGCGTCGGCCCGGCTGACCTTGGCGGCCGGCCTGGGGGCCTCCTCGGCCGCGGCGGTGACGCCAGGGGGCGGGCCGTCGGTTGCGTTGTCGGTCGTGCTCATTTTGCCGCCTCCGGCTGGAGCCTCCGGGTCACCCGGAAATAGGCGAGCGAGAAGAGGCTGAGGAAAATGCAGATCACCACCGCCCTGGCCGCCCCTTCGCCGTATTTCCGCGAGCCGATGGCGGTGTGGTAGGTGTCGATGATCATGGTGGTGGTCGCCCCGTTGGGCCCGCCCTGGGTCAGGATCCAGATGATGTCGAAGCTGTTGAACGTGGCGATCAGCGACAGCATCGACATGGTGATGATCGCCGGGACCATCATCGGCAGGGTGATGCGCCGGAACCGGTACCAGCGCCCCGCGCCATCGGTCCAGGCGGCCTCGTAGAGGTCCTTGGGGATCGCCTGGATCGCGGCGAGGAAGTAGATCGTCACCAGTGGAACGCCGATCCAGACATCGGTGACGATCGTCGCCCAGAAGGCGGTGTTGCCATAGGCGAGCCAGGCCACCGGGCCGTCCACGATCCCGAAGCGCTGCAGGAGGCCCGAGATCATCCCGAACTGGCCGTTGTACATCCAGCCCCACATGAAGATGCCGATGGCCATCGGCACGATCCAGGGCGGCATGATCAGGATGCGGAAGAGGTGCCGCCCCGGCACCGCGGCGTTGAGCAGCACCGCCCCGCACGTCCCGATGATCATCTTCAGCGCCACCGAGAAGAAGGTCCAGATGAAGGTCCGCACGATGACGGTGGCGAAGGTCGCGTTGAAGATCTTCTCGTAGTTCGCCGAGCCGACCCAGTTCGTCGTCTTCCTGAGAGAGGCGTCGGTGAAGGAGAGGATCACCGTCTGCACCAGCGGCCAGGCGACGATGGCCAGCACGTAGAGGAGGGCGGGGGCGAGGAAGGCCCAGGCGATGAGGGTGGTGCGCTCGGCCCGCATCACGCGGCCCTCGCCGAAAGCGCGCTGTCGAACCGGTCCCAGATGGGCCGGAGGTCGACCACCTGCCGCGACCTGCGCGCCTCGTCCAGGCCGAGCGCGAGGATGCCCGCCTCCAGCGCGTCGAGCGGCGAGACCGGCAATGGCCCGCCGCGCATCACATGCGCCACCACTTCCTCGGCCAGCTTCTCGTCGGCGCCGTAATGCTGCGAGAGCTCGGTCGCCGCGTATTCCTTGTGGATCACCCGCGACTCGGTCAGCACGTCATGCACGTCGAACACTCCCCGGATGAAGTCGCCCTCCGCCTGTCCGCGCGTGCCGAAGATGGCGAAGCGGCGGAACTGATCGGGCACGTTCAGGTTGGTGTGGAAGTTCATTCCCACCCCGTTGGCATATTCTATGATCGCGACCTGGTAGTCGATGATGTCCCCGTCGGTGTCGAAGACCCGGTCCGAGCCGTTCCATCCCGACGGCTTGCGGTGAAACAGTTCCATGTCGTTCACCCCCTCGCGCCGCGGGTCGTTCTCGGGGATGAAGGTCTTGCGCCCGCCGAAGCTCGCCACCCGCTCCGGCCGCGCCCCGATCACCGAATTGTAGAGGTCGAGATCGTGGCAGCATTTCTCGAGCATGAAGCTGCCCGACCATTTCTCGTAGCGCCGCCAGTCGCGCATGAAGAAGGCACCGTGATAGGGGAAGATATGCTCGGCCGCCTCGACCGAGACGATCTTGCCCAGCCGTCCCTCCGCCTGTGCCGCCTTGAGGTCGCGGTACATCGGCGCATAGCGCAGCACCAGCCCCACCAGCAGCCGCTCGTGCCCGTGCAAAGCGAGCAGCCGCGCCAGCGCGTAGCTCTGCTCGATGGACGCGACGATCGGCTTCTCGGAGAAGACCTTGAGCCCGGCTTCCAGCCCGATGCGGATGTGCTCCAGGTGCATGTGGTTGGGCGAACCGACCATCAGCAGGTCGAAGCGCTCGCCCGCGATCAGTTCCTCGGGTGTGGCGTATTGCCGGCCGGGCGAGATCCCGTTCTTCGTCAGCTCGGCCAGGCCGGCCGGAGCGGGGTCCATGTAGCCCACGATCTCGAATTCGGGATCGATGGCATTGAACACATAGCCGAGATAGCCCAGCCGGAAACCCAGTCCTATGATGGCGACCCTCATGAGCACCGCCCCCGCGTAGCGCCTGTGCGCGGTATTGTTGGCCGGGGAGGCAGCGATCCGTCAACCCGTTTCCTCGTCGCATCGTCTCTCATGGAATCGGTCATCACCTTTGTCTCCACAGAGGGCGAAAGCTCCGCCATCACAGCGATGCGAAGCCGAGCCAGGCGGCGCCCACCAGCCCCGGCTCCACCCGGCATTCTGCGCGCAGGACGAGCGGCCGGTCGAACCGGCGCAAAGTCAGCGGCCGCACCGCGGCATCCAGCGCCGCGACGAGGGTCGCGCTGCCACCGAGGCCGCCGCCGACCGGAATGATGTCGGCCGCGGTGGTATTGACCAGCATCGCCAGCGGCGCGGCGGCGATCTCGAGCCAGATCGCGACGGTGCGCGCCGGCTCGGGCTCGCCGGCCTCCCAGCCTGCGACGATGGCGAGGCTCGTGGCCTCCTTGCCGTGCAGGTGCCGATAGAGCGCCTCCATCCCGCGCGCGGAAACGGTGGCGTCGAGGCAGCCCGAGAGGCCGCAGCCGCAGCGAAAGCGCGGGATCTCCACCGGCGGCGTTCCGGCGAGCCGCGCCGCCACCGGGCCGTGTCCCCATTCGCCGGCGAAGCCGCCCTCGGCGTTGATCAGTCGACCGTCGATGACGAGGCCGCCGCCGACCCCGGTCCCGAGGATGATGCCCAGGACCACGCGATGACCCCGCCCGGCCCCCACCGCCATCTCGGCCAGCGCGAAGCAATCGGCGTCGTTCGCGAGGGCGACGGGCAGGCCCAGAGCCGCCTCCAGCCTTTCGCGCACCGGAATCCCGCTGATGCAGGGGACGTTCGCCACCACGCCGAGACCGCTGCCCGGCTCGATGATGCCGGGAATCGCCGCCGCCAGCGCGCGCGGCGGCGCCGGACAATCGGCGATTGCGCGGGCCAGCACGCCCACGAAGGCGTCGAAGTCGCGCCCCGGGGTCGGCACGCGCTCCAGCACGTCGATGTCCCCGACGGCACGGGCGTAGCCGCCCTTCATCGTGGTGCCGCCGATGTCGAAGCAGACGATCACCGCCGCGCTACCAGACGGTGCCGCGCGCGGCCACCTCCTCCACGCGCGTCACCACCCCGCCGCGGTGGAACACCATGCGGTCGAACAGGTTCGTCACCACACAGGTGTGGTTCGGCACGATCCTCACCATCTCGCCCACCTCCGGCAGCCTGCCCTCGCAGCCGGAGAGGTCCACCACGCCGTGCTCCTCCGACAGGCCGACGATCCGCGCGCCGGGCAGGCCCTCGATCTCGCCATGGTCGGGAAAGCCGAGCAGGTCGGAGGTCAGCGCCTTCGAGCCCGCGTCGATCACCGCGCGCGTCGCGGTCGGCCGCGAGACGACGGTGGCAAGGACGTGCATCGCGAGGTCCGCGGGCGTGCAATGGCCGGCGCGCACCATCGAGCGGTCGTTGTAGACATAGGTTCCCGCCCGGAACTCGGTCGCCGAGGGCACGAGATGGGCGGAGAAGAAATCCGGGCTCCCGCCGTTTGAGCGCACGGGGCAGTCGATCCCCTCCGCCGCGAGCAGCGCGACCGTCTCGGAGAAGAACGCCTCCACCCGCGCGGCACCGCCGATCGGCGGGGAGGGGAGAAAGGCGCCCAAACTCAGGCCCGGCGCCGCCGCGATCGCGCGGGCGAGCGCCGCCGCATCCGCCGGCGTCTGCGCGCCGACCCGGCCGCCGCCGGTGTCGCATTCCACCAGCACGGTCAGCGGGCGCTCCGCCCCGAAGGCCGCCGCATAGCCCTCCACCGTCGCCAGGCTGTCGGCGATCACCGCGAGCCGCGGCACCCGCGCGTTCAGCGCCGCCAGATGCGCGAGCTTGTCGGCGCCCAGGATATTGTAGGTGATCAGGATGTCCTCGAATCCCGCGTCCGCGAAGACCTCCGCCTCGGTGGTCTTCTGGCAGTTGAGCCCAATGGCGCCCGCGTCGAGCTGCGCCCGGGCGACGGCAGGGATCTTGTGGGTCTTGATATGCGGCCGGAATGCCAGCCCGTGCTCGGCGAGATAGGCCTGCGCCCGCGCGATGTTGCCCGCGAGCCTGTCCTCGTCGATCACAGGCATCGGCGTCGTCACATCCTCCAGGCGTACGCCTGGCTCCGGCCACGGAAAACTCATTCTTCCCCCCTCTCAGGATCGCCGAACGGATCGGCGGTGATGGGCCAGATGTCGCGCCGCACCTTCCGATACGGCGTCCGGGCCGGATCGTTGGGATACGGCCGCCCGGCCGAGCAATAGATCACCTCCGACGCGATCGGCGCGAAGGCGGCGTAGAAGTGGTTCGTCGACTTGATGACGAGGATCTTCTTCTCCAGCGGGTCGATGCCCAGGGCGTCGAAGAGCGACGGATCGAAGCTCTGGGCGCGCACCGAGTTCAGGATCACCTCGATGTCGGTTCCCTCGAGCCGCACCCGCGCCGAATCGCCGAAGGGCACCAGGCTCTCGCCGAACCGCATCTCCGCCCCCGCGGCCAGCCGCAGGACTTCCACGGTCGCATCGATCGGGGCACCGGTGAAAGGCGCCGACTTGGCGCCGAAGCGCAGGGGAATCGTCGCGCCCTCGCCGGCCACGAAGCAGAGCCGCACCGCCATCGGATCCCAGATCGTGCCGACCGCGACGCCCTCGGCGCCCCGTGCCATCAGCTCGCCGAGAAGGACCGTCGCATCCCCCGCGGTCCCTCCGCCGGGATTGTCCCAGACATCGGCGATGACGACGGGCCTGCCGGCCGGCGCCGCCATTGCTCGGGCGACCGCCTCGGTCTCGTCGAGGATCGGCATCACGTGCCGCCCGCGGTTGTCGTAGAGCTCCATCCCGAGCCGTCGCGCCAGCGCCGCGCCGTGCTCGGGCGCGCCGTCGGTGACCGCGATCATCTTCGTCCCCATCTCCGGCACATCGCCGGCCATGAAGCCGTGGATCGCCGACAGCGACAGCACGAGCGGGTCGTCGCGCTCGATCGCCAGCATCCGGTCGACGAACCCGCGCATCGGCTCGCGCGAGGTCGGGAAGACGTCGATCATCCGGCAGTCGAAGACCGACATCACCGGCCGCACCCGGCCCTCGAGCGCGTCGACCGCGATCCGCCAAAGATCCTCGGCGCGATCGACGAAATCCGTGTGCGGGAATTCCTTGAACACGGTGAAGAAATCCGCCGCTGCCACGCGCTTGGCCGTCAGGTGGCTGTGGGGGTCGAGTTCGGCGCATACCAGCACCCCCGGCCCCACGATCTCCCGGATCCGCGTGAGCAGGTCGCCCTCCGGATCGTCGTAGCCGGCGGCCACCATCGCTCCGTGCAGCCCCAGCACCACCGCATCCACCGGCAGCGCCGCCTCGAGCTGGCCGAGGATCTCGTCGCGAAGCCCTTCGTAGGTCGCGCGGCTGACCAGCCCCGCCGGATCGGCCCAGGCGGCGGTGCCCTCGATCAGAGTCCAGCCCTTCTCGCGGCACACCCGGCGCCCGACCGTGACCGGCGCGGTGCAGAGCGTGGGCGTCTCGGGATGCTGCCCGGGCGGCGCATAGAGCGAATCCTCGAACCCTCGCCGGTCGACGAAGATCGGCGAGAAGGTGTTTGTCTCGGTGGCAAGCGCCGCGGTGAAGACGCGCATCTCAGGCCCTCGCATAGGGAAGGTAGCCCACGAAGCCTGCGATCTTCCAGCGCGCCTCCTCGCGGCGGCAGATGTAGAGCGTCTGCCAGTTCATCCGGTCGAGCCCGCCGTCGGCACGGGCGATCCCGCCGTCGAACCGCTTGCGGACCAGTGCCGCCGCGCCCTCGACCTCGATCTCCTCGAGCCGGGTGGCGCGGAAGATCGCCGCCCTCGCATCCTCGGCATAGAGCCCGCCCTCGCGCGCCGCCTTCGCCTCGCGCGCCTGCCGCAGCCATTCGTCGCGATAGGTCGCGAGCGTCGGAAAGGAGAGGCGCCACTCGTCCGGCGAGGCCAGGAAGCGCGCGTTCAGCCCGGTGAAATTCGCCTCCACGAAGTCCTCCGCCACGCGCCCCCAGTCGGCGGCGAGGAAGGCGTCGATGTCGCGCGGAACCAGCATCTCCCAGATCGCGTGCCGTACCTCGTCGGACACTGGAAAGGGATTGGCCTCGGGGTCTCGCATGCCCTGTTCCTGAAAATCTTTTCGACGGATCGCGATTTTTCGGTGGAATATACCCGCATCCTGTGCCGATATGTCAACGGCAAAGAAAATCATTTTCTCGGGCCTGCCTGCGGACGGGCGAGATGCGGCATGGACATCTACACCGCCCTGATCGACGAGGACGACCGGCTGACGGTGCTGGAAAAGCAGCTCGCGCGCATCGTGCTCGACGACGCGGTCTTCGCCGTGAACGCCTCGATCGTCGATCTCGCCGAGCGCGCCGAGGTTTCGCCCCCGACCGTCACCCGCTTCTGCCGGCGCCTGGGCTTCCAGGGCTATTCCGACTTCAAGCTGCAGCTGGCGCGCAGCGCCTATGTGGGCATGCGCTACCTGAAGCCGGAATCGGCGGAAGGTGCCGCCACCCCCGTCGCCGTGGCCGAGGACATCGTCCTCAAGGCGCAGGACGCGCTCTTCCAGATGCACAAGGGCCTCGATCTCGCTGCGGTCGAAGAGGCCGCCCGCCTGCTGCGCGGCGCCAGGATGATCCACGCCTTCGGCTCGGGCGGCAATTCCGCGATGATCGCCCACGAGCTGCAGAACCGGCTCTTCCGCCTCGGCTGCCGCATCGCGGCCTCCTCGGACCATGGGATGAACCTGATGCAGGCCGCCGCCTGCGTTCGCGGGCATGTGGTCTTCGGCTCCTCATTCACCGGCCGCAACGCCGAGCTCGTGCGCTGCTTCCGCGTGCTCCAGGACAACGGCATCCCCACCATCGCCCTGACCCAGGGCGGCTCGCCGGTGGCCGAGGCCGCCGGGGTCGTCATCGCGGTCGACCTGCCCGAGGGGTCGAACATCTTCCGCCCCACCTCGACGCGCTTCGCATATCTCGCGGTCATCGACATCATTGCCAATCTGGTGGCCTATGCCGATCGGCCCCGCGCCACCCGCCTCCTGCGCGGCATCAAGGAGCAGCTCGTCCGCTTTCGCGACGAGGACGACCGGCAGATTCTCGGGGACTGACATGACCGAAACCACCCCATCCCTCGGCCTCGCCATCGTCACCGGCGGCGCCGGCGACATCGGCCAGGCCGTCGCACGCCGTCTGGCAGCAACCCATGCCGGCGTCGTCGTCGTGGACCGCGACGGGGCCGCAGCCGGCGAGGTTGCGGCGCGGATCGGCCCCCGCGCCCGCGGCGCCGCCTGCGACGTCACCGACCCGGCCGCCCTCGCCGCGCTGGCCGCCGGGCTAGACGGCCCTGTCTCGACCCTCGTCAACAACGCCGGCGCCGCCATGGCGGCCAGCCTCGGCGACACCACCCCCGCGTCCTGGGGCGCCGACCGGGCGCTCAACCTCGACGCTGCCTGGTTCTGCTTCGAGGCTTTCCGTCCGGCGCTGACCGCCGCCCGGGGCTCGGTGGTCAACGTCGCCTCCATCAACGGGCTGGGCGTCTTCGGCCATCCCGCCTACAGCGCAGCCAAGGCCGGCATGATCCATCTCACCCGCCTCATCGCGGTGGAATACGGCCGCCGCGGCATCCGCGCCAACGCGGTCGCGCCCGGAACCGTCGCCACCCGCGCCTGGGAATCGCGCCGCGCCGCCAATCCCCGGGTGATGCAGGAGGCCGCCGCCCATTATCCCCTCGGCCGCGTCGCCTATCCCGATGACATTGCCGCCGCCGTCGCCTTCCTCGCCGGCCCCGATGCCGCCGCCATCACCGGCGTCTGCCTGCCGGTCGACTGCGGCCTGACCGCCGGCACGCCGGCGCTCGCTCGCACCTTCAGCCAATCCCCCGACTACGATACCGAGGCCCCCGAATGACCTACAGAGTCGAGAATTCCTGGTCCCCCGAGCCCGCGCCCGGCGGCACGCTGACCGTCTCGCTCCACAACCTTTCCGACGCCCCCCTCGCGGGCTTCACGCTCTCCTATACCGCGATAACCCGCGTCATGCCCGACGCGCCGCCGCCGGAGAACGCGGTCTTCCTGAAGCGCGACGCCAATTACCACCGCTTCGCTCCGCCCGAGGGGTTCTCCATTCCGCCCGGCGGCAGCTGGACCTTCCGAGCCGCCGGGCTCAACCGCGCGCCGCTCCACCGCGGCGACGGCGTCAAGTCGGCCTATGTCACGCTGGCCTCGGGCGATCATGTCGATGCCGAGGTGGGCGATCTCATGCGCGGCTCCGACCGGCCCGAGGAGCCGCCGGCGCGCCTGCCCGAAGGCCGGCTGGAGCATCCCTTCGCCCTCGTCCCTTGGCCGGCGCGTCTCGACCTCGTCCCCGGCGAAACCCCGCTCGCCCTCGTACCCGCCGAGGACATCTCTGCGGAGGACAGCGCCGCGCTCGCCGCCGCCGGCGCACTCCAGCGCCGGCTGTTCCCCGCCGCGCGCGCCGCCGTCTCGCTCGCGCCGCAACCCGGCACCCACCAGGTTGCCTTCGCGCAGGATCCGGCGCTCGCCCCCGGCGCCTACCGCCTGAACTTCGCCGCCACGATCCGCCTCGATAGCGCCGATGCGGACGGCCGCCGGCACGGGCTCGTGGCGCTCGTCCAGCTCCTGCACGGCGCCACGGCCCAGCCGGAGACCTTCCGCTTCCCGGCCACCGGGGTGATCGAGGACGCCCCGCGCTACGCGTGGCGCGGCTGCCACCTCGACGTCTGCCGCCACTTCTGGCCGGCGCAGGACGTGCGCCGCTTCCTCGACATCCTCGGCTGGTACCGGCTCAACATCTTCCACTGGCACCTGACCGACGACGAGGGCTGGCGCTTCGAGGTTCCCGGCCTGCCCAGCCTGACCACCACCGGCGCCACCCGCGGCGCCGATGGCCCGCTGCTGCCGCAGCTCGGCGACCCGGCCGCGGCCCGCACCCAATTCTACACGACCGAAGAGCTCCGCGCCCTGGTGGCCCATGCCGCATCCCTCGGCATCGAAGTGGTGCCCGAGATCGACATCCCCGGCCATTCCACCGCGATGCTCGCCGCGCTCCCGCATCTCGTCGACCCCGACGAGCCGCCGAGCTATTCTTCGGTGCAGGGCTATTTCAACAACGCGCTGAACCCGGCGATCGAGGGCACCTACGAGGCGCTCGGCCTCGTCTTCGACGCCATGGTCGCGGTCTTTCCCTCCCGGCACATCCACATCGGCGGCGACGAGGTCGCGCGCGATGCCTGGATGGCCTCCCCGCTCTCCCGCGCGCTGATGGAGCGCGAGGGCCTGCGGGGAACCTTCGAGCTCCAGTCCTATTTCCTCCGCCGCGTCAAGGAAATGCTGACCGCCCGTGACCGCGTGCTGGTCGGATGGAACGAGGTCGCGCATGGCGGCGGCGTGCCGGCGAAGGACACGCTCCTCATGGCCTGGGAGAACCCCCAGGTCGGCGCCGCGCTCGCCCGCGAGGGCTATGACGTGGTCATCACCCCTGGCCAGGCCTATTACCTCGACATGGCGCAATCCCCCGCCTGGCTCGAGCCCGGCGCCGGCTGGGCCGGCTCCTCGACGCCCGAGCAGACCTATGCCTACGACGCCGAGGCGAGCTTCCCCGCCGAGCTGCGCCGCCGCTTCCGGGGCGTGCAGGCCTGCATCTGGTGCGAGCATTTCCACAGCAAGGATTATTTCAACGACCTGGTCTTTCCCCGCCTCGCCGCGATCGCCGAGGCCGCCTGGACCCCGCTCGCCGGGAAGGACTGGCTTCGCTTCGCGGTCCAGGCCCGCAACTCCCCGAGGCTCTGAGCCCGATGCTCCGCATCGCCGTCGGCGGCATCCATACCGAATGCTCCACCTATTCGCCGGTCCTCATGACGCCGGAGGATTTCCGCGTCCTGCGCGGCGAGGCGCTGACGACGGATCCCTATTTCGCCTTCCTCCCCGGCGACGGGGTGGAGATCCGCGCGCTGCTTCACGCCCGCGCGGTGCCGGGCGGCCCGCTGGCGGGCGCGACCTATTCGGGCTTCCGCGCCGAGTTCCTCGACCGCCTCCGCGTCGCGCTCCCGCTCGACGGCGTCTATCTCGCCATGCACGGCGCCATGCACGTGGACGGGATGCAGGACGCGGAAGGCGACTGGATCGCCGCCGTCCGCGAAATCGTCGGTCCCGCCATCCCCATCGCCG
This sequence comes from uncultured Paracoccaceae bacterium, assembly GCA_937872465.1. Classification (GTDB taxonomy): domain Bacteria; phylum Pseudomonadota; class Alphaproteobacteria; order Rhodobacterales; family Rhodobacteraceae; genus Amaricoccus. The sequence goes on from CALMSR010000038.1 coordinate 165,708, forward strand.
CGAGCTACGACCTGCACGGCAACCTCAGCCAGCGCATCATCGACGCCCTCGACATCTTCTCCGCCTATCGCACGGCGCCGCATATCGACGTCCGCGAGACCATGGAGGCCGCCTGGGCCATGCTGCTGCGCCACCTCCGCGACGGGACCGCGTGCCCCGCAATCGCCTGGGCCCCGGTCCCGCTGCTGCTTCCCGGCGAGCGCAGCTCCACCGAGGACGAGCCCGCGCGCTCGCTCTATGCGGCGCTGCCCGGCTTCGACGCCCGCCCTGGCATCTGGAAATCCGACCTGATGATCGGCTACGTCTGGGCCGACGAGCCGCGCGCCACCGCCGCCGCCGTGGTCACCGGAACCGACCGCGCCGCGGCGCTGGCCGCCGCCGAGGAGATCGCCTCCGCCTTCTGGGCCGCCCGCGACGCCTTCCGCTTCGGCCCGGTCACCGGTCCGCTCCCGGACATGCTCGAGCGCGCCGCTTCCACCGCCACCGCACCGGTCATCCTCGCCGATTCGGGCGACAACCCCACCGGCGGCGGCGTCGGCGACCGCGCCGACGTGCTCGCAGCCCTGATCGCCCGCGACTGGCAAGGCGCGCTTCTCGCCGGCATCACCGACGGTCCCGCCGTGGAGGCCTGCTTCACCGCCGGCGAAGGCGCCGCGCTCGACCTCACCATCGGCGCAAGCCTCGACCCCGCCGGCGTTTCGGTGCGCACCGAGGTTCGGGTGCTCCGGCTGGACGATCCCGGCACTCCGTCCGGGCGCCAGGCCGTCGTGGCCGTCGGCGAGGGCATCACCCTCGTGCTCGCCGCCCGCCGCCGCCCCTACCATGCCATCGCCGATTTCACCCGGCTCGGCCTCGACCCGGCGAGGGCGCGGCTGCTGGTGGTCAAATCGGGCTATCTCTCCCCCGACCTCGCCCCGCTGGCCAGACCAAACCTCATGGCGCTGACCGAGGGCGTGGTGAACCAGGACATCGCCGGCCTCCCGAACCTCCACCGCGCGCCGGGCACGCTGCCGTTCGAGCCCAACCCCGGGTTCCGCCCCCGGGCGATCGCCTCCGCCCGCTTCGGCCGCTGACGGGCACCATGCGCCTCTCCCGTCTAACCGCTCGAGCGCGGACGGAACCACTGGCCGGGGGGTGCGGCTAGTGTCCTTCCTCGCGATCCTCCGGCGATACCCGGTCGCTCGCGTCGCCGCCGCCGGGATCCTCCTCTTCGGCTTCGCCGGCGCCGCCACCTCTCCCTATCAGCCCGTGGTCGCCATTCGCGAGCTCGGCATGTCGAACGCCGCCTATTCCGTCGTCATCTTCGCCGCCGCCGTGGCCAACGTGCTCGCCAGCATCCTGATCGGCCTCCTGGCCGACCGGCGCGCCAGCTACCGACGCCCGATCCTCGTCGCGACGGGCATCGGCGCCCTGGGATTCGCGACCATCTACCTGCTGCCCTCCGCCCTCGTCTTCGCCCTGGTGGCGGTCGGCCCGCTCGCGATCTACGGCGCCTCCAACGCGCTGATCTTCGCCAAGGTCCGCAGCCACGCGACCGAGTTCACCCGCGCCGATGGCGAGGCGGTCGGGGCGCTCCTGCGCATGATGATCTCGGTCGCCTGGATCCTGGTGCCCGGCGCGGTCGGGCTGCTTCTCGCCGGAAGCGCCTCCATGCTGCCCGCCTATCTGATCTCGGCCGTGCTCGCGCTTGCCGGCCTCGCCATCCTCGCGACGCTGCCGGCCGACACCGTGCGTCCGCCCGGCACGCCCCGCGCGGGGATCGGCGACCTGCTGGCCTTCGCCGATCCCGGCCTCGTCCTGCGCGTCGCCGGCGTCGCGCTCGCCTCCTCCGTGCTCCATGTCAATTCCGCGGTGCTGCCGCTCATCGTCACCGGCCGCGCCGGCGGCACGGTGGCCGATGTCGGGGTCATCGTCGGCTATGTCGCGCTCGTCGAAGTGGTCTTCATCTTCGCCTGGGCCGCGATCTGCCGCCGCCTCTCCATGCAGGTGGCGCTGGTCCTGTGCATGGCGCTCTATCTCGCCTATTTCCTCGCGCTCGCCTCCGCCCGTGCCATGCCCCAGGTCCATGCCGCGAGCCTTATCGGCGGGATCGCCGCGGCGGCGATCATCACCCTGCCCATTCCCTATCTCCTCGGCCTGATCGCCGGGCGCCCCGGACTCTCCGCCTCGCTGATCGCGGTGAATCATTTCGTCGGGGCCGGCATCGGCGCCGGCATCTTCGCGCTCGGCACTGCGCTCGGCGGCTATCCCGCTGCCGCCGTCCTTGCCGGCCTGGCGGGTGTGCTCGGCGGCCTCCTTCTCCTCGCGCTCGACGGCTGGCGCCGGCAACCCATGGTGATGGAATGACCCCTATTCTGCTCGAAGTCTGCATCGACGATCCCGAAGGCCTCCTTGCCGCGCGCGCCGGGGGCGCCGACCGGCTGGAGCTCTGTGCCGCGCTCGCCTTCGGCGGCCTCACCCCCTCGCCGGCGCTGGTGGCCGAGGCTTCCCGCACCGGCATGCCGGCGCTCGCCATGATCCGACCGCGCGCGGGCGGTTTCGTCTGGACCGCGGCCGAGGTCGCGGCGATGGAATCCGAGATCGCCCTCCTGCGCGCCGCCGGTGCTCCCGGTGTCGTCATCGGCGCGAGCCTGCCCGACGGCCGGCTGGATGGCGCGACCCTCGCCCGCCTGCTGCGCGCCGCCGAGGGGCTCGACGTCACGCTTCACAGGGCCGTGGACCTCGCGCCCGATCCCGAGGAGGCTGTGGCGCTCGCCGCCTCCCTCGGCATCCGGCGTATCCTCTCCTCGGGCGGTGCGGCGCGCGCCGCCGACGGTGTCGCGCGCCTCGAGCGGATGATGCGCGCCGGGGCAGGGCGCGTCACCATCATGCCCGGGGCCGGCATCGGGCCGGAGACCCTGCCCGCGCTGACCGGCCTGCCGCTCCGCGAAGTCCATGCCTCGTGCTCCTTGCCGCTACCGCCCCCGGAGCCTCTGGTCGCCGACCTGGGGTTCCAGCCGCCGGGCGCCAGGCGTACCGACGCCGACCGCGTCGCCGCGATGCGCGCGGCCCTCGATGCGCTCGCCTGAAGGCGGGTGCTCCCCGGTGCGGGGCGTCCCGCAGCGGGACATTGCGTAACCAATTGTTTCTGAACGGATCTTGAAGAAGTCGGTTGGATGGCGCTCGGGCCCGCCGCGAGGCGGATCGCCTCGCGCTTGCCGGTTCGGGGCAATCGTCGTCCGGTGCGTTCGACCGGAGCGCGTGTCAGTCGCCGATCGGCTGCGGCCCGGTGCGCCCGTGCACGGCGGCGAGCGATGCGCGGATCCGCCGCAGGCGCTCGCGCGTTTCCTCCGGGCGTAGCTCGGCTACGCAGGTCGCCAGCGTGTCGATGATCGCCAGATGCACGATGCGCGAGGCGGTCGGCTTGAAGATGTCCTGGTCCTCGGGCAATTCGATGAGGATCGGCAGTTCCGCCAGCCGCGCGAGCGTGCTGTCCGGGCGGGTCAGGCACAGGGTGGTCGCGCCGTATTGATTGGCGATCTCCACGCTGCTGACCACGTCGCGCGCCTCTCCGCTCGCCGAGATCGCGAAGAGCACGTCGCCCTTCTCCAGCGCCGCCGCCCGCATGCGCTGCAGATAGCCGTCGTTGACCGCGGTCGCGGACAGGCCGAGCCGGAAGAAGCGGTTCGCGGCCTCGAAGGCCACCATCGAGGACCCGCCGCCGAGGCCGATGAAGACCAGCTGGCGCGCCGCGCGCAGCGCTCCCACGGCGCGGTCCAGCATGCCCCCGTCGACCTGTCCGCGCGCCGCATTCGCCGCCGCATAGATCCCGCCGAGCACGCGGTCGAGCGTCGGCGCCGCGCCGCGCGCCTCGACGTTCGAGTTCTCCAGATACTGCAGGCTGACGGCCACGTTCTGTGCCAGCCTGAGCTTGAAATCCTTGAAGCCCTCGCAGCCGAGCGTACGGCAGAAGCGGATCACCGTGGGCTCGCTCACTTCGGCCGCGGCGGCAACCTCGCCGAGCGTCGCTTCGACGACGCTGCCGAAGTTCTCCAGCACATAGCTCGCCACCCGCTGCTCGCGCGCGTTCAGCTTGCCGTCGAGATCGCGGAGACGCGAGATCAGGTCGTAGGCCGCATTCATTGCCTTCGCTCCAGCGATCCCGCGCGTCTCCCGGCTCATGTCTGCGGCTTGTAGGCGATGACGTCGACCTCGACCTTGGCGTCCACCATGAGCTGCGACCGCACGGTGGAGCGCGCGGGCCCGCCGTTGGGGAAGTATTCCGCATAGACGCGGTTGAAGGTCCAGAAGTCGCGGGTGTCGTCGAGCCAGCAGTTCGCCTTGACCACGTCGTCGAAGCTGCAACCGGCCATGGCCAGCACCTTCTTGACATTCTCCATGGTGCGGCGAGTTTGGGCCTCGATTCCGCCGGGCTCGATCTCGCCGCGATCGTTCATCGCCACCTGGCCGGAGACATAGACGAAGTCACCGGCACGTACCGCAGGAGAGAACGGCAGTGCCTGTCCGCCCGCTCCGGTCCGCTCCGCGCCGATTCGCTCGATTGACATGCGTGATTCTCCTCTCGTGTCTTTCAGCTACGTAGTTAGGCTACCGATGGCCTGCCGGGCTGTCCAGAAGTTTCGATACACGGCGTCGAAAATCGCGGATCCGCGGGAAAAGATGGTGGACAGGCCGCGAATCTGCGGGTATATGTAGCCTAACTACATCAACTCCAAACACGGGAAGCGGGGAGATGCCGAATGCGAGAAATGGCGGGTCAAATCAGCGATCGCCTGAATCGGGCGATCGAGGCCATCGTTGCAGCGATCATGCTGCTCCTGGTCGTGGACGTCTGGCTGGGCGTGCTCGACCGCTACCTCTTCCATTGGCAGTTACCCTGGCCCGAAGAACTGGCGCGATACCTGATGATTTGGGCGGCCATGCTCGCGGTCTCCTGCGGCATCGCCCGTCGTGAGCACATCGGCCTGTCGATCCTCCTCGACAAGCTTCCCGAGGGCGGGCGCCGGGGGCTGCTCATCGCCATGGACGCCCTGGCATTCCTGCTCTTCTTCTACGTGTTCCTCTACGGCATCGGCTTCGCCGCCACCGGCGTGAACCGTCAGGCGATGATCTTCGGAATGTCGCTGGCGCCCGCTTTCGCCGCCATCCCGGTCGCCGCGGCGATCTCCGCCATCCAACTCGCCCTCGTGCTGATCCGCGACCTCGGAACCCAGCATCTGGTCGACCAGGCCGAGGAGGTCTGATCCATGATCGTCGCATTGATCTTCGTCGCGCTCGTGCTCTTCGGCATGCCGATCGGCTTCGCCATCGGCTTCGCCGGCCTTGCCGGGCTCGTCGACATGGGCGGGGACAAGTTCCTCGCCGTCGGACCCAGCAAGATCTTCAACGGGCTCAACATCTTCCCCTTCCTCGCCATGCCGTTCTTCATCCTGGCCGGCGAGATCATGAACCACATCGGCATCACCTCGCGGCTGGTGAACCTCGCCAACGTGCTGGTCGGCCGGTTCCGCGGCGGGCTCGCGCATACCAACATGCTGGCCTCGGTGTTCTTCGCCGGGCTGACCGGTGCGGCCACCGCCGATGCCGCCGCCTTCGGCAAGACGCTGGTGCCGGCGATGGTGAACCAGGGCTACCGGCGCGACTATGCCTGCGCGGTCACCGCCGCCGGCTCGATCATCGGCCCGACCATCCCGCCCTCCGGCCTCATGGTGGTCTACGGTTCGCTCATGGGGGTCTCGATCGGCGGGCTCTTCGCCGCCGGCATCCTGCCCGGCCTCGTGATCTGCGGCGTCTGCATGGTCGTGATCGCGCTCGGCGCCCGGCGCAACAACCTGCCGAAGGCCGACGTCGCCGGGGGCCTGCGCGAGATCTGGAACACCTTCGTGTCGTCCTTCACCGCGCTCCTGATGCCGGTCATCATCCTCGGCGGCATCCTGGGCGGCATCGTCACCCCGACCGAGGCGGCCTCGATCGCCGTGGGCTACGCGCTCCTGCTCGGGATCTTCGTCTACCGCTGCCTGACCTGGAACGACATCTACGGCATGCTGGTGCGCACCGCGCGCATCACCGGGGTGATCTTCGTGATCATCGCCTTCGCCGGCATGCTCGGCTGGTGGCTCAGCTTCGAGCGCATCCCCCAGGCCATCGCCAGCGGCGTGCTGGCGATCTCGGAGAACCGCTATGTCGTCATCCTGCTCATCATCGGCATCCTGCTGGCGATCGGCATGGTCATGGACATCACCGCGATCCTGATCATCCTCGCGCCGGTCCTCGTGCCGCTGACCGAGCAGATCGGGATGAACCCGATGCACGCCGGCATCGTCTTCGTGCTCGCGCTCAACATCTCGCTGATGACGCCACCGGTCGGGGCCTGCCTCTTCGTGCTCTCCTCGGTGACCGGCGAGAAGCTCGAACGCATCGCGGCGAAGCTCTGGCCCTTCCTGCTCGCGGAGGTGGCCGTGCTCTTCGTCTTCGCCTTCTGGTCGGACCTGGCGCTGCTGATGCCCAAGGCCCTCGGATTTCTCGACTAGGGGCCGACCGGCCCCTACCACTCCAACCCGAACTCCAACCCAGACTCCAACCCAAGACCAACGAGAGGAAGCACCCTATGACATCCATCCTGAACCGCCTCGCCGCCGGCACCGCCATCGGCCTGATCGCCTCCAGCGCGCTCGCCGCGGACGTGACGATCCAGTTCGGCCACGACAACAAGGCCGATCCCTTCGAGAACCCGGCCCATGCCTGCACCGCGGTCTTCGCCAACATCATCGGCACCGACACCAACGGGGCGGTCGAGGTCGAGGTCTTCCCCTCGAACCAGCTCGGCTCGGCCCAGGAGCATGTCCAGCTGGTCCGCGACGGCGTGCTTCAGGCGACGCTCACCTCGACTGGCGCGCTGGCGAGCTACTACCCGCGCATCGACGTGCTGAACCTGCCCTTCGCCTTCGCCAATGACGGCTCGACCTACGACGTCTTCGACGGACCCTTCGGGACGGCCCTCGCCGCCGACATCGAGGCCGAGCTCGGGGACGTCAAGGTGCTGGGCTTCCCGGACACCGGCGGCTTCTTCGCCGTGACCAATTCCCAGCACGAGATCGCCAAGCTCGGCGATTTCGACGGCATCCGCATCCGGACCATGACGCTGCCCTCGCATCAGGCGATCATGCAGGCGCTCGGCGCCGAGGCCTATCCGCTCGCCTGGGGCGAGGTCTATTCCGGCCTGCAGACGGGCGTGATCGACGGCCAGATGAACCCGGTGCCGATCATCTCCTTCTCGAAGTTCGAGGAGGTGCAGAAGTACCTCACGCTCACCAACCACCTGTTCTCGCCCTATACGCTCTTGATGAACCGGGCGGTCTGGGACGGGCTGACCGAGGAGCAGCAGGACGTGGTGCGCTATGCCGCGAAATCCTGCGTCACCGCCAGCCGTGGCCTGTCGCGGATCATCGAGGGCTCCGACCGCGGCCTCGCCGGGCTGCGGGAGAAGATGACGGTCACCGCGCTCACCTCGGAGGAGCGCGACGCGATGCGCGAGGCGACCCAGCCGGTCTTCGAGGCCTATGTCGCCGAGAACCTGGACGAGAAGGCGGTCGAGCTGCTCGAGCTCTTCAAGACCGAAGTCGATCAGGCCAACGCTACCCCCTATATCGAATAATCGCGAAAGGCCGGGGCGCCCGACGGCGCCCCGGCCCATGATCCGGGGCCTGGCGGCCATGCGTGTTTTCAGCGCCGCCGGGATGGCGTTTCACGATGATACGCTGATTAAATTATTGTTATTGCTGTATTTTTCAGAAGTCGCGCCTTGCCGGAGGATATCAGGCGCCGGCGCCGGCACTCTGCTCCGCTTCGTGATCGCCCTTCGGGGTGCCGGCCACGATCAGTTGCAGGACCTCTTGCTCGGTCGTGCCGCGGATGGAGCGCTCTCCCACGTTCTGCCCGCGCTTGAGCACCATCACCCGGTCGCCGACCTCGAAGATGTCGGTCAGCCGATGCGAGATGATGATCTGCGCCACGCCGCGGGACTTCAGCTCGCGCATGGTCTCGAGAAGCCGCTGGGTGGCGGTGACCGAGAGATTGGCCGTCGGCTCGTCGAGCACGATCAGCTTCGGCTCGAACGAGATCGCCCGGGCGATCGCCACCGATTGCTGGCGCCCGCCCGAGAGGCTCTCGACCTTCTGGAAGACCGAATTCACGTCGACCTTGAGGCGCTTCATGACCTCGGCCGCCTCGGCATACATGCGGCGCCGGTCCACGAAGGCGCCGCGGCGCGGCCAGCGGCCGAGAAAGATGTTCTGCGCCACGTCGAGGTTCCCGCAGAGCGCGAAATCCTGGTAGATCATCTCGATCCCGGCGTCGCGGCTCTCGTGCGGGGTGCGGAAGTTGGCTGGCCGCCCCTCGACGAACACCCGCCCGGAATCGCGGTGATAGGCGCCGGTGAGGATCTTCATCAGCGTGGATTTGCCGGCGGAATTGTCGCCGACGAGGCCGAGGATCTCGCCCGGAAAGATCCGGAGGTCGACGTCGATCAGGGCGTTGACCGCCCCGAAGGACTTGCTGATGCTCGTCATCTCGACGAGGGGATGGGGGGCGCTCTCAGGCATTGGCGGCCTTTCTCGATTCGGAGCTCCGGCGGCGCCGCAGGAAGCGGTCGAGCAATCCTCCCTGGCGCACCCAGATGTCGATCAGCACGGCGAGGATCAGGATGCCGCCGATGAAGCTGTTCACCCAGTGCTGCGGCAGGGTGAGGGTCGCGCCGGAGGCGGTGACGATATTGAGTTGCAGCAGCGCGCGGATGAGCGTGATGACCGCCGCTCCCGCCAGCGAGCCGATGATCGTGCCGAAGCCGCCGAAGATCGAGCCGCCGCCGATGATCACCGCCGCGATGGCGTCGAGTTCGCGGAACTGCCCGGCGACCGGGTTGAAGCTGCGGAAATACGCCACGTTGATGCAGCCCGCCATCGCCGCGCAGAGCGCCGAGAACATCAGCGCCTGGAACCGCACCCGGCCGGTGGGAATGCCGGCATAGCCCGCCGCGCGGCGGTTGCCGCCCGTGGCATAGACCATGTAGCCGAAGGGCGTCCGCGCCAGGACCACCCCGGCGACGACCGCGACCAGCGCCATCCAGAGCGTCTGCACGCTGACCACCTCGAGGATCTCGCCGAGGAAGCCGCCGACCGGCGGGATGCCGAGATGGGAAAAGATGTCGCCGACCTTGCGCCCGATGAGGTTGTAGGCCTCGGTCCAGCCGGTCAGCTGCTGGCCCGCGACGATCCAGGCGGCGAGGCCGCGGGCGATGTAGAACATGCCGAGGGTCGCGATGAAGGCCGGCAGGCCGAAGCCGACCGTCACCATCGCATTGACGGCGCCGGCGAGCAGTCCGGCGAAGAGACCCAGCGCCATGGCGCTCACCGGGTCGAGGCCCATCACCTTCAGCCCGTAGGCCGCCGCGCTGCCGGCCAGCGCCAGGACCGCGCCGACCGAGAGGTCGATGTCGCCGCAGGCGATCACATAGGTCAGGCCGAGGGTGAGGAGCGCGAGCTCGGTGTAGTTGAGCAGGATCGCGAAGCTGTTCGGCAGCCCGGCCCAGTAGTCCGGCCGGAGCCCGAAGCCGACGAACCAGAGCATCACCGTCAGGATGATCGCCAGCGCTTCGCGGCGGACGAGGAACCGGCCGATGCCGCGCGCGGTCACCGCCCGGTCGGCGACCGTGCTGCCGCGGGTCTGGGAGCCCTCGATGGCGACGCCTTCGGTCTCGACGATGCGGGGCAGCGGCCGTCCCGTCAGCCTGGCGAAGAGGCGCTGGGGCAGCTTGCGGCGGATGATATAGGGCTCGATCAGCACCGCGAGGATCAGGAGCGCGCCGATGAAGGCCGGGATCGCCCCGGCCGGCAGCGTCGAGGTCGCCTTGACCTGCATCACCGTGTCGCCGACCCGCACCTCGCGCACGATCGGCACGCCCTCGCGCAGCACCTTGTGCAGGAGCGCCACCAGCATCGCGCCGATGTAGCTGCCGATCACCCGCCCGCGCCCGCCGAGGATCGAGGCGCCGCCGATGATCACCGAGGCGATCACGATGAGCTCGGTCAGGAGCCCGGCCTGGCTGGTGATGCCCTTGTCCTGCGCGACGGCCATCAGGCCCGCGAGCGTGGCGCAGAGCGAGGAGAGGATATAGGCGCGGATCCGCACCCAGTTGGTCGGGATGCCCGCATAGCTCGCCGCCAGCTCGTTGCCGCCCGTGGCGAGCGTCTCGTAGCCCCAGCGGGTCTTGGCCAGCACCACCGCGCCGATGGCGACCACGATCAGCACCACGACGATCTGGTTGTTGAACCCCAGCGCGTTGTTCTCGCCCATGCGGAAGAACCAGTCGTAGGCATCCGCCTTGCGCGGATAGTTGACCGAGCGCCCGCCGGTCAGGCCGAGGATCATGCCGCGCCCGATCAGGAGCATGGTCAGGGTGGCGATGAAGGCCGGCACCCGCAGCAGGGTGACGAGCAGGCCGTTCACCACGCCGATCGCGGCTCCCGCCGCGACGCAGGCGAGGATGGCCGGCAGCACGCCGAGTTCCTGGCCGGCGGTGTCGAAGATCTTGGAGAAGATCACGCCGATCAGGCCGAGCGTGGAGCCCACCGAGAGGTCGAGATCGCGATTGGCGATCACGAAGGTCATGCCGACGGCCATGACGCCGAAGCGCGCCGAGTCGCGCAGGAGCGCCTGGAGCGCGCCGGCCGTGCCGAAGAAGTCGGGATTGAGCAGGGCGCCGCCGAGATAGAGGATCGCCATTAGCGACAGGAGGCCCATTTCCCAGCCGCCGACCATCTGCATCGGTAGCCGCGCTCGTCCGTCTGCCTGCATGCTGGTCCCGATCCCGAAGGCGCCGCGAGGGCGTCAGGAAGCCGGAGGGGAGCGGTGTCGTTTCCTCCCCGGCCGCCCGACGCGCGCGGTCAGTTCTCGAACCGCGCGCCGACCTCGCCGACCGTGTCGCTGGTCACGAGCTGCGCCCGGGTGTCGAGATTGGCGGCGGAGATCCCGCGATCGATCTGCAGGTAGAGCTGCATGACCGGCCAGAAGCCCTGCAGGAACGGCTGCTGTCCGAGCGCGCCCGTCAGGTTGCCGGCCTTCAGCGCCTCCTGCTGCGCCGGCCCGAGGTCGAAGCCGAAGGCGCACATCGTCCCGGTATTGCCGGTCTGGGCGACGGCGGAGGCCAGCGCCGGGGTGAAGACGTTGTTGCCGGCAAAGGCGCCGACCACGTCGCCGCGCGATTCGATCAGCGAGATGATCGAGTTCGCCGGGTCGTTCATGTCGGCGGAGACGCCGACGTTCTCCGGGCCCGCATCGACCTGGAAGTTCTCCAGCATGTTGTTGGCGGCGAGGCCGGCCACGATCGCCTCGAAGGCGGCAGTGACGCGGTTGTTGACCTCGATGTTGCCCATCGCGGTATCGTTGGGAAGGATGATCGAGCCCCCGGTCACGCCGCGGTCGATCAGGCATTGCACCAGCGCCTCGCCGGCGATCGCGGCGGCCGAGGCGTCCTGGCCGGTGTGGCTGATGGTGCTGCGATGGAGGATGCCGGGGTCGAAGGAATTCGTGGTCGCGACCGGAATGCCGTTCGATTCGGCGGTCCTGACGATGTCGTCATAGGCCCCGATCTGCGGGGTGGTCATGATGATGCCGTCGATGGTCGGGTCGTTGATGATCTGGTTGAGGATCTCGATCTCGCGGGCCGGATCGTCGGCGGGCGATTCCGAGCCGAGCAGCAGGATGTTCGCGCCGATCATGTTCCCGGCGACCCTGGCGCCGACATAGACCGGGTCGAAGAACCCGTTGCCCGCGGTATGGGTGACGACGGCGAAAGTCAGGACGCCGTCGCCGGAGTGGAAATCCTTCGTGCCCTCGGCTTCCTGGGCCGCCTCGTCGAAGCTGTAGCCGCCGACCGCCTGGTCGACGCTGCCGGATTGGGCTGCCGCCGTTCCGGCCAGGGCGCAGAGCGCCAGAGCGCTCGTCATCATGCGTCTCATACTGGGTCCTCCCTAGGATCGGTTCCTGCCGACCGGCTTATGCTTTGCCCGTAACCCTGCATCGGTGCTCGGGTATTTTTCCTCCCGCCGCATGTCACAGGATGACAAAGGCAGGGCGAGTGTGTCAATTGATTGTTGTCTGACAAATATGACATTTGGGATGCAACCGGTGAAGCGAGAGGCGCGTCCCTCCAAACCGGGCCGGGGAAGAAGGGGAGGAAGAAATGGAAACCGGGGGGCGAAGCAGGTCGTGACCGAGGCATTGCGGGGCAGGGGGAGCGCGCACGAGGCGGTCGCCGAGGCCATCGGGCGCCGCATCGTGCAGGGCGAGTTCCCGCCCGGATCGGTGCTGCCTGCCGAGGCGCAATGGTCGAGCCGGTATCAGGTCAGCCGCTCGGTCGTCCGCGAGGCGATGAAGATGCTCTCCGCCAAGGGCCTGCTCACCTCGCGGCCGAAGGTGGGCAGCCGCGTCAAGGATCGCCGGCGGTGGAACCTGCTCGATCACGACATCCTCGCCTGGTACGCGGAGGCGCCCGGACGCCGGGAGTTCCTCGGGACGCTGCAGGAGTTCCGGAAGATCTTCGAGCCCGAGGCGGCGGCGCTCGCGGCGTCGCGGCGCTCGGAGAAGCAGATGCGGGCGATCTCGGAGGCCTGCGCCGAGATGGGCCAGGCGCGCACGCTGCCCGAACGCAGCGCGGCCGATGTGCGCTTCCATCTGGGCATTCTCGAGGCGTCGGGCAACGAGATGCTGCTGCCGCTCGGCGCGCTGATCGAATCCGCGCTGGAAAACCTCTTCATGATCATCACGCGGCAGGCGGACGATCTCCGCCATGCCCAGGCGCTGCACGAAGACATCGAGCGCGGGATTCGTCTGGGGCGGCCCCTTGCCGCCAGGCGGGCGGTCAGGCGCCTCCTGGCGGATTCCGACACGATGCTGCACCGGATCGACCAGCGGGGCGCGGCTGGCACGGATCCGGCCTCGGGCAGCGGGTGAGGCGCGAAGCCGTGGGTGGCATGACGCAGGTCAAGGGTCGGTCGCGTGTCGCCTGAGGACCGAGACGGTCCGGGGACGGGCATGGCGGGGGGCAGGGGCCGCCGGCACTGAGTGGAACGCGGCGGGCGGTGCCCGTCTCCTCACCGCTCCGCCTCGATCGGCGGCAGCACCACCTCGTAATGTCGCCGCATTGCCTGAAACTGCGCCTCGCGCAGGTCTTCCGCCGCCTGCTGGCGCCATTCCGAGTCCACCAGCTTCCGGACCTGATCGAATCCTGGCACCTGGGCGGGCTCGAGGGCATCGAGCCGCACCAGATGCGCCCCGAACGCCGAGGCGACCGGCCCGTGCCACGCGCCCGGCTCGAGCGCGGTCACGGCGGCGAAGAAGCCGTCCCCGAAGGTGCCGTCCACCGCCGTCGCGCCCGCGGCCTCGACTGTCTCGGGGAGCAGCGACCTGTGCCCGAGCCCGCTCGGATCCGCCCCGCCCGAGAGCGCCGCCAGAACGGGCGCCGGGTCGTCCTCGCCGAGGAAGACCTGCCGGAAGCTAGCCCGTTCGGGCCGCGTGAAGCGATCGAGATGCGCGGTGTAATAGTCGCGGAGATCACCTTCGCCCGGTTCGATCGCTCCGGCGCCGGAATCCGCGAGGAACTCCATCTTCTGGCGCAGGCGCCGCCGGATCACCGTGTCGTCCCGGTCGAGCCCGAGGGCCTGCGCCTCGCGGTAGTAGACCTCCTCCCGGACGAAATCCTCGACCAGCGCCCGAAGCTCCTCCGCCCCCGGTGGCCGCCGCCACACGGCCTCGAATTGCGCCGAAAGGCGCTCGACCTGCGCCGGCGTCACCTCGATCACCGCCGCGTCCGCCCGTCGGGGCGGCTCGGAGCGCAATCCGAAGGCGAGAAAGACCGCCATGCCGATCAGCAGGAAATGCAGGAGCGGCTCGCGCAGGATGCGTCCTGCCAGCCCGGGGCCTCCGGCCGGCCGATCCCGATGCTCCTTCGGAATCGCGCTCATCGCTTCGCAACCATGGCAGGGGTGGCGGTCATGCCTATGCCGCGGCGGTGAGCGCGAATGCGGCGGCCAACACGCCGACGGCGGCGATCCAGGAGCCGGCCACCGCGCCGGCGACACGGCCGTAGTGCCGCTGGAGCAAATCCACGAAGCCCCAGACCAGCAGCGCCCCGAGGGCGATGCCGAGCGCGCCGCCGAGCGCCGCGAGGCTGCCGGCCCGCAGGCCCGGCGGCAGGTCGATGGCGAGGCCGGCCGCGAAGGCCACGGCGGCGGCGATCGCGACGCTGGGCCAGCGGCCGAGGCTGACGCCGGTCAGGGCGAGCATGCCGAGGAGCGCCGCGGCGAGCGCGGTGGCGGCGAGGCCCGGCGCGGCATGGGCGGTCAGCGCGCCGATCGACACCGCGAGGCTGCCGGCCAGCGCCAGAGCGGCCACGGCCGGGCGGACCGATGCAAGCGGCTGGCGGGCAAGGAGCACGGCGACGGCCGCGAGCACGAGCCCCTGCGCCGGATCCGCCAGCGGGTGCAGGAGGGATGCGTAGAAGGGGCCGAGGTCGCCGAAAGCGTCATGCGCCGCCGCCGCGCATGGCAGCAGCGCGGTCGCGCCGGTGGCGAGGACGAGCGGCGCCGCGCCTGCGGCCGGTCGGTCGGGCATGATCGCGTCTCCGGTCGGGCGGTCACTATAGCCCGGGGCGAGGGGAAGGGAATATCCGCGGCCCGAGGGCCGGGGGCGCATGACCGACCGCTTCCGGTCTCACTGCGCGGTGGAGAGCACGAAATCCGCGACGTCGGACCAGACCCTCGGCGCCTGCCGGTCGCGGAAGAGCCAGTGCCAGCCGTCGGGATATTCGACGAAACCTGCGCTCCCGGGGATGCGGTCGGCGATCCTGCGCACCGCTTCGGGTCGCAGGACCTCGTCATGGCTGCCCATGAGCGTCATCGTCGGGACCGTCACGCGCGGTGCCGCGGCGGCGGCGCGGTCCATCAGCTGCACGAGCCCGTAGAGCTCGCGGCTCGACGGGTCGCCGAAATGCCGCGGGTCGTTGCGCGCGCGGGCCAGCGCCTCCTCGTTGTCGGAGACGCGGATGCGCAGGAAGCGCCCGCCGGTCCAGCGCTTCTCGGGCAGGGTCGCGGCGATCGTCCAGGCGCCGGCACGGCGGAGCGGGTTGAGCGCGTCGCCGCCGGCGATCGCGGGGCCGGCCAGCACGAGCGCATCGGCCTCCATGCCTGATGCCGCGGCCAGGAGCGCGACGCCGCCGCCCATCGAATGGCCGGTCACGACCAGCGGCACGCCGGGGTGCATCCGGCGCAGCGCGGCCGCCTCGGCGATCGCATCGGCGACCAGCGCATCGACGCCGGGCCATCGCTTGCGGCTGGCATTGGCGCCGAAGCCGCGCTGGTCGGGGGCATAGGTCGCGATCCCGCGCCCGGCCCAGTATTCGGCCGCGCCGTCGAAGGTGAGATCGCCGGCGTCGCCGAAGCCGTGGAGCGCGAGCACGACGGCGCGGGTCGGGCCGCGGCTCGGCCAATGCGCCATGACGGGGGCCTCGTCGGACCGGGCCGGCCCGCCCGGAGACAGCAGGAGCGCGAGGAGAAGCAGCAGCGCGGTGCAGGCGCGGCGGCAGGGTCCCGGCATGGCAAGCCTCGCGGAGGAGGCGCGCGCTTCCCAGCCAGGACGGCGGTGGCGTCGCGCTACAGTGGCAGGGCTGCCGGGCGACACGGGCGGGTCACGGAGTTCCGTCCAGGGCGACCATCGGCTCCGGCAGGCCGGGGACCGCGACCTTGGCGGCGAAGACCCGGCCGGCCTCGGGCTCGGCGGCGCGCGCCCCGGCGTCGAGGCCGGCCCAGGCGCTGGTGACATAGAGCCGGCGCAGGTCGCCGCCGAAGGCCGGGCAGGTGATCTGGCTCGCGGGAAGCGCGATCTCGGCATCGGCGCTGCCGTCGGGCCGCAGGCGCAGCACGCGCGAGCCGCCCCAGAGCGCGACCCAGAGCGCGCCCTCGGCATCCACCACCGCGCCGTCCGGCCCGCCATCGACCGCGGCGAAGTCGTGGAAGACCTCCGGCTCGGCCTCGGGCCAGCCCTCGGCATCGAGCGG
This sequence comes from uncultured Paracoccaceae bacterium, assembly GCA_937872465.1. Taxonomy (GTDB): domain Bacteria; phylum Pseudomonadota; class Alphaproteobacteria; order Rhodobacterales; family Rhodobacteraceae; genus Amaricoccus. The sequence continues at coordinate 181,816 of CALMSR010000038.1, forward strand.
CCAGGTGAAGATGCGGTCCTGCCGCGTGTCGGCGAAATAGCCGCGACGCCCATCGGGGGCGAAGCAGATCGCATTGGGGATGGCGATGCCGCTCCGCAGGCGCCGGAGCTCGCCGCGATAGTAGCGGTAGAGCGCGCCGTTCTCCGGAATGGGCGCGGTCTTGCCCATGGTGCCGATCCAGAAGCCGCCCTGGCGATCGGCGCGGCCGTCGTTGGAGCGGGTCTCGGGCCTATCGGCCTCGAGCGCGACGAGACGCGCCTTCGTGCCGGTCTCGGGGTCGAAGCGCCAGAGCGCGGTCTCCGAGGCGAGGATCAGCCCGCCGGGGATGCGTCCCGCAGCGGAGAAATGCTCGTCGAACTGCCAGATTCGCGGCACGGCGCCGTCAGGTGGGGCGGAAAAGAGCCGCTTGCCCAGGATATCGAACCAGTAGAGCCGCCCGTCCGACCAGATCGGACCCTCGCCAAGCTCGCTCACGATCTCGGGCGCCAGGATATCGGCCATGGCAAACCTCCCTGTCACTTCTCCTTCCTGCCATGCCGGACAACGCACCTGCAATCCTGCGAGGCTCCGCCGCCAGGCTACACCTGCATTTGGCGACGCGACCCCATCCGCGCGAGTTCGGGCACGCCGGGTGTCACTATCCCGCCCGTCGGTGCCCGCCGGGTCGGGCGCTGCCCTCGTCTGTTGGCGGAACGGTTGAGGAAATGGAACGAGCTCCAGATGCAGTAGCTCTTTCGGTCCTTCGCGCAGGGCTTCACCTGTACGTTGCGGAGTGATAGCAAGCGACCATGCTCACATGAGGTCCATCGTGAACCCCCAGGCCCCAATGGCGTGGCTGGAAGGCCGCCCCGCAATCACCAGCCTGCGCGCGGCCGTCTGCGATCTGAACGGCATCCTGCGCGGCAAGCGTGTTCCCGTCGCCCAGGCGCACAAGGTGCTCGAGGGACAGATGCGCATGCCCTATTCGATCACCTGCCTCGACATCTGGGGCGAGGACGTGGCGGGCAACCCCATCGTCTACAAGCAGGGCGACATCGACGGGCGCTGCGAGCCCACGGGTCGCGGCTTCCTGCCGATGAACTGGCTCGGCTCGCCCACGGCGCTCTTGCCGCTCTGGATGCTCGACGAGGCGGGCAAGCCCTATCTGGGCGATCCGCGCCGGGCGCTGGCGGCGATCTGCGACCGGTTCGCGGCGCTGGGCCTGACGCCGGTGGTGGCGACGGAGCTCGAATTCTATCTCGTGGACACCTCCGGCGACGAGCCGAGCCCGCCGAAATCGCCGGTCACCCACAAGCTGCTCGACGGCGACGGCGCGCTCTGCATCGACGACCTCGACCATTTCGAGGCCTTCTTCACCGATGTCTACGCCGCCTGCGACGCCCATGACGTGCCGGTCGATTCGGCGATCTCGGAGAACGGCGGCGGCCAGTTCGAGATCAACCTTCTGCATGTGCCGGACCCGCTGAAGGCCGCGGACGACGCGCTCTACTTCAAGCGCTTCGTCAAGGGGATCGCGCGCAAGTACGACCTCGCCGCCTCCTTCATGGCGAAGCCCTTCCTCGACCGTTCCGGCAACGGCTTCCATGTGCATTTCAGCCTGCTCGACCGCGACGGCCGCAACGTCTTCGACAACGGCACGCCGGAGGGCTCGCCGGTGATGCATCATGCGGTGGGCGGGCTCCTCGACATGATGCGGGCTTCGAGCCTGATCTTCGCGCCGCATCGCAACAGCTACCGCCGGCTGCAGCCCAATGCCCATGCGCCGACCGAGGTGGTCTGGGGCTACGAATCCCGCCATGCCGCGGTGCGCATTCCCGGCGGGCCGAATTCGGCCCGGCGCATCGAGCACCGCGTCGCCGGCGCGGACGCCAATCCCTATCTGGTGCTGGCGGCGATCCTCGGGGCGGCGCTGCAGGGCATCGAGAAGGCCATCGTGCCGCCCGAGCCGATGTCGAGCCAGCCCGATGGCTCTGGCGCCTCGCTGCCGCTCGACTGGAAGCTCGCCATCGAGGCCTTCGAATCGAGCCTGCCCATGCATGACGTCTTCGCGCCGGTGCTGCGCGAGACATTCGTGGGCATGAAGCGGCAGGAGCTGCAGGTCTTCTCGCAGCGGATCAATCCCTTCGAGCACGAAACCTATCTGGAGACGGTCTGAGGCTCCGCCATCGGGCCGCGGCGGTTCCGGGCGACCGGGACGGGCGGAGGTGCGAAGGATCGGGAGCCCGGGCGGGAAGAATGCGCAACGAAACCAAGGGCATCCTGGCCATCGTCGCCGCCGCGACCTTCTGGGGGCTGTCGGGGATCTATTTCAAGGCGCTCGTGCATGTGCCGCCGCTGGAGATCCTGAGCCACCGCGCGATCTGGAGCGCGGTCTTCTTCGGCGCGGTGCTGGCGCTGCAGGGGCGCGCCGGCGAGATTCGCGCGGCGCTGGCGCAGCCGCGGACCTGGACGATCCTCGGCACCTCCGCCGGCCTCATCGCGCTCAACTGGCTCGGATTCATCCATGCGATCCAGACGAATCGGGCGCTGGAGGCGGGCCTCGGCTATTACATGTTCCCGCTGGTCGCGGTGGCCTTCGGCTATCTCTTCTTCGCGGAGCGCTTCTCGCGGCGGCAGGCGACGGCGATCGGCCTCATGGCCGGCGCGGTCGTGGTGCTTACGCTGGGCCTCGGGCAGCCGCCCATGATCGGCCTCCTGCTCGCGGTCACCTTCGGGCTCTATGGGCTGATCAAGAAGCGTCTGGCGCTCGGGCCGGTCGTGAGCGTCTTCATCGAGACGCTGCTGCTTGCGCCGCCGGCGGTGATCTGGCTCTGGGGCTCGACGTCGCTCGGCTGGCCCGACATCGGCGGCCGTGCGCCGCTCGGCTTCGGCGAGGACGCGCTGACCGCGGTCCTGCTGATCGGCTCCGGGCCGCTCACCGCAACGCCGCTGGTCCTCTTCTCCTATGCGGCGAAGCGCCTCGCCTATGCCACGGTCGGGCTGGTGCAATATCTCAACCCGACGCTGCAAGTCGCGGTGGCGGCGCTTGTTTTCGGCGAGTCGGTGACGCCCTGGCATCTGCTCGCCCTCCCGATGATCTGGGCGGGGCTGGCGCTCTATTCCTGGGACGGGCTGGCTCAGGAGAGGCGGCGGCGCAGCTCCGCGATCAGCTCCGCCACGCTTCCCACGACCGAGAGCGAGGCGCGGAACGCGGCATCCGCGAAGCCATGCGCGACGATGTGATCGAGCAGGGCCACCAGCGGATCCCAGTATCCGGCCACGTTCAGGAGCAGCACCGGCTTCTCGTGCAGGCCGAGCTGGCGCCAGGTGAGCACCTCGAAAAGCTCGTCGAGCGAGCCGGGGCCGCCGGGCAGCGCCACGATGGCATCGGCGTTCATGAACATCACCTTCTTGCGCTCGTGCATGGTCTCGGTGACCACGAAGGTGGAGAGATCGCGGCGCCCGACCTCGCGGGCCACGAGATGCGCGGGGATGACGCCGAAGGTCGCGCCGCCCGCGGCGCCGGCCGCCACGGCGAGCTCGCCCATCAGCCCGACGTCGCCGGCGCCGTAGACGAGGCGCAGTTTCTCCTCCGCCAGCGCGCGGCCGAGATCGCGGGCGCTGGCGGCATAGGCGGGGTCGTCGCCGGGCCGTGAGCCGCAGAAGACGCAGACGGATTTCGGCGGTGCAACGTGCATGGACAGGCCCTTGACTTCTCTTTAGTTTGCGCCGCGGCAGATTTGTGACAGGCTTGCTGCTAGCAGATTGCCGCGCGATGGGCGAGGGGCCGCGGCAGGAAAGGGCCGGCATGACGCAGGCAGGCGATGACGAGACGGATGGAAGGCCCGGCGAATCCCATGCGACCGGGCGCAAGACGCTTGCGCTGCTGGCGGCGTCCGGCGGCATAGCCCTCTTGCTCTACGCGACGCTCGGACGGGACGGCCATGAGGCGGCCGGGCCGCCGCCCGAGGCCGGGACCGCGGCGCTTCAGGAGGCCGTTCCCGACGCGGCTGCGGCACTTGACCCGGACGGGGCGGCGGAGGAACCCGCATCGGAGGCGCCGGGCTTCGACGTCGTCCGGGTCGCCCCGGACGGCTCGGCGGTGGTCGCCGGGCGCGCGGCGCCGGGATCGGTCGTCACCGTCTATGCCGACGGCGAGCCGCTCGCGGAGGCCGAGGCCGATGCGGACGGCGATTTCGTGGCGATCTTCGACGCCGCGCCTTCGGAAGAGCCGCGTGCCCTGACGCTCGATGCCGTGACGCCCGAAGGCGAGAGCGCGGCCTCGGAGGAGGTGGTGATGCTGCTGCCCGAGGCCGCACCGACGGCGGAGGCCGGTGCCGCGCCGGAAGAGGGCGTGCCCCCGGCGGCGGCCGCGCCGGAGGCGGCCCGGCCCGAACCGCGGGTGGCGGCGACGGCGATCCTGCGCCCGGAGGGCGTCGAGGTCGCGTCGACCGGGGATGCGGCCGATGCCGCCTCGCCGGGGCGGCAGGTCTCGCTCGCGAGCATTTCCTACGGCGAGGGCGGCGCGGTGTCGCTGGCCGGGCTGGGCGGTGCCGGGGCGCGGCTCCGGGCCTATGTCGACGACGATTTCGCGCTGGAGACCGATGTGGGACCCGACGGGCGCTGGGCGATCGAGCTCGGCGACGTGGCGCAGGGCGTCTACCGGCTGCGCATCGACCAGATCGACGCCGAGGGCCGGGTGTCGAGCCGGGTGGAGACGCCGTTCCAGCGCGACTATCCGGCGGTCCCGCTTCCGCGTCCGGACGGCGGCGCGCGGCCGGCGGTCGTCACGGTGCAGCCGGGGGCGAATCTCTGGACCCTGGCGCGGGTGCATTATGGGTCCGGCGTGCTCTACACCCAGATCTTCACGGCGAATCGCGAGCTGATCCGGGATCCGGACCTGATCTATCCGGGCCAGATCCTCGCGCTGCCGGGTGTCGAGGCGACGGAATGAGCGGTGCCGGGATCCGGGGCGGCCGGTGAGCGCATGAGTGACGCTGCGGGCCTCGCCGAAGGCGGATATGCCAGCGCCGCGCGCACCATTCGCCGGGTCACGCCCTATCTCTGGCCGGAGGGCGAGCGGGCGGTGCGGACCCGTGTCGTGCTGGCGATGCTGGCGCTGGTCGCGGCCAAGTTCGCCACGGTGGTGACCCCCTTCTTTTTCAAATCCGCGGTGGACGGGCTGGCGCCGGCCGATCCGGCGAAGCATGCGGATTTCCTGCTGGTCGCGGGACCGGTGGCGCTGACGGTGTTCTACGGGCTGATGCGGCTGGCCGGCGTCGGCTTCGGGCAGCTCCGCGACGGCATCTTCGCGCGGGTCGGGCAGCGGGCGCTGCGGCAGCTGGCGCTGGAGACCTTCCGCCACATCCATGCGCTCAGCCTGCGCTATCACATCACCCGCAAGACCGGCGGGCTCAGCCGGATCATCGAGCGCGGCGTGAAGGGCGTCGATTTCCTGCTGCGGTTCCTGCTCTTCTCGATCGTGCCGCTGGCCCTGGAGCTGGCGATGGTCGCGGCGATCTTCTTCTTCGTCTTCGACGTCTGGTATCTCCTGGTCGTGGCGGTGACGATCGCGCTCTATGTCTGGTTCACCTTCAAGGTCACCGAATGGCGGGTGAAGATCCGCCAGCGCATGAACGAGCGCGACACCGACGCCAACCAGAAGGCGATCGACAGCCTGCTGAACTTCGAGACGGTGAAGTATTTCGGTGCCGAGGGCCGCGAGGCGGCGCGCTACGACGCCTCGATGCAGGGCTACGAGGGCGCGGCGGTGAAGACCCAGGTCAGCCTCGCCTGGCTGAACCTCGGCCAGTCGCTGATCATCACCACCGGCCTCGTGATCGTGATGGTGATGGCCGCGCGCGGCGTGCAGGCGGGCAGCCTCACGGTCGGCGATTTCGTCATGGTCAACGCCTATATGATCCAGATCACCATGCCGCTCAATTTCCTCGGCACGGTCTATCGCGAGATCCGGCAGGCGCTGGTGGACATGGCGGCGATGTTCGACCTGCTGGAGCAGCCGGCGGAGATCGAGAACCGGCCCGGGGCGACGCCGCTGGTGGTCAGCGCGGGCCGCATCGAGTTCCGCGACGTCGGCTTCGCCTACGAGACCGAGCGCAGCATCCTGCATGGGCTCACGCTCACCGTGGAGCCCGGCCAGACGGTGGCGGTGGTCGGGCCTTCGGGCTCGGGGAAATCGACGATCGGGCGGCTTCTCTTCCGCTTCTACGACGTGAGCGCCGGCGCGGTGCTGATCGACGGGCAGGATCTGCGCGAGGTCACGCAGGCGAGCCTGCGCGCGGCGATCGGCGTGGTGCCGCAGGACACGGTGCTCTTCAACGACACGATCTACTACAACATCGCCTACGGGCGGCCCGAGGCCTCGCGCACGGAAGTCGAGGGCGCGGCACGGGCGGCGCAGATCCACGAGTTCATCGCCGGGCTGCCGGAGGGCTACGATACCACCGTCGGCGAGCGCGGCCTGAAGCTCTCGGGCGGGGAGAAGCAGCGGGTGGGGATCGCGCGCACCCTGCTGAAGGATCCGCCGATCCTCCTGCTCGACGAGGCGACCAGCGCGCTCGACAGCGAGACCGAGCGCGACATCCAGGATTCGCTCGCGGCCATGGGCGAGGGGCGCAGCGTGATCACCATCGCGCACCGGCTCTCCACGGTGGTCGATGCCGACCGGATCGTGGTGCTGGAGCGCGGCCGGGTGGTCGAGCAGGGCAGCCACGAGGCGCTGCTGGCGCTGGGGGGGCGCTACGCGCGCATGTGGACGCGCCAGCAATCCGATCCCGACGCGGAGGCGGAGGCGACCGACGCGGCCTGATCCCGGGGGCGGGCCGGCGCGTGCGGGTTTGTCTTACGCCGGATCCGCGCGGGGTGACGGCGCCGGTCCGAGGCGGTCACCCGGAGGCCGTCTCGGATGGGGTGCTTCGGCAGGCAGGGCGTTAGGACTTTTCCTCGGGAGAGCGGGAGGATCGGCCGGCGTCGCGACTGTCCCCATGGGGACAGCTCGTAACAGTATGATATGTAATGAAACCTGGAACAGAGTGCTGGTTCGTCCGCGGGACTGCCGTCTGCCGGCGCGTTAACCTTTCAGGCGGTTCCGGGCCTGTCGATGTCCCGAAATGCCCGTCAGTGCGGGGCGGGGCGGTGTTTTCGGAAATGGAGGATCGCGAGGGCGGCGATCAGGGCGATCGCGGCCAGGCCGGCGATGGGGGCGAGGTGGTGGAGGAGGGCGGGCAGGCTGCCGGCGGTCACGCCGAGCCGGTAGGCCAGGGTCGTCCAGAGGCCGACCCAGAGCGCGGCGCCGGCGGCATTGGCGGCGAGGAACACCGGCCAGCGCATGCCGCTCGTGCCGGCGACCAGGCCGTTGAGCTGGCGAAGCACGACGAAGAAGCGCGCCACGACCACCATCGCCGGGCCGTATCGGCGGACGAGAGCCTCCACGCGGTCGAGATTGGCCTCCGTGGCGCCGAAGCGTGCACCGTAGCGCGCGATCACCGGCCGGCCGAGCCGGCGGCCGATCACATAGCCGATGCCGTCGCCGAGCACCGCGGCGAGGAAGGCGGCGAGCGCGACCGCGCGGATGTCGAGCTCGCCCCGGGCCGCGGCGGTGGAGGCGATCAGGATCGCGCTCTCGCCCGGAAGCGGCGCGCCGAGCGCCTCGAGCGCGACCGAGACGAAGAGCGCCGGCACGCCGTAATGGGCGACGAGATCGGCGAGATGCTGGGCGAGCGCGTGCAGGTCGGACCTCCGGGCGCCACCCGGCCGGTGCGGCCGGGGTGCGAGGTGCGAGCATCGGCCATCCCGGCGCGCCGCACAAGCGCGGGGCGGCGTCCTGGCCACGGGGACCATGCTGCGCGACACGACCTCAGGAGCGCGAGGGTTTCAATGTCCCGCCCGTGCGTCAGCACGGGCAGCGGCCAGCCCACCCCCCAAGGGTGGCCGCTGCCCTTCGCGCGTGTGGGCAGGGTCTAGCGGTGGCAGAGTAGGCGTGTTTGTGGTGCGGCAACGAAGGGTGCCGCCGGGGTGCGGCGGCTATTCGGCGGCGCGGGGCGTGGGGCCGGCCACCGGGTGCAGCGTCGGGGCGGTCTCCGTCCAGTCGATGTCCTCGGCCGGGGCGCGTCGGGCGGCGCGGCGCAGCAGGCGGTCGCGCACGGCCTTGCTGTCGCTGCCGCCGATCCAGCCGCGCAGGGCCTGGCCGAAGGCGGCGAGGCCCGCGGAGAGCCAGACCCGCACCGCGAGCAGCGAGGGCGTCACGATCAGCGTGAGCACGGTCGCGAGGCCGAGGCCGAAGACCACGGCGGTGGCGAGCTGCTTCCACCACATCGCCGAGGGCGAATCGATGGTGTAGCCGCCGTTGAAGAAATCGACCGAGATGCCGAAGACCATCGGCGCGAGCCCCGCCATGGTGGTGATGGTGGTCAGCAGCACCGGGCGCAGCCGCGATTCGGCGGTGCGCGCGATCGCCTCGAGCGGGTTCATGTAGCGCCGGTAGTCCTGGAAGGTGTCGATCAGGATGATGTTGTTGTTCACCACGATGCCCGCCAGCGCCACGATGCCGGTGCCGGTCATGATGATCGAGAAGGTCTGGTCCATCACCAGCATGCCGATGAGCACCCCGGTGACCGAGAGCACCACCGCCGTCAGCACCAGCGCGGAATTGTAGAAGGAATCGAACTGTGCCAGCAGGATCACGAACATCAGGCCGAGCGCCGCGGCGAAGGCGCTCATGAGGAACGCCTGGCTTTCGGTCTGGTCCTCCTGATCGCCGGTCCATTCCCAGGCGATGCCGGCGGGCAGCTCGGCCTCGCTGCTCAGCCAGTCGGTGATCGCCGCGATCTCGGCATTGGCGTTGCCGCCCTCGGCGACATCGGCCTTCACGTCGAAGAAGCGGCTGCCCTGGTAGCGGTCGATCTGGGCCAGCGAGGGCACGGGCTTGCGGGTGATGAAGGCCGAGAGCGGCACGAGCCCCTGGGGCGTGCGCACGCGCAGGCTGTCGAGCGTGGCGAGCAGGCGGTCGCTCTCGGGCAGGCGCACGCGGATGTCGATCTCCTCGTCGGAGGTGTCGACGCGCATGGTGTCGAGCGCGAGCCCGCGGGTGACGAGCTGGACCATCGCGCCCACGGTGGCCACGTCGGCGCCGAAGCGCCCGGCCTGTTCCACGTCCACGTCGATCTGCCAGTCGATGCCGGGCAGGGGCAGGGTGTCCTCGATGTCCACGAGCCCCGGCATGGTGTCGAAATGCGCGCGCACATAGGCCGCCGCCGCCTTGAGATCCTCCCAGTTGTCGCCTTCGAGGCGCAGATGCACCGGCTTGCCCTGGCCCGGGCCCTGAGCGGCCTCGGAGATCTCGGCGATGATGCCGGGGATATGGGCGAGGCGCGCGTTGATGTCGGCGAGGATCGCCTTGCCCGGTGCCCGGCTGCCCCAGCGTTCCAGCTCGATCTGGACCTGGCCGATGGCGTCGCGCGGCCCCTGGTCGCCGCCGAGGTTGTTGAGGCCGCCTGCGCCGGCGAAGGAGAAGATCGAGGCGACCCCGTCGGTCTCGGCGATCACCTGCTCGACCTCGTGCACCAGCGCGTCCTTCTCCTCGAGCGAGAGATTGCCCCGCGCGCGCACATAGGCCACCGCCCGTTCGGGTTCGGTCTCGACGAAGAACTCGACGCCATTGCTGTGCTGGCCGTAGTAGGAGAAGACCGCCATCACGAAGACCGCCACCGCCGCCACCGCGACGAAGGGCATCACCGGATTGCCGGTCAGGAAGCGGATCAGGCGGCCGAAGAGGCTCGGCCGGTAGCCCGCCTTGCCCACGGGCGGCACCTTGCGCGCGCGCAGCGAGCCGCCGACCAGCGAGAGCGCGAGGCAGCCCGCGACGAAGAGCACGAGCCCCGGCAGGGGTGCGCGATGCACGAGCGCCGCGAGCCCGGCCAAGAGCAGCGCCGCCGCCGGCAGCATGAGCGCTGCGCGCAGCCAGAGCGGCAGGGCCGCGTGCAGCGCCTCGGCGCCGTGGTCGACGTGCCGCGAGATCCGCCCGGCGATGCCGCCGAGCACCGGCAGGTAGATCAGCGCCACCACCAGCGAGGCCGAGAGCACGAAGATCAGCGTGACCGGCAGGTTGCCCATGAACTCGCCCGCGACGCCGGGCCAGAAGAGCATGGGCAGGAAGGCGCAGAGCGTGGTGGCGGTCGAGGAGACGATCGGCCAGAACATGCGCCTGGCGCTCTCGCCATAGGCGCGCATCGGCCCCTGGCCCTGGTCGATGCGCTGCTCGGCGTATTCCGCGACGACGATGGCGCCGTCCACCAGCATGCCCACCGCGAGGATCAGCCCGAACATCACGATGTTGGAGATCGAGATGCCGAAGGCCGCGAGCAGCGCGAAGCAGAGCATGAAGGAGGTCGGGATGGCGAAGCCGACCAAGAGCGCGGAGCGGGTGCCGAGGCTCGCGAGCACCACCACCATCACGAGGCAGATCGCCGTCAGCACCGAGCCCTCGAGCTGGCTGACCATGCTCGAGACGTCGTTGCTCGCGTCCATCGAGAAGCTGACCTGCACCGCCTGGCGCAGATCTTCGGGCCATTTCCCGCGGGCGGCCTCGACCCTCTGGCGCACCTGGGCGACGGTGTCGATCACGTTCTCGCCCTTGCGCTTGACCACCTGGAGCGCCACCGTGGGCTCGCCGTTGAAGCGTGCGGTGCCCTCGCGGTCCTCGAAGGTCAGGCGGATCTCGGCGAGGTCGCCCAAGGTCACGACGCTGTCGCCGTTGACCTTGACCGGCAGCGCATAGACGTCCTGGGGCCCGCTGAAGGCGGCCGGGATCTTCACCGAGAAGGCGCCGGTGGCCGCATCGACCTCGCCGGCGGCGATCAGCTGGTTGTTGCGGGTGACCACCGAGATCAGCTCGTCCGCCGTGACGTTGTAGGCCTCGAGCTTGAGCGGGTCGATCAGCACTTCGAGCATCTCGTCGCGATGGCCGGCGAGGCCGGCCTCGAGCACCGCGGGGATGGATTCGATCTCGTCCTGCAGCGCCTTGGCGACGCGCAGCAGCGAGCGCTCGGGAACGCTGCCCGAGAGCGAGACGACCAGGATGGGGAATTCCGAGAAGTTGATCTCGGTGATCGTGTACTGGTCGGCGCCTTCGGGGAAATCGGCCTGGGCCCGGGAGACGCGATCGCGCACGTCCGCGAGCGTCGCGGTGCGGTCCCAGCCGAATTCGAATTCGAGCGCGACGCCGCCGTAGCCCTCGGCGGCGGTGCCGGAGATCTTCTTGAGGTCCGTGAGGCCGCGCAATTCGGTCTCGAGCGGCCGGACGAGCAGCTTCTCGGCATCCTCCGCCGAGATGCCGGGGAAGGGCACCGAGACGAAGAGCGCGGGGATCTCGATGTCCGGCTCGCCTTCCTTGGGCAGGTTCAGATAGGCATAGGCGCCCGCCGAGAGCGAGAGGATGATCAGGGCCACGATCATCCTGGCCCGGCCGGTCGCCCAGTCGACGAGGCCGGTCACGGCAGCGGGTCCCGCATGCTCACCGTCACCCTCTGGCCGTCGGTCACGAAATCCTGGCCGACGACGATGACGTCGAGGCTTTCGGGAAGACCCGAGACCCAGACGCCCTCGGCGGTGTCGCGCACGACCTCGACCGGCAGGAAGGCGGCGGCGCCCTCTTCGACCACGCGCACGCCGAGCCGGCCGGCATCGTCGAGGGTCAGCGCCGATTGCGGCAGGAGATGCGCCGCGGAGCCGGCGAGCGAGACGAGGATTTCGGCGGTGGCGCCGTCGCGGATCGCGAGATCGGGGTTGGGGACCTCCGCCTCGACCCGGAAGGTGCGGGTGGCGGGATCGGCCGAGCGCGAGACGAAGGTGACGCGGCCGGTGAATTCCTTGCCGTTGAGCAGCCGCGCGCCGACCGTGGCGCCGGGCTCGATCTGGTCGACCGAGCGCTCGGGGGCGAAGCCGATCAGCTTGATCGGGTCGAGGTCGATGATCGTGGCGCATTCCGAGCCCGGCTGGAGCAGCGCCCCGAGCTCGGCGGTATCGGCCTCGATCAGCCCCTCGAAGGGCGCGACGATCCGGAGGCGGTCGATCTCCCGGCGCGCCTGGTCGATGCCGGCCTGCGCACTCTGGAGCGCGGCGCGGTTGGCGATGGCCGTGGTCTCGGCGGTATAGCCGCGCTCGGCGAGGCGTTCGGAGGCGGTGCTGTTGGCCTCGGCCTCGGCGAGCCGCGCCTCGGCCTCGGCGAGAAGCGCCGGCCGGTTGCCGGGATCGAGCTCGCAGAGCAGGTCGCCTTCGGCGACGATGGCGCCGCGCCGCAGCGGCTCGGAGATGACCAGCCCGGTGGTCTGGGCGCGCACCTCGACCCGGCGGTTGGCCTCGGTGCGGCCGCGCAGCACGATGCCGCTCGCCACCTCGCGGGCCTCCGAGCGCATGGCCACGACCGCCACCGCCGCGGCGGCGTCGGCCTCGGGCTCCGCCGCCGCCTCGGGCAGGGCCTCGGCCCCGGCGATCGCACGGAGCGTGTCGCGCTCCATCACGAAGGCATAGAGGAACGCCCCCACGACGATCGCGGTCAGGATCGGAAACACGCGCATCACCCACTCCCGGTTCCTGCGGGCGGCCGGCGAAGGATCGCCCCGCCCGCCCCGGACAGCCACCGCACGGCGATGCGGCGCAGATTATCAAGATCGCGGCGCAATACATAGAGGCGTCGGGCGGGGAAGCAATGGCGGGGGATTTGCATGTGACGACGCAGCCTCGTCTGCCTTACCTCCGGGCATGCCAGCTTCACCACCCCGCCCGGCGGGCACCGCCGGGCAGCGCCCGCCCCGCCCCGTCGCGCCGAAGGCGTGCCACCGGCACGACGCGGGCGCTTCGCACCCGCCGGGTCGGGCGCTGCCCTCGTCTCGGGGCGGGACGGTCGATGGAGAAAGAATTTGCCGCATATGCGATCGCTCGGCGGGCGGTGGCAAACGCACTTGGCACCGTATCGGCCGGAAGCTATACCCCGCCCCTGACCCTTCGGAGAGCGGGCGTGCACGAGAGCGATTCCTTCATCCACGAAGTCAGCGAGGAGGTGCGCCGGGACCGGCTCTACGCCTTCCTGCGGCGGTGGGGCTGGCTGATCGGCGCGGTGCTGGTGCTCATCATCGGCGGTGCCGCGGTGCACGAATGGCGCAAGGCGCGCATGCAGGCCGCGGCCGAGGCGGCGGGCGACGCCATGCGGGCCGCCTATCTCGAGACCGATCCCGCCGAGCGGGCGGGGCGGCTCGGCGAGATCGCCGCCGAGATCCCCGAGGCCGCCGTCCTGGCGCGCTTCGCCGAGGCCGGCAGCCGGATCGAGGCGGGCGAGCGCGACGCCGCGGCGGCGATGCTCGCGGAGCTCTCCGCCGACGGCGGGGTCTCCGACCTCTACCGCCAGCTCGCGGCGCTGCAGCGGGTGATGCTGCTCGGCGCCGATCTCGACGGCTCGGAGCGGCTGGCGACCTTGGAGATGCTGACGGCCGCGGAGGCGCCCTTCCGGCCGCTGGCGCTCGAGCAGCGGGCGCTGGCGCGGATCGATGCCGGGGATGCGGAGGCGGCGCGGAGCGACCTTCAGGCCATTCTCGACGATCCCGCCGCGCCGGAGCAGGTCCGTGCCCGCGCGCGGCAGCTGATCGTCGCGACGGGCGGCGAGGTGGCGCCGGTCGAGGCGGCGCCGGCCGCGACCGTCGACGGCTGAAGCGGCGATCCATGGCCGCTTGCACGCCCCGCCCGTCCGACCGAGCCCGCCGTCCGCGCCTCCTGACGGGGCTCGTCGCACTCGCCCTCGTCGCGGCCTGCTCCAAGGACGCGCCGCTGCCGGGCGAGCGGATCCCGGTCCGGCCCGAGGCGCCGGGCGTGGCGGCGGGGCCGCGTGCCATTCCGATCGCGCTGCCGCCGGTCAGCGTCAACGCCGACTGGAGCCATCGCAACGGCGCGGCCCAGGGCCGTCCCTCGCATCCGGCGCTGGCGGCGGTGCCGCAGCTGCGCTGGTCCACCGGGATCGGCGAGGGCGATGCCAAGCGCCGGCGCATCCTCGCCGGTCCGGTGGTGGCCGGCGGGCTCGTCTTCGCGATCGACGCGGCAGGCCGGATCTCGGCGGTGAACCGCGCCGGCCAGGTGGTCTGGACCCAGAGCCTGGTGCCTGCGGGCCAGACCCCCGACGGCGGGCCGGGCGGCGGCATGGCGGTCTCGGGCGGCGTGCTCTATGTCACCACCGGCTTCGGCGACGTGCTGGCGATGAATCCGGCCACGGGCGGCGTTCTCTGGCGCCAGACGCTCGAGGCGCCGATCCGCTCCGCGCCGACGGTGCATGACGGCAAGGTGATCGTGGTCCTGCGCAACGATTTCGCCTATGCGCTGAACGCCGCGAACGGCGGCATCGAATGGGGGCTGCAGGGGATCGGCGGCACCGGGCTGCTCGGGGGCGCCTCGGCGGCGGCCGAGGGCCAGCTGGTGGTGGTGCCCTTCGCCTCCGGCGAGGTGCTGGGGGTCCTGGCGCGCAGCGGGCTGCAGGTCTGGGGCTCGGCGGTCACCGGTGGGCGGCGCAACCTCGCGCGCAACCAGATCAACGACATCAGCGGCGATCCGATCATCGCGGGCGACGCGGTCTTCGCCTCGAACCAGAGCGGCCGCACGATCCGGCTCGATCGCGACACCGGCGAGCGGCTCTGGACCATGCCGGAGGGTGCCTATGGGCCGGCCTGGCCGGTGGGCGGGTCGATCTTCCTGCTCTCCGACGCGGGCGCGCTGGTCCGGGCCGATGCCGCGACCGGCGAGGTGCTCTGGGAGATCCAGCTGCCGGAGTTCCTTCCGGTGCGCAGGACGCCGCTCTCCTGGCTCGGCAGGGCCGGCCCCCCGAGCACGGCGGTCACCTATTACGGGCCGATCCTCGCTGGCGGCCGGCTCTGGGTCGCCAGCGGCGACGGGCTCCTCCGCGGCTTCAGCCCGTCGGACGGTTCGCTCCTGGCCGAGATCCCGCTGCCCGGCGGGGCGGCGGCGCCGCCCGCGGTGGCGGGAGGCGTGATGTATGTCGTCAGCCGCGAGGGGCAGCTTCTCGCTTTCCAATAGCGGTGCGAGCGGATAAGCAACGCCGCGCGAGCGCCTTCGCCCGTCCGGCTCCGAGAACCCGTTGATGTCGTTCACTCTTGCCATCGTCGGCCGTCCGAACGTCGGAAAATCGACGCTGTTCAACCGGCTGGTCGGCCGGCGGCTCGCGCTGGTCGACGACCAGCCGGGGGTGACGCGCGACCTGCGCGAGGGGGCAGGGCGGCTGGGGCCGCTGCGCTTCACGGTGATCGACACCGCCGGGCTGGAGGAGGCGGCCGGGGAGAGCCTCCAGGGGCGGATGCGGGCGCTGACCGAGCGGGCGGTGGATCTGGCCGATGTCTGCCTCTTCCTGATCGATGCGCGCTCGGGCGTCACGGCGCTCGACCGGGTGCTCGCGGATCTGCTGCGCCGGCGGGCAGCGCGGGTCATCCTCGCGGCCAACAAGACCGAAGGGCGGGCGGCGGAGGCAGGGCTGCTCGAGGCCTGGGAACTCGGCCTCGGCGAGCCGCTGGCGCTTTCCGCCGAGCACGGGATCGGCATGGACGACCTGATGCGGGTGCTGGAGCCGCTGGCGGCCGAACATCCCGACGCGGCCGAGGTCGTCGAGGTCGCCGAGGAGATCGACGACAGCGTCGACGAGGCGGGCGAGGGCGTGGCGCTGCCCCCCGGCCGGCCGATCCAGATCGCGGTGGTGGGGCGCCCCAATGCCGGCAAGTCGACGCTGGTCAATGCGATCCTCGGCGAGGACCGCCTGCTGACCGGGCCGGAGGCGGGGATCACCCGGGACGCGATCGCGGTCGAGACCGAATGGATGGGGACGGGGTTCCGGATCTTCGATACCGCCGGCATGCGGAAGAAGGCGAAGATCTCGGAGAAGCTCGAGAAGCTCTCGGTCTCCGACGGGCTCCGGGCGGTCAAGTTCGCCGAGGTGGTCGTGGTGCTGCTCGACGTGCAGATCCCCTTCGAGACCCAGGATCTGCGGCTCGCCGACCTCGCCGAGCGCGAGGGGCGGGCCGTGGTCGTGGCGGTCAACAAATGGGATCTGGAGGCCGAGAAGCCGGCGAAGCTCAACGAGCTGCGCGAGAGCTTCGGGCGGCTGCTGCCGCAGCTGAAGGGCGCGCCGATGGTGATGGTCTCGGCCCTGACCGGCAAGGGGCTCGACCGGCTGCACGACGCGATCGTCAAGGCGTATTCCGTATGGAATACGCGTATTTCCACGGCGCGGCTGAACCGCTGGCTCAGCGCGCAGATCGCCGGGCATCCGCCGCCGGCGCCCGGCGGGCGGCGCATCCGGCTGCGCTACATGACCCAGGTCAAGACCCGCCCGCCGACCTTCGTGCTCTTCGCCTCCCATCCCGAGGCGGTGCCCGAGGACTACCGCCGCTTCCTCGTCAACGGCCTCAGGCGCGACTTCGACATGCCGGGCACGCCGATCCGCCTGCATCTGCGGGCGGGGGAGAATCCCTATGCCGGGCGGCGCAAGCCCAATGTCACCGCGCTCGACAAGCACAAGCCGCGGCGGGTCACGGAATAGGCCGTGCGGGTTGTCCGGTGCACGATTCCGGCTCGATCGGCTCTCGCGTCCGCAGTGACGATCAGTCCGTTGGAAAGGCAGGAAAAACCCGGGCTGGAAAGCGACTGGAAACTGGCTGGAATCCGGCTTGGGTCGTGCCCCTTCCGGTGGTGCGGGAGGCCGCGCGCGGCCAGGCAGCGTCTCACCACCGATGATGTTCCGGGAAGGGGCAGGGCCGGCACGACTTGGGCTTCGACCCCTCCCGAAGCCGTGCCGGCCCGCTACGCCGCGACGATCGCCCGCCCCTCCCGATCGAAGGCGCGGATGGTCGCCGGCGCCGCGGCGAGATGGAGCCGGGCGTCGGGCGCGATGCCCTCCGGGATTCCGGCGATGCGCACCGTCAGGGTCTCGCCCTCCGGCCGGGCCAGGTGGATCAGGGTCTCGGCGCCGAGCGCCTCGGTGTATCGCGCGTTGCCCGAGAGCACCGCCCGGTCGGCGGGGACGGGTTCGAGATGCTCGGGCCGGATGCCGATGGCGGCGGTGCCGGGGGGCAGGGCCGCCAGCAGCGCCGGCGCGGCGGCGCCGGTCAGGTCGGAGGGCGCGAGGAAGTTCATCGGCGGCGAGCCGATGAAGCCGGCGACGAACATGGTGGCGGGGCGGGCATAGACCTCGAGCGGGGCGCCGACCTGCTCGGCCCTCCCGTCGTTCATCACCGCCATGCGGTCGGCGAGCGTCATCGCCTCCACCTGGTCGTGGGTGACATAGAGCGCGGTGACGCCGAGGGCGTGCTGGAGCCCCTTGATCTCGAGCCGCATCTGCACCCGGAGCTTGGCGTCGAGGTTCGAGAGCGGCTCGTCGGAGAGAAAGACCGCCGGCTTGCGCACGATGGCGCGGCCCATCGCCACCCGTTGGCGCTGGCCGCCGGAGAGCTGGCGGGGCCGGCGGTCGAGATAGTCTTCGGGTTGCAGCATCCGCGCTGCCGCCCGCACCCGCTCGGCGATGTCCGCCTTCGGGCGGCCGGAGATCCTGAGCCCGTAGGCCATGTTCTCGAAGACGCTCATATGCGGGTAGAGCGCGTAGTTCTGGAACACCATGGCGATGTCGCGGTCCATGCTGTTCGTCGCCTCGCGCAGCACGTTGTGCGTGTTGAGGATGTCGCTCCATTCGAAGAGCATCTTGAGCCAGTCGAGCACGTCCTTCAGGAGCTGATGGAGATCCTTCAGCCCCTGCATGATCCGGGTGAACACGGTCTCGAGCGCGTCGCCGGCCTGTTTGAGGGTCTGGATCGTCCATTTCTCGCCGTTGAGCATGACGGTCAGGACGTCCCCCACGAGGCTCGCGGAGAAGGACTGCAGCTCGTGCCAGGCGTTCTTGAAGAAATGGCAGGCATCGCCGAGGAGCCCGGAGGAGCCGAGCGCGTTCTCCCGCATGACCTCGGCTTCCGCGTCGCTCAGGATCCTGAAACGCGGTCCTTCGGGCGCCGTGAAGTCCAGCGACCAATGCGGCACCGTGGTGCGGCTGGTGTCCACGGCTCCGGCCGCGGCGGCGTTCGGGTTCATCCAGGGGCCGGCGGCGTTGATCGCCTGGACCGCCTGGCTCGGATCGCTGTAGCTCGGGTCGATGAGGCCGTTGCTGGTCAGCGTTTCGGTCGTCGCGCCGGTGAGCTGCGCCGAGACGGAGGTCGCAGGCGGCGTGGGCGGCGGATTGTCGGTCTGGACCACGTCGCTCTGGCACCAGCGGGTGACGCCGCTGCCGTCGGCATTGCTCGACATGGTGAACAGCGGCGGCTTCAGGTCGACGGCCTGGTAGGTGACCGTGGCCTGCCCGTTCGGATCCGTCTCTACCGGCACCAGCGTATTGGTGTCGGCATGATAGGAGAGACAGTTGACGACGATCGTCGCGGGGTGATCGGCGGCGACATAGACGATGGCCTGGGGGATCGGCGCGCCGGTGTCGTCGAGCGCGGTGATCTCCATGTTGTAGCCGGCGATGTTCTGCGGCTGGTCATTGTCCGGCGAGGAGGGCGCGGGTTCGGCCACCTTGCGCGTCACCCAGACCTGGTCCGCGAGCGTCCGGGCCTGGTGATAGATGTCGCAGCTCAGATCCACCGCGAAGAGCTCCGGGCCGAAGGCCATGGTGGCGGGGCTCGCGATGGTGGTCAGCGTGCCCGCGAGGTTCACCCAGGTCCCGAAGCTGCCGCCCGCCTGCTGCTGCTGGAGATACCAGAGGTTGGTGGTGCCCGTCTCGATGGCGAAGACGGTCAGCACGCCGTTGGAATCCTGGCCGACGGTGGCGGCGACGGCGCCCGCCGGCTGTTCGGCGCCGCCCGTCAGCGGCGTGATGGCGGGCGAGGCGGTGTTGTAGCCGCTCACGAAGTAGAGCACTTCGGCGGCGTCGCGGAGGATGATGGCGTCGGCGCCGTAGTTGCCGGGCAGGGCGATCAGGTCGCTCACCCCGAAGACGCCCAGGCCGGGTTTCAGGACCTGCGGATCGAGCGTTTTGCCGTTCGACCAGGCGAAGGTCGTGTTCAGATGGCCCAAGGTGATGGTGGCGCCCTGGAAGTAGATCTCCGTATTGCTGCTGCCCTGCGGCATGTCGACCCAGAGGATCGTGACGTCGTTGCCGCCCGAGCCCGCGGCCATGCGGAAGGCGGCCTGCTCGCTCAGGCCCGGGGAGGGCGGGAAATCGTCGAGGTCGTAGGAATAGATCAGGTCGATCTTGTCCGCCCCGGCGTCGTAGGTCGCGATGAAGAAGCCGCCGTCGCCGATCAGGGCGGAGACGCCGTAGAAGTATCCCCGGCCGTTGCCGTCGACATAGACGTCGGTCTGGTAGGTGCAGGCCAGCGCGTTCTTCACGTTGTTCGACAGGATGGCGGTGGCGTTGGACCAGGTGCCGTCCGTCGCCCGCTGCATCCAGGTGGCGCAGCTCGGCTCGTCTCCCTGGCTCGTTGGAAAATAGGCGAGCAGGTTCAGGATGCCGCCCTGGTCGTAATAGCCGGCGAGGCGGATGATCGTGCTCGAGGTCGCGCTGTCGCGCTGGCCATAATCGGGCGGGGTGCAGTCGGGCACCACGATCTTGCTTCAGCCTGAGTTCGACTGGGTATCGGGGATGTAGTGCACCAGCTGCCCGTCCCCGTCGACGGTGAGCAACTCGCTCGCCTGGCCCGACCCGGATTGAAGCACGGCCGGGTTCTGGACCACGAGGAAGCGGCCGTCCGGATCCTGCGCCACCGGCGAATCCATCAGGTAAAGGTAGTTGTCGATCAGGTTGACGCCGATGTCGATCTCGGCAATTGCCGTGGCCATGATCTCTCCTCCTCCTGCGGTTCTCCGGTAACCCAGCGTCGGGCTGTTCCCGCAGCGATCTCCCCCATCGGTGGCGCCGGGTGGGTCAGGTATCGGGCTGGCAGAGGCTCAAGGTGATGTAGGGCAATGCGCCGTCCCAATAGGTCGTGCCGGTGAAACTCACCGAGCCCGAATTCGCGTGGCCCTTGTTGCAGAGGAACGCGCTGCAGCCCTTGTCGACGCTGATCTTCTGGCTGCCGACACTGACCGAGCCCGAGATGCCGTGGTCGTGCCAGTAGTCGTGACCCGGGGAGGCGACGGTTTCGTCGCCGACGGATTCGTTCGGCGTGCCGCCCTCCGGCAGGCCGAGCAGGGGGCGGTTGAAGCCGGAGGGAGAGACGACCCTGGCGGCGGCCTTCGTGATCATGGTCTATTCGGTGCTGCAGGTCGGACTGGTGTCCTTTCCCGGCGTCGATTTCACGGGACCGACGGCGCCCTACATGGCCTGGGCCCTGGGCTTTCTCTGCGGCTTCAGCGAGCGATTCGCGCCGGACTTCATCCAGAATGCGGGCGGCAGGTTCGGCGATACACCCGACGCGAGTGCAACTTCGTAGCGCGGAGACGGTGGCACGGTACCGGGCCAGGGAGATCCTGCCGCCGGGAAAGGTCCTTCCTCGATGGCCGACCCCCGGGACATACCCGCGGGCCGAAGGACCTGGCACGGCGGGAAGACCGGTGCCGGTCCCGATGCGTGGCGGGGTGCGGTGCGCGGACGCCTCAAGCCGGCAAGGTCTCCATGGGCTGCCCGGCGGCGCTCCCAGCCGATACGCCACTCTTCGCCACGAGGTCGCCCGCGCGGCACCGAGATAGCACCCGACAAGGCGCGTGTCATGCCGAGCGGGACCTATCGCGATCTTGGCCCAGGTGAGTTCGGGCGGGATTTCTGCCAGCGGCCCGAACCGCTGGCTCGCGAGGGATTCCCCGAGGTTGCCGAGCGTGAGTCCCTGCTGTCGAGGCAGCGGGGAACGGAGATGGCGATCGAGATCAAAGGAAGGAGCATGCGGCGGATGCGCCCGCGGCGGCCGCTACGGCCGCAGCACCCACATGAGCCCGTCGCGCAGCTGGTCGCGCCAATTGTGCCAGTGATGCCCGTCCCAGGCGCTCTTGAACAGAACATCGACGCCGCGTTCGCGCAAGAAGCCTGCGAGCGCGCGGTTGTCCTCGGCGAGGCCTTCGAGCTCGCCGGTGGAGACGAAGGCGCGGGTCGGCGGCAGGGGCGGGGCGCGGCGCAGCGCGCGCACCAGGCGGGCGACGCGGTGGAAGACCGGATGGGTGCGGCGTTCGAGCTTGCGCTCGTCGAGGACGAAGGAGCCCGATTTCAGCACCAGCCCGCCGAAGCACCCGGGATAGCGGAAGGCGGTCGCGAGCGAGGCCACCGCGCCGAGGCTCGCGCCGAGCAGGACGCGGTCGAGCGGCCGATCGGAGATCGCGTAGCGGGCGGAGAGTGCAGGCAGCAGCTCGTGCACCAGATAGCGGGCGTGCCGCCGGCCGCGGGGATATTCGCCGGTGCGGTCGCGCGACTGCACGAGGGCCGCCACCACGGGCGGGATGTCGCCGGCGTCGATCAAATTGTCGAGCGAGACCGCGAGATCGGCATAGGTCATGAAATCGTCGCCGTCGTGGATCACCACGAGCGGGCAGGGGCTGCCGGCGGCGTAGCGTGCCGGCAGGTAGACCTTCTCGATCCTCGTCTCGCCGAAGACGCGGCTCTCGACCGGGAGGCTCTCCACATGGCCGGCGGGGGCGCCGCGGGGCTCGCTCCAGGCCGGCCGGGCATAGCCGAAGGTGCGGCAGACCGAGTTCTGGCCGAAGGGATCCTCGGCGCGGACGGGGTTGAGCGGATCGACGATCCATTCCTCGCTGCCGTTCCGTGCCACGGCAAACTTGTACTCGAAGCGCCCGTCGTTCTCCACCGGGAGCCGCAGGAGCCAGAGGTCGGAGTCCGCGAGCTTCTCGAAGCCGGTCCGGCTGGCGCTGGCATGGATGAAGCGCACCAGCTCGACGCGCTCGGCGGCGCCGCGCCAGGCGAAGGTGGCCGCACCCGGCTCGATCAGCGGGAAGGGCCGTTCGGCGAGAAAGGCGGTGACGGCCTCGGCGGAGGGCGTGCCTCCGGCGAGCAGCGCCGCAATGGCGGGATGATCCGTCACGGCAGGCGCGGACGTGGGGAATTCGGACTGGACATTCAACTCGTTGATCCACTGCTCGATGGCGGTCGCATTGGCGGCGCGATCCCGGATGCCGCGCCCTGACGATCAATTAGGACGCGCGGAGAGCGGATGCAATTCCTCCGTCGGATGCCGATCGGGCGGGCGCGGACCGGGCGGGTGCGGATCAGGGGGGCGCGGATCAGGCGGGCGCCGAGCCGTCGGGGGTCACCGTCTGCTCGATCAGCCAGTCCACCACCGCGATCTGGGCGTCGTGATCGGCCGCGCCCCCGGCGAGGGCGGCGTTGTAGACGCGCAGCTGATGGTCGGCGCTGGTGCCGCGGCGGGCGATCACCCGCGCATGCTCGACCTCCTCGATGCAGCCGAGCCTTTCGGCATGGGGCCGGAGCAGCTCGACCAGCTCGTCGATGAGATCGGGCAGCGGCACGAGCTTGCGCTTGCCGAAATCACCCATTTCCGCCTCGATTCCATAGCGTTGCGCGCGCCACTTGTTCTCGAGCACGAGGATCTGGCGATAGGAGCGCCAGCGCTGGTTCTCGCCGCGCAGATGGTAGAGGAAGGCGAGGATGGACTGGTAGAGCGCGGCGATGGTCAGCCCGTCCTCCGACCAGGTGCAGATGTCGCAGATGCGGATCTCGAGCGTCGGATGCTTGCCCGAGGGGCGGATGTCCCACCAGATGCGGGTGGGATCCTTGACCATGCCGGTGTCGCTGAGGATCTCCAGCATCTCGTTCCAGTCGTTCCAGCTCTCGAAGACCTCCGGCAGGCCGGAGCGCGGCAGGTCGCCGATGATGATCGGGCGGAAGGCCTTCAGCCCGGTGTCGTGGCCCTCCCAGAAGGGCGAGGAGGTCGAGAGCGCCAGAAGATGCGGCATGAAGTAGCTGACCTGGCTCATCAGGTCGACGCGGAGGTTCGGGTCGGCGATGCCGGCATGGACATGCATGCCGCAGATCGCCATGCGCCGCGCGAGGCTGCGGTGCTCGGCGCCGAGGATGCGGTAGCGCTCCATGTCGACGGGTTCCTGTTCCTTCCAATGGGCCCAGGGGTGGGAGGAGGCGGCGATCATGCGCATGCCGTGGGCGGTGGCGGCCTCGGCGATGGCGCCGCGGAGCATGCGGATCTCCTCGCGGGCCTCGCCGATGGTGGCGCAGACGCCGGTGCCGATCTCGACCTGGGCCTGGAGGAATTCGTGGGTGACCTTGTCGCCGAGGATCTCCTTGCAATGCGCCATGAAGCCGGCGGGCTGCCGGGTGGCGAGCGCCCGGGTCTCCGGGTCGACGAGGAGGTATTCCTCCTCGATTCCGATGGAAAAGGTCTCTTTCTCGATGCTCATCTCGTCCCCCGCCTTGATGCGTGAAGGTCCGGGCAAAGGCCGGCGGATGTCAAGCGCCGCGGTGGGGGAATCCGGGGGGATCCCATTTGGCAACGCGACACCGTCCTTACGAACTCCGGGCGTGCCCGGCCCCACCACCCCGCCCGGCGGGGACCGCCGGGCAGCGCCCGCCGCGGCCCGTCACGCCAACGGCATGCCTCCGGCACGACGCGGGCGCTTCGCTTCCGCCCGGGCCGGGCGCTGCCCTCGTCTCGTGGCGGGACGGTCGTACCGGGGACGATGGGCTTCGGATGCGATCGACCTGTGCCGCAATCGGCGGGCACGATCCTGGCACCGGCCATGCCCGATCCCTGCAGGCCGTCAGGGCTGGGGCCGGCGCAGATGCGACGGGGGGTGGTCGGTCCAGCGGCGCACGGCGCGGGTGAGCGAGGAGGGGGAGGAATAGCCCAGCGTCGCGGCGATCTCGCCGATCGGGGCGGCGCCTTCCTCGATCCGCGCCAGGGCGGCCTCGCGCCGGGCCTCGTCGACCAGGGCGGAGAAGCTCGTGCCCTTCGCCGCGAGGCGGCGTTGCATGGTGCGCAGGGTGACGCCCGCCGCCTCGGCGAGGATCTCGGCCGAGGGCTGGCCGTCGGCCACCATGGCGGCTACCATCCGCCGGGCGGCCTCGAGGAAGCGGGCCTGCTGGCGCAGCGCCGCTTCCGCGCCGGGGTGGAGCACGGAGGCCGCGGGGCCGGGCCGCCGCAGGGGCGCCGCCAGCACCGGGGCGGCGAAGCGCACGCGCATCGTGCCGCCTGCCGCGGCGCGGAGCGAGCGGGCGATCCCGGCCGGAACCTGGGAAAGCCCGAACCGCGGATGCGGCGGCAGCGCCACCTCCTCGAAACAGGGCTGCCGGGCATGGGCGGCGGCGCAGAAGGCGGCGACGAGCGCGAGGGTGTAGAGCTGGGCGTGGTGCAGGGATGCGGGATCGGCGCGGATCGCGAAGGCGACCTCGAGGATGCCGCCGCCGGCCTGTTCGGTGAAGGCGAAGGTCTCGTGCGTGCAATAATCCGGCATGGTCCGCGCGACCCCCGCCAGCCCCTCGGCGACCGTCGCGCCGCCGAAGGCGGCCCTTCCGAGCGCGCCGAGGCCCGCGACGCTCGCGTCCCCCACGACCTGCCATGCCAGATCCGGCCGGCCCTCGCGCTCGGCGAGGGCGCGGATGAAGGTCATGACCGAATGGAGCGGCAGGCTGCGATCGGGGTCGGTGAGCGGATCGCAGGGCACGCCGGCCGCGGCGAGGTAGTCGTCCACCGGGCGGCCCCGCGCTTCGAGCCATTCCACGAAGGCGAAGAGCGAGCCCGCCCGGATCAGCGGGATGGTGGCGGTCATGGGGGTTCTCCGGGCCTCGCGGGCGATTGTCGCCTGCGGTCAACTTTCCGGCGCGGGCATTTGCTATTCAAGCCTGAATCGGCGGATTTCCGCAGTCCACGCAGACGTGACCTGCCCGAGGGGGCGAGGCCTGCGTCTGCTTCCGTTCCGAAGGGAGAGACAGATGAAATCGGCGAGCTTCCTCTCGACACTGGCCGCCGGCCTCGTGATCGCGGCTGGCGCAAGCGCCCAGAGCGACGGCGAGGCCCCGGCCGCGGCCATCGACGGGCACGCGAACGCCGGCGTTGACCACCACGCGGAGGCCGCCGGGAGCCCCGGATCGCCCGATGCCACGACGACGATCGACGGCAACTACATTCCGAACGTGCCGCCGCAGTTCGGGGGCACGATCGAGCTCAATGCCTACGATTCGACGTCGTTCTGGCCGCCGCGGATCGTGCCGCCCGAAGACGCGCCGAACGTGCTGGTGATCATGACCGACGACACCGGGTTCGGGGCCGGATCGACCTTCGGCGGCGTGATCCCGATGCCGGCGCTCGACCAGCTCGCCGCCGACGGCCTGCGCTACACCAACTTCAACTCGACCGCACTCTGCTCGCCGTCACGGGCGGCGCTGCTCACCGGGCGCAACCACCACAATGCGGGCTTCGGCGTCATCGCGGAGCAGTCCACCGGCTTTCCCGGCTATGACGCGGTGATCGGCCGCGACGAGATCGCGATCGCCGGGATCCTCAGCGCCAACGGATACAACTCGTCGTGGTACGGCAAGAACCACAACACGCCACCCTACACCGAGAGCCAGCTCGGGCCGTTCGACCAGTGGCCGACCGGCGAGATCTTCGGCTTTGACCATTTCTACGGCTTCATGGGGGGCGATGCGAACCAGTGGCAGCCGAACCTCTTCAACGACACCACGCAGATCTACCCGTTCCGGGACAACCCGGGCTGGAACCTGATCACCGCCGAGGCGGACGACGCCATCCGCCAGTTGCAGACGCTGAACTCGATCGATCCGGAGCAGAAGTTCTTCGTTTATCTGGCACCGGGGGCGACCCATGCGCCTCACCACCCGACCAAGGAATGGGTCGACAAGATCAGCGCGATGCATCTCTTCGACGACGGCTGGAACAAGCTGCGCGAGACGATCTTCGCCAACCAGAAGAAGCTCGGGGTGATCCCGCAGGACGCCGAGCTCACGCCCTGGCCCGACGACCTCAAGCAGTGGGACGAGCTGACCGACGACGAGAAGAAGCTCTTCATCCGGCAGGTCGATGTCTATGCCGCCTATCTCGCCTATGCCGACCACGAGAACGGCCGGGTGATCCAGGCGATCGAGGACATGGGCAAGCTCGACGACACGCTGATCATCTACATCGTCGGCGACAACGGCAGCTCGGCCGAGGGCTCGCTGATCGGCACGCCGAACGAGGTGGCGCAGTTCAACGGCGTGACCCCGCCCGTCGACGTGCAGCTCAAGGACTTCTACGACGTCTGGGGCACCGACCAGACCTACAACCACATGGCGGTGGGCTGGACCTGGGCCTTCGACACGCCGTTCAAGTGGACCAAGCAGATCGCCTCGCACTTCGGCGGCACGCGGCAGGGCATGGTGATGTCCTGGCCGGAGCGCATCACCGACAAGGGTGGCGTGCGCAACCAGTTCAGCCATTTCATCGACATCGTGCCGACGATCCTCGAGGCCACAGGCATCCCGGCGCCGAAATTCGCCTACGGCATCGAGCAGAAGCCGATGGACGGGACCAGCATGGTCTATACCTGGGATGCGGGGCCCGACGATCCGACAAGGCACACGGTCCAGTACTTCGAGATGTTCGGCAACCGCGGCATCTACAACGACGGCTGGTACGCCAATACCACGCCGATCGCCGATCCCTGGGCGCTGTTCTCGGTCCCGGCGCGGGACGTGATGAACAGCTTCGAGTGGGAGCTCTACGACCTGACCAAGGACTGGACCCAGAACAACGACCTGGCGGCGGAAATGCCGGACAAGCTGCGCGACATGCAGCAGCTCTTCTTCGTCGAGGCGTCGAAGTACAACGTCTTCCCGCTCGACAACTCGCTGGCGCCGCGGATGGTGACGCCGCGGCCGAGCGTCATCGCCGGCAAGTCCCACTTCGAGTATACCTATCCGGTGGTCGGCAACCCGAACGGCACCGAGCCGCTGCTGCTCAACGCCTCCTACAAGATCACCGCCGAGGTCGAGGTGGGCGAGGACGGCGGCGACGGGATGCTGTTCACGCAGGGCGGCAAGTTCGGCGGGCACGGCTTCTACATCCTCAAGGGCGTGCCGGTCTACACCTGGAACCTGGTCGATCTGGAGCGGGTGCGCTGGGAGAGCAGCGAGAAGCTCACCGCCGGCAAGCACAAGCTCGAGTTCGTGTTCAACTACGACGGCCTGGGCTTCGGCACCTTCGCATACAACAGCCTGAGCGGCGTCGGCCGGTCGGCCGAGGGTATCATGTATGTCGACGGCAAGGAGGTGGCGCGGCAGAAGATGGATCACACCATCCCGATCACGCTGGCCTGGGACGAGAGCCAGGACATCGGCTCGGACACGCTCACGGGCGTGAACGACGCCGACTACCAGGTGCCTTTCGCCTTCAACGGCACGATCGACAGGATCACGCTCGACATCGAGCGGCCGCAGCTGAGCGAGCAGGACATCCAGAAGCTGGAGGCGGCGGCCAGCGCCCAGGGCGACAAGGGCTGACGGCCGGTCGGGAGGGCCGCGATCCGGCCCTCCCCTGACCCTGACGTTCCATCGCGCGGCCGGCGCTCAGGGCCTCAGTTGAAGGTCGCCGCCACCGCCTTGCCGAGCGCCCCGGCGATGCGGTCGGCCTCGTCGCGGGTGAGGCAGAGCGGCGGGGCGAAGCCGATGATGTCGCCCTCGGGCATGGCGCGGGCGATCACACCTTCGGCGAGCAGCGCGCCGGTGACCCTGGCGCCGATCCTGGCGGCGGGGTCGAAGAAGGTCCGCGTGTCGCGGTCCTCGACGAATTCCACCGCGCAGAGCAGGCCCTCGCCGCGGATTTCGCCGAGGTTCGGGTGCGCGCCGATCGCCCGGGTGAAGGCGTCCCGCAGGTAGGGGCCGGTTTCCCGCGCGTTCTTCACTAGTTCGAGCTTGTCCACCAGCTCGAGGTTGGCGATGCCCGCCGCGGCGCCGAGGGGATGGGCCGAATAGGTCCAGCCGTGGCCGATCGGGCCGTTCTCGTCGGTGCCGCGCTCCAGCACCGCCCAGACCCTGTCGTTGACGATCGAGCCCGAGAGCGGGGCATAGGCCGAGGTGAGCCCCTTGGCGATGGTGATGATGTCGGGGCGGATCCCGTAATGGTCCGAGCCGAACATCGCGCCGAGGCGGCCGAAGCCAGAGACGACCTCGTCGGCGATCAGCAGGATGTCGTGCTTCTTCAGGATTGGCTGGATGGCCTCCCAGTAGCCCGCGGGGGGCGGCACGAGGCCGCCGGTGCCGAGCGCCGGCTCGCCGATGAAGGCGGCGATGGTGTCGGCCCCCTCGCGTTCGATCAGCGCCTCGAGCGCGGCGGCGCAATGGGCGACGAACTCCGCCTCGGACTGGGCGAGGTCCTTGCGGCGGAAGTAATAGGGCGCCTCGGTGTGCAGGACCTGGGGCAGCGGCAGGTCGAACTTGGCGTGGAAGGCCTTGAGCCCGGTCAGCGAGCCGGTCATCAGCCCCGAGCCGTGGTAGCCGCGCCAGCGGGAGATGATCTTCTTCTTCTCCGGCCGGCCGAGGATGTTGTTGAAGTACCAGACGAGCTTGACGTTGGTTTCGTTGGCGTCCGAGCCGCCGAGGCCGAAATAGACCTTGGACATGCCCGCGGGCGCGCGGTCGAGGATCATCCTGGCCAGCGTGATCGAGGCCTCGGTGCCGTGGCCGACATAGGCGTGGTAATAGGCGAGCTCGCGGGCCTGCTCGGTGATCGCCTCGATGATCTCGCGGCGACCGTAGCCGACATTCACGCAATAGAGCCCGGCGAAGGCATCGAGCAGCCTGCGGCCGTCGCGGTCCTCGATCCAGACACCCTCGCCGCCGGTGATGATGCGGCTCGGCGTCTCGCCGCGGGCATGGGCCGCGAGATGGGTCGAGGCGTGGAAGAAGGTCTCGCGGTCCCAGAGAGCGAGCTGATCGTTGGTGAGCATGGTCTTTTCCTTTCCCGTCATGCCCAGTCGCGGCAGACGTATTTGATGTCGGTGAAGGCCTCGAGCCCGTATCGGGCGCCCTCGCGGGCGAGGCCGGATTGCTTCATGCCGCCGAAGGGGATCGGCGCGCCGGTGACCTTGGTGCGGTTGATCGCCACCATGCCGAACCGCAGGGCGCGGCTGAGCCGGTAGATCCGCCGCGGGTCGAGCGCATGCACATAGGCGACGAGGCCGTATTCGGTGTCGTTGGCGCGCGCCACCGCCTCCTCCTCGCTGACGAAGGAGGCGACGGCTGCCACCGGGCCGAAGGTCTCCTCGCGGAAGATCAGCGCGTCGGGCGGCACGTCGACGAGCAGGGTCGGCTCGAAGAAGAGCGGGCCGAGACCGGAGCGCCTGCCGCCGGTGAGGAGCCTCGCGCCGCGTTTCAGCGCGTCGGCGACGTGCTCCTCCTGCTTGGCGACGGCCTTCTCGTTCATCAGCGGCCCGAGGTCGCGGTCCTCCATGCCCGGCCCGAGCGTCAGCGCCGCGATCCGCGCGGCGAAGCGCGTGCAGAAGCCCTCGTAGACCGGGCGCTCGACCAGGAAACGGTTGGCGCCGAGGCAATCCTGGCCGGTGGTGGCGAACTTGGCCTTGACGGCTTCCTCGGCAGCCTGGTCGAGATCGGCCTCGGCGAAGACGAGGAAGGGCGCGTGGCCGCCGAGTTCGAGCACCAGCCGCTTCACGGTCGCGGCGGACTGGCGGTAGAGCAGCTTGCCGATTTCGGTGGAGCCGGTGAAGGACAGCGCGCGCACCCGCGGATCCTCGGTCCAGGGGCCGACCACGGTGGCGGCGTCGCCGGTAACCACGTTGAAGACCCCGGCGGGGAAGCCGGCGCGCTCGGCGAGCTCCGCCAGTGCCAGCGCCGAGAAGGGGGTCTCGGCGGAGGGATGCGCGACCACGGTGCAGCCGGCGGCGAGCGCCGCGGCCGCCTTGCGCGTCAGCATGGCGGCGGGGAAGTTCCACGGCGTGATCATCGCGGCGACGCCGACCGGCTCGCGCCAGATCTCCACCTCGGCGTCCGCGAGATGCGAGGTGACGCTCTCGATGTTCGGGCGCTTGGCCTCCTCGGCGTAGAATTCCACGAAGGAGGCGGCGTAGTCGATCTCGCCGCGGGCCTCGGAGAGCGGCTTGCCCTGCTCGAAGGTCATGATGCGCGCGAGATCCTCGCGATGCACGAGCATCAGCTCGAACCAGCGCCGCAGATGCGCCGAGCGTACCTGCGGCAGGGCCGCGGCCCAGGCGGGAAAGGCGGCTTCGGCGGCATCGACGGCGGCGGCGCTGTCGGCGGCGGAGAGGCGCGCCACGCTGCCGATCGCCGTTCCGTCGGCGGGATCGGTGACCGCGATGCCGGCGCCGCCCGCGCCGCCCACCCAGCGCCCGCCCACATAGGCGAAGCCGCGCAGCAGGGCGGGATCGCCCAGGGCGGACATCAGCGCTTCGCTCCGTATCTGCGGTCCTGACATGGCTCTGCTCCTCTCCGGGGCATCCGGTCCCCGCGGCCTCGTGGCACGTCGCGCGGATGGTAGGCCGCGCGGGGCAGGCGGATTGTCCAAAGGGATGCGGGGCGGCAGAGGATTCTTCTCTTTCCCGGCGCGGCGGGCGTCAGGTCTCCGGGTCCGCCGCCTCGATCAGCGCCTCGAAGGGCGGGGCGGAGGCGGTCTTGACGTCCTTGGTCACCACATAGGTGAAATAGCGCCTGAGCCCGATGCGCTCGGCGAGCAGCGCGTCGATCAGCCGCTGGTAGCTGTCGATGTCGCGGCTGACGACCTTCAGCAGGTAGTCGTAGCCGCCGCCGATCGCCCAGGCGGCCTGGATCTCTTCGTGGCGGGCGATGGCCTGCTCGAAGCTCCGGAAGGTCTCGGCCCGGTGGTTGTCGAGCTCGACCGTGACGAAGACCGTCACATGGGGCGCGATGCGGGCGAGCGCCACCTCGGCGCGGTAGCCCTCGATATAGCCTTCCGCCTCCAGCCGCTTCATGCGCTCCCAGGCCGGGGTCGCCGAGAGATTGATCCGCCGCGCGAGCTCGGCCTTGGTGATGCGTCCCTCGCGGCTCAGCACCGTGAGGATCTGCAGGTCGCGGTCGTCGAGCGGGCGGGACATGGCCCGCAGCCTTGGCGGCGCGCGGGGGCTTGTCAATCCGGGCGGCCGGGCGCGAGGCGCGAAATAATTCGCGCGGGGGCTTGACCTGCGTCAAGGCAGGCCCCTAGTTGGATGTCATATTCTAATTACTGAAACTGTTAACGCGAGGAGCGCGGCATGGCGCAGGTGGTAGTCTTGGGTGCCGGACTCGGCGGCACCATCATGGCCTACGAGCTTCGCGAGAAGCTCGGGAAGGCGCATGAGGTCGCGGTGGTCACCAGGGGCAGCCGCTATTCCTTCGTGCCCTCGAATCCCTGGGTCGCCGTGGGCTGGCGCCAGCGCGAGGCGGTGGAGGTGGATCTCGAGCCGGTGCTCAGGCGCCGCGGCATCGCGCTGCATCCGCAGGGCGCGAAGCGGCTCCATCCCGCGGAGCGCAGGATCGAGCTCGAGGACGGGAGCTCGCTTGCCTACGACTATCTCGTGATCGCCACCGGGCCGGAGCTCGCCTTCGACGAGATCGAGGGCTTCGGGCCGGGGGCGCATACCATCTCGGTCTGCCAGGTCGATCATGCCGTGGCGGCGAAATCCGCCTTCGATGCCCTGGTGGCCCGGCCCGGCCCGGTGATCGTCGGCGCGGTGCAGGGCGCCTCCTGTTTCGGTCCGGCCTATGAATTCGCCTTCATCCTCGACAAGGCGCTGCGCGACGCGAAGGTCCGCGACCAGGTGCCGATGACCTTCGTCACCTCCGAGCCCTATATCGGCCATCTCGGCCTCGACGGGGTCGGCGACACCAAGGGCCTCTTGGAGAGCGCGCTGCGCCAGCGGCACATCAAGTGGATCACAAACGCACGCGTCGACAGGATCGAGGCGGACAAGCTGCATGTCTCGGAGATCGCCGAGGACGGCTCGGTGGCCCGGGCGCAGGAGCTGCCCCATGTCTTCACCATGATGCTGCCGGCCTTCCGCGGCGTGGCGGCGGTGCGCGACATCGAGGGGCTGACCAATCCGCGCGGCTTCATCCTCGCCGACAAGCACCAGCGCAACCCGGCCTTCCCGGAGATCTTCTCGGTGGGGGTCTGCGTCGCGATCCCGCCCATGGGCAAGACGCCGGTTCCGGTGGGCGTGCCCAAGACCGGCTTCATGATCGAATCCATGGTCACCGCCACGGCGCACAACATCCATCGCCTGACCGAGGGCAAGGAGCCGGATGCGGAAGGCAGCTGGAACGCGGTCTGCCTCGCGGATTTCGGCGACGGCGGCATCGCTTTCGTCGCCCAGCCGCAGATCCCGCCGCGCAACGTCAACTGGTCGTCGCAGGGCAAATGGGTGCATACCGCCAAGATCGGCTTCGAGAAGTACTTCCTGCACAAGATCCGCAGCGGCGTCTCGGAACCCTTCTACGAGCGGCTTGCCTTGCAGGTGCTCGGCATCGACAAACTCAAGGAAGTCAGGATCGCCCAGGACGCCGGGACGGTCTGAATCGCAACCGCGGGCAAGCCGCAGGTCGCGGCACCCGCATCATCGCAAGGGGACAAGTCATGTCGCTCGATCGCTCGGTGCTCGCCTTCGCTGGAGTCATGGTGCTTCTGTCGGTGGCCCTGACCGCCTGGGTCTCGCCGCATTTCGTCTGGCTCACGGCCTTCGTGGGCCTCAACATGCTGCAATCGGCCTTCACCGGCTTCTGCCCGGCGGCGGTCGCCTTCCGCAGGCTCGGCGTCAAGCCGGGCACCGCATTCTGATCCTGACAATGCGCATGCTCGCGGCCATGGCCGCCCTTCTGGCCGCGGGCGCGGCGACGGGCGGCACCATCGAACTAGCGCCCACCGAGATCACCGAGTGGAAGGCGGTCTACGGTCGGGTCGAGGCCCGCGACAGCGTGCCGGCGCGGGCGCGCATCGGCGGCATCGTCGAGGAGCTGACCGTGAGCGAGGGCGATGCGGTCACCGCCGGCCAGCGCATCGCCCTGGTGCGCGACGACAAGATCGCCTTCCAGGTGGCCGCGCTCGACGCGCAGATGCGCGCGCTCGAATCGCAGCTTTCCACGGCCGAGACCGAGCTCGCCCGCGGCGAGGCGCTGGTGGAGCGGGGCGTGGCCACCGCCCAGCGCCTCGATCAGCTGCGCACCGCCGTGGATGTGGCGCGCAACCAGCTCGCGGCCACGAAGGCGCAGCGCGACGTGGTGGTGCAGCAGGGCGCGGAGGGCGAGGTGGTCGCCCCCGGCGACGGGCGCGTGCTGACCGTGCCGGTGACCCGCGGGGCGGTGGTGCTGGCCGGCGAGCCCATCGCGACCATCGGCGGCGGCGGCTTCTTCCTGCGCCTCGCCATCCCCGAGCGCCACGCCGACACGCTCGAGGAGGGCGCGACGATCCGCATCACCGCCAACGGCGCGGAATCGGAAGGCGAGCTCGCCAAGATCTATCCCCAGATCGAGAACGGCCGGGTGATCGCCGACGTGTCGGTGGAGAGCCTCGAGACCGCCTTCGTCAACGCCCGGGTCCTGGTCGAGGTGCCGGTGGGCACGCGGGCGGCGCTCATGGTGCCGCGCGACGCCGTGGCGAAGCGCTCGGGCATGGACTTCGTCACGGTGCGCGAGGGCGAGGAGGAGGTCGCCCGCGCGGTGATGCTCGACGAGGGCGCGGGCGAGGCGGATGAGGTCGAGGTGCTGACGGGGCTCCGGCCGGGCGACGTGGTCGTCACGCCGTGACCCCGGCTTCGCAGAACCTCGGGATCGCGGGGGCGCTCACCCGCGCCTTCATCACCTCGCCGCTGACGCCGCTCTTCCTGATCGCGGCCTTCGTCTTCGGCCTGCTGGCGCTTGTGTCGCTGCCGCGCGAGGAGGAGCCGCAGATTTCGGTGCCCATGGTCGACATCCATGTGGATGCGGCCGGCCTGAAGGCTGAGGACGCGGTCAAGCTGATCACCGAGCCGCTCGAGACCATCGTAAAGGGCATCGACGGGGTCGAGCACGTGTATTCCCAGACCGCCGACGACCAGGTGATGGTGACGGCACGTTTCGTGGTCGGCACCTCCTCGGACGCGGCGATCCTGCGCGTGCACGAGAAGCTGCGCGCCAACATGGACCGCATCCCGGTGGGCGTGCCTGAGCCGCTGATCGTCGGGCGCGGCATCGACGACGTGGCGATCCTGGCGCTGACCCTCTCGCCGAGGCCCGAGGCCAACGACCGCATCACCCCCAATGACCTGACCCGGATCGCCCGGGAGCTGCGCACCGAGGTCGCCAAGATCGAGGACGTGGGCCTGACCTATCTGGTGGGCGAGACCGGCGAGATGATCCGCATCGCGCCGGACCCCGAGCGGCTGGCGCTCTATGGCGTGACGCTGCAGCAACTCGCGGCCAAGGTCTCCGGCGCCAATTCCGCCTTCCCGGCGGGGCGGCTGCGCGACGGTGGCGAGCAGGTGACGCTGGTCGCGGGCGAGACATTGCGCCGGCCCGACGAGATCGCCAACCTGCTCGTCACCACCCGCGACGACCGGCCGGTCTACGTGCGCGACCTGGCGGACGTGGGGCTGAGCATCGAGAGCGGCAAGCTGCTGGTCTCGACCGTCGCGCTGACCGACGGCGCCCCGGCGCGCGTGCCCTCGGTGACGCTGGCCATCGCCAAGCGGGCCGGCTCGAACGCGGTGGTGGTGGCGGAGGAGATCCTGCACCGGGTCGAGGGGCTGCACGGCAGCCTCATCCCCGAGGACATCGCCATCGAGGTGACGCGCGACTACGGCGAGACGGCCAACGAGAAGGCGAACGAGCTGCTCTACCATCTCGGGCTCGCGACGGTCTCGATCATCGGGCTCGTGGTGATCGCCATCGGCTGGCGCGAGGGCGTGGTGGTCGCGGTGGTGATCCCGGTGACGATTCTGCTGACGCTCTTCGCCTCCTGGCTGATGGGCTACACGCTCAACCGGGTGTCGCTCTTCGCGCTGATCTTCTCGATCGGCATCCTGGTCGACGACGCCATCGTGGTGATCGAGAACATCGCCCGGCACTGGGGCATGGGCGACGAGAGGCCGCGCCGGCAGGCGGCCATCGAGGC
This sequence comes from uncultured Paracoccaceae bacterium, assembly GCA_937872465.1. Taxonomy (GTDB): domain Bacteria; phylum Pseudomonadota; class Alphaproteobacteria; order Rhodobacterales; family Rhodobacteraceae; genus Amaricoccus. The sequence goes on from CALMSR010000038.1 coordinate 216,930, forward strand.
GGTGGCCGAGGTCGGCAACCCGACCATCGTCGCCACCCTGACGGTGGTGGCGGCACTCCTTCCGATGCTCTTCGTCTCGGGCATGATGGGCCCCTACATGAGCCCCATCCCGGCCAATGCCTCGGCGGCGATGATCTTTTCGTTCTTCGTCGCCGTCACCGTCACGCCATGGCTGATGCTGAAGGTCGCCGGCCGGTCCACCCATGCGGCCCACGGCGATCATCACGCCGAGGGCGGCAGGTTGGGGCGGATCTATTCCGCTGTGGCGCGGCCCATCCTGCACAGCAAGGCCCGCAGCTGGCTCTTCCTGCTGGCGGTGGGCGTGCTGACGCTCGGCTCGCTCTCGCTCTTCTACACCAAGGCCGTGACGGTGAAGCTCCTGCCCTTCGACAACAAGTCGGAGCTCGCCGTGGTCATCGACCTGCCGGAAGGCGCGGCCGTGGAGACGACGGAGGCGGTGGCGCAGCGGGTGGCGCGCAGCGTGCTGGCGCTGCCGGAGGTGCGCTCGGTGCAGGTCCATGCCGGTACCGCGGCGCCCTTCAACTTCAACGGGCTGGTGCGGCATTCCTATCTGCGCGCGAGCCCGGAGCAGGGCGAGGTGGCGATCAATCTGCTGCCCAAGGATGAGCGCGACCGGGCCAGCCATGCCATCGCTCTCGACATCCGTTCGCGGCTGGCGGCGCTCGAGGTTCCGCCGGGAACCAGCCTGAAGGTGGTCGAGCCGCCGCCCGGGCCGCCGGTGCTGGCCACGCTGCTCGCCGAGATCTACGGCCCCGACGCCGAGACCCGCCGCGCCGTGGCGGCGCGGGTCGAGGAGGCGTTCCGCTCGGTGCCCTTCGTGGTGGACGTGGACAATTCCTTCGGCGAGCCGGCCCGGCGGCTGCGCGCCACGGTCTCGACCGACGACGCGGAGTTCTTCAAGGTCGAGGAGCGCGACGTCTTCGATACCATCGCCATCCTGAACGGCGGCCAGACCGTGGGCTACTCCCATCGGGGTGGCGGGCGCCAGCCGGTGCCGATCCGCATCGAGCGCCCGGCAGGGGCGAGGGTGCTGGACGAGCGCTTCCTGACCACCCCGATCCCCGCCAACGTGCTGCCCGGCTCGAGCGGCGTGGTCGAGCTCGGCGACGTGGTCCGGGTCAGCGAGGAGCCGGCCTCCTTCCCGGTCTTCCGCCACAACGGCCGCGCGGCGGAGATGGTCACCGCCGAGCTCGCCGGCGATTTCGAGGCGCCGCTCTACGGCATGCTCGCGGTCAGGGATGCGCTCGACGCGCAGGACTGGAGCGACCTGCCGAAGCCGGCGATCAGCCTGCACGGCCAGCCCGAGGACGAGACCATGCCCGTGCTGCTCTGGGACGGCGAATGGGAGGTGACCTGGGTCACCTTCCGCGACATGGGCGCTGCCTTCGGCGTGGCGCTGCTCGGCATCTACATCCTCGTCGTCGCCCAGTTCGGCTCGTTCCGGGTGCCGCTCGTGATCCTGACGCCGATCCCGCTGACCTTCATCGGCATTCTCTCCGGCCACTGGCTCTTCGGCGCGCCCTTCTCGGCGACCTCGATGATCGGCTTCATCGCGCTCGCCGGCATCATCGTGCGCAACTCGATCCTGCTGGTGGATTTCATCCGACATGCCGGCGGGCCGGAGCGGGCGCTGACCGAGGTGCTGGTCGAGGCGGGCGCGATCCGCTTCAAGCCGATCCTGCTGACGGCGCTGGCGGCGATGATCGGTGCCTCGGTGATCCTGACCGACCCGATCTTCCAGGGCCTGGCGATCTCGCTGCTCTTCGGCCTCGCCTCGTCGACGCTGCTTACGGTGCTGGTGATTCCGGCGATCTACCGGGTGCTACGGACCTGAGATCGGGGCCTTGACCCCCGGGTCGCGCGGCAGCCTGCGGCAATGTTGGGCTTTCTTTCTGCTGCCCCTGCCGTCGGCCCTGGCCCCGCCCGGTTCCAAGGCCCCCAGCCCGATCGACCCGTGGCGATCGGGCCGCGCCGGCCCTGCCGGGGGCCGGCGCGCTTCGCACGCCGTCCAGGGCCGACGCATCCCGAACCTCAACCGATGGTGTTGCGGCACCTCCCTCGCCCTGCGGCGCGCGCCTCCGGGCGACCGGACCGGGCAAGGCGCCACCGGCGCCTCGCCTTTTCGGTCCGGGGGGATCCGACGCGGGCCGCGCCGGGCGCGGCCTTATTCATGACCCGAGGCATGATTCGGTGGCGCCGGCAAAGTGAAAGGGCTGTTGGCGTCAAACCAACATACCGCTGCACCGCACGGGCGCGCGGGCGCGCGGGTGTGACTGTCTTCAGGCCGTCCCGCGGTGGAATGCGGGATCCGGGTCCGGTCAGGTGCCGACTTCGGGCGGCAGGATGATCGGAGTCTCGGCGGTCTGTTCGTGCTTCTTCTCCGACCAGTTGCATGCCGCGAAGGCGGCGCCGGAGAAGGCGAGGAAGGCGGCCGAGGCAACGAGCAGGGCGATTGGCTTCATCGTGCTGGGACCTCCATTGCAGCGGGGGAGAGCATAGCACGATTCCGCGTGCGGGCGACCATCTTATTGCCGCCGCGGCTACATCCGCCCCCAGATGTCGATGTCCTGGATCGTGAGGCCGCCCCATTGGATGAAGGCGCAGAGCGCGGCCCAGAGGAGGGTCGCGACCAGGGTGACCCATTTCAGCTTCCTGCGGATCATCGGATCCGTCGGGGCCGAGCCGGGGGTTCCGGGCACGATCGAGCCGTCCTCGGACTGGCTGCGCACGTTGAGCGGCAGGACGACGAAGAGCGTCAGGAACCATACCACCACGTAGACGACCAGGACGGAGGTGATCGTCACGCTTCCTCGAGCTCCACCAGGGTCCCGTTGAAATCCTTGGGGTGGAGGAAGAGCACCGGCTTGCCATGGGCCCCGGTCTTCGGCTCGCCGTTGCCGAGCACGCGCGCGCCCTCGGCGAGCAGGCGGTCGCGGGCGGCGCGGATGTCCTCGACCTCGAAGCAGAGGTGATGGATGCCGCCGGCGGGGTTGCGTGCGAGGAAGGCCGCGACCGGCGAGGCCTCGCCCAGGGGATGCAGGAGCTCGATGCGGGTGTTCGGCAGGTCGATGAAGATCACCGTCACGCCGTGCTCGGGCTCGGCCTGGGGCGCGCCGACCCTGGCGCCCAGCGTGTCGCGGTAGGTCGCGGCCGCCGCCGCGAGGTCGGGCACGGCGATGGCGACGTGGTTGAGCCGTCCGATCATGGCGTCCTGTCCTGGCTGCGGGCTGGCAACTCTATAGGCGAGGCGCCGGTGGACGGCAATCGCGCGGGATCGCCGGCCGTGGGGGCACGATCGGCGGCGGGACGCGCCCTCGCCGCGGCATATCCGGCCGACGGGACGCGATTTACCGAACCGACAGCTTTCCGGCGCGGATGGCGTTCTGCGGTGGAAATCGCGATGCGAACGTCTATACTTGCGCCGCCACTCGGCCAGGCCGCAGGGGCGGTTCAGATGTGCGACGAGGTAGACCGAATGAAGGTTGTGTTGTTCTGTGGTGGCCAGGGGACGCGCCTGCGCGACTATTCCGATCAGGTTCCGAAACCGCTGGTGCCCGTGGGCGGAATGCCGATCCTGTGGCACATCATGAAGTATTACGCCTCCTTCGGGCACAAGGATTTCGTGCTCTGCCTCGGCTACATGGGCGAGACGATCAAGCGGTTCTTCCTCGAATACGACGAATGCATGTCCAACGACTTCGTCTTCGAGGACGGCGGCGCCAAGCGGCAGCTGCTCAGGACCGACATCCACGACTGGCGCATCACCTTCGTCGATACCGGGCAGTCGACCAATATCGGCGGCCGGCTGCTGAAGGTCCGCGAGCATCTGGCGGGCGAGGAGATGTTCCTGGCCAATTATGCCGACATCCTGACGGACATGGATCTCGACGCCATGGTCTCGGCCTTCCGGGCCTCGGATTCCACCGCCGGGTTCTGCTGCGTGCAGCCGCCCTATTCCTTCCACCTCGTCACCACGCGCGAGAACGGCAAGGTGGCGCGGATGATGAACGTCAAGGAAAGCGGCATGTGGATGAACGGCGGCTACATCATCCTGCGGCAGGCGATCTTCGACAACCTCTTCGAGGGCGAGGAGCTGGTGATCGAGGGCTTCGACCGGCTGGTGAAGGCCAACCGGCTCTACGCCCACAAGCACGACGGCTTCTGGATGCCGATGGACACCTTCAAGGAGAAGCAGGCGCTCGACGACATGGTCGCGAAGGGCACCACCCCCTGGCAGACATGGAAGGCGCCGAAGCCCGATGCTCGATCTGCGGTGGCCTGAGCTTCGCACGATCCTCGCGCTCGGCGCCCACAGCGACGACATCGAGATCGGGGCCGGGGCGACCCTGCTGCGGCTGATGCGCGAGCATCCCGGCCTGCGCGTCGTCTGGGTCGTGCTGTCCGGCGGCGGCATCCGCGGGGCGGAGGCACGGGCGAGCGCGGCGCGCTTTCTCGAGGGCGCCGCGGCCTCGGTGGTCGAGCTGCACGAATTCCGCGACGGGCGGTTTCCGCTGCAATGGGGCGAGATCAAGGATGTCTTCGAGGCGCTGAAGGTCCATGAGCCGGATCTGATCTTCACCCATTACGGCAAGGATCTGCATCAGGACCACCGCACCGTCTCGGAACTGACCTGGAACGCGTTCCGCGACCATGTGATCCTCGAATACGAGATCCCGAAATGGGACGGCGGCATGGGCTCTCCCAATGCCTTCGTTCCGGCGAGCGTCGCGGATGCGGACCGCAAGATCGAGATTCTGCTGAGCGCCTTCGCCAGCCAGACCTCGAAGCACTGGTTCGACGATCTCACCTTCCGCGGGCTGATGCGGCTCCGGGGCATGGAATGCTGCGCGCCCGACGCCCTTGCCGAGGCCTTTTTCGCCCGCAAGCTCAGCCTGGGCGGCCCGGCGGGGCGGTGACGCCAGGGGCCGGGGCGCAGGGCGTCCATTGCTCGAGTCGGGGGCTTTCGGCGTTGCCGTGACGGGCGCTCCACCGGGAAGGCGCGCAATGTAGCCAAGGGGTCCCGCCCGTGCTCCCCGAGGCGATGGACCGGCAACGATGGAACGCGTCCGCGTCCTGATTCTGTCGGCCGGGTGGGGTCGGCGGGCCTTCCGGACCGCCGGTCAGGCGCCCCAGACGCGCTCCAGCAGGCGGAGCCAGTTCCCATGCAGCAGCTTGGCGAGGAGCGGCGTATCGAAGCCATGCGCCCGCAGCGTCGCCTCGAAGGCGGGCAGGCCGGTCACGTCGCCGATGCAGCCGGGGATCGTGGCGCCGTCGAAATCGGAGCCGATCCCGACATGGTCCTCGCCTAAGTGGGCGATGAGATGGTCGAGGTGCCGGAGAGCCGGATCCCAGCCGGTGTCCACCGCCCGGCGGCCGTCCGGCCGCAGGAAGGCGGCGGCGAAATTGAGCCCGACGAGGCCCGCGCGCTCGCGGATCATCGCGAGCTGCCGGTCGGTGAGGTTGCGCGAGGCCGGGCAGATGGCATGGGCGTTGGAATGGCTGGCCACGAGGGGCGCCGTGGAGACGGCCGCCACGTCGTCGAAGCCCGCCGCGTTGAGATGCGACAGGTCGATCACGATGCGCAGCGCATCGCATGCCCGCACCAGATCGCGGCCGAGCGCGGTGAGGCCCGGACCGGTGTCGGGGTCACCGGGAAAGCGGAAGGGAACACCGTGGCCGAAGATCGTCGGCCGGCTCCAGACCGGCCCCAGCGAGCGCAGCCCGGCGGCGTGCAGGACGTGGAGCGCATCGAGGTCGGGTCCGATCGCCTCGGCCCCCTCCATGTGCAGGACGGCGGCGATGACATCCGCATCGAGACAGGCGCGGATCTCCGCCGCCGACCGGCAGAGCCGCAGCACGCCCTCCGAGACGCGCTCCATGCGCATGAGGATCCCCGCCATGGCCAGCGCCGCCGGTTGGGCGGTATCAGTCCCGACCGGATCGGGCAGCGGCAGGTCGAAGGGCGGGTCGCGCATGAGCGCGTCGATGTCGGTCCCGGTCTCGGGGGAGGGCACCCAGATCGCGAAGAGCCCGCCGGCGAAGCCGCCGCGCCGCATCCGCGGCAGGTCGAGATGGCCGGAACCGTCGCCCTCGAGCCAGATCCGGTCGCGATCGGCCGCACCGGCGCGCCAGAGCCGGGAGAGCAGGTCGTTGTGGCCGTCGAAGACCGGGACGGGTCCGGTCATGCCGGGCGCCGGCCCATGGCCCCGGACGCGGCGCTGCCTGACCGGGCTTCGGGCGCTTCAGGCTGCGCAGAATTTCGGGGAGTGGCGGACTGGGGAGGATTCGAACCCCCGACCCCTTGATTCGTAGTCAAGTACTCTATCCAACTGAGCTACCAGTCCGTCGGCGACCGGATAAACCCAAACGCCCCCGCTGTGCAAGGCTCAAAGCTCGCGCGAACGTCGCAGGACGCCTTGGCGGAGCAGGGCCTGGCGGCGGTGCGGCGCCGGCGCGCAGGCGGGCACAAGGGCTTGCCTGGACCGGCCTCCGGCGACGCGCTGCCGCGGGTCCGGGCACATGCTTGCCAATTGTCGCGTTTGTTGTCATTGTCAAAATCATGACAATCTGGCCTCCCGAACGCAGCAGCCTGACGCGGCCGGCCTATCGGTCGCTGGCCCAGGCGCTGATGAAGGCGATCGAGGCGGGGGAGGTCCGGCCGGGCGACCGGCTGCCGACGCATCGCGAGCTGGCCTGGCAGCTGGGGCTGAGCGTCCAGACGATCGGACGCGCCTATGAGGAGCTGACCCGGCTCGACGTCATTGCCGGAGAGGTCGGGCGCGGCACCTTCGTGCGGGCCGGGCCGGTGGAGACGCGCACGCCCTGGCAGCGGCTCGTCGATAGCGACCAGGTGATCGACTGCTCGATGCTCAAGCCGGTCGGCGCGGAGATCCATGCGGAGCGGCTGCGCATGACGCTGGCGGAGATGAGCCAGGACCTGCCGCCGGACGTGATGTTCTCGTTCCGGCCGCAGGCCTCGCTGAAACGCCATCGCGAGGCCTCCGTGCGCTGGCTGGAACGCTGCGGACTGGCGGTGCCGCCCGACCGCGTGCTGCCGACCAATGGCAATACCGTCGCGATGACCGTGGCGCTGATGACCGCCGCGGCTCCGGGCGACCTGGTCGTCACCGAGGAGCTCGGCCATCACACCCTGCCGCCGCTTGCCCGCTACCTCGGGCTCCGGCTCGCGGGCCTGCCGGTCGACCGGGAGGGCGTGCTTCCGGAAGCCTTTGAGCACGCGTGCGTTTCCGGCGCCGTGAAGGTGCTCTACCTCGTGCCGAACGGCCTCAATCCGCTGGCCCTGAGCATGGGGGCGGAGCGCCGCGCGGCGCTGGTCGAGCTGGCGCGGCGCCACGACGTCATGATCCTGGAGAACGACGCCGGGGGGCCGCTCCAGCCGGCCCGGCCGCGGCCGATCGCCATGCTCGCGCCCGAGCGGACCTTCTATTTCACCGGGTTCAGCAAATGCCTGCTGCCCGGCCTGCGGCTGGCCTATCTGGTGGTGCCCGAGACGCTGGTTTCCGCCGCCTCGGCGCGGCATCTGGTGACCAACTGGATGGCGACGGGGATGGTCGCGGAGATCGCGACGCGCTGGATCCGCTCGGGCACCGCGACCGAACTGCTCGATTGGCAGAAGGCGGCGCTGGCGCGGCGCAACCGCATGGCGGCGCAGGCGCTGCGCGGCCTCGATCCCGTGGCGACGCCGAACGGGCTGCATGTCTGGCTGCCGTTGCCCGAGCCCTGGGAGGCCGGCGCTTTCGTCAACCTCGCCCGGCTCCATGGCGTCGCCGTGGCGGCGGGGTCGTCCTTCGCCATCGGCGAGCCGCCGCGCCATCGCGGCGTGCGCATCTGCCTCGGCGCCGCCTCGGATGACGCGGTGGCGCGGGGTCTGGAAATCCTCGCGCGCCTCGCCCGCAACCGGCCGGAGCAGGATCTGCTCGCCGTCTGATCGCTGGCAGGCTCAATTGTAATGATTCAATAAAAAAATTGACATGCTTTTGTCGCCGTATATTTCTTGGGCAAATATCTGACCTCTGCGCTTCCGCCACCGACAGGGCCGGCTCCCTGCGCGTTGCCGCGCATGGCGGCCGTCGGAACGCGGGGAAACGGCCGAAAGACCCAAGATCCTACAGGGAGAAAAAAGGATGACCGGAAGAAAGAGCGAGATTCTCGGCGCCGTTTCCGCCGTGGCGATGCTGGCCGTCGCCACAGCGGCGCAGGCCGAGACCTGGCGCTACGCCACCGAGGAAGCGGCGGCGGCGGATGTGCAGAACGTCTTCGCCGAGAAGTTCAAGGAGGAGGTCGAGGCCAATTCGGATCACGTGATCCAGCTCTTCCCCTTCGGCACGCTCGGCGAATCCGACGACATCATGGAGCAGACCAAGGCCGGCATCCTGCAGTTCGTCGACCAGTCGCCGGGCTTCACCGGCGCGACCATCCCCGAGGCGCAGGTGTTTTTCGTGCCCTACCTGCTGCCGCAGAACAACGAGGATCTCGTCGAGTTCTTCCGGACTTCGGTGGCCATCAACGAGATGTTCCCCGAGCTCTACGCCCAGCAGGGGCTGGAGCTGCTGACCATGTTCCCCGAGGGCGAGGTCTGCATGACCACCCAGGAGCCGGTCCACAGCCCCGCCGATCTCGACGAGGTGAAGTTCCGGGTGATGACCAACCCGCTGCTGGTCCAGAGCTACGAGGCCTTCGGCGCGGTGCCGACGCCGCTGACCTGGGGCGAGGTCTACGGCGCGCTGCAGACCGGCATCATCCAGGGCCAGGAGAACCCGGGCTTCTTCCTGGATTCGACCAAGATCTACGAGGTGACCGACGTCATCACCTGCATCGGCCACAACAACTTCACCACGGCGGTGATGGCCAACAAGGCCTTCTACGACGGGCTGTCGGAGGAAGATCAGCAGGTGATCCAGAACGCGACCCAGGCGGCGTTCGACTACATCGTCGACTACCAGGCGACGCTCCAGGAGCAGGCGCTGGCGAACATCAAGGAAGCCAAGCCGGACATGGAGATCAACACCCTCGACGCGGCCGAGCGCCAGCCGTTCATGGATGCGGCCGCCGAGGTCGAGGCGACGTTCATCGAAATGACCGGCGACGGCGGCCAGGCGATCCTCGACCAGATGAAAGCCGACCTCGAGGCCGTCCAGTAGCCAGAAAATCGCAGCAGCGCGCCGCGGGCAGGTCTCGCGGCGCGCGCGGACCCGACCAGGCGAGGAGGCATCCTTGAGCGAGCCAACGCCGGCACCGACGTCCCGATCCGAGCGATCACGCTTGGAATCCACGTTGCCGGGTCCGCTCGGCGTGATCGACACCGCCATCGCCCACATCGAGTCGGTCATGCTGGCGGCCGGCGTGCTTCTGATGGCGCTCAATACCGTCGCGAACGTGGTCGGCCGGTTCGTGTTCCGGACCTCGATCTACTTCACCGAGGAGCTCAACAGCATCCTCATCGTCTGGATCACCTTCGCCGGCATCAGCTACGCCGCGCGCCACGGCCGGCATATCCGCATGTCGGCGATCTTCGATGCTTTGCCGCCGCCGGCGCGCAGGGCGATGATGATACTGATCGCTGCCGTAACCTCGGTCTTCATGTTCGGGCTCTGCTGGTATTCCATCGGCTACATCATCACCCTTGCAGGGCAGGGCCGGGTGCTGCCGGCCCTGCAGATCCCGGTCTGGTGGAGCTACGTGTGGGTGCCGGTCGGCTTCTTCATGACCGGGGTCCAGTACGCGCTTACCGCGGTGAAGAATGCGACCGACCCGGACCTCTGGCTCTCGACCCTGGTGCTCGAGGGCTACGAGGAAGACGAGACGGAGATCTGAGCCATGACCGCCACCGTAATGCTGACGATGGTCGCGCTGCTGTTGCTCGGGTTCCCGATGATGATTCCGCTCATCGTCGCCTCCTTCATCGGGTTCTTCGCCCTTTTCGGCGGCTTCGGCCAACTCGAGACCATGGTGCAGCAGATCCTGGCCGGCATCCGGCCCGCTTCGCTGATCGCGGTGCCGATGTTCATTTTCGCCGCCGACATCATGACCCGCGGCCAGTCTGCCGGGCGGCTGATCGACATGGTGATGGCCTTCGTCGGCCACGTGAAGGGCGGGCTCGCGGTCTCGACCGCGGCGGCCTGCACCATGTTCGGTGCGGTCTCGGGCTCGACGCAAGCCACGGTGGTGGCGGTGGGCTCGCCGCTGCGCCCGCGCATGCTCAAGGCGGGCTACAACGACAGCTTCATCCTGGCGCTGATCGTCAACTCGTCCGACATCGCCTTCCTGATCCCGCCGTCGATCGGCATGATCATCTACGGCGTGGTCTCCAACACCTCGATCGCCGAGCTGTTTATCGCCGGGATCGGGCCGGGGCTGCTGATCCTCGTCCTGTTCTCGGCCTACAGCATGTTCTATGCCGTCCGAAACAACGTGCCGACCGAGCCGAAGTCGACCTGGGGCGAGCGCGCCCGGGCGATCCGGCAGGCGCTCTGGCCCCTCGGATTCCCGTTGATCATCATCGGCGGCATCTACGGCGGCATCTTCAGCCCGACCGAGGCGGCAGCGGCCTGCGTGCTCTACGCGCTGGTACTCGAGCTCATCGTGTTCCGCTCGATGAACTTCGCCGACGTTTACGCCACCGCCAAGTCCACCGGGCTCATCACTGCGGTCGTTTTCATCCTCGTCGGTGCCGGGGCGGCGTTCTCCTGGGTGATCAGCTTTGCCCAGATCCCGCAGGCGATCCTCGGCGCGGTCGGGGTGTCGGAGATGGGCCCGATCGGGGTTCTGTTCGTGATCTCGATCGCGTTCTTCATCGGGTGCATGTTCGTCGATCCGATCGTGGTGATCCTGGTCATGGTGCCGATCTTCGCGCCGGTGGTGCAGTCGGTCGGGCTCGATCCAGTGCTGGTGGGCACGATCATCACGCTCCAGGTCGCGATCGGCTCGGCGACGCCGCCCTTCGGCTGCGACATCTTCACGGCCATCGCGGTCTTCAAGCGGCCCTATATCGAGGTGATCCGGGGCACGCCCCCCTTCATCATCATGCTGCTCGGCGTCTCGGTCGCGCTGATCTTCTTCCCGCAGATCGCGCTCTTCCTGCGCGACCTTGCCTTCGCCGATTGAACCCGGGAGGCGGTGCATGTTCACGCGGATCCTGATCCCCTTCGACGGGTCGCCGAGCAGCGCGGAGGCGGTCCGCAAGGGGGCGGCGCTGGCGATGCTCTGCGAGGCCGAGGTGCTGATCCTCACGGTCTTTCACCATCACAGCCTGCTCGAAGCGTCGCTGTCGGTGCGGCGCCCCGAGGACTCGGGAAATGTCGACGACGTGATGCGGGACCATGCCCGCGAGGTGGCCGAGGCGGGGCGCGCGCTCGCGCACGAGGCTGGTGCGAGCGGTGCCCGTGCCTTCGTCAAGGGCGGCCAGCCGGCGCGCAGCATCATCGCCTTCGCGCGCGAGCACGGGGTGGATCTGATCGTGATCGGCAGCAGGGGACTCGGCTCGATCGAAAGCTTCCTGCTGGGCAGCGTGTCGCACAAGGTGACCGGGCTCGCCGATTGCCCGGTCCTCGTCGTCTGATCCCGCGGATGGCGGAGCACGCAGAGGCAGCGACGGTCGAGATCGACGCGGCGCTTTCGTTCGTTCCGCCGGGACGGCCGCGCCGGCTGGGGCTGATCCTGCTCGCGACCGACCTGACGACCGAGCGCGACGTCGCAAGGCTCGTGCCGCCCGACTTGGCGGCGGTGCATGCGACACGGGTGTCCTATTCCAATCCGACGACGCCGGAGAACCTGCGCCGGATGGCGCCGTGGCTGGAAGCGGCGGCGGCGCTGCTGGCGCCGGGCGCGACGCTCGATGCGATCTGCTTCAGCTGCACTGCGGCCTCGGTGGTGATCGGCGACGGCGTCGTCAGCGCGGCGGTGGAGAGGGCGCGGCCGGGGGTGCCGGTGATCACGCCGATCGCCGCGGGCTGCGCCGCGCTGAAGGCGCTCGACGCCCGCCGCGTGGCCCTGCTCACGCCCTATCTGGCGGAGACCACGCGGCCGGTGGCGGCGCGTCTCGTGGCGGAGGGTTTCGAGGTGGTGCGGTCTTCCTGCCTGGGGCTCGAAGATGACCGGGAGATGGCCCGGCTGGAGCCCGCGAGCCTGATCGACGCGGCGGCGCTGGCTGACGATCCGCGGGCCGAGGCGCTCTTTGTCTCCTGCACCGCGCTGCCGGCGCTCGAAGCGGTGGCGGCGATCGAGGCGCGTCTGGGCAAGCCGGTGGTGACCTCGAATCAGGCGAGCATCTGGGCCATGCGCCGGGCCGCGGGGATCGGGGCAGTTCCGGGCGGATACGGCTCTCTCTTCGCGCGGACGGCCCGGGAAGGGTCGGGGCGATGAGCGCGGCGGTCGGACTGCCGGAGATCGAGGCGGCGCGGGCGCGCATCGCGGGGATGATCCGACCGACGCCGGTCGATCCCTCGCCGAGCCTCTCGGAACGGGCCGGGGTTCCGGTCTGGCTCAAGTTCGAGCATCTCCAGCACACTGGGAGCTTCAAGCTTCGCGGCGCGTCGAATGCCGTGGCGCGGCTCGACGAGGCGGCGCGGGCGGGCGGCGTGGCGGCGGCCTCGACCGGCAATCACGGCCGCGCGCTCGCCCATGCCGCACGCAGGGCCGGCGTGCGGGCGGTGATCTGCATGTCCGCGCTGGTGCCGCGCAACAAGGTCGAGGCGATCGAGGCCCTGGGCGCGGAGGCGCGGATCGTCGGGGCGAGCCAGGACGATGCGCAGGTGGAGGTCGACCGGCTGATCGCCGAGGAGGGCATGGTGTCGATCCCGCCCTTCGACCACAGGGACGTGATCGCGGGACAGGGTACGCTGGGCCTGGAGATGATCGAGGCGGTGCCCGAACTCGACACATTGGTCGTGCAATTGTCCGGCGGCGGGCTGATCGCCGGGATCGCGGCGGCGGTGAAGGCGCGTCGGCCGGCGGTGCGCGTCGTCGGCGTCTCGATGGCACGGGGCGCGGCGATGCAGGCGAGCCTCGCGGCGGGACGCCCGGTCCAGGTGGAGGAACTGCCGACGCTGGCCGATTCGCTCGGGGGCGGCATCGGGCTCGACAACCGCCATACCTTCGCCATGGTGCGTGACCTCGTCGACGAGGTGGTGCTGCTCGGCGAGCCGGAGATCGCCGCCGGCCTCCGGCATTGCTACTGGCAGGAGCGCCAGGTGGTCGAAGGCGCGGGTGGGGCGGGCGTGGCGGCGATGCTGGCGGGCAGGGTCGCGGCGCGGGGGCCGGTGATGCTGCTCCTGAGCGGCGGAAACATCGACATGAAATTGCACCACCGCATCGTCTCCGGCGAGGACGTGGATGTGGCCGTGGAGGAGGCGCCGTGCCCGGAATCCGGATCCTGACCGAACGCGACCTGCGCGGGCTCGTGCCGCTCGACCTCGCGGCGGTGGATTGCATCGAGGAGGGGTTCCGCGCGCTCAGCGGCGGGAAGGTGGTGATGCCGCCGATCCTGTCCATGGCCATCGCCGAGGCGAACGGCGAGGTCGATGTCAAGACCGCCTACGTGCCGGGGCTGCCGAGCTTCGCGCTGAAGGTCTCGCCGGGCTTCTTCGACAATCCCGCGCTGGGGCTTCCCTCGACATCCGGCCTGATGATCCTGTTCTCGGCGAAGACCGGGCAGGTCCAGTCGCTGCTGCTCGACAACGGCTATCTGACGGATGTGCGGACCGCGGCGGCGGGGGCGGTGGCGGCCCGGCATCTGGCGCGCGCGGATTCGGGCGTGGCGGCGATCCTCGGCAGCGGGTTGCAGGCGCGCATGCAGCTGCGGGCGCTGGCGCTGGTGCGGCCGATCCGCGAGGCGGTGTTCTGGGGGCGCGACGGGGAGAAGACTGCGGTGGTGGCCCGGGAGATGGCCGAAGCGCTCGGCATCGCGGCGCGGGCGGAGCGCGATCCGGCGGCGGCGGTGCGCGGGGCCGACGTGATCGTCACCACCACGCCCGCGAGGGCGCCGGTGCTGCGCGCCGACTGGCTGCGGCCGGGGCAGCATGTCACTGCCATGGGGTCGGACCAGCACGACAAGAACGAACTAGAGCCCGGCTGTCTCCTGCGGGCCGATCTCTACGTTCCCGACCGGCTCTCGCAGACCCGCGGCCTCGGAGAGTTGCGCAGCGCGATCGCCGCCGGGCTGGTCGCGGCGGATGCGGAATTCGCCGAACTGGGCGACATCGTGGCGGGCATGGCGGCGGGCCGCACCGGCCCGGAGGCGATCACCATCGCCGACCTGACCGGGACCGGCGTGCAGGACACCGCCATCGCGACCCTCGCCGCGGCGCGGGCCGAATCCGCCGGGGCGGGAAGCGATTTCGAAACCTGACGACGAGAGGGGGCCAGAGCATGGGCGATGTCCAGCTGCATTTCAGCCGAGAGGAATATGCGCAGCGGATCGCGCGTACCCGGGCCGCGATGGAAGCGAAGGGCGTGGATCTGATCCTCGTCTCCGACCCCTCGAATATGGCCTGGCTGACCGGCTACGACGGCTGGTCCTTCTATGTGCATCAATGCGTGCTGCTGGCGCTCGACGGCGAGCCGGTCTGGTTCGGCCGCGGGCAGGACGGCAACGGGGCGAAGCGGACCTGCTTCATGGAGCACGCGAACATCATCGGCTACCCGGACCACTACGTGCAATCGACCGAGCGGCACCCGATGGACTACCTCGCCGCGCGCATCGCGGAACGGGGCTGGGACCGCGGGCGGATCGGCGTCGAGATGGACAATTACTGGTTCTCCGCAGCGGCTTATGGGGCATTGCAGAAGCACTTGCCGAACGCGCGATTCGTCGACGTGACCGCGCTGGTCAACTGGCAGCGGGCGGTGAAGTCCGAGCGGGAGCTGGACTACATGCGCAAGGCCGCGCGCCTCGTGGAGCGGATGCATGCCCGGATCGCGGAGGTCGCGGAGCCGGGGCTGCGCAAATGCGACCTGGTGGCCGAGATCTACGATGCCGCCCTGCGCTACGACGAGGATCTCGGGGCGGGGGGCGATTATCCAGCCATCGTGCCGCTGCTTCCCTCGGGCGAGGATGCGGCGGCGCCGCATCTGACCTGGGACGACGCACCGATGCGGGCGGGCGAAGGCACCTTCTTCGAGATCGCCGGAGTCTATCGCCGCTACCATTGCCCGCTGTCGCGCACGGTCTTTCTCGGGCGCCCGCCGGCGCATTTCCGCGAGGCCGAGAAGGCGGTGCTGGAGGGCATGGATGCCGGGCTCGAGGTGGCGAAGGCGGGCAATCGCTGCGAGGACATCGCAAATGCCTTCTTCGCGGTCCTGAACCGCCACGGCATCGCCAAGGACAACCGGACCGGCTATCCGATCGGGCTCTCCTATCCGCCCGACTGGGGCGAGCGGACCATGTCGCTCCGGCCCGGCGACCGGACGGTGATGCAGGCGGGCATGACCTTCCATTTCATGACCGGGCTCTGGATGGAGGGCTGGGGCCTCGAGATCACCGAGAGCATCGTGATCGGCGACGAGGGGCCGGAATGCCTCGCCGACGTGCCGCGGCGGCTCACGGTCAAGGAGTAGCGTCATGCTGCAATCCCAGCCGATGCCGGTAAGCCCGATCGTGGCCGGCGTGCCATTCGACGAAGACGGCGTGCATCACGGCTTCCTGCGCATGCCCTACAGCCGGGACGACAGCGCCTGGGGCTCGGTGCTGATCCCGATCACGGTGGTGCGGAACGGCGAGGGACCGACGGCGCTCCTGACCGGGGCCAACCACGGCGACGAATACGAGGGGCCGGTAGCCCTGCAGGCCCTCGCGATGGAGCTGAAACCCGAAGAAGTCCGGGGCCGGGTAATCATCGTGCCCTTCATGAACGCGCCGGCCTTCCGGGCGGGGACGCGAACCTCGCCCATCGACCGGGGTAATCTCAATCGCAGTTTTCCAGGACGGGCGGACGGGACGCCAACCCAGAAGATCGCGGATTATTTCGCCTCGACGCTCGCGCCGATGGCCGATTTCGTCCTCGACTTCCATTCGGGAGGAAAGACGCTCGATTTCGTGCCCTTCGCCGCGGCGCACAGGCTCGACGCGAAGGTCCAGGAGGAAGCCTGCATCGACGCGATGCGGGCCTTCAACGCACCCTACTCGATGGTGCTTCTGGAGATCGACAACGTCGGCATGTTCGACACCACCGTCGAGGCGCTGGGCAAGGTCTTCGTCTCGACCGAGCTCGGGGGCGGTGGCACGGCCACGGCCCGGTCGATCGGGATCGCGAAGAAGGGTGTGCGCAACTTCCTGATTCATGCCGGCATCCACAAAGGCGATCCGGAGACCGCACCCAGCATCGACCTCGACATGCCCGACGGCGATTGCTTTGTCTTCGCCGAACATGACGGGCTGATCGAGCCGCTCGCCGATCTCGGCGCGCCGGTGGAGAAGGGCGCGGAGATCGCGCGGGTCTGGCCGGTCGAGCGGACCGGCCAGACGCCCGTGGTCTATCACGCGCGGCGCGCGGGCCTGCTGACGGCCCGGCATTTTCCCGGGCTGGTGAAATCCGGCGATTGCCTCGCGGTGACCGCGGTCGTGGTGGAATAGGCGCCGCCCACTTCTCGCACTCCGGGGTGACAAGCGCGCCCCGATCGGCAATATCTGCCGTCGCGGGTCCGGGGAGGCCAGGCGGGAGGATGGGATGCAGGAAGTCGGGCTGGTCGGTCTGGGGACGATGGGCGCGGCGCTGGCGCTCAACATCGCCGAAAAGGGATTTCGCGTCGCGGTGAACAACCGCACGACGTCGGTGATCGGGGAATTCGTCGCCGGCGCGGGGCCATTGGCGGAGCGGGTCGCGCCCTGCCCGACGCTCGCCGATCTCGCCGCCGCGCTCAAGACGCCGCGGGCGGTGATCCTGATGGTGCCGGCGGGCGAACCGGTCGATGCGATGATTGCGGCGCTGCGCGAGGTGCTGGGGCCCGACGACCTGATCATCGACGCGGGCAACGCCAATTTCCGCGACACGCGCCGGCGGGCGGCGGAGGCCGAGGCGGCGGGGCTGCCCTTCCTCGGCATCGGCGTCTCCGGCGGCGAGGAGGGGGCGCGGCACGGGCCCTCGATCATGGGCGGGGGGGCCAAGGCCGGCTGGGACCGGGTGGCGCCGGTGCTCGAGGCGATCTCGGCCAAGTTCGAGGGCACGCCCTGCGCCACCTGGATGGGACCCGACGGCGCGGGACATTTCGTCAAGACCGTGCACAACGGCATCGAATACGCCGACATGCAGATGATCGCCGAGGTCTACGGCATCATGCGCGACGGGCTGGGCATGACGGCGGGCGAGATCGGCGCGGTCTTCGCGCGCTGGAACGAGGGGCCGCTGGCCTCCTATCTGGTGGAGATCGCGGCCAAGGTCGCGGATACGGTGGATACGAAGACCGGCAAGCCGCTGCTCGACGTGATCCTCGACCGGGCCGGGCAGAAGGGCACGGGGCGCTGGACCGCAATCGAGGCGCAGCATCTCGCGGCACCCGTGACTGCGATCGAGGCGGCCGTGGCTGCGCGCAACCTCTCGGCACGGCTCGAGGAACGAAAGGCGGGCGAGGCGATCTTCGGCGCGGCGCCGGAGCGGATCACCGGCGATGCCGGGCTGGTTCCGGCGCTGGAGCAGGCGCTGCTGGCGGGAAAGATCGCGAGCTATGCCCAGGGCTTCGGGCTGCTCGTCGCGGCCTCGGGGGAATACGGCTGGGCGGTGCCGCTGCCGGAGGTGGCGAAGGTCTGGCGCGCGGGCTGCATCATCCGCTCGGCGATGCTCGACGACATGGCCCGGGCTCTGTCCGAGCATCCGGGCACGAACCTGATGTTCGCGCCGAGCTTCGCGGAGCGGATGAAGGCGAGCCATGGCGCGCTGCGCCGGGTGGTCTCGGTGGCGGCGCTCTCGGGCAATCCCGCGCCGGCGCTCGGAGCGGCGCTGGCCTATTTCGATGCGATGCGCACCGGCCGGGGCACCGCCAACATGATCCAGGGCCAGCGGGATTTCTTCGGGCTCCATTCCTTCGAGCGCATCGACGAAAGCGGCGGCCACCACGGGCCCTGGGCGCGCGGCTGAAGCCGTTTGCGGAAATGCGTTGCGCAGCTGGCGGCGCGGGGGCGCCGTGCCTTCCGGGGACCGGCCGCGCCTACAGCAGGGTTCCGAGCGCGACGAGGCCCGCGCCGACCGCTGCGCCGCCGAGGCCGTAGACCCAGCCCGGCGGGCGGCGGCGGTCGGGCGGCGGCGGCGGCGCGCTCGCCCGGATCAGCGCCGCCTCCGCCATGGCCGGCAGGCGGGGCCCGAAGCGCGACAGCACCCGGAGGGTGGCGGCGAGGTCGCGGGTGACCGCCGCCGGCCCGAGGTTGCGCGCGATATAGTCGGTGACGACAGGGCGCGAGGTCTCCCACATGTTCATCGAGGGGTCGAGGCTGCGGGCGACGCCTTCGACGACCACCATGGTCCGCTGGAGCAGGATGAGCTCGGTGCGGGTCTGCATGCCGAAGCGCTCGGTCACCTCGAAGAGATGCGCCAGCAGCCGGGCCATGGAGATGCGAGTGGCGTCCTGGCCGAAGATCGGCTCGCCGACCGAGCGCAGCGCCTGGGCGAAGGCCTCCATGTTGCGGTCGGGCGGCACGTAGCCGGCTTCGAAATGCACCTCAGCGACGCGGGCGAAGTCCTTGCGAAGAAAGCCGATGAGAATCTCGGCATAGACCCTGCGGGTATAGGCGTCGATGCGCCCCATGATGCCGAAGTCGAGCGCGACGATCGCGCAGTCGGGGCCGAGCTTGAGATTGCCCTGGTGCATGTCGGCGTGAAAAAAGCCGTCGCGCAGCGCGTGGCGCAGGAAGGACTGGATGATGCGCTCGGCGAGGCGCACGAGGTCGGTTCCCGATGCCTTGAGCGCTGTCACGTCGCCCATGTTGATGCCGGCCGCCCATTCGAGCGTCATGACGCGGCGGCCGGTCGCGGGCCAGACCACCGCCGGCACGCGGAAATCCGAATCCCGCTCGGTATTGGCGCGGAACTCTGCGGCGGCGGCGGCCTCCATGCGCAGGTCGAGCTCGCCCAGCACGACGCCCTCGAAATGCTCGATGACCGCGCGCGGGCGCAGCCGGCGGGTGAAGGGCGCCAGCGTCTCGATCATGCGCGCGGCGAAATAGAAGGCGTCGACGTCGCGCAGGAAGGCACGCTCGATTCCGGGCCGCAGCACCTTGACCGCCACGTCCTGTCCGGTCGCGCGCATGGTGGCGCGGTGGACCTGTGCCAGCGAGGCGGCGGCGATGGGTTCGGAGAAGTCGGAGAAGACGGCATCGACCGGCTGGCCGAGTTCGCGGGCAACGGCGGCGCGGGCTTCGTCGAGCGGAAAGGGCGGCAGCTTGTCCTGAAGCACGGTGAGCTGGCTCGCCAGGTCGTGGCCGACCACGTCGGGACGCGTCGAGAGCAGCTGGCCGAACTTGATGTAGGCCGGACCGAGCGCGGTCAGCGCGCGAAGGATAGGTGGCTGTGTCGGGTCGCCGGTGTAGCCGAGCCACTGGAAGGGCCAGCCGAGAACGCGCGCTGCGATGCGCAGCGAGGGCGGCGCGTCCATGGCTTCGAGCACCAGCCGCATGGCGCCGGTGCGCTCGAAGGTCGCGCCGGTGCGGATCAGCCGCCAGAGATTGTGCGGGCCGCGCAAGTCAGAGCTTCCAGCCGGAATGCAGCGCGGCGACGCCCATGGAGAGATTGCGCCAGGCGACGTTCCCGAAGCCCGCGCGGCGGATCATCTCCGCGAAGGGCTCCTGGGCGGGAAAGCGTCGGATCGACTCGACGAGGTACTGGTAGCTGGCGCGGTCTCCGACAATGGTTTGGCCCAGGGCGGGGATCACGTTGAAGGAATAGCGGTCGTAAAGCCAGCGCAGCCCCTCGACCGGCACGCGGCTGAACTCGAGCGCGAGGAAGCGCCCGCCGGGGCGCAGCACCCGGAAGGCCTCGGCGAGCGCGTCCTCGATCCGCGTCACGTTGCGGATGCCGAAGGAGATCGTATAGGCGTCGAAGCGCGAATCGGGGAACGGCAGCTGCATCGCGTCGCCCGCGATCCAGTCGATGCGCCCGGCGCGGCCGGCCTTCTCCGCACGGGCCCGGCCCTCGGCCAGCATGCTCTCGGTCATGTCGAGGACCGTGACATGGCCGCGATCCTTCACGCGGTCGAGGAAGCGGAAGGCGATGTCGCCGGTGCCGCCGGCCACGTCGAGCAGCTCCATGTCCGGCCGGGGTGCGAGCCAGTCCAGCGCCGCCTGCTTCCAGAGGCGGTGGATGCCGAGGCTCATGGCGTCGTTCATGATGTCGTAGCGCGTGGCGACGGAAGTGAAGACGCCGTGCACGCGGCCGGCCTTGTCGGCCTCGGGGATGGTCTCGAAGCCGAAATGGGTGGTCGGCGCCTCGGGGTCCGTCATGGTGGAGCGGTCTTTCTGTCGGTCGAGCCAATGCTTATAAGGCGGGACCGGCGGGTTACAACCGTCACGCCGGCCGGAGGGGACTTGCCGGAACTGCCCGAGGTCGAAACCGTGCGGCGCGGACTGGCGCCGGTGCTTGAGGGAAACCGCATCCTGCGGGCGGATGTCCGGCGGCCGGATCTGCGCTGGCCGTTTCCGCCGCGCATGGCCGAGCGGCTGGAGGGCGCGCGGGTCGAGCGGCTCGGGCGGCGGTCGAAATACCTGCTGGCCGATCTCGATTCGCGCGAGACGCTGATCGTGCATCTCGGCATGTCCGGCCGGTGGCTGGTGTCGGGCGTGCGGCTCGGCGTCTTCCACCACGCGCTCGCCGCGCCGGAGAAGCACGATCACGTGATCCTCGACATCGAGGGCGGCGGGCGGCTGACCTTCAACGACGCGCGGCGGTTCGGGGCGATGGATCTCTGGCCGACGCAAGACCTCGAGGCGCACCGGCTGCTGGCGGTGCTGGGGCCGGAGCCGCTGGGAAACGCCTTCGACGGGCGGTATCTCGCCGAACGGCTGGCCGGGCGGAAGACGCCGGTCAAGGCGGTGCTGCTCGACCAGCGGGTCGTGGCGGGGCTCGGGAACATCTATGTCTGCGAGGCGCTGTGGCGGGCCGGGATCTCGCCGCTGGCGCCGGCGCGCGATGTCGATGCGGCGGCCGCCGAGCGGCTGGCCGTGGCGATCCGCCTGGTGCTCGAAGCGGCGATCGCGGCGGGCGGCTCGTCCTTGCGCGACTATCGCCAGGCGGACGGCGAGCTGGGATATTTCCAGCATTCCTTCGCGGTCTACGGCCGGGAGGGCGCGGCCTGCGCCCGGCCGGGCTGCGGCGGCCTTGTCGCGCGGGCGGTCCAGGGGGGGCGCTCGAGCTACTTCTGTCCGCGCTGCCAGCGGCGGGCTTGATCGCGGGCGCCGCCTGCGATTACCGTCCCGGCGAACCATCCTGCGAGGAGAGCGACCGTGGCCTATGAAACGCTGGTCGTCGAGACCGGGGACCATATCGGCGAAATCCGTCTCGACCGGCCCGATGCGATGAACGCGCTCAATGCCGAGCTTCTGCGCGAGCTCGCCGCGGCCATCGGCGAACTGGACGCCTCGCACCGTGTCCGGGCGATCATCGTCACCGGATCCGACAAGGCCTTCGCCGCCGGCGCGGACATCAAGGAGATGGCCGACAAGTCCTTCGTGGACATGATGCTCGACGATTATTTCACCGGACCGACGGAAGCCATCATGGCCTGCCGCAAGCCGATCATCGCCGCGGTGGCGGGCTATTGCCTCGGCGGCGGATGCGAGCTGGCGATGCTCTGCGATTTCATCATCGCCGCCGACACGGCGAAGTTCGGCCAGCCGGAGGTCAACCTGGGCGTGATCCCCGGACTCGGCGGTACCCAACGGCTGGTGCGCTCGATCGGCAAGTCGAAGGCGATGGAGATGTGCCTGACCGGGCGCTTCATGGATGCCGAGGAGGCCGAGCGTGCGGGGCTGGTCAGCCGGGTGGTGCCGGCCAAGGATCTGATGCAGGAAGCCCGCGCCACAGCCGCGAAGATCGCGGAGAAATCGCCGCTGGCGGTGCGCGCGGCCAAGGAGAGCGTGAACCGCAGCTTCGAGACCACGCTGCGCGAGGGGCTGCTGTTCGAGCGCCGGCTCTTCGATGCGCTCTTCGCCACCGAGGACCAGGCCGAGGGCATGGCGGCCTTCCTGGAGAAGCGCTCCCCGCAGTTCCGCGGGAAATAGCGCGGCGCGGCGGCGGAATGGTCTGTTGACTCGCCGCGTCGCTCCGCGTAGAGGGGCGCTTCGAAATTCCCGTGACCGAAGAGACGGATCCGCGACATGGCAAATTCGCCGTCATCCAAGAAACGCGCGCGCCAGACCGAGCGCCGCACCGCAGTGAACAAGGCGCGTCGCTCCCGCATGCGGACCTTCGTGCGCAAGGTCGAGGAAGCGCTTTCCTCGGGCGATCAGGCTGCCGCCGCCGAGGCGCTGCGCCTGGCCCAGCCCGAGATCATGCGCTCGGTGAGCAAGGGCATCCTGCACAAGCGGACTGCCAGCCGGAAGGTCTCCAGGCTCGCGGGACGGGTGAAGGCCCTGGGCGCCTGAGGGCAGGCGGCCAACCGCCTCGCGCATAGGGCGCGCCCTTCGGGGCGCGTTTTTTTTCGCATGCTTTCCCGGATGTTCCGCCTTCGGTCCAGTTGTCGCATGCGGGTCACTTGGCTATCCTTGCGGCCACGGATCGAATCCCGTTCGACCGCGACCCCTAGTAGAACTAAGTCGTTTTCCGAGTACCCTGAGTATTTTTTGCCACAGGGCCGTCGCATCTGAACATGATTGCTGGATGAACTTTGCGACGGGCCTTCGGGTCGAAGAAGATCGGACGAGCGTTTAGATTCCACGAATCGATCGAATCCGCACCGGACCGGCTTTCGGTTAAGCGGATCAGAATATGATGGGGAGAGACGACGATGCGGCGGGCGGCGCGGGTTTCGGATTCGATGTGCCGGGTCTTCAGGAGCCGGCCCTCGCGATGCGGGGCCGCGACCGGATCCGGCGCCCGCGCGGTCACGTTCGTGCCGCCTCGCTCGGCATCAGAGGAGGCGAGATGACCCGGCCGGCCGCGATGCGAGACCTGGAGTCACCTGCCGATACCTGGGGCCGGCTCCGGGGAGCCATGCAGGGCCAGATCGGCAAGGATCCCTACAAGAACTGGATCGATCCGCTGGTCTTTCTCGGCGCGGAGAACGGGGTTGCGCAATTCGCGGCGCCGACCAGCTTCGTCGGGACCTGGGTGTCGCGCAACTACGGCGAGGCGATCCGGCAATTGCTGGTCAAGGACGGGATCCCGGCGAGCCGGCTCTCGTTCTGCGTGCAGGCCCCGGAGGCGCCGGCCGTCGCCGTCGAGGTCCCGCCGGCCGCGGCCGCGGTGGGCGTGGAAGCCCCGCAGGCGGCGGAGAGCGATCTGCCGACCTCGCCGCTCGACACGCGCTTCACCTTCGAGAATTTCGTGGTGGGCAAGCCGAACGAGCTCGCCCATGCCGCCGCGCGCCGCGTGGCCGAGGGCGGCCAGGTGACCTTCAACCCGCTCTTCCTCTACGGCGGGGTGGGGCTCGGCAAGACGCATCTGATGCATGCCATCGCCCACGAGGTGCGGCGGACGCGCTGCGATGCCCGGGTGCTCTATCTCTCCGCCGAGCAGTTCATGTACCGCTTCGTGGTGGCGCTGCGACAGAAGGACATGCAGGGCTTCAAGGAGATCTTCCGCTCGGTCGACATGCTGATGGTCGACGACGTGCAGTTCATCTCCGGCAAGGAATCGACCCAGTCCGAGTTCTTCCACACCTTCAACGTGCTGATCGACCAGCAGAAGCAGATCGTGATTTCCGCCGACCGGGCACCGGGCGAGATCGAGGGGCTCGAGGAGCGCATCAAGTCGCGGCTGCAATGGGGCCTCGTCGTCGACCTGCACCCAACCGACTACGAATTGCGGCTTGGCATCCTGCAGTCCAAGGCCGAGACGCATCTGGCGCAGAATCCCGGCGTGACCGTGGGCCCGGGCGTGCTGGAATTCCTCGCGCACCGCATCTCGTCGAACGTGCGGGTGCTGGAGGGCGCGTTGACGCGGCTCTTCGCCTTCGCGAGCCTCGTGGGGCGCGAGATCAATCTCGACATGGCGCAGGAATGCCTCGCCGATATCCTGCGCGCCTCCGAGCGCAAGGTCACCATCGACGAGATCATCCGCAAGGTCGCCGACCATTATACCCTGCGGATCTCGGATCTGATGTCGGCGCGGCGTGCCCGGGCGGTCGCCAGGCCCCGCCAGGTGGCGATGTATCTCGCCAAGACCCTGACCACGCGCAGCCTGCCCGACATCGGGCGCCGCTTCGGCGGGCGGGACCACACCACGGTCATTCACGCGATCCGCAAGATCGAGGAGCTCAAGGTGAGCGACGCCCAGATCGCGGAGGACGTGGAACTGCTGCGGCGGATGCTGGAGGCCTGAAGCCGGCTCGGCTCCGCCGGCGTGGTGAGTTCGAAGGGGCTTCCCGCGGCGCTTGCCCTTTCCCGGTAATCCGGTAACGTGCCGTTCCGCGCAACCGCAACGGGACCGTGCGCCCGGATCTCTAACGGTGGATGTCATGAAACTCAGCATGGAGCGTAGCGCCCTTCTCCGGGCCATGAGCCGGGCGCAATCGGTCGTGGAGCGGCGCAATACCATTCCGATCCTCGGCAACGTGCTGATCGAGGCCGAGGGCGAGCAGGTGAGCTTCCGCGCCACCGATCTCGACATCGAGGTCGTCGACCGGGCGCGGGCCATGGTCGGCCAGGCCGGCGCGACCACCGTCTCGGCGCATACGCTCCACGAGATCGTGCGCAAGCTCCCCGACGGGGCCATGGTGGAACTGAGTGACGACGGCATCTCCGGCCGGCTCGAAGTGCGGGCGGGGCGGTCGCATTTCAGCCTCGCGACCCTGCCGCGCGAGGATTTCCCGATCATGGCCTCGAGCGAATATTCCAGCAACTTCGCCTGTCCCTCGCCGGTGCTGCGGCGCCTGTTCGACAAGGCGAAATTCGCGATCTCGACCGAGGAGACGCGGTACTACCTCAACGGCGTCTACCTGCATGCGGCGACGGGGGTCGACGGTCCGGTGCTGCGCTGCGTGGCGACCGACGGGCACCGGCTGGCGCGCATCGACGCGGCGCTGCCCGAGGGGGCCGAGGGATTGCCGGGGGTGATCGTGCCGCGCAAGACCGTGGGCGAGCTGCGCAAGCTGCTCGACGACGACGAGATGGCCATCGCGGTCTCGGTGAGCGAGACCAAGGTGCGCTTCGCCACGCCGGAGGTCACCCTGACCTCGAAGGTCATCGACGGCACCTTCCCCGATTACGCGCGGGTGATCCCCACCGGCAATTCCCGGCGGCTCGAGGTCGATGCGGCGGAATTCGCCCAGGCCGTCGACCGCGTGGCGACGGTGTCCTCGGAGCGGTCACGGGCGGTGAAGATGGCGATCGAGGAGGACCGGCTGGTGCTCAGCGTCAACGCGCCCGACACCGGTGCCGCGGACGAGGAGCTGGCGGTGGCCTATGCCGACGAACGGCTCGAGATCGGCTTCAATGCCAAGTACCTCCTGGAGATCGCCGGACAGGTGGACCGGGAGAACGCGGTCTTCATGTTCAATTCCGCCGGCGATCCGACGCTGATGCGCGAGGGCAACGACGAATCCGCCGTCTATGTCGTGATGCCCATGCGGGTCTGAACCGGGATGGCGGCCGGCCTGGCCGTCACCCGGCTGCGATTATCGCATTTCCGTTCGCATCGGGGCGCGGATCTCGTGTTCGACGGGCGCCCGGTGGCGGTCTTCGGGCCGAACGGTGCGGGCAAGACCAACCTGATCGAAGCGATCTCGCTGCTGTCGCCCGGGCGTGGGCTGCGCATGGCGGCGCCGGAAGACCTCGCCCGCAGGCCGGAGCGGCTGGGCTGGAAGGTGGTCGCCCGGGTTCTCGCCCCCGATGGCCTGCACGAGGTCGAGACCTGGTCGGAGGGGGAGCGGCGGCAGGTCGTCATCGATGGCAAGCAGGCACCGCAGGCGGCGCTGGCGCGCCTCCTGCGGCTCTTGTGGCTGACGCCCTCGATGGACCGGCTGTGGATGGAAGCGGCGGGCGGGCGCCGCCGATTCCTCGACCGCGTGACGCTGAGCCTCTGCCCGGAGCATGGCGCCGCGGTGCTCGGCTACGAGCGCGCCCTGCGCGAACGCAACCGCCTGCTGCGCGACCGGATCCAGGACCGCGGCTGGTTCGACGCGCTCGAGGCGCAGATGGCGGAATTCGGGGCGCAGCTCGACGCCAACCGGAGGGCGGCGCTCGGGAAGCTGGCGGCGACGCCGCCCTCCCGCGCCTTCCCGAGGGCCGAGCTCGGCCTAGCCGCCGAGGGCGCGCGGGATGCCGAAGGGCTGCGGGCGGAGCTGCAGGTGGGGCGGGGGCGCGATCAGGCGGCCGGGCGAAGCCTCGCCGGGCCGCATCGAGACGATCTGGAGGCGATCTATGCGGCGAAGGGCATGGCGGCCAGGCTCTGCTCGACGGGCGAGCAGAAGGCGCTCCTGATCAGCCTGGTCCTCGCCAATGCGCGCGCCGTGGCGGATGATTTCGGCGCGCCGCCGATCCTGCTGCTCGACGAGGTCGCCGCGCATCTCGACGCGGACCGCCGGGCGGCGCTCTTCGACGAGATCGCGGCGCTCGGGGCGCAGAGCTGGATGACCGGCACCGGGCCCGAGCCCTTCGCGGCGCTCGGCGCGCGGGCCCAGCGGCTGCATGTCGCCGATTCCGGCGGCGAATCGCGGCTTACCATGGAGGGAGAATGATGTTTCCGAAGAGCATTTCGCTGATCACGCTGGGTGTGGGGGATCTCGAGCGCTCGCGGCGGTTCTATGCCGCCCTCGGCTGGGAGGCCGCATCGGCGCCGGAGGGTGTGGTCTTCATCCAGCTCGCCGGGCAGGTGCTGGGGCTCTTTCCGCTCGAAGAACTGGCGAAGGACCAGGGGCGGCCGGGGGCCGTGCTGGGGTTCGGCGCGATGACGCTGGCGCGCAACTTCGCCAGCGTAGAGGAAGTGGATGCGGCCTTCGAGCTGGCGCTCGGCGCCGGGGCATCGGTGGTCAAGCGGCCTGAAAAAGTCTTTTGGGGCGGCTATTCGGGCTATTTCGCCGATCCCGACGGCCATGTCTGGGAAGTGGCAATGAATCCCTTCTGGCCGCTCGGCCCCGAGGGCACGCTGACCCTGCCCGGCGCGTCGGAGTGACTTCCGCATGACCCTCACCCCGCCGATGCTTCTGCCCTATGCCGGGGCGCTGGCGCTGCTCGTGGCGACGCCCGGCCCGGTGGTCGCGGCGCTGATCGCCCGGGCGGCGACCGGGGGGGTGGCGGCGAGCGTGCCGCTGGCCGCGGGCGTGGCCGTCGGCGACGTGCTCTGGCCGCTGGCGGCGATGCTCGGCATCGGCGTGGTGGCCGGCGTCTGGGCCGATGCGCTGGTGCTGCTGCGCTATCTGGGTGCGGTGATCCTGGTCTGGATGGGCGTGCAGCTGATCCGCAAGGCCGAGGCGGCGGCGCGCCGGGCGACGGGCGGCGGCCTGGCGCGGGAGAGCGGCTGGGCCGGGTTCGCGGCGGGGCTTCTGGTGATCGCAGGCAATCCCAAGGCGGTGCTCTTCTACCTCGGGGTGCTGCCCGGCTTCTTCGACATGGCCAGCCTGACCGCCGCGGACGTGGTGGCGATCTGCCTCGTTTCGGCGTTGGTGCCCTTCCTCGGCAATCTCGCCTGGGCGGCGGTCTTCGCCCGGGCGCGCGTCCTGCTCGCCGACCCGGTGGCGATGCGGCGGGTCCATGTCGCCGCCGGGCTGGCGCTGGTCGGCGTCGGCCTGGCGGTCGCCTTAGGATGAGCGCGGCCGCGGGTCATACATGGATGGACTGGCGACCCCGGTAGGATTCGAACCTACGACCTACCGCTTAGGAGGCGGTCGCTCTATCCCCTGAGCTACGAGGTCTCGGGGCGTTTCTAGGTCTGCGCCCTCCTCCGGTCAATGCGATGGTGGTGGCCGGCCCGCCGGGGTTCCGAATTGATCGCGGGGGAAAAAGCTGCGATGACCCGGCGGAGGATGCAGGGGGAGGTCGGCAGATGCTGGATACCGCCACCGCGCCGGTGCGCACCGTCCCGCCTTCCGGCATGGTCTGAGCGCACGGCGTGGCCGGAAGGACGCAGACGGGCGTCGCGCTGATCGGGCTCGGCATGGTGAGCGGCACCTATGTCGCGGCGCTGGGCGATCTCACCGAGCGGCTGGCGCTGCGCGGCATCTACGCCCGCGCGCCGGAAAGCCGGGCGCGGTTTCGCGCGATGCACGGCGCGGCCCTGCCGGAGAGCTGCCGCGACTATGCATCGGTCGACGAGATCGCGGCGGACCCTTCGGTGGACTTCGTACTGCTCGCCACGCCACCCAACGGGCGCGAGGAAATCGTGCGGCGGCTCGCGGCGGCAGGCAAGCATATCCTGATGGAGAAGCCGGTCGAGCGGACGCTGGAGGCGGCGGAGCGGCTCTGCGGCATCTGCGAGGCCGCGGGCGTCACGCTGGGGATCGTCTTCCAGCACCGCATGCGGCCGGCGGCGCTGGAACTGGCGCGAATCGTCGCGGGAGGCCGGCTCGGCGCGCTCCGCACGGTCGAGGTGGCCGTACCCTGGTGGCGCCCGCAATCCTATTACGACGAGCCCGGGCGCGGCACCTATGCGCGCGACGGCGGCGGTGTGCTGATCAGCCAGGCGATCCACACGCTCGACCTGGCGCTGAGCCTGACCGGGCCGGTCGCCGAGGTGACGGCGCTGACCGGGACGAGCGGCTTTCACCGGATGGAATCGGAGGATTTCGTGGCTTCGGGCTGGCGCTTCGAGGGCGGCGCGCTGGGGACGTTCTTCGCCACGACCGCGAGCTATCCGGGGCATGCGGATGCGATCCGGCTCAATTGCGCGAAGGGCTCGGCGCTTCTGATGGGCAACCGGCTCACGATCGACTGGCAGGACGGGAGCCACGAGGAATTCGGCGCGGAGGCGGCGACCGGGGGCGGGGCCGATCCCATGGCCTTCACCCATGAATGGCATCGCGCGGTGATCGCGGATTTTGCCGCCGCGCTCGAGGAGGGCCGGCCGCCGCTGGTGCCGGGGCGCGAGGCGCTGCGGGTCCATGCGCTGATCGCGGCGCTCGAACGCTCGGGGCGCGAGGGTGTCCGCGTGGCGGTTGAAGACCGGTAGGAGAGGGGAATGCAGGGTCTTGGGGTCGCAGTGGTCGGGATCGATCACGATCACATTCTGGGCATGCTTGGCAACATGCTGAAACTAGGCGCGGATTGCCGCGGATGGTGGACCGAGGGCCATCCGACCACCGAGGCGCAATTCCTCGAGCGCTTCGGCGAATTCGACCGCGTGGCGGATCGCCGGGCACTGCTCGACGACGCATCGGTCGATCTGGTGCTGATCGCCGCGGTGCCGGCGGACCGCGCAGCGCTCGCCATCGAGGCGATGGAGGCGGGCAAGGACGTCATGGTCGACAAGCCCGGCTGCACCACGCTGGAACAGCTCGCGGCCCTGCGCGCCTGCGTGGCGCGGACCGGGCGGATCTGGAGCGTCAATTTCTCGGAGCGCTTCGAGGTGCCGGCGGTGACGCGGGCGGACGAATTGGTCCGGGCCGGCGCGATCGGCAGGGTGATCCAGACGGTGGGGCTGGGGCCGCACCGCCAGCGGCTCCACACGAGGCCGGAATGGTATTTCGACAAGGCGCGCTTCGGCGGCATTCTCTGCGACATCGGCTCGCACCAGGTCGACCAGTTCCTGCACTTCACCGGCTCGACCGAGGTCGAGGTCGCCCATGCGCTGGCGGAGAACTCGACCCGGCCGGAATATCCCGGCTTCGAGGATTTCGGCGAGATCGTTCTGAACGGCGACGCCGGGCACGGCTATATCCGGGTCGATTGGTTCACGCCCGATGCCCTGCCGGCCTGGGGCGACGGACGGCTCTTCATCCTCGGCGACGAGGGGTCGATCGAGTTGCGGAAATACGTCGATCTCGCGCGAAGCGAGACGGGCAACCACCTGCTGCTCAGCAATCGAACCCGGGTCGAGCACATCGATTGCCGTGACGCGGGCCTGCCGTACTTTCCCCGGCTCGCCGGCGATATCCGCGACCGGACCGAGACCGCGGTGGCGCAAGAGCATACCTTCCGGACGATGAAGATCGCGATCCGGGCCCAGATGAAGGCCGATGCCCGGCTGCGGCCGGGCGGCTGAACCGTCGGTCAGGCCTCGGCGGTCTCGCGGAAACGGGCGGTCTCCAGCGCCGCGGCCATGAGCGCGCGGGTATAGGCCTCGGCCGGCCGATCGAAGACGGATTCGGTCTGCCCTTGTTCCACGATCTGGCCCCCCTTCATAACGATGATGTAGTCGGCGAGCGCGCGGACCACCACGAGGTCGTGGCTGATGAAGAGGTAGCTCAGCCCGTATTGCTGCTGCAGGTCGCGCAGAAGTTCGACGATCTGCTTCTGCACGGAGCGGTCCAGCGCCGAGGTGGGCTCGTCGAGCACGATCACCTTGGGCTTGAGGATCATGGTGCGGGCGATGGCGATGCGCTGGCGCTGGCCGCCGGAGAATTCGTGCGGGTAGCGGTTGCGCATGGCCGGGTCGAGCCCGACCTCCGTCAGCGCCGCGCCGGCTCGCCGGTCGCGCTCGGCTGTGGAGAGCGCGGGGTCGTGGATCAGGAGACCCTCGGTGATGATGCGCCCGACCGTCATGCGCGGGGAGAGCGAACCGAAGGGATCCTGGAAGACGAGCTGCAGCTCGCGGCGGAGCGGGCGCATCTCGGCCGCATCCCGCGGGAGTTCGCGGCCGATGTATCCGACATGGCCCTCGGAGGGCAGCAGGCGCAGCAGCGCGCGGCCGAGCGTGGACTTGCCCGAGCCGGATTCGCCGACGATGCCGATCGTCTGGCCGGAATGCAGCGCGAGATTGACGCCGCGCACCGCCCTCACCTC
Organism: uncultured Paracoccaceae bacterium; assembly: GCA_937872465.1. Classification (GTDB taxonomy): domain Bacteria; phylum Pseudomonadota; class Alphaproteobacteria; order Rhodobacterales; family Rhodobacteraceae; genus Amaricoccus. Next base: position 247,981 of record CALMSR010000038.1, read on the forward strand.
GAGCGGTTCGGAGAAGAGGCCGCCGCCGGAGCGGAAGGTGACCGAGACGTCCCGGCCCTCGATCAGCACCGGCGCGGTCGCCGGCGGGGCTTCCTTGATGCCCTCGGGCTCGGCGGCGAGCAGCATTCTGGTATAGGGATGCTGTGGATCGAGGAACAGGGCCTCGGTCGCGCCGGTCTCGACCACGCGGCCCGACTGCATCACATAGACGCGGTCGGCGAGGCGCCGGACGATGCCGAGGTCGTGGGTGATGAAGACGATCGCCATGCCGAGCCGGCTCTGGAGCGAGGCGAGCAGTTCGAGGATCTGCGCCTGGATCGTGACGTCGAGTGCGGTGGTGGGCTCGTCGGCGATCAGGATGTCGGGATCGCAGGCGAGCGCCATGGCGATCATCACCCGCTGGCGCTGGCCGCCCGATAGCTCGTGGGGATAGCTGTCGATGCGGCGCTCGGGCTCGGGGATGCCGACAAGGTGCAGCAGCTCCAGGATCCGCGGGCGCGCCTCGGCCTTCGACATGCCGCGGTGGTAGCGCAGCGGTTCGGCGAGCTGGTCGCCGATGCGGTAGAGCGGGTCGAGCGAGGTCATCGGCTCCTGGAAGATCATGGTGATCTTGTTGCCGCGGACCTTGTTGAGATCGCGGTCGCTCAGGCCGAGGACCTCGCGGCCGCGGTACTTCGCCGAGCCGCTGGCCCGGCCGTTCGCGGCGAGGAGGCCCATGATCGCCATGGTGGTCTGGCTCTTGCCGGAGCCGCTTTCCCCGACGATCGCGACGGTCTCGCCCTGGGCGACGTCGAGGTCGAGGCCCTTCACCGCGGCGACCATGCCGTCGTTGGTTTCGAACTCGACCTTGAGATCGCGGACGGAGAGGACGTGCTCGCTCATCACCGGTCCTTCGGATCGAGGGAATCGCGCAGCCCGTCGCCGAGGAAATTGAGCGCGAAGAGGATTAGCGTCAGCGTGATCGCCGGCCAGATCAGGAGCCAGAGCGCGCCGCGCATGTTCGAGGCGCCCTCCGAGATCAGCAGCCCCAGCGAGGTCAGCGGCTCCTGCACGCCGAGGCCGAGGAAGGAGAGCAGGCTTTCGAGCAGGATCGCCTTCGGGACCAGCAGGGTTACGAAGACCACCACCGGCCCGAGCGTGTTGGGAATGATGTGGCGCGCGAGGATGCCGGCCTTGGTCGCGCCGAGTGCCTCGGCGGCCTGGACGAATTCCTGGCGCTTCAGCGAGAGGGTCTGGCCGCGCACGATCCGGGCCATGTCGAGCCATTCCGTGGCGCCGATGGCGATGAAGATGATGACGATGGAGCGGCCGAAGAACACCACCATCAGGATCACGAAGAAGATGAAGGGCAGCGAATAGAGGATGTCGACGATGCGCATCATCACGTTGTCGACCCGCCCGCCGAGATAGCCCGAGACGGCGCCGTAGGTGACGCCGACCAGGAGCGCCATGATCGAGGCGAGAATGCCGATGGCGAGCGAGATGCGCACGCCGATCATGATGCGGGCCGCGAGGTCGCGGCCCACGGCATCGGTGCCGAAGTAGAAATGCAGCCGCTCGACCTTGGCCGAAAGCGTGCCGGTCAGCTCGTCTTCGGAGAGCTCGAGGCTGGGGTCGGAGAAGAGGTCGGACCGCTGGAAGTAGCGCAGGATGCGCGGGTCGATGGGCTCGTCGGAGGTGAGCTCGACCGTGACCCGATCGCCTTCGAGCACCGGCGGCCCGTGGTCGAGCCGGGTGCGGGCCAGTTCGCGCTCGAAGCCGGGCAGGATCGTATCGGCGCGGGGATAGGCCTCGAAGCTGGCCGGCACGCGGACGAACTGGGGATAGACCTGGGCATGGGGATGCGGCCAGACCATCGGCCCGAAGATGCCGATGAGGCCGAGCACCAGGAGCACGATGGCGCTGGTGACCGCGGCGCGATTCTTGCGCAGCCGGATCCAGGCGTCCTGCCACTGCGAACGGCCCGCCACAGCGACGGGAAGGGCTTCGGTCGGGTCGGGATGCACGGTCACCTGGGGCCTCCTTCTGTCCCGCGAACCGGGCGCGATGCCCGGGCCTGCGGTCGCGTCCGGAACCGGCCGCGCGCTGGGCCGGCCTCGGGACGACGGACGTTCGGGCCAAGGCCGATGGGGGTGTCATGGCGGAAGGGGAGGGGCGCCCGGGGCATCAGTCGAACCGCACCCGGGGATCGAGCCATGCGTACATCAGATCCACGATCAGGTTGAAGATGATGATGAAGACCGCGATCACCACCACGGTTCCCATGACGAGCGTATAGTCGCGGCCGAGCGCGCCCTGCACGAAATAGCGGCCGATGCCGGGGATGCCGAAGATCGTCTCCACCACCACCGAGCCGGTCAGGAGCCCCGCCGCGGTCGGGCCGAGATAGGAGACCGCCGGCAGCATGGCGGCGCGGAGCGCATGGACCCCGACGACCACGCGGGTGGGAAGACCGTAGGCGCGGGCGGTGCGCACGTGGTTGGAGCGCAGCGCCTCGATGGTCGCGCCGCGCACGAGCCGCGCGATCACCGCGACCTGCGGAAGCGCCAGGGTCGCCACCGGCAGGATCCAGAAGGCCGGGTTGCCGAGCTCCCAGCCGCCCGCCGGCAGCCATCCGAGCACGACGCCGAAGAGCAGGCTCAGCAAGGGGGCGACGACGAAGTTCGGCGTGGTGATGCCGAAGGTCGCGAGCCCGACGATGGTATAATCGACCGGCGTGTTCTGGCGCAGCGCCGCGAAGGCGCCGAGCAAGGTTCCAAGCACCACCGCGAGGCTGAGTGCCAGCGAGCCGAGCAGGATCGAGACCGGCATGCCGGTGGCGAAGAGGTCGTTCACCGTGAAGTCGCGGCGGGTGAAGCTGGGGCCGAGATCGCCGCGCAGGAGATTGCCGAGATAGGTGAGATACTGCGACCAGAGCGGGGCGTCGAGATTATAGGCCTTGTTGAGGTTGGCCATGATCAGCGGGTCGAGCGGCCGCTCCAGATCGAAGGGGCCGCCGGGTGCCAGCCGGATCATGAAGAAGGTGAGCGTGACGATGATGAACACGGTCGGCACCGCGCTCAGCAATCGCCGGAACGTATAGGCCAGCATCGCATCCCCCGATCATGCGCGCGAGGCCCCGCCGCACGGGGCCCCGCGCGGGTGGCGCTATTCGCTCAAGGAGAGCCAGCGCGTGGCGTGGTTGTCGAGGAGGTTGTCCTCCCATCCCGAGACCCTGTCGGAGACCAGCGCGCGCGACGAATAATAGAGGATCGGGATCGACGGCACTTCGGCGAGATAGATCCGCTCGGCCTCGGCGAGGATCTCGGCGCGGGCGGCGAGATCCGTGGTCTCCGCGGCGGCCTTCATCCGGGAATCGTATTCGGCATTCGACCAGTGCGGGTAATTGAACGAGACGCCGGATTCGTTGAGGTAGAGGAAGTTCTGCGGATCGTTGTAATCGCCGATCCAGCCGGCGCGCACGATGTCGAAATCGCCGCCTTCGCGCAGGTAGTTGAAATAGCCGGTGCCCTCCATCTCATTGAGTGTCGCGGTGATGCCGATGTTCTTCAGCATGTCGGCGACGGCCGTCATGGTGTTCTTGTGGTTTTCCGAGGAATTGTAGCTGAGCTCGATCTGCAGCGTCGCGGGATCGACCCCGGCCTCTTCGAGCAGGGCTATCGCGGCATCCTCGCGGTCGAGCAGGTCCATGCCGGCATAGTCGAGCTCCGGCGCCGGATCGACGTAATTGGCGATGCCCGGCGGCACCAGCGAGAAGGCCGGCAGCATCGTGCCCTGCCAGACCTCGTCGGCGATGAAGTCGCGGTCGATGACCATGGAGATCGCCTGGCGCACGCGCGGGTCGGCGAGCTTCTCCTTCTCGACCTTCACCGGCAGGTAGTAGCTGCCGAGATAGGGCGCGATGCGCAGATTGTCGGGCAGGTTCTCCTTCATGTAGGCCATCTGCTCGGCGGGGACGTCGGAGCAGATCTGCACCTCGCCGGCCTCGAAGCGGCGCAGGCAGGCGGAGCGGTCCTCGAAGGGGATGTAGTTAATGGTGTCGATGGCGACGTTGTCGGCATCCCAGAAGTTCGGGTTCTTCTGCATCACGATCCGGTCGTTCGGCGTGAAGCTCTCCAGCATGTAGGCGCCGTTTGAGACCAGATTGCCCGGCTTGGTGAAGTCGTCGCCGAACGCCTCGACGCTCGCCCTATGCAGCGGCTTGCCGGTCTGGTGGGTCAGGAGCTCGAGGAAATAGGGCGTCGGCCCGCGCAGGGTAATGACCAGCGTCTGGGGATCGGGAGCGGCGACGCCGAGCTCCTCGACCGGCATCTCGCCGCCGGCGATCGCCTCCGCGTTGAGGATGTCGAAGAGGATCGAGGCATATCCCGCAGCGGTCGCCGGGTCCATGATTCGGCGGAAGGTGAAGAGGAAGTCGTCGGAGGTGACCGGATCGCCGTTCGACCATTTCGCGTCCGGGCGCAGGTGGAAGGTGTAGACGTCGCCGCCCTCGCTGACCTCCCAGCTCTCTGCCACCGCCGGGATGAGCGTTCCGCTCGGGTCGGTGGTCACGAGCCCCTCGTAGAGGTCCCGAAGCAGGTTCGCTTCGGAGACCGTGGAGGTGCGGTGCTGGTCGAGGGTGGCCGGGTCGGTGTCGTTGCCGCGGTAGAGAACGGTCTGTGCGGTGGCGAGCGCGCTGCTTGCGAGAAGCAGCGCGGCGGCGCCGGCGGCGATCTGTGTGAAGTGGCGGGTCATGACCCCAATCCTCCCGAACGGATACTTGTTTTCCATGCCCCGCAAGGTTGCACCGCCCCGCATTCCAGACAAGTAGAAATGCTGCCGATGCGACGAATGCGATCACCGGTCCCGCCCTCGCGACAGGAGCGGCCGCGCGATGACGCGGGAGAGCGAAGCGCGGGCCTCCGACCGCAGGATACGGGTGGGTCCGGGGAGAGGGCGGCCAGAGTGGAACCGGGCCGGTGGCCGATGCACAGAATTCCTGACGCCGTCGAGACCCGGCGCCACGTCGCCGACCAGCTCCGCGCCCGCCGGCCGAAGCTCGCCGACCTGATGGAAGCGAGCGAGGCCGACGTGCTCGCCCACATGAGTTTCCGGGCCCGGCCCGGCATGTCCGCGTCGCGGAGTGCCGGACGCCTGTGCAGGGGCGGGGCCCGTTCCCCGGCGACGGCCCATGCCCTATTGCGCCCGAAAGCATCGGTCCGGATCGGCGATCGCCGGTTCCGTCGCGGAGGCATGCGCCAGGTTCGGCCATTCGCTCGGCGCAGCACCCGTCACCCGCCGGAACTCGCGGTTGAAGTTGGGCTTGGTGTTGAAGCCGCTCGTCAGCATGGCCTCCGTGACGGAGGCGCCGCCCTCGATCAGCTTGCAGGCGTGCCGAATGCGCCAGAGATTCACGTAGCGCGAGACGTTCTCTCCCGTCGCGCGATTGACCGCAGCGGACAATCGCTTCTCCGGCAGGTGCAGTCGCCGCGCCAGCCGTGCGAGCGTGAGATTCGGATCCAGATGCGCCTGCTCCCGGCGCAGAAGGCCGTCCAGCCGGGCGAGAATCCCGGCGTTCTCGGCGATCTCCGCGTTCGAGAGCTCCGGCTCGGCGCTCTCGCGCGCCTCGTCGTCCGGACCCGTTGCTTCCGGCGAAACGCTGAGCAGTCCCACGAAGAGCAGCGCAAGCGAGGAGGAGAGGGTGATGAGCCAGCCCGCCCAACCCGCATGGCCGCCGCGCAGGGCCGGCGCGATCAGCCCGTCGCCGATGGCCGAGGCGATCAGCGCCCAGCCGAGGGCTTTCCAGATCAGCCCCGGCATGCCGCCGGCCGCGAGCCGGGCGAGCGGTGCCTCAGAGACCCTGTGCAGCTGCCAGAGAATCGCGCCGCCATAGGCGAGAAAGACCAGCGGCACGACGATGTCGAGCGTCTGGGGTGCGAAGAGGCGACAGAAAAGCGTGAAGGCGGGAGCGGCCGCGTGCGGCCAGGCGTCTCGCAAGGTCGCCCGCCTGACGAGCGCATCGCGGAAGGTGATCCATGCCAGCGGAGGGATCAGGGTGGCGCTTACCGGCAGCACGAGGCGCAGCGGCTGCAGCGCGTAGCCGCCGACGAGGGCGACAAGGAGCGACTGCCCGGCACAGGCGGCGAGCATCATCACCAGCAGCGGCCTGCCCCCCGAGAGAAGGGTCCGGAGGGCGAGGTAGCCGAGCACGATGGCGACGACGGCGGGTATGGGCAGCATCGGCATGGCACCATATTCGACCGAAATCCGGATCGTGGCGACCTGAATCCGGGATCGAGGACGCTTCCCTGCCGGTATTCGCCCCATGGAAGGAGGCACATTCACCCATGGAGGTTCCCGTGAAACGATCTGTCCTTCTGACCGCCCTCGCCGCGGTCCACGCCCTTCCCGCTGCGGCGGAGATGCTCCCCGGCTACGACCGGTTCGACCTGATCGCGGCGCATCGCGCCCGGCCGGTCGCCGCCTCGATCTGGTATCCTGCCGCCGGCCCGACCTATCGCACGCCGGTCGGAGACGGGCCCATCTTTGCGCCGACGCCGGCCTTCGTCGGCCCGGCCGTCGCCGATGGCCGGCATCCGCTGGTGATTCTCTCGCACGGATCGGGCGGCAATGCCGACAGCATCGGCTGGCTTTCGGCCGGGCTGGTGGCCGAGGGCGCCATCGTGCTGGCCGTCGATCATCCCGGATCGACCAGCGGCGACAGTTCGCCCCGCCGCTCGGTCGATCTGGCCGCGAGGGCGGGCGACCTCAGCGCGGCCCTGGACCATCTTCTCGCCGATCCCGACTTCGCGCCCTTCGTCGACACGGGCCGGATCGCCGCGGTCGGGTTCTCCCTCGGCGGCACGACCGCGCTCGGCCTCGCCGGGCTGCGCTTCGACGGGGCAGTGCAGGATGCCGATTGCACCACCGGGCCGGACGCGGCGGATTGCGTCTTCTTTCTCAGGGGCGGCGTGACATTTGCCGATCATCCCGGGTTCTCCGCCGAGACGCGCGACGCCCGCGTGACGCGGTCGGTGGCCATCGACCCGGGCTTCACCGGCGCGGTCCTCGCCGAGAGCCTGCCGGGAGCGATCCCGGACGTGACCCTGATCAACCTGGGCACGGCCACTCGCCTCGGGGCGGTCGATGTCGGGCCGGAGGGGAGCGATCTCGCGGGTCGCCTGCCGGCCGCGACCTATGTGGAGATCGCACCGGCAAGTCATTTCACCTTCCTCGGCCTCTGCAAAGCCGACGCCGAGGACATTCTGGCGGAAGAAGGCGACGATCCGATCTGCACCGATCCCGAAGGCGCCGACCGCGCCGAGGTTCATGCGCGGCTGGTCGAATCCGTCGCGGCAGGCCTCGGCCTCTAGCGCGGCGGGACATGCTTGCCCTGCCGGCGATGTGCCGGGGTCAGGCGGTGGCAGGCTCGTCGAGCATGGCGAGCAGGCGGTCGGCCTCGGCGGCGCAGGGCGCGAGCGCCGCGGTGTTCTCGCCGGGGTGGAAGCGGGCGCGGAGCGCGGTGGGCATCGGCCCGGGGTGAAAGGTCAGCACTTGCGGGCCGATGCGGGCCGATTCGGCAGCCCAACCCCGCACCAGCGCCTCGGCGGCGGCCTTGGTGGCGCCATAGGCGCCGAAGAACGGCGCGCCGCCGCGGCTGTCCGCAGGATAGACGAAGCGCCCCGAGGGGGCGGCGAGCAGGAGCGGCGTCAGCATGACGATCAGCCGCTCGGTGCCGCGCAGGTTCACCTCGACGCTCGTGTCGAAATCCTTGTCGGCGATATGCGGCGTGGGCGAGAGCGGAGCCGCATGGGCGGCGCAATGCACGGCGAGGTCGAGCCGGCCCCAGCGCTCGTGGACGGCGAGGCAGAGGCGCTGGAGGCCACCCTCGTCGGTGATCGAGAGCGGCACCAGCGTGGGGTTGGGGCCGCCCTCGGCGAGGATGGCGTCGGCGAGTTCCTCGAGGCCGCCGACGGTGCGGGCCATGGCCACGACGAGCGCGCCGCGGACACCGAGGGCCTTCGCGACCGCGAAGCCGAAGCCGCGGCTGGCGCCGGTGACCAGCGCCACCTGCCCGTCGAGATCGCTCATGCCGGAACCTTGACGCGGAACCCGCGCGCGACCCGGTCCGACGGGTCGATCGGATAGTCGCCGGAGAAGCAGGCGTCGCAGAACTGCGGCTGGGCCGCATCGCGCCCCTCCGTCTCGCCGCAGGCCCGGTAGAGCCCGTCGAGCGAGACGAAGCGCAGGGAATCCACGCCGAGATAGGCGCGGATCTCCTCCTCGCTCATGCTCGCGGCGATGAGCTTCTCGCGGTCGGGCGTATCGACCCCGTAGAAGCAGGGCCACATGGTCGGCGGCGAGGCGATGCGGAAATGCACTTCCGCGGCACCCGCATCCATCACCATCTCGCGGATCTTGCGGCTGGTGGTGCCGCGCACCACGCTGTCGTCGACCAGGACGATGCGCTTGCCCTCGATCACCGCGCGGTTGACGTTGAGCTTCAGGCGCACGCCCATGTTGCGGATCTGCTCGGTGGGCTCGATGAAGGTCCGGCCCATGTATTGGTTGCGGATGATCCCCATGGCATAGGGGATGCCGCTCTCCTGGGAATAGCCGATGGCGGCGGGCGTGCCGCTGTCGGGGACGGGACAGACGAGATCGGCCTCGACGGGCGCCTCGCGGGCCAGTTCCACGCCGATGCGCCGGCGGCTCTCGTAGACCGACTGGCCGCCGATCACGCTGTCGGGGCGGGAGAAATAGACCTTCTCGAAGATGCAGAAGCGCGGGCGCTGCCGCTCGAAGGGAAAGACGCTCTCGACCCCGCCGGCGGTGCAGATCACCATCTCGCCGGGCTCGACCTCGCGCACGAATTCCGCGCCGATGATGTCGAGCGCGCAGGTCTCGGAGGCGAGGATCCAGCCGTCACCGACCCGGCCCAGCATCAGCGGCCGCACGCCGAGCGCGTCGCGCACGCCGATGAGCTTGGTCCGCGTCATGGCGACGATGGAGAAGGCGCCCTCGACGCGCCGCAGCGCGTCCTTCATGCGCTCGGGGATAGCCTTCTGGATCGAGCGCGCCATCAGGTGGATGATGCATTCGGTATCCGAGCCCGACTGGAAGATCGAGCCGCGCTCGATCAGCTCCTCGCGGAGCGCGAGCGCATTGGTCAGGTTGCCGTTATGGGCGATGGCGCAGCCGCCGCGGGCGAATTCCGCGAAGAGCGGCTGCACGTCGCGGATCTGGGTCTGTCCCTTCGACCCGGCGGTCGAATAGCGGACATGACCGATGGCGAGCGAGCCGGGCAGGGTCTCCATCAGGCTGGCGGAGGTGAAGTTGTCGCGCACGTAGCCGAAGCGGCGGGCGTTGTTGAACCCCGTCCCGGGCGCGTAGGAGACGATGCCGCCGGCCTCCTGGCCCCGATGCTGCAACGCATGCAGGCCGAGGGCGACGAAGCTCGAGGCGTCCTGGACGCCGATCACCCCGAAGATGCCGCATTCCTCACGAAGCTTGTCGTCGTCGAAAGGGTCTGTGAGGAAGGGCATCGCCTCTGCTCTGCGAGTGGAATCGCGCCGCTCTATAGGCCCGTGCCGGCGGATTGTCACGCCGCGGCGCCGGCTCACCGGCAATTCGCCGTGAGCCGCTCGTATTGCGCCGCAATCCATTGTGGCGCGTCCTCGGGAAGCATGGCTGCGAGCTGCTGCTCGAGCCCGGCGAAGACTGCCTTGCTCCGGCTCTCGTCGATCGCTGCGAAGCCGCCCGCACCGCCGAGGACGCGCTCGTAGACCACCAGCGCGATCACAACGAGCAGAACGCCGCGGGCGACGCCGAAGAGCAGGCCGAGCCCCTGGTCGATGGGGCCGAGCGCGGAATTCTGCACGGCGCCCGAGAGCAGCGGCGTGAAGATCGAGATGATCACCAGCGCGACGGCGAAGACCGCGGCGAAGCCGGCGAGAATGCCGAGATCGCAGCTTGTGCCGATGATATCGCGCAGGACCGGGATCTCGCGCATCAAGGGCTCGACACTGGGGGCGAAGGCGAAACCCGCGACCGCCGCGGCGATCCAGCCGATGATGGCGAGGGATTCGCGCACCAATCCCCGAGCATAGGCGAGAACTGCCGACAGGACGATGATGCCCAGAACCAGGCCGTCGACATAGGTGAAGCCTTCCATCAATCGCGGTCCTATCGGTCGATCGTGCCGAAACACTTCTCTATGAATGCTTCGAGATCCGCAACCGGTCGCATGGCGATGCCTTCCGCGCCGCCGGTCGCGGCGGGTGGCGGTGCGAAGGCGGTGCGGAACCCGAGCTTGGCCGCCTCGCGCAGCCGCGTCCCGGCCTGGGCGATCGGCCGGAGCGCGCCGGAGAGGCCGATCTCGCCGAAGAAGACCGCCTCCGCCGGCAGGGCCGCGTCCTCGCGCGCCGAGATCAGCGCCGCCGCGACCGCGAGATCGGCCGCAGGCTCGGAGACGCGCAGGCCGCCGGCCACGTTGAGATAGACGTCGCGGTCGGCGAAGCCGATGCCGAAGCGCGCCTCGAGCACGGCGATCACCATGGCGAGCCGCCCCGAATCCCAGCCCACCACGGTGCGCCGCGCGGTGCCGAGCGCGGTGGGCGCGACCAGCGCCTGGATCTCGACGAGGAGCGGCCGCGTGCCCTCGACGCCCGCGAAGACTGCAGAGCCCGGATGCGGCGCGCCGCGCTCGGAGAGGAAGAGCGCCGAGGGATTGGCGACCTCGGCGAGCCCCGCGCCGGTCATCTCGAAGACGCCGATCTCGTCGGCCGGGCCGAAGCGGTTCTTCACCGCGCGCAGGATGCGGAACTGGTGGCCGCGCTCGCCCTCGAAATAGAGCACGGTGTCGACCATGTGCTCGACCACGCGGGGGCCGGCGATCTGGCCCTCCTTGGTGACGTGGCCGACCAGGATGACAGCGGTGCCGCGGCGCTTGGCGAAGGTGACGAGCTCGTGGGCCGAGGCCCGGACCTGCGCCACCGAGCCCGGCGCGCTGTCGACGTGGTCCGACCACATGGTCTGGATCGAGTCGATCACCGCGAGATCCGGGCGCTCGGCCTCCAGCGTGGTGAGGATGTCGCGCAGGTTGGTCTCTGCGGCGAGCCGGAGCGGCGCGTCGGCGAGCCCCAGCCGCGCGGCGCGCATCCGGATCTGCGCCGCCGCCTCCTCGCCCGAGACATAGATCGAGGCCGCGCCCGAGCGCGCGAACTGCGCGGTGGCCTGGAGGAGCAGCGTCGACTTGCCGATGCCCGGGTCGCCGCCCACGAGCACGGCCGAGGCCGGGACCAGCCCGCCGCCCAGCACCCGGTCGAGCTCGCCGATGCCGCTCAGCCGGCGCTCGAGCGGGGCGTCGGCCGCCGCCAGATCGCTCAGTTCGATCCGCCGGCCGCGACCGGTCCCGAGCGCGCGGCCCGCCGGACCGGCGGCGCCGTCCGCCTCCTCGGCGATGGAGTTCCAGGCGCCGCAGGCGTCGCAACGTCCGGCCCATTTGGCATGGGTCGCGCCGCATTCGGTGCAGGTAAAGGCGGGGCGGCGGGTCATTGCGCGCTTGGTCCGGCTGCGAGAGTCACGCAACCCCTCTGACAGAAAGCGCCGCGCTCCGCCATGCCCCGGCATCCGACACCCCTTGCGTGTGGTGAGGAATGGGGATATCCGTCGCCCGATATGTTATATCATAACATATCGGGCGACGGACCATACCCGCCGTCGATCGGAACGGAAGCAGGAGGGACACGAAGGTGACAATCAGACATATCGGCGCGCTCGCGCTCGGATCGGTGCTGCTTTTCGGCGCACCGGCGCTGGCGGAGACCGGCGCGGAGGCGGGCGGGACGGGCGCACACAGCCACGAGCACGGCCAGGCGCAGGACGACGTCTACAGGGGATATTTCGAGGATGCCCAGGTTGCGGACCGGGCGCTGTCGGATTGGGAGGGCGACTGGCAGTCGGTCTATCCCTATCTGATGGACGGGAGCCTCGACGGCGTCATGGAGCACAAGGCCGAGCATGGCGACAGGACCGCCGCCGAGTACCGCGCCTACTACGAGAAGGGTTACGCGACCGACGTCGAGCGCATCGTCATCGACGGAGACACGGTCGCCTTCTACCGGGGCGGCGAAGCGGTCGAGGGCCAATATGCCGCGGACGGCTACGAGATCCTGACCTACGAAGCGGGCAACCGGGGGGTCCGCTTCGTCTTCGGGAAGACCGGCGGCGACGAGGCCGCACCGGCGTTCATCCAGTTCAGCGACCATCGGATCGCGCCGGAGAAGGCCCGCCATTTTCACCTCTATTGGGGCGACGACCGCGCGGCGCTTCTCCGGGAACTGACCAACTGGCCGACCTATTATCCGGCGGCGCTGAGCGCGGAAGAGATCGTCCGCGAGATGGAAGCGCACTGACAGGCCTCCCTCGGCGGGCGCCGGGTCGGGCACCCGCCCTTTCCGCGTCGGGGGGCGGTCATCGGACGGTCTCGATCGGACCTTCCGCGCGGCCGTGGATGAATTGCTGCAGATAGGGGTCGCCGCTCGTCTCCATGCCCGCCACCGGCCCCTGCCAGCGGATCACACCGCCGTGCAGCATGGCGACCTCGTCGGCGACGCTGTGCACGGTGGTCATGTCGTGGGTGATGGTGATGGCGGTTGCGCCCATCTCGGTGACGAGCTCGCGGATCAGCTCGTTGATCACCCCGGCCATGATCGGGTCGAGGCCCGACGTCGGCTCGTCGAAGAAGATCACCTCCGGGTCGGTGGCGATGGCGCGGGCGAGGCCCACGCGCTTCTGCATGCCGCCCGAGAGCTCGGCGGGATAGAGGTCGGCCGTCTCCGGGCCGAGTCCGACGCGCCGGAGCTTCCCGATGGCGAGATCGCGGGCGTCGCGGCGGGACATCGGCTGGCGGCCGTGGCGCAGGCGGAAAGCGACGTTGTGCCAGACCGGCAGGCTGTCGAAGAGCGCGCCGCCCTGGAAGAGCATGCCGAAATGGCGCAGGAAGGCGCGGCGGTCGATCTTCTCGATCTCCGTGCCGTCGATGCGGATGCTTCCCCTGTCCGCCCGCTCGATGCCGAGGATGCATTTCAGCGTGACCGACTTGCCGGTGCCCGAGCCGCCGATGATCACGAGGCTCCGGCCCGGCGCCACCGAAAGCGACACGCCGGCCAGAACCGTCTTCTCGCCGAAGGTCTTCCAGACGTCCTGAAGCGCGATCTTCGGCGTCGGCGCCATCAAAAGAAGGCTTCCGTCAGCAGGTAATTGGCCGCGAGGATCAGGATCGAGGCGGAGACGACGGCATTGGTCGTCGCCTGGCCGACCCCGCGCGCGCCGCGGCCCGAGTTGTAGCCGTGGTAGCAGCCCATCAGCGCCAGCAGGAAGCCGAAGACCGCCGCCTTGACCAGGCCGGAGGTCACGTCGGCGGGTTCGAGGAAATCGAGCGTGTTCTTGATATAGGCGCCGGGATCGAAGCCGAGCCGGCCGATGCCGACGAGATAGCCGCCGAGCACGCCGATGATGTCGCCGATGGCCACCAGTACCGGCAGCGCCAGGGTCGCCGCAACGACGCGCGGCACGATCAGATACTTGAAGGGATTGGTCGAAAGCGTCGTCAGCGCGTCGATCTGCTCGGTCACGCGCATGGTGCCGAGCTCCGCGGCGATGGAGGAGGAGACGCGGCCGGCGACCATCAGCCCGCCGAGCACGGGCCCGAGTTCGCGCACGATGCCGATGGCCACGATCGAGGGCACCACCGTCTCGGCGCTGAACCGCACGCCGCCGGCATAGATCTGCAGCGCCAGCGCGGCGCCGGTGAAGAGCGTCGTCATGCCCACGACCGGCAGCGAGAAATAGCCGATGCGCAGCAGCTGATGCCCGAGTTCCACGGGATAGAAGGGCGGGCGCAGCACGTGGGAGAGCGTCTCGGCGGTGAAGATCGCCAGCCGCCCGACCACCCCGAGCAGGCCCAGGGTCGACCGGCCGATCGAGGCGAGGAAGAGCGGAACGAAGGCTAGGGGGTTCATTCAGGGTCCGGGACGGGCGCGGACGACTTGTAGACGCGTTCGTAGCGGGCGCCAAGGCTGGTCAGGATCTCGTAGCCGATCGTGCCGGCCGCCGCCGCCAGATGGTTGACGGTCTGGTGCTCGTTGAGGATCTCGAGCCGCTCCGGCACTTCCGGCAGGTCGGTCACGTCGACGGTCAGGAGATCCATCGAGACGCGGCCGATCATCGGGCAGGCATGCCGCCCCGCGAAGAGTCGGACCTCGCCGAAGCCCAGGTTGCGCAGCAGCCCGTCGGCATAGCCGGCCGCGAGCGTGGCCACCCGCGTGGGGCGCTCGGCGCGCCAGGCGCCGCCGTAGCCGACGACCTCGCCCGGGCCCACGTCGCGCACTTGGATCACCGGCAGCGCGAGGCGGAGCACGGGCCGCGCCGCCGCGAAGGGATGGCCGCCGTAAAGACCGACGCCGGCCCGGGTCAGCTCGAAGTGGAAATCCGGGCCGAGCAGGATGCCGCCGGTGGCCGCGAGGCTCCGGCGCGCCGTCGGCACCGCGCGGGCGATTGCGGCGAAGGCTTCGTGCTGCACCGCGTTGAGGGGATGGCCGGGCGCATCGGCGCAGGCGAGATGGCTGAAGACCAGCGTCGGCCGGATCGCCTGGAGGAGGGAGGCGACATCGGCCAGCTCCGCGGCTTCGAGGCCAAGGCGGTTCATGCCGCTGTCGATCTGGATCGCAGCCTCGGCTCCCGGAAATTCTCGTACAAATTCACGAATTTGCGAGGCGCTATTCAGGCATGGGATCAGATCGTGCTCGCGCAGGAGCGGCGCATCGCCCGGCATCGGGCCGGAGAGGATGAAGATCTCGGGGCCGCTGCCGATCGCGCGTCGCAGCGCCACGCCCTCTTCCGCCAGCGCGACGAAGAAGCTGCGCACGCCGGCGGCCCGCAGCGCCGGACCGACCCGATCCGCGCCGAGCCCGTAGGCATCGGCCTTGAGCACGGCGGCCGTCGCCACATGCGCCGGCGAGAGCGCGTCGAGCGCGCGCCAGTTCGCGGTGATCGCGTCGAGATCGATCGTGAGCAGGGCGCGCGCTATGGTGGCTCTCCTCGAAGGACCGCCGCAACTGACCCGACAAGCGGCTGCGGGTCAAGTCTACCGAACTGGCCGTAGCCGTCCGGCGCAATGCGTGTATGGTCGCGGACGAATCCGGAGGCGAGGCGGCCATGAGCATGACCGACGAGATCGAAAAGGAACCGGAAGCGCAGGCGGACACGCTGTCGCGCGAGACGGTGGAGACGATTCTCGCCGCCGTCGAGGCGGGCGACCACGACGCGCTGCTCGATGCGCTGGAGCCGCTGCACGCGGCCGACATCGCCGACCTACTCGAACAGATCAGCCGCAGCGAGCGCCGGGCGCTGATCACGCTCTGGGGCGTCAAGCTCGACGGCGCCGTGCTCTCGGAGCTCGAAGAGGGCGTGCGCGACGAGATCCTCGCCGAGCTGCCCGACGCGATCCTCGCCGCGGCGGTGCAGGATCTGGAAACCGACGACGTCGTCTATCTCACCGAGGACATGGACGAGCCGCAGCAGGAACGCATCCTGCGCGCGCTCGATGCCGCCGATCGCGTGGCGGTGGAGCAGTCGCTGCAATACGAGGAGGACAGCGCCGGCCGCCTGATGCAGCGCGAGGTGGTGGTCGCCCCGGAGCACTGGACCGTCGGCGATTCGATCGACTTCATGCGTGCCGAGGAATGGCTGCCGGACAGTTTCTACGACCTCATCATCGTCGATCCGCAGATGCATCCCACGGGCATCGTCTCGCTCGGCCGGCTGATGGGATCGGGTCGCGCGACGAAGCTCAAGGATCTGATGAACGAGGATTTCCGCACCCTGCGGGTCGACCAGCCGCAGGACGACGTCGCCTATGTCTTCAACAAGTACCACCTGATCTCGGCGCCTGTGGTCGACGAGAACGGCCGCCTGGTCGGCGTGATCACCATCGACGATGCGATGGAGGTGCTGGAGGAGGAGACCGAGCAGGACATGCGGCTGCTCGCCGGCGTCGGCGACGAGGAGCTTTCCGACGGGGTCGCGGTGATCGCGCGCTCGCGCTTCGTCTGGCTCACGGTCAATCTCGGCACGGCGATCCTCGCCTCGGCGGTGATCGCGATGTTCACCTCGACGATCGAGGCGGTGGTGGCGCTGGCGGTGCTCATGCCGATCGTGGCCTCCATGGGCGGCAACGCCGGGACGCAGACGCTCACCGTCGCGGTTCGGGCGCTGGCCACGCGCAACCTGACCTCCTCCAACATGGGGCGCTTCATCGGGCGCGAGGGCTTCGTCGGCCTGATCAACGGGCTGGGCTTCGCCCTGCTGATCGGGCTTCTCGCCGGGCTCTTCTATGCGGATGCGACGCTCGGGCTGGTGATCGGCGTCGCCATGATCGGCAACATGGTGGTCGCGGGCTTCGCCGGGGTACTTGTGCCGATCGCCCTCGACCGGCTCGGTGCCGATCCCGCCCTCGCCTCGGGCACCTTCGTGACCACGATCACCGATGTCTTCGGCTTCTTCGCCTTCCTCGGCCTCGCGGGTGCGATGCTGCTGTGAAATGCGCCGCGTCACGCCTGCTCGAAGCGCCCGCTCGTATGGCAAAAAAACAACGCAATAACAGAATGTTACGCTAGGTCCCACTGCGGGACGCCATCCCGGGCCGGCGCATCGAAACGATCGGGCGGGGTGCCAATGAATGGCGCGCAGCGGATCTGCGACGGCGGCAACAGCATGCGCCGCGGCCTGCAGGTCAGGCGACGAAGACCGCGATCCAGACGGCCGCGAGCGCCAGGCAGGCGAGTGCGACCGGCAGGCCAGCCCGCGCGAATTCGCCGAATCCGATCGGGACGCCCTGCTTCGCCGCCTGCTCGACCACGATGATCCCGGCGAGGCTGCCGAAGACGATCAGGTTGCTCGAGAAGCCGGTCCCGAGCGCGAGCGCGGCCCCGAGGGCCTCGGGGTCGCCGCCCGCATGCAGGAAGGGCACGAGCAGCATCACCGCGGGATTGTTGCCCACCACGTTGCTCAGCGCCGAGACCACCAGGAGCAGCGGCAGCGGCGCGTGCAGATCGATCCCCGCGCCGCGCAGCCCGGCGAGAACCTGCTGCGGCAGCCCGGTCGCGGCCATCGCGGCATTGACCACGAAGAGGCCCATCAGCATCAGCAGCAGGTTGCCGTCCACATGCCCGAGCATGTCGGTCGAGGCGATCCTGCGGTTGACGAGCAGGAGGCTCGCCCCGGTCAGCGCGATCAGCTCCCGCGGCCAGTCGCTCAGCACGAAGGCGGCGACCACGCCGAGCGTCACCGCGGCGGCCTTCGCGGTCTCGACGCGGTCGAAGGTGGCGGGCGGGAGCGGCGCCGCGCTGCCGCGCGGCTCCTCCAGCTGCCACCGGCCGCGATAGAGGAACGCGAGCACCGCCCAGACGACCGGCAGCGACAGGACCGCCGGCACGAGGGCCGCGCGCAGATAGCCGTTGAAGGAAAGCCCGAGCCCCTGTGCCGCGATCATGTTCTGCGGGCTGCCGATGATCGTGGCGGCCGAGCCGGTATTGGCGGCGAAGCAGAAGGCGAGCAGGAACGGCACCGGGTTGAGCCCGCGCGCCAGGGTGATCGAGACGAGCAGCGGCGTCATGGCGACCACGACGACATCGTTGGTGAGAAGCGCCGAGAGCCCGCCGGAAACGAGGACGAGGATCGCGAGCAGCGCCGGCGGGCTGACCTCGAGCGCGCCCACCCGCCGGGCCGTCCAGTCGTAGAACCCGGAAACGGCGAAGGCCGAGGAGACCACCATCAGCCCGAAGAGCATTCCGATGGTCCGGTAGTCGATCGCCATCCAGGCGTCGGCGGGCGTGATCCGTCCCGCCGCCATCAGCACCAGCGCCCCGACGATCGCCGCCCCCGTGCGGTCGACGTTGAAGCCCGGCAGATGCCCCAGTCCCATCGCGAGATAGACGAGCAGGAAGACGAGGAGGGTCAGGTCCAAGGGCGGCCCTCCCGGCCCGGGGCGCGGACGGGCGCCAAGCTCAGCCCCGGCCCGTTCCCGCGGGCTCGCCCGAGGGGCGCGCGACCGTCGAATGGTGCTTGCCGCGCATCCTGCCGAAATCGACCGTCGGCTCCAGGTCGAGATCCCCGCGCGCGGTGACGGCCTGCGAGCGAACGCGCCTGCAGCCCGCGCCTTGGTCGGACCGACGCCTGCGCCCGGCGATGCTCCCTTGGCGGCAAGGCGCGACGATGGGCTTCCTGCGATGGTCCATGCGCTCCTCGCGGCAAGGGGCCGGCTTCAGAAGAACGCCTGCAGCCCGGTCTGGGCCCGGCCGAGGATCAGCGCGTGGATGTCGTGGGTGCCCTCGTAGGTGTTCACCGCCTCGAGGTTCATCACGTGCCGGATGACGCCGTATTCGTCCGAGATGCCGTTGCCGCCGTGCATGTCGCGGGAGATCCGCGCGATGTCGAGCGCCTTGCCGCAATTGTTGCGCTTGCAGAGGCTGATCAGCTCCGGCGCGGCGCGGCCCTCGTCGAAGAGGCGGCCGAGGCGGAGCGCGCCCTGCAGTCCGAGCGCGATCTCGGTCTGCATGTCGGCGAGCTTGCGCTGGACGAGCTGCGTCTGGGCCAGCGGCCGGCCGAACTGCCTGCGGTCGAGCGTATAGGCCCGCGCCGCATGCCAGCAGAATTCGGCGGCGCCCATGACGCCCCAGGCGATGCCGTAGCGGGCGCGGTTTAGGCAGCCGAAGGGGCCGGCGAGGCCTTCGGCATGGGGCAGCAGGCCGCTCTCGGGGACGAAGACCTCCTCCATGACGATCATGCCGGTGGTCGAGGCGCGCAGGGAGAACTTCCCTTCGATCTTCGGTGTTTGCAGGCCCTTCATGCCGCGTTCGAGAATGAAGCCGCGGATCCTGCCGCCGTGGGATTCGGATTTCGCCCAGACGATCAGCACGTCGGCGACGGGCGCGTTGGTGATCCAGGTTTTGGTGCCGGTGAGGACATAGCCGCCGTCCGCGGGACGGGCGCGGGTGGTCATGGCGCCGGGGTCGGAGCCGGCGTCGGGCTCGGTCAGGCCGAAGGCGCCGATCGAGGTGCCGCCGGCGAGCCCGGGCAGATAGCGGGCGCGCTGCTCGTCGGTGCCATAGGCGAAGATCGGGTGCATCACCAGCGACGACTGGACCGACATGGCCGAGCGATAGCCGCTGTCGACGCGCTCGATCTCCCGCGCGATCAGGCCATAGGCGACATAGCCGGCGCCGGCGCCGCCGAATTCCTCGGGGATCGTGGCACCGAGCAGGCCCATTTCCCCCAGTTCCGTCATGATGTCGCGGTCGAACCTTTCCGTCCGGTTCGCCTCCCTCACCCGGCTCGCCAGCCGGTCCTGGGCATAGGCGCGGGCGGCGTCGCGGATCATGCGCTCCTCGGCGGTGAGTTGGTCCTCCAGGGCGAAGGGGTCGTTCCAGGCGAAGGCGGTCGGCCTGGCGCGGGCGGTTTCGGGCGCGTTCGTCTCGGGCATCTAGGCCTCCGGGGTCGGCGGCGAGCCTAGGCCGGGAGGTGGCGCCCGGCAAGCGCGACGGCGCCGCGGGCCGATGCACGCGCCAGGCAGGGGAGGGGTTTCGGAAGGGCCGCGAGGGGGCCGGGTCCCGGCCGCCGGCGGGATGCGCATTGCATGGCGACCCGCGGCGCGGCACTGTGGCGAAAACCGGAGGGAAGATCTTGATCTGCGTGTTCGTCCAGCTGCGTTGCAGCCCCGGCCGCACCTACGAGGTGGCCGATGCGATCTATGACCGGGAATTCGTCTCGGAGCTCTATTCGACCTCCGGCGAATACGACCTCCTGATGAAGGTCTATATCCCCGAGGGCCAGGACATCGGCCATTTCGTCAACGAGCGCATCCGCGACATCCCGCATGTGGACCGCAGCCTGACCACGCTGACCTTCAAGGCCTTCTGATGATCGCCGACTGGGATGACGCCTATGCCAACGGCGCGCACATCCCCGGCGGCGCGGACTGGCCCGACCTCGAGGCGCCGCGGCGCTATCGGGCGGCCTTCGCGCCGGGCCGCCTGCGAGAGGGCATCGCCTACGGCCGCCATCCACGCGACCGGATCGACCTCTTCCTGCCCGAGGGCCGGCCCGAGGGGCTCGTGATCTTCGTGCATGGCGGCTATTGGTGCGAGTTCGACCGCGGCGCCTGGTCGCACTACGCCGCGGGTGCGCTGGCGCGCGGCTGGGCGGTGGCGATGCCGGGATATGCCCTGGCGCCGGAGGTGCGGATCGCCGCGATCACCCGCAGCATCGGGGCGGCGGTCCTGCGGGCGGCCGATCTGGTCGCGGGGCCGATCGTGCTGGCAGGGCATTCGGCAGGCGGGCATCTGGTGACGCGGCAGGTCTGCGCCGACAGCAGCCTGACCGGCGAGGTGCTGGAGCGGCTCCGGCGGGTGGTCTCGATCAGCGGCCTGCACGACCTGCGGCCGCTGCTGGCGACGAAGCTGAACTCGGCGCTCCGGCTTGACCGGGCGCAGGCGGCGGCGGAGAGCCCGGCGCTGCTCTGGCCCTTGCCGGGCGTGTCGGTGCATGCCTGGGTCGGCGACGCGGAGCGGCCGGAATTCGTGCGGCAGACGACGCTGCTCGCCAATGTCTGGACCGGGCTCGGGGCCGAGATGGCGCAGACGATCGCGGCCGGGCACCATCATTTCAGCGTGATCGATCCGCTGACCGATCCGGAGTCGGATCTGGTCGCGGCGCTGCTCGGAGACTGAGGGGCGAGGGATGCGGAGCGAGGCACGGGTCGTCGTCATCGGGGGTGGGGTGGTCGGGTGCTCGGTGCTCTACCATCTGGCACGTGCCGGCTGGAGCGACGTGATGCTGATCGAGCGCTCGGAGCTGACCAGCGGCTCGTCCTGGCATGCGGCGGGCGGGTTCCATACCCTGAACGGCGATCCCAACGTGGCCAAGCTGCAGGCCTATACCGTCTCGCTCTACCGCGAGTTGGAGGAATTGTCGGGTCAGTCCTGCGGGCTGCACCTGACCGGCGGCGTGATGATGGCCGACAGCGCCGAGCGCATGGACTTCCTGCGGCTCACCCATGCCAAGGGCCGCTGCCTCGGCATGGAAACCGAGATCATCACGCCCTCGGAAGCCCGGGCGATGTTCCCGCTGATGGACGAGACGAACTTCGTCGGCGCGCTCTGGGATCCGGTGGAGGGCCATCTCGATCCCTCGGGCACGACCCATGCCTACGCGAAGGCGGCGCAGAAGCTGGGCGCGGAGATCGTGCTGCGCAACCGCGTGGTCGAGCTGACGCAAGCCTCCGACGGCATGTGGAACGTGGTCACCGAGGCCGGAACCCTGCGCGCCGAGCATGTGGTGAACGCCGGTGGCTTGTGGGCGCGCGAGGTCGGGCGCATGGCGGGGCTCGAATTGCCGGTGCTCGCCATGGAGCACATGTACCTGCTGACCGAGCCGATGCCGGAGGTGGTGGAATACAACCGCACCACCGGGCGCGAGCTGGTGGGCGTGATCGACTTCAAGGGCGAGATCTACACCCGCCAGGAGCGCGACGGCATCCTGCTCGGCACCTACGAGAAGGCGGCGGTGCCCTGGTCGCCGCTGGCGACGCCCTGGGACTTCGGCCACGAGCTGCTGGCGCCCGATCTCGACCGCATCGCGCCGAGCCTCGAGGTCGGGTTCCGGCATTTCCCGGCGCTGGAGAACGCCGGCATCAAGCAGGTGATCAACGGCCCCTTCACCTTCGCCCCCGACGGCAACCCGCTGGTCGGGCCGGTGCAGGGGCTGACCAACTTCTGGACCGCCTGCGCGGTGATGGCGGGCTTCAGCCAGGGCGGCGGGGTGGGCCTCGCGCTGGCGAACTGGATGACCGAGGGCGATCCCGGCCACGACGTCTTCGGCATGGACGTGGCGCGGTTCGGCGACTGGACCACCCTGCGCTACACCAACGCCAAGGTGCGGGAGAACTACTCGCGGCGCTTCTCGATCCGCTTCCCCAACGAGGAGTTGCCGGCGGCGCGCCCCGCCCAGACGACGCCGCTCTACGACGTGATGACGCGCGACAACAATGCGGTCATGGGCGTGACCTGGGGGCTGGAGGTGCCGCTCTGGTTCGCGCCGCAGGGCGAGGCGCCGCGGGACGAGCTTTCCTTCCACCGGTCCAACGATTTCAGCCAAGTGGCGGCGGAGGTTCGTGCGGTGCGCGAGCGTGTCGGCGTGACCGAGATCGCCAATTTCGCCAAATACGTTGTGACCGGGCCGGGAGCGGAGGCCTGGCTCAACCATCTGCTGACCAACTCGATGCCGCGGGTCGGACGGCTGGCGCTGAGCCCGATGCTGAACGAGGCCGGCAAGCTGATCGGCGATTTCACCGTGGCGCATTCGGGCCCCGACCGCTTCGTGATCTGGGGGTCCTCGGGGGCGCAGATCTACCACATGCGCTGGTTCGAGCGACATCTGCCGGAGGACGGGTCGGCGCGGATCGAGCGGCTGGGACAGCGGCTGATGGGGCTGATGATCGCCGGGCCGCGGTCGCGCGAGCTGCTGGCGGCGCTGGTGGACGCGGATGTCTCGGGGGCAGCGTTCCGCTTCATGGATCACCGCGCCATGGACGTGGCCGGCTGCCCGGCGCTGGTCAACCGGATCAGCTATACCGGGGATCTGGGCTACGAGATCTGGGTGGAGCCCTGCTACCTGCGGACGCTCTACATGGCGGTGAAGGCGGCGGGCGCGCCGCTCGGGCTGGCGGATTTCGGGATGCGGGCGCTGCTCTCCATGCGGCTGGAGAAGAACTGGCCCACATGGTTCGCCGAGCTTCGGCCGATCTACGGCGCCGAGGAGGGGGCGATGGAGCGCTTCGTCGACCTGCGCAAGCCCGGGTTCATCGGGCGCGCGGCGGCGGCGCGGGAGCGGGAGGCGGGGCCGCGGCTGCGGCGGGTCAGCCTCGTGATCGACACCGTGGACGCCGACGTGATGGCCGACGAGCCGGTCTGGGCCCGGGTGGCCGAGGATTTCGGCAGTATCGCGCCGCCGCACGGCTATGGCGCGCCGCGCTTCGATGCGAGCGGTGCTGCGACGCCAAAGCCCGACGGACGGGTGGACGGCGACTGGCGGGTGGTGGGCTGGGTGACCTCGGGCGGCTACGGGCATCACGTCGGGCTGTCGCTGGCGCAGGGCTATGTGCCGGCGGCGCTGGCGGGGCGTACCGAGCCGGGGCTCTTCGAGGTGGAGATCCTCGGGCGGCGCCGGCCGGCGCTGATCGCGCTCGAGCCGCCCTTCGATCCGGAGGGCGCGCGGATGCGGGGGTGAGGCCCGGCAGCGGGCAGGGGAGGCGAGCGTGGGAGGAACCGAAGCCGAGGCGATCGCCGAGCGGGACTATATCGACGCGCAATGCGATTCGACCGCATGGAAGGCGTTCCGCTTCCGTGACGGCGACATCGTCGTGGCCTCGCCGGCCAAGGCCGGCACGACCTGGACGCTGGCGATCCTGGTGCAGCTGATCCACGGCGCGCCCGAGGCGCCGCGGGTCGGCAACATCTGCCGCTGGATCGACTTCACCCTTTACCGTGAGGGCAGGATGGAGGCGGTCGAGGCGCAGACGCATCGCCGGGTGATGAAGTCGCATCTTCCGGCCTATGCCCTGCCGATCTCGCCGCGTGCGAAATACATCTACGTGGCGCGGGACGGGCGGGACGTGGCCTGGAGCGAGCACAACCATCTCTTCAAGTCGGAGGACGCGCTCTTCGACGCCCTGAACGCGGTGCGCCCCGCGGGGACGCCGGAGATCCGCCGGCCTTCGGCGGACGTGCACGAATATTATCGCGCCTGGATGGCGGGGCGGAGCAGCATGGGGCAGTTCTGGGAGCACGTTCGCAGCTGGTGGCCGCTGAGGCACCGGGAGAACGTCTATCTGCTGAACTACCAGAACCTGACGGATGATCTGGAGGGCCGGATGGCGGCGCTCGCGGCCTGGCTCGGGATCGCGCTCGACGAGGGGACCATGGCGCGGGCGGTGCGGCATGCGGGCTTTGCGCATATGAAGGCCAGGGCCGATGCGATGTTTCCCGAGATGCCCATGGTGGGCGGTGCCCGGAGCTTCATCAACCGCGGCAGCAACGGGCGCTGGCGCGAGGTGCTGAGCCCGGCGGAGGTCGCCGAATACGAGGCGCGCGCGATCGAGGAACTCGGACCCGATTGTGCGCGCTGGCTGGCGACCGGCCGGTTCTGAGGCAATCTCCGTCCGATCGGCTTCGGACCGCTGACATCGCACTTGTCCCGGCGCGGCGACCGATCTCGTGCCCTGGGGGCGCCGGCCGGGGGCGTTTCACGATGATACGCTATTTAACCAATTGATATTGAATGCATTCTCTCTAGACAGGCCGGATGACGGCCTCGCTCCGGCGCGCGGCGGACCGCCTCGAAATTGCCGTTTCGGACCGGTCGTCGTCCGATCCGTCCGACCGGAGATCGGATGGGACCGTTCATTGTCGCAACGCTCGGGAGGCACGGGCGGGCGCAGCCCTCATCTCGCTGCGAGGTGGCGGTCCCGGGAACGGCGGGTTTCGGAGGCGATCTTCCCGACCCGAGGCCCGGATCGGCCCCGAGGCCGCCGGCGGATGCGAGGAAGGCGGCGATCTCGGCCAGGCGCAAGGGCAAGCCTGCGGGGGATCCGGTTGCGATCCCGGTCGTCGCCTCGCGCACCGGGGTGAAGCCGCTTCGGCGGCGGGCGCGCTGGCATTTTCTGCTGCGCCCGCGGCGGGGTTCGGTCTAGATTTCCACCCGAGGACGCGTTGCGCGGGGAGTGACGATGCGGGTGGCGGGCGGGATTGCGGTGGGGCTGGCCCTGTTTCTGGCGGCGAATTGCGCCGGGACGGGCGGGACGGGCAGCGGCGATCCGGCAGCGATCGGCGCCTCGGTGCTCGCGGCCGATCCCGGGGCGGCCACGACGCTGGCCGCCGAATTCGAGACCCTGGCCTTCGGCGGATCCGGGAGACTGGCGCGCCTGGCCGCGCCGGTGATCGTCAATGTCGCGCCCTCGACGGCGGAGGCGAGTTCGCGCGAGACGGCGCTGGTTGCCGGGCTGGTCGACAGCCTGAGCGGCGGGGCCGGGATCGCGGTGGCGCTCTCGGACGAGAGCATGTTCACCGCGCTCGATGCCGGCCGGGCGCGCTCGGCCTTCCTCGTGACCTTCATCGAGCCCGATGCCATCCCCTCGCTCGCGGCGCAACTCGTCGGGACGGGAATCTCGGCATCGCTCGTGGCGGGGCTCACTTCCTCGCTGAGCGGATCCGGCTGCGCGGCGCTGGAATTCGCCGCGGGCGGGCGGCCGGGGGTGATCCTGATCAATGTCGACACCGCGCTCGACGCCGCTCGTCAGACCCGGTGCGTGGCGCGCGAATTCGCCTCCAACCTCGGGCTGCCGGGCAGGCTGGACCGGCCGGGCAGCGTCTTCGGCCCGTCGGTGCCGGCCGCGGGATTCGCCGCCCGCGACCTGGTGCTGCTGCGGATGCTCCACGATCCGCGGCTCCGGAACGGCATGGGCGCGGCCGAGGCGCGGCCGCTGCTGCCGGCCGTGGCGGCGGCGGCGCTGGCGCCCTAGGTTTTTCATCCCACGGTTTGATGGTGCGATCCTTTCTCGGGAATGGATGGGAGCACTATGGGACAGGTTCGTCACGGGAGCGCCCCCAGGCGGGCGATGCCCTCATTTTGCTGCGGGACGGTCGTACCGGGAACATTGGCTCGAAATGTGGTCACCACGGCGCCGCCGGCGGGCGGGGTTGCGCAGGCCGCACGCTTGCCTGTATCCCGGCGCGCAATCCGGCGCGGCCCGCCGGCAAGCCTTTCGGAGAACGCGACCATGCATGCCTACCGGAGCCATACCTGTGCCGGGCTGACGCGCGCGGATGTGGGCAGCAGGGTGCGCCTCTCGGGCTGGGTGCATCGCAGGCGCGACCATGGCGGCGTGCTCTTCATCGACCTGCGCGACCATTACGGCATCACCCAGGTGCTTGCCGACAGCGACAGCCCGGCCTTCGCCGAGGTCGAGAAGGTCCGGGCCGAATGGGTGATCCGCATCGACGGCGTGGTCAAGGCGCGCGACCCGGAGCTGGTGAACCCCAAGATCCCCACCGGCGAGATCGAGGTCTTCATCGAGGCGCTCGAGGTGCTCGGGGCGGCCGAGGAGCTGCCGCTGCCGGTCTTCGGCGAGGTGGACTACCCGGAGGAGACGCGGCTCAAGTACCGCTTTCTCGACCTGCGCCGCGAGGGGCTGCATGCCAATATCATGCTGCGCAGCAGGGTGATCCGGTCGCTGCGCGCCCGCATGGAGGCGCAGGGCTTCACCGAGTTCCAGACGCCGATCCTGACCGCCTCGAGCCCGGAGGGCGCGCGGGACTTCCTGGTGCCGAGCCGGCTGCATCCGGGCAAGGTCTATGCGCTGCCCCAGGCGCCGCAGCAGTTCAAGCAGCTGATCATGGTGGCGGGGTTCGACCGCTACTTCCAGATCGCGCCCTGCTTCCGCGACGAGGATCCGCGCGCCGACCGGAGCCCTGGCGAGTTCTACCAGCTCGACATGGAGATGAGCTTCGCCACCCAGGAGGATGTCTTCGGCGTCATCGAGCCGGTGATGCGCGGCATCTTCGAGGAATTCGGCGGCGGGCGGCCGGTGACGGCGGAATTCCCGCGCATCGCCTATCGCGACGCGATGCGGAAATACGGCACTGACAAGCCCGACCTGCGCAACCCGATCGAGATGCAGGTGGTGAGCGAGCATTTCGCCGGCTCGGGCTTCAAGATCTTCGCGAGCCTCCTGGAGGTGGAGGGCAACGAGATCCGCGCCATCCCGGCGCCGGGGGGCGGCAGCCGCAAGTTCTGCGACCGGATGAACGCCTTCGCGCAAGGCGAGGGCCTGCCGGGGATGGGGTACATTTTCTGGCGACCAGCCGGCGGAGAGATCAAACGAATTTCCAAAGAAGGTGCGTTGGAAGTCGAAGACTCGGAGGTAGAGGCCGCAGGACCAATCGCAAAGGCGCTTGGCCCGGAGCGCACCGAGGCGATCCGGGTGCAGCTGGGGCTGGGCGAGGGAGACGCGGCCTTCTTCCTCGGCGGCGCGCCTTCGGACTTCCAGCCGGTCGCGGGCAGGGCGCGCAACGTGATCGGGCGCGAGCTGGGGCTGACGGTGGAGGATCGCTTCGACTTCGCCTGGATCGTCGATTTTCCGATGTACGAGCGCGATCCGGAAACGGGCCGGCTCGACTTCAGCCACAACCCCTTCTCGATGCCCCAGGGCGGGCTCGAGGCGCTGGGGGCGCAGGACCCGCTGGAGGTGCTGGGATATCAGTACGATATCGTCTGCAACGGGGTCGAGCTCTCCTCGGGCGCGGTGCGGAACCATCGCCCGGAGATCATGTACGAGGCCTTCCGGATCGTCGGCTACGACCGGCATTACGTGGACGCGCATTTCGGCGGCATGCTCTCGGCCTTCCGCTACGGCGCGCCGCCCCATGCCGGGATCGCGCCGGGCATCGACCGGATCGTGATGCTGCTGGCGGGCGCCGAGAACATCCGCGAGGTCATCATGTTCCCGATGAACCAGCGGGCCGAGGACCTGATGATGGGCGCGCCGTCGGAGCCGACGAACGAGCAGCTCCGGGAGCTGGGGCTGCGGGTGGTGGCGAAGACCTGACGGCGGGGCGCGAAGCGGGCACGCGTGCCCGTTCAGGCAAGCCTTTGAACTCGAATGGATAATGGAAGCGAGGTAACGCTTTCTTAACGAGACATCGGACGGGATGTCTTCACCGTTTCACCCGGGCGTCTGCCAGCACACCCCGTCACCCCGGAGGCGTGCCTGCGGCAAGACGGGGCCGCTTCGCGACCTCCCCCTCGGCCGGCCGCTGCCCTCCGCGCGGGTCGGCGCTGTCTTGCGGCAAGGGAGCAGCGCTTTGTCGTGGAATGCCGGGTGCAGTTCCCGAACCGGGCAACGGGACGATCGCCGGGCCGCTATTCCGCCGCGACGGAGCCGGAATTGTGGGCGTAGGTGTCCCAGTCGGGCCGGTAGTCGGCGCTGGCCTGGTTGCCCCAGACGGTCCAGCCGTCGCGCAACCCGCGGCCGAAGAGTTCGAGATAGGGGCCCCGGGAGCAGCTCTCGATGAGGTCGTATTGCTCGTCGGGCTTGCGGGAATGCTCGCGCTTGCGGCTTGCGAGCAGGTTCACCTGGCGGCGGCCCGGCGCGAGGGTGCGCGCGTTGCCGCCGCGGGTGCCGAAGAGCAGGAGCTCGGTGACGTTGCGGAAATAGAAGCCGACGCCGCGGCCGTCCGAGCCGCCGTCCTTGCGGATCTTGTGCCAGACGATATTGGCCTTGTAGGCGAAGCCCCAGGCGGCGAGCACCGCGAGGCCGTCGGGCAGGAGCGCGTTCGGCACCCAGAGGTAGCAATGCGCGGGCGCCTGCATGTGCTCGGCGACGGGCAGGGCGCAGATCTCGTCGAGGGTCAGGGTTCCGTAGCGCGAGAGGCGTCGGTGCTCGGGCGCCACCTTGCCGGTGCGGTTGGCGAAGCGCCAGGGCGGATCCGCGAGCAGGCTGCCGAAGCGGGCGCCTTCGAGGGCTTTGGAGAGGTCTTGTGCGGCACTCGTGTCCATCCCCAAGATATTGGGTCATTACCTCCTGCGATGCAATCGAAAGCGGCCCCTGCGGCCGGTGGGAGAGATCGCGATTGCCGGTCGGGCCGGGGACGTGCCAGAAGGGGCCATGAGGGAGGATCCGTCGGGCGATCTGTCGGGCTGGGTGCCGCCGCCGCGTCCCGCGGCGCGGGCGCTGGAGGGCCGCTACGTACGGCTGGAGCCGCTGGCGGCCGGGCACGGGGCCGCGCTCGATGCCGCCAACCGGGCGGATGACGCGATCTGGACCTGGCTGCCCTACGGGCCCTTCGCCGACGCAGCCGTCTATGGCGCATGGCTGGAGCAGGTCGCGGGCCGGGAGGATCCGATGTTCTTCGCGCTCCTCGACCGGGCGAGCGGGCTTGCCGGCGGGGTGGCGAGCCTGATGCGCATCAGCCCGGAGGCGGGCTCGATCGAGGTCGGCCATATCTGTCTCTCCCGCGCGATGCAGCGCACGCGGGCGGCCTCGGAGATGGTCTTTCTCTTCGCCCGGGAGGTCTTCGGCCTCGGCTACCGGCGCTTCGAGTGGAAATGCGACGCGGCGAACGGGCCGAGCCGGCGGGCGGCGCAGCGCTTCGGGTTTTCCTTCGAGGGCGTCTTCCGCCAGCACATGGTGGTCAAGGGACGCAACCGCGACACCGCCTGGTTCGCCATGACCGACGGCGACTGGGCCTGCCTGAGGCCCGCCTGGGAGGCATGGCTCGCGCCGGCGAATTTCGACGCGGAGGGGCGGCAGAAGCGGCGGCTGGGCGCGCTGACGGCGCCCTGCCGGGTCTCGTCCGATCCCGGGCCGGGCGCGTGAACGGGCGCGTGAAGAAGCGCAAGGGGCCCTGGAAGGCCTGGCAGCGCCGCTGGAAGGACGGCTGGATCGACGCGATGGAGACGCCGCGTGGTCGGCGCAACGCCCATATCGACATGCTGGTCTTCGACCACGGGCTGATCCGCATGGCCTGGCGGAACATGCACGAGGTGGCGCCCGGGGTCTGGCGCGGCAACCAGCCCGATCCGGCCATGGTGCGACGGCTGGCCGCGCGCGGGTTCCGCTCGATCCTGAACCTGCGCGGGGCGACGCAATACGGCTCCTACCTGCTGGAGCGTGAGGCCTGCCGCGCGGCGGGGATCACGCTGATCGATCTCAAGATGACCTCGCGCGACCTGCCGAGCGCGGCGGAGGTGATGGCGCTCGACGCGATCTTCGCCGCGATCGAGCGGCCGTTCCTGATGCATTGCAAGTCGGGTGCGGACCGGGCGGGCTTCGCCTCGGCGCTCTATCTTCTGCTCCGGACCGAGACGCCGGTGGCCGAGGCGCGCGAGCAGCTTTCCTGGCGCTACCTGCATCTCGAAGGCGCGCGCACGGGCGTGTTGCGCTTCATGCTCGACGCCTATGCCGCAGCGGATGCGGCGCGCCCGCAGTCGTTCCGCGACTGGATCGCGGCGGAGTACGACCCCGAGGCGCTGAGTGCCGCCTTTCGCGGCGGGCGGGTCGCGAATTTCGTCGCCGACCGGCTGCTCGGGCGGGAATAGGCGGGCCGGGGCTTGACGGCGGGGCGGGGGGCGAACATGTCGCGCGGGTCCGCCAAGAGGAGCCCCGCCGATGCGCCGTCCCGAAGTCACCGAGTTCCTGCTGACGCGGCGGTCCTGCCCGGCGAAGCTCCTGCACGGGCCGGCGCCGGAGCGCGCGGCGCTGATGCGCATGCTGACGGCGGCGATGCGGGTGCCGGACCACGGCAAGCTCGCGCCCTGGCGCTTCCTGGTCCTGGAGGGCGCGGCGCTGGCGGGCTTCGCCGCGCGGATCCGGGCGCGGGCGGCCGAGACCGGGCAGGACGCCGACAAGGGCGCGCTCGCCTTCGAGCAGGCGCCCATGGCGGTGGCGGTGGTGGCCTCGCCGCAGCCGAGCGAGAAGATCCCGGTCATCGAGCAGACCCTCTCGGCGGGGGCGGCGGCGCTGAGCCTCGTGAACGCGGCGCTGGCCGAGGGCTGGGGGGCGAGCTGGCTGACGGGCTGGCCGGCCTATGACCGCGGGCTCGTGGAGGCGGCGCTGGGGCTCGGTCCCGAGGAATGGATCGCCGGCTTCGTCTATATCGGCCATTGCGACGCGTCGCCGCCCGAGCGGCCGCGGCCGGAGCCCGAATCGCGGGTGCGCTGGCTCGGCGCATGAGCCTGATCGCGGATTTCGGCCGGGCGGTCGCGCAGCTGCGCGATCCGCGCTTCCTGGGCGTGCTGCTCAAGGCGCTGGCGATCACGGTGGCCGGGCTCGCGCTGGTCTTCTGGGCGGTGATGACGGGGCTCGGCTGGATCCTGCCCGAGAGCGTCGCGCTGCCCTGGATCGGGCCGGTGCGCTTTCTCGACGATCTTGCCTCCCTCGCGGCGCTCGGGCTCATGCTCGTGCTCTCGGTGGTGCTGATGGTGCCCACGGCCGCGGCGGTGGTGGGCTTCTTCCTCGAGGAGGTGGCCGATGCGGTGGAGGCCGAGCATTACCCGGGCCTCGCGCCGGCCGCCGGGCCGGGGCTGTCGGCGCAGATCGGCGACGCCCTGCGGTTCTTCGCGCTGGTGGTGGCGGTCAATCTCGCGGCGCTCGTGGTCTATCTCCTGCTGCCGCCGGTGGCACCCTTCGTCTTCTGGCTGATCAACGGCTTCCTGCTGGGGCGGGAGTATTTCCAGCTGGTCGCCATGCGGCGGCTCGGGCCGGAGGGGGCGGCGCGGCTGCGGCGGGCCAATGCCGGGCGGATCTGGCTGGCGGGCACCGCCATGGCAGTGCCCCTGAGCGTGCCGGTCCTGAACCTGCTCGTGCCGATCCTCGGCGTGGCGGTCTTCACGCATCAGTTCCACCGGCTGGCCCCGGCGCCCTGAGGCTGCCGGCCGCGGCGGTTTGGCGGGGCCGGCGGTTTCGGTGTATGCTTGCGCGCGGGGAGGCGGAGATGCGGATCCTGCGCGTGCTGGCGCTCCTGGCCGCAGGAGCGCCGGGCAATGCCGCGGCGGCGACGGCGGTCGATGCGGCGATCGTGCTGGCGGTGGATGCCTCGGCTTCGGTGGACGGGGTGGAACTGGCCATCCAGCGCGGCGGTTATGCCCGCGCGCTTCGGCACGCCGACCTGCTGCGAGCGGTGCGGGCCGGGCCGGAGGGGCGGATCGCGCTCGCCTATTTCGAATGGGGCGGGCAGGTGCATCGTGACTCCATTCTGCCCTGGGCCCTGATCGACGGCCCCGAGGCGGCGGCGGGTTTCGCCGCGGCGATCGAGGCGCTGCCGGTGCGCTCGAGCCTCGGCACCTCGATCTCGCGGGCGCTGGACTTCGCCCGGCGGCTGATCGACCGCGGTCCCTTCGCCACGGACCGGCGCGCCATCGACGTCTCGGGCGACGGTCCCAACAATCTCGGGCCGCCGGTGACGGAGGCGCGCGACCGGGTGGTGGCGGAGGGGATCGTGGTCAATGGCCTGCCGGTGCTCGTCGCGCCCTCGGCGAGCTTCCGCGACATCGACCGCTATTACGCGGATTGCGTCATCGGCGGCTTCGGCGCCTTTCTGCTCGCGGCGCGCAGCGGCGAGGAGCTGGCCCCGGCGATCCGGCGCAAGCTCATCCTCGAGATCGGCGGCCATATGCCGCCGGCGCGAATCCTGCCTGCGGCCGGGGCGGAGCCGGTCGACTGCCTCGTCGGCGAGCGGATCCGGCAGGAGCGGATCGACCGCATCTTTCCCGGCCTCCTGCGGTGACGGCCCCGCGGGCCGCCCGGAACGGGACCCCGGCCCCCCCCGGGCGAGGAAGCAGCCGGGGGGCGGCCTTGCCGCCGCAGGCGAGCACGGCGACCCGCTCGCCCGTCGCCGCCCACCGAGACCGGCAGCGTGCCGAGACCGGGGCATTAGCGCGCGGGCAGGGCGTCGAGGGTGCCGCGGGCCTTGAAGCTGCCGGTCACCTGCAGCAGGTCGAGCTTGGGGCGAGCGGATGTCCCAGGCCGGGGGCTCCCGCCTCGAGCTCCGGCACCGGCGTCCGCCGCACAGGCGGCGCGATGCGCGCATGGGCGGCGGCGATGTCGGTCGGGCCGATCACGGGCGCATCCCCGGCCGGCTGCCGGCGGGCTATGGCGCTTCGCCGGGCACGAGGCCCTGGGGCATGATCACGCCGTCGGTCACCTGGATGATGCCATTGCTCGCCATCACGTCGGGCTGGACCACGTCGGCGCCGCCCACCCTCACGCCGTCGAAGCCGTCGACGACGATGTCGAGCCCGCTCAGGGTGGTGAGCGTCGTGGTGCGGCCGCTGAGATCCGCGGTGGCATAGGTTCCGGGGACCACGTGCAGCTGCAGCAGCCGGGTCAGTTCGCCGCGGTTCTGCGGCTGCATCAGCCTGTCGAGCGCGCCCTCGGGCAGCGCGTCGAAGGCGGAGTTGCGCGGCGCGAAGACGGTGACGGGGCCGGCATCGTCGAGCGACGGGGCCCCGGCGGCGGTCAGGGCGCGCGCCAGCGTGGTGAAGGCGGCATTGGAATCGACCACCTCGCGGATGCTCGGGTTCTGCGGCGCGCGCGCACAGGCCGAAAGCGCGATCGCCGCGACGCCGGCCAGCAGGATCGCCCCGAGGTTTCTGCGGTTCATGATGGTATCCCCCGTCCGGAAGTCGCGATGGCAGGCCATGGTCCCGGCGCCCGGTCGGCATGGGACAGGCCGGGCAAGGCTAGCCCGGCGGGCACGGGGCATCAATGACGCGAACCGCGGCACCGGCTTGACAAGCCCGGCGGCCGGTCCAAGCTGCAATCCGGGAAATCGTAAGGTCACGCCCGCCCGAGCCCCCTTGTCCCGCCGCGGGACAAACGCGATCGTGATCGGCTGCATGTCGCGAGCAGCCTATTTCCGACGAAGGGAGGGCGTGGCCCGAGAGGTGCCGCGAAGGATCACCAGCGCCGGGAGACAGCGATGCATGTGCGCGAGAAGCCGAAGTTCGGCGAATCCGAGATCACCCCGAAATCGGCCTGGCTCGACCGGCGCAGCCTGATGCGGGGGGCGGCCGGACTCGCGGCGGCGGGACTCCTGCCCGCGACCGCCCGCCGGGCCTCGGCGGCGCGCTATTCCACCGACGCGCCGCCGACCGCCTATGAATATGTCACGACCTACAACAATTTCTACGAATTCGGCACCGGCAAATCCGATCCCGCGAAGCATGCGGGCCGGCTGACCACCTCGCCCTGGTCGGTGGTGATCGACGGCATGGTCGCCCGGCCGGGCACCTATGCGTTCGAGGACCTGGTCGGGCCGCGGACGGTGGAGGAGCGCATCTACCGGCTGCGCTGCGTCGAGGGCTGGTCGATGGTGATCCCCTGGCTGGGCGTGCCGCTGGGAGGCGTGCTGAAGCGTGCCGAGCCCGCCCCGGGCGCGAGATACGTCGCCTTCGAGACGCTGGTGCGGCCCGAGGAGATGCCGGGGCAGAGCGGGATCTTCCAGGTGCTCGACTGGCCCTATGTGGAGGGGCTCAGGCTCGACGAGGCGATGCATCCCCTGACCATCCTCGCCACCGGGCTCTATGGCGAGGCCCTGCCGAACCAGAACGGCGCGCCGATCCGGCTCGTGGTGCCGTGGAAATACGGCTACAAGTCGATCAAGTCGATCGTGCGCATCACCCTGACCGACAAACAGCCGCCGACCACCTGGAACATCCAGAACCCGCGGGAATACGGCTTCTATTCCAACGTGAATCCGGAGGTCGACCATCCGCGCTGGAGCCAGGCCACCGAGCGGGTGATCGGCGGCAGCCTGCTCTCGCCGCAGCGCGACACCGAGATGTTCAACGGCTATGCCGACGAGGTGGCCGGGCTCTATGCCGGCATGGACCTGAGGAAGTTCCACTAGGGATGCGGCGCATGCGCGATTGGCTGAATGCGGCTTTGCGCCGTCTGCCGGTCTGGCCCTTCTACTGGCTGGGCGCGCTGCCGGCGGCCTGGTATTTCTGGAACGGCCTGCAGGGCCGCCTCGGGGCCGATCCGGTCAAGGCGCTCGAGCACGAATACGGGCTGATCGCGCTGCAGTTCCTGATCGCGGCGCTCTGCGTGACGCCCCTGCGCGAGATCGCCGGCATCAACTTGCTGCGGTTCCGCCGCATGCTCGGGCTCATGGCGTTTTCCTACGCCTGCCTGCATCTGGCGGTCTGGCTGGGGCTCGACCGGCAGTTCGACTGGCCGCGCATCGTCGCGGATCTCACCAAGCGGCCCTATATCATCCTCGGCATGGCGGCCTTCCTGATGCTGGTGCCGCTGGCCTGGACCTCGCGCGACGCGGCGCTGCGGCGCATGGGGCCGGTGGCCTGGCGGCGCCTGCACCGGCTGGCCTATCCCGCGACGGCCCTGGCGGCGATCCATTTCGTCTGGCTGGTCAAGGCCTGGCCACTCGAGCCGCTGCTCTATGCCGCCGGGGTCGCGGCGCTGCTCGGATGGCGCGCGCTGCGCGGCCGGCGGCGCAGGGCCCGGCGCCCGGCGCTCGGCTGAAAGAAATCTGTCACGAAGCGCGTTTTTTCGCTTGCGCGCTGCCGATGGCCTCCGGTAAAGAAACGGCTCACCGCGGACGGCAAGGCCGGAGCGCGGGGTTTCGGAGGCACGGGCAGCGGGTTGCGCTCAAGTTAGGCGCGATGTGCTGTCGTTTCTCTGGCGCTCTTTGACGTGATTGATTGAGATGAAGGGATATGCGGGCGGTTTGGT